>CANDIF010000006.1 GCA_947384775.1 uncultured Clostridium sp.
ATATATACTTTATATCCTGTTGCTCCTGATACACTATTCCATGCAAGTGATACTGCATTATTTGTTATATTTGTTGTTTTTAATCCTGTTACTTTTGTTGGTCTTGAACTACTTGATGTTCCTCCTCCACTTGCTGGTGCTTTAAATGTTATTAATGCTTCTGGTGCATCTCCTGCTGAATTCGTTGCTATTACTTTTGCTCTAATATTTGAACCTGATTTATATGCTGTTATTGAGTCTAGTCCTGTTATTGTTACATATGTTTTATTTATTAGTCCTATATATGAATATCCATATCCTGGAACTTCTATATATACTTTATATCCTGTTGCTCCTGATACACTATTCCATGCAAGTGATACTGTATTATTTGTTATATTTGTTGTTTTTAATCCTGTTACTTTTGCTGGTTTTGAGCTACTTGATGTTCCTCCTCCACTTGAAGAACTTCTTGGTGTTCTAAAGTTTACTTCTGCTGATTCTGCTGCATCCCCGCTACTATTAAATGCTATTATTTTTGCTCTATAATTTAATCCGTTTTCATTTCCTGTTACTGATCTAAATCCTGTTACTGTTGCTGTTGTTCCTGTTACATTTTGTACATATGTATATCCCATTCCTGGTATATATACATATACTTTATATCCTGTTGCTCCACTTGATCTATTCCATGTAAGTGTTACTGCATCGTTCGTTACTCTTGTTGTACGTAATCCTGTTACTCTTGCTGGTTTTGAACTACTTGATGAGCTTCCACCACTTGAAGAGCTATTTGATGTTCTAAATGATACTTCTGTTGAATATTGTCCGCTACTTGAACCACTTATTGCTCTTACTTTTACTTTATATGTTTCTCCTTTATCTAATCCTGATATATATTTAGATGTTGTCTTAACTCTTGGTTGTGGTACATACCCTATTCCTGGAATATATATTGACACTTCATATTCTTTTGCATTAGTAACTTTATTCCATGTTACTGTTACTGCATTTGCCGTTGGTTTTGCTTTTACATTTGTTACTCTATTTAGTGTTACTGCTAAAACTTGTGTTCCTGCTAGCAATAAAATTATGATAACTAATATCGAAAGTCTTGAATATACCTTTCTATTTTTCATCATAAAAATCACCTCTTCTTTTCTACTTTTGTAAAATATTAATAGTGAAATTTTAAAATATATTTTCACTTTTATATTGACATTTTTGCTTTATTGATGTAAAATAAATAGTTTTACATAAATTAATTATAGCATCTGTAAAATCTTTTGTCAATTTTTTACAGCTTGTTTGAAATTATAATATTGACTTTTTAGTTTCTCAATGATATTATATAATATATTTTACAAAGGAGATGATTTATATATGGCAGAGGACAGAAGACAAAAAGATAGACGTGTAGGAGAAAAAGATAGACGTAAAGGAGATCGTAGAGATGCAAATGGTAGAAAAATTCTTACAATGACTTTACCAACATTTGTAACTATAATCGCAGTTATTGCAATTATATTTGTTACTGCAGCTGCTTTTATGGCTGTATATTATGAAAAAAAATTAGATGAAACTGAAGCTAAGAATGATCCTAACTCACAACTTCAATACCCTGTTGATGATAATATTGAATCTATTGATATATCAAACCTAGTAACTAATCCAACTGATGAAAACATTTCTTCTGAGAATACTGTACCAGAAGATGAAGTTAATGAATCTAACGAAGTTTCTAATGTATCAGAATAAAATTATAAAAAAATATCTACTAATATAAAGTAGATATTTTTTAATTTTCTTATCTTCCTTCTTCTCCTGGAGTTTCAGGTCTTTTTTTCATGATTTTTTTTAATTCTGGTATTGGTCTTAAAATTACTAAGCCATCTTCAACTTGTTTTGCAAGTTCTTCTATTGAAACTCTTTTGTATTGATTGTCTTCTACTGAAAATAGGTATATTGCTTTTTCTTTTTTTGGTTCTTCTACTGTTATACAACTTATGTGATTTCTATTTCCATTTTCTTCTTTATAACAATCTATTTGTTTAATTCTTAAAAATTCTTCAAAAGAAAGTAGCTTACTAAGTATTGTATCATGATGCTTTACTCTTTCAGCATAACCCATATTTTTATTATTCATTATATCTATATTTTCTAAAATAAATTGCATTCTTTCTCCAAAGTCTGCAAACATTGATGTATTTAATCTTAATAGGTCTATATACTCATCAGTATAATAATCTTTTTTTGTTATATATCCTATTTTTAAATCTATTTCTTCTAATTCATCTCTCGTTATTGTTCTATTACTTTCTCCTGCTGTTTTTCCGAATTCTGTCGTTCTCATATGTGCTTGTATATTTTCCATATCAACTTGTAAATCTAATACATATGGTTTCTTTCCATTCTTTGGTTTTACTATATTATATACATGCGCACATTTCCTATCATCACTTGGTGCAACAATTGTTATTATATTTACTCCTAATTTCGTTAACACAGCTTCCATTATATATGAAGAGTCTTTACAAATTATAATATTTTGGTCTAGTGCTTCACCAGCCCTAGCTTTTGTGCTATGTGAATACACTTGTTGCTTTGCCTTACTATTTCCTAAATAAAATTTAAGATTAAAGGCTAATCTTTTTCCCAAGTCTATGTATATGTGTCTTATCATTTCCTCTTCACTGAAACCTTCTGTTTCTTTTTTTACTTTTTCTACATAATCATCTATTGAACTCATATATTCGCCTTCTTTAATCTACATAATTTTCTATTTATTATAGCACAATAGCACATTTTTTACAAAAAGAAAACCACATATATTTATGTGGTTCGTTTTTACTTATGTTCTTGTTTTTCCTTTTTTTGAAAATGATATGTCTTGGAATAAGAAATTCTTAAATCCTTGCCATGTTACTTCTTGGTGTAAAAACTCATTTATTTCATCTTCTACTTTTTGTTGATATGGTGTTAATTCTACTTTTATTTCATAGAATAATATTGATTTTAATTTTGAGAAAAAGCCTTTTTGTTTTGCTGGTAAGTTTGTTGAGCTTCCACATACTCTAAATGTTGACTCTCCTTCATCTGTTGTTCCTACTCCTGTAGTTCCCGTTTCATATCCACCTGTAGTTGTTCCTCCTATTCCTCCTGCATTTTCTTCTGTTCCGTCCATTGGAATGAATTTTGATATCTTTTTCATTGTTTTTCCTCCCTTTGTTTTAAAGACCCTTCTTTTGTAAATATATTTTGTATAATCTCTTCTTTTAATATGTTAATTTATATCATAATTTGTCATATTAATCAAGTGTTTTTCTGTTTATTTTTGTGACATTTAAATTACTATTTTATTACAAGTATGTTACAATATTTTTCCTCTTAAAATATTTCCTTCTATCGTATCTATTTTCACTTTCTGTATTGTATTTTCTAGATTTTCTCCTTCTGCTTCTATTACAATATAATTAGTTGTATGTCCTTCAGTATATCCATTTTCTTGTTTTTCTTCGAATAATACTTCTAATGTTTTTCCTATGCTTTTTTTCATAAATTCTGTTTCATTATTATTTGAAAGTTTTATTAATCTTTCACTTCTTTGTTCTTTTATATTTCCATCTATTTGATTTTTCATTTTGGCAGCCACAGTTCCTTCTCTTATTGAATACTTAAATACATGCATTTTACTAAATTTTATTTTTTCTAAGAATTTATATGTTGTATTAAATTCTTCTTCTGTTTCTCCGGGGAAACCCCACTATAATATCTGTTGTTAATGCTACATCTTGAAAGTTATTTCTTAATATTTCTACTCCCTTTTCAAATTCTTCTGTTGTATATTTTCTATTCATCCTTTTTAAAGTCTCATCACATCCACTTTGTAATGATAAATGAAAGTGATTACATATTTTATCTAATTTTTTTAGCCTCTTCACGAAGTCTTCTGTTATTATCTTTGGTTCTAATGAACCTAGTCTTATTCTTTTTAATCCTTCTATTTGATTTATTTCTTCTAATAAATCTATCAGTCTTATATCGTTTTTAAAATCTTTTCCATATGATGCTACATGAATTCCTGTTATTACTACTTCTTTTATTCCTTTTTCTACTATCTCTTTTATTTCAGCTATTACATTTTCTAGTTTTCTGCTTCTAACTCTACCTTTTGCATATGGAATTATACAATATGAACAAAAGTTATTACAGCCATCTTGTACTTTTATTACTGCTCTTGTTTTTTCTGTATATGTTATTTTTCCAAATTCTGCAAATTCCTTTTCTTCTTCTATTGGTTTTGTATTATCACTATTTAGTTTATTTTCAACAATTGATACTATATTTTGTTTTTCATTATTTGGTATAATTAAATTTATTTCTTTTATCTTTTCTAAACTTTCTTTATTTACTTGTGCGTAACATCCTGTTACTACTATTAATGCATTTTCATTTAACTGTTTTATGTGTCTTATTATTTGCCTTGATTTTTTATCTGCCATATTTGTAACTGTGCATGTATTTATAACACATATATCGCTTTTTTCTCCTTCATGTGCTATATTATAACCATTTTCAATAAATTTTTGTATCATTGCATTTGTTTCATATTGGTTTACTTTACAACCGTAATGTAACAAAGGAAACCTTTTTTCGCATTTTATTTTCTCCTTTTTGTTATTTTAAAAATCCCCTTTATCAAAGGGGGTAATGTTTTTATTTTCAAATATTTTTGGTAAATTCTTCGCAGTTTCGGGTGATTAAAATCACCCCTACTATTCTATATTTGGTTTAAGTCAATGCCCATCTATATTGTTTTTTTAGCTCTCACTTTGTTCGTTTTCTTGGGCTGGTGTTGGTTTTGCCATTTTTAATTCTTCCCATCTTTCTTTAGTTACTAATACTTTTCTAGGTTTGCTTCCTTCATATCCAGATATTATTCCTCTTTCTTCCATTTGGTCTATTATTCTTCCTGCTCTTGTATAGCCTATTTTAAATCTTCTTTGCAAAGCTGAAGCTGACGCCTGTCCCATATCTACACACATTTGTATTGCTTCCATTAATAGCTCATCTGTATCATCATCTTCGTCTTTATCTAGTTCCATATCTGATGAATTTGCTTTTTCTATTTTTTCTAGGACATCTTCGCTATATGTTGGTCCACCGTTGTTTTTTAAGAATGTAACTATTTTTTCCACTTCACTATCTGATACAAATGCTCCTTGTACTCTTTGCGGTTTCATAGCCCCTGAAGGATAAAACAGCATATCTCCTTTTCCTAGCAGTTTTTCTGCTCCTATCGAATCTAATATTGTTCTTGAGTCCACTCCTGATGTTACTGCAAATGCAATTCTACTTGCTATATTTGCTTTGATAACACCTGTAATTACGTCTACAGATGGTCTTTGTGTTGCTATTACTAAATGCATTCCTGCTGCTCTTGCCATTTGTGCTAATCTACAAATTGCATCTTCAACATCTTTTGCTGCTACCATCATTAAATCTGCTAACTCATCTATAATTATTACTATTTGTGGTAGTTTTTCCTCAACGCCTTCTCTTTCTAACGCTTCATTATATCCTGAAATATCTCTTACATTTTTCTCTGCAAATAAATGATATCTATTTACCATTTCTTGCACTGCCCACGCTAATGCTCCTGCGGCTTTTCTTGGATCTGTTACAACTGGAATTAATAAGTGTGGTATTCCATTATATACTGATAATTCAACTACTTTAGGGTCAACCATAACTAATTTTACTTCACTTGGCTTTGCTTTATATATAATACTTGTTATTAATGTATTAATACATACACTCTTTCCTGATCCTGTACTACCTGCAATAAGTACATGAGGCATTTTTGCTATGTCTGTAACAATTGTCTCTCCTGCTGCATCTTTTCCAACTGCAAATGATAATTTAGATTTTGATGATTGAAATTTATCATCTTCTATAATTTCTCTTAATGATACCATATTTTTTTCCTTGTTTGGTATCTCTATTCCTACTGCTTGTTTTCCTGGTATTGGTGCTTCTATTCTTATTGTTTCTGCTGCCAAGTTAAGTGCAATATCATCAGATAAATTTGCTATTTTACTTACTCTTACACCTTCTGCTGGTTTTAGTTCATAACGTGTTATTGTTGGTCCTACTGACACATTTTCAACCTTTGCTGCTACTCCGAAGCTATGTAAAGTTCTTTGAAGTTTGCTTGCTGTATCTGCAATCGCTTTTTTACTATTTTTTGCTGTTATTTGACCTTCACTTAAAAGTTCTATTGGAGGAAACTCATAGTTTTGATCTTCTACTGTTAATGTATGTTCTAATGTTAAAACTTGTTTTGTTTTATCTTCTTTTTCTTCTTCAGCCTTCTTGAACAACTCTCCATCTTCTTCTGGCATTTTTATATTTATTTCATTATCTAACTTTTCGGCTTCTTGTCTTTCTAATTCTTTTAATTCCTTTTTAGTCAATTGTCTCTCTTTAAATCTTTCTTTTAAACCAGAAATTTTAGGTTCTGGATTAATTGCCATATCTTCCTCTTCATCTTCACCTATATCAATATCTATAGAAGATCTCTTTTTACGCTTTGCTGGTTTTTGTTCTACTATTTTTTCTCGTGGTTCTCTTGGTGGTCTGTTATTTATATTTTCTTTTCTTTCTTCTACTATTTCTCTTACGATTTCTGCTGGTTTTATTCCATACATGAATATTGATAGTATTACTATAACACCTAGTGATAAAATTACTGAACTTGCTCTTCCCACTAAATTAACAAGTGAATTAGTAATACTTTTTCCTATTGTTCCTGTATCTCCATTGAATACAGTTATAATTATTGTCACTGCCACTGTTAATGTTAAATATTGCAAAATCTTTATTCCTAATGTTCTTTTATCTTCTTCACATGCCAAATGTACAGCTATTGTAAATATCGCTATTGGAACAAAATATTGAATCCATCCTATTGCATTTTCTAACTGTGGTATTACATTTTGTCCTATTACTCCTGGTTTTCCATATATTAATATTGCAAGTACTATACTTGCTATGAATAATATTGCTACTTGTAAATCTAAATTTGATTTTTGTTTTTTCTTTTTTCTTCCCATTTCTATCCCCCATAGCATTTTACTTAAAAAAAGTCAGAATAGTAATTCTCAACTTTTCTGACTTTCAGATATTTTTATTTAAGTTCATTTCTATTTTGTTCTATAGTTTCTAATGCTTTTGCTATAGATATATTTATATCATTTATTGCATTTTCTAGATTTTCTAAAATTCCATCTGCATAGTCCTTTGTTCCTTTTGTTATTTCTCTTGACATTTCATTTGCAGTTTCTATTATCTCTGCTTTTTGGTCATAGGCTTTTCTCGTTATTTCATGCTCATCTATCATTGAAATTATTCTATTTTCTGCTTCTCTCACTATATCATCAGCTTCTTTTTCAGCTTCTTGTAGTATCCTTCCTCTTTCTTCTTTTATCCATTTTGCTTGTTTTAGTTCATCTGGAAGTTTTAATCTTATTTCTTGTATTATTTCTAATATTTCCTCTTTGTCTACTATTCCTTTCTCTGTAAAAGGTACATGTTTACTTTTATCTAATATATCCTCTAATGTATCCAATAGTGTAAAGATTTCCATCTTACTACTCCTTTCGAATAAATATGAGCATTACTTTGCCATATTTTCTCTTATCAAAAACTTCTAGTCCTTTGATATCTTCTATTTCTTGTTCCTTTTTTTCATCATCTGTTTCTAATACTATAATTCCTTCTTCTGCTAGTATATTTAGTTTAATTATTGCCTCTAATGATTTTATTCCAAAGTCTGTTTTATATGGCGGATCTAAAAAAATTATATCAAATTTCTTATTTTGTTTTGATAAAGAATTTAGTGCCAAGCTATAATCTTTGTTAATTACTATTGAGCTTTCTACGTTTCTTGTGCTTTCTATATTAGTTTTTATTACTTGTATTGCATCATGAGAATTATCACAAAATGTAGCTGTTTTTGCACCTCTACTTAAAGCTTCAATTCCTAATGCTCCACTTCCAGCAAATAAATCTAATATATTCATATCTTCCACTTTAAATTGTATTATATTAAATAAAGCTTCTTTTACCCTGTCCAATGTTGGTCTTGTATTTATTCCTTCTAATGAAATTAACTTTTTCCCTCTTGCTTTTCCACTAATTACTCTCATATATATCCTCGTATAATTTGACTATATATATTTTAATCCATTTTCAGTATATGTCAAGTGGATTTTGGGAAATGTAATATTATTTTAATATTCTTGTAACATAATATATCATATTATGTAATATTTGGCAATAGAAATTTTATAAGATTGTAATTTTGTTTTATATTTATATATAGTTATTTAATGTACTTATTATTGATTTTTCTTACTTCTTTTTGTTTGTCATAATTTGCAGTTTTTGATTTTTATGTAAATCTATGTTATAATATAATTATCTTATGATTGGAGGTCCCTCTTCATGAATATCATGCAAATTCGCGTAGACCCTCGGATGCCTGTAGGCATCCAGCAGCAGGATATTGACCGGATCCGAGACGCCCAGAGCGGTGCTGTTCTTTTTACCTCGCTTTTCCTTTCTAAGAACGACAAGGACGAGGCTACCCTCAAAATGAACAACACCATCAAGGCTATTCTCTCCACCTATGCAGTGCCGTTCATCACCTGCTATCATCCCGAAGATCACACCATCCAGTTTGTCAAGGAGATTTGCTAATCTTCGGCAGCGAAGGAGTCGTACTATTAAAGGTACGACTCCTTCGTCTGTTATGTCACAAACAAAAAAGCACTTTTTAACAGTGCTTTTTTGTTTTTTATTATTATTCAGCTGTTTCAGCATCTGGAGAATTGTAAGCTTCTAATATAGATGCTTGGATTTTCTCCCTTGTTTCAGCGTTAATTGGATGAGCTATATCTTTGAATTCTCCGTTTGGAGTTTTTCTACTTGGCATAGCTATGAATAATCCATTTTGGCTTTCGATAACTTTAATATCGTGAATTACGAATTCGTTATCGAATGTTACAGAAGCAACAGCTTTCATTCTGTTTTCTGAATTTACTTTTCTTAAACGTACGTCTGTTATTTGCATGTGTGCACCGCCTTCCAAAGTTATTTTGTACATTCTTTATTGTATGTACTATTTATATATTCGCCACTTATTTTCTTTTTCCGCCTAATTTTTACATTTATTTTTTATTAAATTATTAACATTTTAATTGCTCAGCCTTATGCTATTTTGTACTTATATTTATCATTTCTGCTCCAACATTTAGTTCCCTTGATATAATATTTTGTATTTGTGCAATTTGTTCCGCTTCTAATATTTCTGCTTTTATTATTACACTTATACTATTTTCATTTGTAAATATTACAATATCTTTAAATCCTTTTGCCTGTACTAAATTTTCTGCTATCATCACGGAGTTTCTCCTGTTATTTATTTCTGTAATTTTATCTATTGCTTCTTTTTTTTGTTCTGCTGTTGCATTTGCGTTGTTATATATTTCTTGATATGTTTCTAGCATCTGTGAATATATATTTTCTCTTTCTAATTTTGATTTTACAAAATAGCTTTCTTCTTCCATTTGATTGATTGTAGCTATATTATTATTTTCATTATTTAATATATTATTCTCAATTTCATTAGTTTCTGAAGCTTCATTTTCTTCTGTTTTATTTTCAATTATTGCATTTTCCTCTTTTTCTTCTATAATTGCATTACCACTTACTAAAGTTGCATCTCCTAATGCCGATATTTGTTCCTTTTTTATTTCTTTATTTGTAAAGTTTAGATATCCTGCTGTCATTAACATTAGCGATATTACCAATACTATTAACTGGTTCTTTTTTAACACTTTCATTTTATATCTTTCCTCCGTCCATCTTAAATACTTGAACTTTATGTGCCGCAATACCTGTAACTGCTGATACTGCTTGAATTATATTTGCTTTTAAATTTGCATTTCCTCCACCTTCTGCTATAATTATTGCCCCTTCTATTTTTGGCATTACTACTTTTTCTGTAACTGGATTATTTGAGCCATCTAAAATTATTTCTTTATTTGAGTCTGTTGACTCTATCGTTCGTGTTCCCCCTTCTGAATCGCTTTCTTCTGTGACACTTACATTCTTATTTTCATTATACATTGCAACTATTTGATTGCTTTCAGAATATGTAATTAATACTTTTACTTTACCTACTCCATCTATTTTTGACAATATGTCCTCTAGCTCTTGTTCTAAATTATATGCACCTGTTTCTTCTATATTCTCACTTTTTATATTTTCCGCTAATACTTTATATTCTGTATTAGGTTCATTTTTATTTTCTTGTTTTTCTTCTTTTCCCCATATTACATTGATTGCTATTATAGTAACTATTAATAATACTAAAAATACAACTAAATTTTCTATTGTTTTTTTATTGTTTCCTTCTGTCGTTTTCCTTATTACAAGACTTTTTATTTTATTCTTTAGCATTTTTTTATCCTTTCTAATTTATAATGATATCTTTTTGATTCACTCCATATGTGGTTTCTAAAAAAGTTTTTATGTTCAACACTTCTTCTTGTGATATATTTTCTTCCTTAGTTTTGTCTTCTTTATTTACTGAAATCTCAACAGGTTCTATGTTTTTATTTTCTTTTACTATTCCTATTTTCAATTTTTTTATTTTTCCATAATCTATTTCTTCTGTTTCTATTTCAGCTTCAATTTTTTTTATTTTATATCCTTTTTCTTCCAAGTTTTTAGTTATGTCCTGTTTTATATTTTCTTTATATATCTGTTCTATGTAAGTATTTGTATCTATCGTAGCTATTTCCTTTTGTTCATATTTTTTAGTTTGTGAATTTATATATTTTAATATATCTATTTCTTTTCCTGTTATCTTTGAAATTATTGGAGATATTATTACAAATATAAGATATACCCCCATAACAGTTTTTATATATTTTTTAATGTTTCCGTTTGGAATTATCATTTCTATTATTGTGCTTATTATTACTGCAATTACTATTCCTCTTAACCATGAGTTTAGCCAATTAACCATTCATTTTCTCCTTATCTATACATAAGTGAAGCATTGGAAATTTTTAGTATTATTGCTATTCCTATAATTAAAAGCACTGATATAAATACCATAATTCCTAAAAGGACCTTAAATGTTCCCCCTATGTTTCCAATAACTTTTACTATTTTTTCATCTGCTAATGGTTCACTTATTGCTGCTACAAGATTATATAAAATGCTTAATATACTCAGTTTTATAATCGGTGTTATACATATTCCTATAATTATAATTACGCCTATCATTCCTACCGCATTTTTTATTAATGACGTTGCTCCGAAGGACTGTATCTACTGAATCTCCTAGTGCTTTCCCTACTACTGGAATTGCTGTTCCTGTTACTGCTTTTATTCCTTTTATTGTTATTCCATCTATACTACTTGTTAATGTTCCTTCTAATGAAAGCACTCCAACAAATATCGTAATGACAAAACTAATTATCCAAATAGCACTTGATTTAAAAAATTTTGCAAGTTTTCCTACTTGCACTTTATCTGATAAATTTGATACTATATCTAATACTGTTGAAATTATTACTATTGGTAAAATTACTATATTTACAAGATTTCCTATCATAACTATCGAAAATAATAATATTGGCTGTATTACTGTTATTGTTGCAACTTGTCCTGTTGCACTGATTAATGCTAATAGAATTGGTAAAAGCGAGTTCATAAAGCCTGTTAGATTTGTTATGCTTTCTCTTATAGATGCTATTATTTGTGAAAAATTGGCTGTTATTAGTGTAACGATCAATATGTATTCAACATAATATGCTATTTTAGAGACATTTTCGTTTCCTAAATTTTCTCCAATATTTTTCAATATACTATGTATTACTATTATTGCTAATATGCTTCCCAATAGTGTAATCGAATTCACTAATTCTTTTCCTAATATTTTGATTATTCCAGAAAAGATAGTATTGTTATTTATATTACCCTTTGTAAATTCTTTTAAATAATTTTCTATGTCAATTTCTGGAAATATTTCATTTGTATATTTTTTTCCTTCACTAATTACTGCTGACATATCTAATACTTCCAATTGTGATTCTACAATTTCTTGAGTTCCATAGCTTACGGTTGATGAAAAACTTATTATCATTAATACAAAAAATATTATCTTTGTTTTCATATTTTTTCCTTACTTTTTAAATTTATTTATGGAATTATTGTTGTAATTACTTGTAACAAAGCTGATATTATCGGCACTGAAATGCTTATTATTATAATTTTTCCACCGAATTCAAGTTTACTTGCTATTGCTGTTTCTCCTGCATCTTTACATATGCTTACTCCAAATTCTGTTAATATTGCAATTCCTGTTATTTTTAGTATTATTGAAAGATATGTTGCATTTATTCCTGTTTTTTTGCTAAGTTCTGTTAGTATACTAATTATTCCAGATAATTTATCAAATACCAAAAATATTATTATTATTCCACTTATTATTGAAATATATATTGCAAATTCTGGCTTGTACTGTTTTATTATTACTATAATTATTAGTGCAATTATTCCTACTCCTATAATTTTTATTGCTTCCATCTATTCCTCCTATATTTATAAGTTGAAAATGATTCTTACACTATTAAATAATGCACTGATTTCCTTTATTACCATTGAAAGCACAATTATTAAACCTGCTAAAGTTGTCATCATAGCTTGATCTTCTCTTCCTGCTCTTACTAAAACTTGATGTAGCACAGCAACAAGTATACCTATTGCTGCTATTTTAAATAATAAATCAATTCCCATATTAACCTCATTTCTTAAATATTTTAATTAAAGTAAAATAATTACAATACCTAAACCTAATATCATTCCTAAAGTTCTGTACATTCTTTCATTTTTTTCTCTTTCAATTTCTGCTTTTTTTATTTGATTATCTAAAAAAGATGAGGTTAAGTCTATTTGATTTACTTGTCCTTTTAAATCTGTTTTTCCTAATAGTTTTCCTAAGTCTTTTAATATGTTTTTATCTTCTGCATTTATATTTAATATGTCTGTTTCAACTGCTGTATTCCATGCTTCTCCTGCTGACTTGAAGTTCATATTATACCTTGCTTTTCTAAATACTCCACCTATGTTTGAATTACTACTTTCTGATATCTGTTCAAATATTTCTGGAATTGGTTCATATGTAAAGTTTACCTTTGATTTAAATATATTAAGTGCACTTTTGAATTCTCTAAGTTCATTTACTCTATACACATATTTTTTTGATTTCAGTATTCCTAGTACAGAACATGTTAAAAATATGGCACTATAGATTATCATTTTTATTATTAACATATTATCACTCCGCTTTTTTATAATTTTTTTCTACGAGTTCATATATATCTTTAATTTTTCCCTTTTCATTTTTGTTGTCTAATATAATTATTTTTTCTATTAGTTCATTTTCTATTAAATCTTTTAATATTGGATTCTTTAAAATATCTTCAAAGTTCAAACCATGTGCTGTAAAAACTCCCTTTGTTCCTGAACAAAAGGCTTCTTTAATAATTTCTGAATCGCCTACAGTTCCAATCTCATCTGCACATATTACTTGTGGTGCCATACTTCTTATTAACATTTTCATTCCAAGAACTTTTGGCACATTATCTAATATATCGGTTCTTATTCCTATATCATTTTGTGGAACTCCTTTGTATACTGCTGCAATTTCTCCTCTTTCATCTACAACCCCGACAATTTAATCCCATAAATCCTATTTCTTCTATTCCGTTACTTATATTTCTTATTATATCTCTTAATAATGTTGTTTTTCCCACTCCTGGTGGAGATACTATTAATGTGTTATATATATTCTTTTCATTCATATTTAATATATATTTTAGTATCTTATTGCTACACCCTAAAATTTGCCTCGCTATTCTAAAATTTAAACTTGATATGTAATTAATGTTTATTATTTTATTGTTTTCCATAGTGCAATTTCCTGTAATCCCTACTCTATGTCCACCTTTTATTGTTATATATCCATTACATATTTGATTTTGATACGAGTATATTGAATTGTTACATACTTTTTGCAATATTTCTAACATATCATTTGTATTTATGATTTGTGTAATAAGTTTCTCTCTATTAGAATATTTTAAAATAATAGGTTTATTGTTTCTAATTCTTATTTCTTCTAGCGTATTTTCTTCTTGCATTTTTTCTTGTTCTTTTATTTTTTGGGAAATTTTCATTGGAAAAAAATTAAATATCTCCTGCATATTTTTCTCCTATTTTAAGTTATCCTCTTAGAATTATATGCAGGAAATATTTTTTTAGAACTAAAATATTTCGATTGATATTAAATCATTATCTTTTAAATTATATTTCTCCCTAAAATTTATGTCTGATACAATTTCCACAATATCTGTATTATGGTCACCGTTTTTATTCGCATTCTTTTCTGCTCTTACTATAAATGCTTTCTGTATTTCATTAATTGAATTATTTCTTATGTTACAATTTTGTACAAATACATTTTGAGTTCCGCCATACTTTTCTGGTGGTATTATTATATCTGGCTTTACATCATATTCTCTATTTAATTTTATATTTAACGTTCCGGGAAATAGCCTAATATCAAGTTTTTCTTGGAATATATCTTCTATCTTTTTTACCCATATTTTAGCAGTTCCTATCCCGCTTGTTACCTTTCCTTCTAATATCATTTATATTTTTTTCTCCTTCTTTTTGTAATTTTTCTGTAATATTTTTGAAATATTTTTCTCTTTTTGTAATTTTTCTGTAATAAAAGTCAATTTTATGTAATCTTTTTTTACCAAATTTTGTTATCCACTTTTCTGTGGAAACTGTGGATAACTTTGTGAACAACTCCAAATACTGACTTTTTTTTCCACTTTTTTTGTCTAAAAAATCAATTTTGTCTATTAGAACATTCTGATAATTTTTTCTTATGCATTATGTTTACAGCACAAATGTTTAGAACATAAAATATATGCACATAAAAGATATTACTTCTAGTATTAATATCATTGGAAATCCTATTATAAATCTAGTTTTTTTGTTCTTGTGCCTAATAGTATACATCGCCGTAATTCCGCCTATTCCGCCTCCTAAAGCTACTAGTGTAAATAATGTTTTTTCTGGTATTCTTCTTTTGGCTCTTTTTGCTTTATATTTATCAATTGCCATAATTAAAAATGTCATTAAATTTATTATTAACAAATATATTAATATTGCTATTATATTGTTGTTAATTATTTCTTTCATTTTTTTTCCTCTTTTCCATTTTTATTTTATATGAGTAGTTCTCTTCATTAATTTGAAAAAGAGACCATATCATGGTCTCTTTTTGTGGTAAATTAACCACTATCTCTTTATCTTATTTTTTGTTTACTAAGTCTTTTAATGCTTTTCCAGCTTTGAATACTGGTGCTTTTGATGCAGGTATTTTGATTTCTTCCTTAGTTTGTGGGTTTCTTCCTTTTCTAGCTGCTCTTTTTCTTACTTCAAAAGAACCGAATCCTACTAATTGAACTTTATCTCCTTTTTGTAAAGCTTCTGTTACTACATCTACGAATGCAT
Organism: uncultured Clostridium sp.; assembly: GCA_947384775.1. Lineage (GTDB taxonomy): Bacteria > Bacillota > Clostridia > TANB77 > CAG-508 > UMGS1781. Next base: position 15,649 of record CANDIF010000006.1, read on the forward strand.
TAACTGTTGCTTCAGCTCCTTTTTTTGTGTCTCCTGTTTTTGCAGCTACTGCTGCGATTAATTCAGCTTTGTTCATTTAAAACTACCTCCTATAAAGTTTTTGTTTTTAATGTAGAAATTGCGTCTACTATTAGATAATTCGCCATAATTACCTAAAATCCTTCTTTTTTTTCACTTTTATCTTAATTTTTCCTTATCTATAAGCTTTTTTAGTTTTTAAATCTATTTTTATATACTTTAATAGGTATATTATATTTACTAAAAATACGACTATTTGACTTATTAGAGTTGCTATAATAGCTCCATATATGCCTATATTTTGCACTTTTAATAGTGTCATATTAAAAATTAATTTAACGATACATCCTAAGCTCATAGAAATTATTATGGTCTTAAATTTTCCTAGTCCTTGCATTACTCCTGTAATAGTTTGTGTTAATACAACAAAAATTATGCTCCATGAACTTAGTTTTAGCATATTTGTCCCTGCAGAAGCTTTTGGAAATAGAATTTTTAAAATAAAATCTGAAAACAAATATAAAAATATACTACTAATAAGTCCTATTATTAAACTTGCCAAAATAGAAAATTTTATTTTTTCTCTTGCTTCTTTATAACTTTGCCTTGCTACTGTCGCTGATATTGCTGGAATTAGTGTTGTTGCAAATGCCATATTAAATGAAAATGGTAAACTTATTAATGTCTCTACTTTTCCTGTTAATATTCCATATTGTATCTTAGCTTGCTCTAAATCCATATATTTGCTAATTTCTTTTACTATAGTAAATGCATCTATGGTTCTATTCATTGCAGATAACAAAGAACTTAAAGAAATTGGCATTGCTACCCAAAATATAGTTTTTATAATTGTTCTAATACGTTCTTGCTTTTGTTCAGCTGATGTTACTACTTCTTTCCATATTTGTTTTTTACTTTTTATATAACTTATATATAAATATCCAAAACTAATTGCTGTAGCCATTGTAGTTGCAAGTGAAGCAGTTCCTACCATAGTTATAGTATTATTTTTTGAAATAATTGCAAAAATTTCAACAAAAATAATTGTTACTATAGTTTTAAATATTTGTTCTATTGATTGAGAATTTGCAGTTGTTGAAATTTTTTCCCTGCCATTAAAATATCCTTTTAATACAGCTTCTAATGTTACAAAAAATATTGATGGTGAAAGTGCCATTAAACTTATTTCTGCTTCTGGTATTCCTAAATATTTATATGCAATTATATGTGCATTTATAAATAAAATACTGCTTCCTATAAATCCTAATATTCCAAATAATACGAATGAAATTTTGAAAGTTCTGTATGCACCTTTGTTATCTCCTTTTGCAACTTTTGCTGATATCAATTTCGAAATTGCATTTGGCACTCCTATTGATGTTATCGCAAGTACTATTGCATAAATTTGAAATGCAGAAGAATATATTGCATTTCCTGCATCTCCAAAACCTTCTTTATTTATAAGATATAATTTATATATTAATCCTGCTACTTTTATAACACATTGAGATATTATTAGAACAACTATGCTATATAAAAATCCTTGTTTTCTCTTTAACAAAGTCTTCACTCTCCACTTTAATGTATATGTGAAGAGTAGTGTTATTAGCACTTTTTATTGTTTATATAGAATTGACAACTATTATAAAATTTTTCTGCTTGTATGTATCTAAAATGTTCACAGAAATTCTAAATATATTTTATAGCACCCTTCCGATGCACAGATCGAACTCTTTCCATAAAATATATTAAGAATTTCTAGTTTCATCTTGAATAACCTCCTTCGCATTTAAAATTTTATAATAGTTGTCAATTAAATATATCATATTACTATGTCTCTTTTTAAAAGATTGTTCTCTATAATTCCTAATCCTATGAATTTGTTTTCATTGTAAATTCTATAAACTCCATTTGGTTTGTTATATGTTAATTTTACTCCATTTAAAAATAGGTTTAATTTATATTCATTTAATTGTATTCTTTCTTGATTCTCAAATATTTTTTCTATACTTATTATCTTTTCTCCTACAATGCTACTATTTCCTTTTATTTCTTCTAGAGCTACTGCTTGTCCTAAATTGAAGTTATCTACTTTTGTTCTTCTTAAATTTTTCATATTTCCTACTGTTTTTAGCTTTTTTGCAATATCTTCACATAGTACTCTTATATACGTTCCTTTTGAACAGTTTACTTCAAATGTAATTATTTCATTTTCATACTTTATTAATTTTATTTTATGTATCTCTATTTCTCGTTCTTCAAGTTCTATTTCTTTACCTTCTCTTGCATATTCATATGCCTTTTTTCCGTTTATTTTTATTGCTGAGTATGCTGGTGGCTTTTGTTTTTGTTTTCCTAAACATTCTTCTAAAGTCTTTTCAATTTCGTCTATCGTTAATTTTGGAACCGCTTTTTCTTCTATTATTTTTCCTTCTGAATCTCCCGTTGTAGTCTTATTTCCTAATGCTAATTCTGCAACATATGTTTTATCATGTTCTATTAAGTATTTAGAAATCTTCGTTGCTTCTCCTATTAGTATCGGTAATACTCCTGTGGCATTAGGATCTAGTGTTCCTGCATGCCCAACTTTTTTCATATTTAAAGTTTTTCTTATTATATTTACAACGTCATGTGATGTATATCCTTTTGATTTATCTATTATTACTACTCCATTCATTGTTTTTTCTCCTAAATAGCAAAATGAGCTCCATGTGGACATTACCTTTCTAAAAGTCGTATTTAAAAGTTTTTTTAAGCTTAATGTCCAGCAAAATGGAGCAAATTTATAATATAATTTCATAAATATATTTTTATTTTAAATGTTTTTTACATTCTGTAACTATTTTTTCTTTTGCTTTATCTAATGTCATATTGTTTATTACTCCTCCTGCTGCTCTTGTGTGTCCTCCACCATTGAATAACAGGCTTATGTCTGCTACATTTGCATAATCGTTTGACCTTAGTGATAGTTTGTAATTTTCCTTTTCTGTTTCCCTTAAAAATATTGATATTTCTACTCCTTCAATATCTCTTCCAATTTCTACTATTCCATCATGGTCTTCTGAACCAGTTTGTTTTTCATCTTCCATAGTTATATATGTGAATGCAATTTTTCCATTTTCTAGCAATTCTATTCTATTCATTGCAATTTTTCTTAAATTAAATTTCTCTCTTGATATTGTTTGTAGTACATTTCTATATATTTCTGATACGTTAACTCCATCATTTAATAATTCTGCAACAAATTCAAATGTTTCTGCTGTTACTCCTGGATACTTGAATCCTCCTGTGTCTGTTATTATTCCTGTTAAAAGACATGTACCTATTTCTTTAGTTATTTTTATATTTAAGAATTTTAATACTGTTATTAAAATTTGGCAACATGCTGGTGCTGTAGGATCTACAAAATTGTAATCTCCAAACATTGTATTTATCCCATGATGATCTATAGATATTCTAGTTTTTGCATCTTCAAAATAGTTTGCAAATCCATTTAATCTTTTTATATCTCCACAATCTAGTGCTATTGCTAAATCATAGTTTTCTGTTCTTCCTTCTTTTTTTACTTTATCAATTTCAGGTAAAGTACTAAATGTTTTTGAATACTTAGGTATAATTACATCTGCTTCTTTTCCTAATTGTTTTAATCCTAAGTACATTGACAAGCTACTTCCTATTGCATCTCCATCTGGAACATCGTGTGTTAATATGACTATACTTTTACTTTCTAATATGGCTTCTTTTATATTATCTAAAGTCATTAATTACCTCTCTTTTCTGATAATTTATATTATCTTTCTATTCTTCTTCTGGTGGTTTAATATCTTTCATAATTCTTTCTAAAATGGTGTCTATTTTTTCTCCATATACTAAACTTTCATCTAACTCAAAAACAAGTTCTGGTGTTACTCTCATATTCATTTTTTCTGCTATTTTGCTTCTCATAAATCCTGAAGCTGCTTTTAAGCCTGCTAGTGTTTGTTTTACATTTTTTGAGTTTAGAATACTTACACTAACTCTAGCATACTTTAAGTCTGGTGAAGTTTTTACTCTAGTAACACTTATCATTCCTGTTACATTAGAGTTTTTTACTTCATAGTTAATTATATTACTTAACTCTCTTTTTAATTCCTCATTTACTCTAGCCATCCTATTAGATGTGCCATTATTTTTTTGCAATTTAGGTCCTCCCTCTTAAATTCATCAATTCTAAAACGAAGCAAATTAGGTATATTGCAAGGAAAACAAGTAAAAATTTCTGAGGTTATACGCTGTATGCCGAAAAAATTTTTAGGCAGTTTGACATAGCAAGATCCCTAATTTCATTCGTTTTATTTTATCTGCTCCATAATATATGCCTCTATTATGTCTCCTTCTTTTATATCATTGTAATTTTCTAGTTGCACACCACATTCATATCCTGAAGCTACTTCTTTAGCATCATCTTTCATTCTCTTTAATGATATTAGTTTTCCTTCATGTATTACAACATTGTCTCTCAATACCCTTACTCCTGCATTTCTTGCTACTTTTCCTGTTGTTACATAGCATCCTGCAATAGTTCCAACATTAGATATCTTAAATGTTTGTCTTACTTCTGCATTTCCAATTATTACTTCTTGATATACTGGATCTAACATACCTTTCATAGCTGCTTCTACATCCTCTATTGCATTGTATATTACTGAATATATCTTTATTTCAACTTCATCTTTTTCTGCCATATCTTTTGCTAGTGGCTCTGGTCTTACATTAAATGCAATTATTATGGCATTTGAAACTTTTGCAAGTGTTACATCTGATTGCGTCACTGCTCCAACATTTGCATGAATTACTTTTACTTTTACTTCGTCATTAGATAATTTTTCTAATGATTGCTTTACAGCTTCAACTGAACCTTGAACATCTGCTTTTACAATTAGGTTTAATTGCTTTAAGTTTCCTTTTTCTATTTGATTAAATAAATCATCTAATGTTACTCTTGTTGTAGCATTTAAAGCTTTATCTCTTGCTTGATTCTTTCTCTTTTCTATTAAGTGTTTTGCTGTTTTTTCGTCTTTTACTTCATAGAAAGTTTCTCCTGCTTCTGGAACCTCTGTAAGTCCTGTTATTTCAACTGGTGTAGATGCTGTTGCTTTTTTTACTTTCTTTCCTTTATCATCTGTCATTGTTCTTATTCTTCCTATTACTGAACCAACAACTATTGTATCCCCAACATCTAATGTTCCACGTTGTACAAGCATTGTTGCAACTGCTCCTTTTGATTTATCTAGTTTTGCTTCTATTACAACACCTTTTGATTGTTTATTAGGATTTGATTTAAGTTCTTTCATATCTGCAACCAGCAATACCATTTCTAGCAAATTGTCTATATTTACTCTCTTCTTTGCTGAAATTGGTACAAATATTGTGTCTCCGCCCCATTCTTCTGGAACTAATTCATATTCCATTAATTCTTGTTTTACTCTATCTATATTTGCACCTTCAACATCTATTTTGTTTATAGCAACTACTATTGGTATCCCTGCTGCTTTTGCATGATTTATTGCTTCTATTGTTTGTGGCATTACGCCATCATTTGCTGCAACTACTAATATTGCTATATCTGTTATTTGTGCTCCTCTTGCACGCATTGCTGTAAAAGCTTCATGTCCTGGTGTATCTAAGAAAGTAATTTCTCTATCATTAATTTTTACTTTATATGCACCTATATGTTGTGTTATACCTCCTGCTTCGCCTTCTATTACATTTGTTGATCTTACTGCATCTAGAAGTGAGGTTTTTCCATGATCTACGTGTCCCATAACAACAACTACTGGTGGTCTTGGCATTAAATCTTCTTCTCTGTCTTCACTATCATCAAAAAGAATGTCCTCATCTGTAACAACTTCTTTTTTATGCGCTGTTACACCAAATTCTTCTGATATTAAGAATGCTGTATCAAAGTCAATTTCATTATTTATTGTTGCCATTATTCCTAAACTTAGTAATTTTTTTATGATTTCTCCACTAGTTTTCTTTAATTCTGTACTTAAATCTTTTACACTTATTCCATCTGGTATTGTTATATCTGTTAATTGGAATATTTTTTGCTTTATTCTATTTTCATCTGATGATACTTTCTTTTTGTTTTTCTTTCCCCTTGTTGTAGTCAAATCATAATAATCTAGCATTGATCCTTCTGTGAACATATTTGAAAGTCCTTTTTCTTGTTTTAAGTCTTTTAACTTATGGCTACTTATCTCTTCAAAACTATTTCTTCTTGATTTGTTGTTTTTCTTATTTGATCTATTATCATCATATTTACTATTAACTTTTTGCTTATCAATTGCTTTATTTGCATACTCTCTTACATTTTCTTTTTCTGGTATGTCACTTGTCATTATGTTTCTAATGTTTTTTTCTATTCCTCTTTCGTCTAAATTTCTGTTTTGTCTGTTATAGTTATTGTTATAATTTCCATTATTATTTCTATTATTATATGGTCTATTATTGTTGTAATTATTATTTTGTCTATCTCTATTAAACGGTCTGTTTTGGTTATTTCTATCATTGTTAAAGTTTCTATTCCCTTGATTATCTCTATTATATGGTCTGTTTTGATAGTTATTTTGACCATTATTTCTATTGTTAAATTGTCTATTTGGGTTGTTTCTATCATTGTTAAAGTTTCTGTTTCCTTGGTTATCTCTGTTATATGGTCTGTTTTGATAGTTATTTTGACCATTATTTCTGTTGTTAAATTGTCTATTTGGATTGTTATATTGTCCGAAATTATTATTTTCTCTAGGCATTTCGGCTTTTGGTGTTTCTGTTTTTTGCGTGTTTGTTTTTACTTCAACTTTTACAGTCTCTTCTTGAGGTTCTGATACTTCTGGCCTTTTCTCTTCTACAACTGTTTTTTCTAATTCAACCTTTTTTGTTTCTACTTTCGCTTCTGATGCAGGCTGTGTTTTAGGCTCTTCTTTTTTTCCAAATAGTTCACTAATATTAAGCGGTTTCGTTTGCTTATTTCTATACACAATATTATAATCTTGTTTTCTTTCTCTTTCTACAAAACCTATTCCTTTATCAGTAGGTGTTTTCTTTACTGGATTTGCCTTTTTTACAGGTTCTTCCATTATTACTTGCCTTCTTATAATAACTGGTGCTTCTTTAACTTTTTCTTTTACTTCCTTTTTTGGCTTTTCTTTTAATTTTTCTTGCTTTACCTTCCCTGCAAAACTTGCTTCTATTTTTTTTGCTTCTTCTTCTTCTATTCCGCTTAAATGTGTTTTTACATTTATTCCTAAATCTATTGCTTTATCTAAAACCTCTTTACTACTTACATTTATTTTTTTAGCTATTTCATGAATTTTTATTTTAGCCATTAAATATCACCTCCATTTTGTTTTTCTTTGTTGTTATTGCTTGCTTCTTCTTTATCAATAATTACACCCCTTATATCCTCATAGAAATTTTCACTAATTATTTGTTTTAGTTTTCTTTCTAGTCGTTTTGTTTTTATTACTTTGTTTAAACAATCTTGATTATAGCATAAATATGCTCCTCTGCCTTCTAATTTTTCCTCTATATCTATATTTATTTCTTTATTTTTGTTATATGCTATTCTTATTAGCTCATATTTACTTTTTTTGTTATTACATGCTATACATGTTCTTGTAAATGCTTCGTTTTTATTCTTCTTCATTCTCTTCTTTTTTTTCACTTTCCTCTTGAGCATTATTTTGTTCTTCTAAAATTTTTCTATATTGTGATTCACTCTTTATATCTATTTTCCAGTTTGTAAGTTTTACTGCTAAACGTGCATTTTGTCCAGATTTACCTATTGCTAGTGATAATTCTTCATCGCTTACTATTACCTCTGCAAATTTATTTTCCTCATCTATATCTATTGCCATTACATGTGATGGTAATAATGCTGCTGAAATAAAAGTTGCTGGATCTTCACTCCATTCTATAACATCTATTTTTTCGCCATTTAATTCATTTATAATATTTTGAATACGTATTCCTCTTGCTCCAACACAAGAACCTACTGGATCTATATCAGGATTATTTGAATAAACTGCTACTTTGCTTCTACTTCCAGCATCTCTTGCTACTGCTTTAACTTCTATAATTCCTTCATATATTTCTGGAATTTCTAATTCAAATAATTTTTTAACAAAGTCTGGATGGCTCCTTGTTATTAACGCCTGTGGAGCACCTTTCAATCCTCTTCCTACATTTAATACATATGCTTTAATTTTATCATTTACATGGTAATTTTCTGTTGGTATCTGTTCTTTTTGTGGCATTATTCCTTCAAGCTTTCCTAAATCTAATATAACTGCACCTTTATCTGCCTTTTGAATTATTCCTGTTACTATTTCTCCTTTTCTTTCGTTATATTCATCAAATATTAAATCTCTTTCTGCTTCTCTTATTTTTTGTAATACTTGTTGCTTTGCTGTTTGAGCTGCTATTCTACCGAAATCTTTTGGCATTATTTCTATATTTACTATATCTCCAAGTTTTGCTTTTTTCTCTACTTTTTTTGCCATGTCTAATGTTATTTGAACATTATTGTCCTCTACTTTTTCTACTACTTCTTTTTGAGCATATATGTGTATTTCTCCTGTTTCTTTGTCCATTACTATTTTTACATTTTCTGCTGAATCGAAATTTCTTTTATATGCAGATGCAAGGGCTGTTTCAAGTGATTCTAGTAAATAAGATTTACTTATTCCTTTCTCTTTTTCTAGCTCTTCTATTGCCATAATTAATTCTCTGTTTTCCTTATTACTTTTCATCTTAAATCTCCTCCTAATTCCAATCATACACCGTTTTTATTTGTGCTATGTTTGTTCTTTCTATTTCCATTAGATTTTGGCTTACTTCTATTGTTATTATCTTTTCATCAAATTTTTTTAATATTCCTATAAATTGTTTTTGTCCTTCTTGTGGTTTAAATAATTTTATTGATATCTTTTTTTCTATGTTATCTTGCAAATGTTTATCTTTCTTTAAAATTCTTTCTATTCCTGGGGAAGATACTTCCAGAAAATATTGTTCCTTTATATAATCTTCTTTATCTAAAATTTCAGTTATACTGTTACTTACAAGTTCACAGTCATTTAAGTCTATTCCTTTTTCTCTATCAATATAAATTCTCAAGTAGTAATCTTTACCTTCTTTTACATATTCTACATCATATAGTTCATATCCTAGCTCTTGTATTTTAGTGGTTATCAAACTTTCTACTTTTTCTTCTATTCTTGCCAATTTTTTCTCCTTTTTTCAAAAGTTAAGAGTGGGATTTTTCCCACTCTTTAAGCCTTTGATATTTAATTGCTTTCTTATTATAATACAAATATCAGTAAAATGCAAGTAAAATAGCAAAAAATTCATATAAATTTTTGTTCAGCTTTTTATAAATAACCTTTCTTTTTCTAGCTTCTTTATTACTTTTTCAAATATTGGTCTACTAAAATCCGCCATTTCTTCGCTTGTTGTTTCTTCTAATGGTATCCATTTTATTCCTTTGCTTTCATCTTCTCTAAAGCTCAATTTTTCATTTTCATCTGCTTCAAATAAATAAACTACATCATAATGTGTATGTGCTGATATATACTTTCCATTTTTTACATGTCCTTTTACTGGGCATGCTTGGATTCCAAATATATCATTACTTACCGGTTCTAATTTTAGTCCAGTTTCTTCCCATACTTCTCGTTTTGCAACTGCTAGTAAATTACTTTCTCCATCTGCATGTCCTCCTGGATATACCCATGAATTATATATTTTATGGTACACTACTAAAGTTTTCGTTCTTTCTTTATTTAATATAATAGAAGAAGATGAAAAATGCATAAATTTATTATTTCTTGTTAAAACATCTTTGAATGTATTTATTGCTTCTAATATTACTTCTTTATCTCTTTCTTCTTGTTCATTAAATGGTACATATTTTTCTATCATCTCTCTAAGATTATTTTCCATTATTACTCCTCAATAAATCCTTTTAGTTTTGATAAGTCTCCTTTTAAAGGGATTACTTCCCATGCAACTAACTCTTCTGCAAATGGCTCATAAATATCATTTATTAAAAATATCTTTCTTCCTTTGTAAAATCCAAATGCTAATTCTGCAAATCCATTTGCACCTATATAATTTTCTTGATTATTTTTGTTTTCATTTACTATTAAAAGTGCATCTACATCTTCTTTTTCAATTTCTGAAAAATGTAATAATGATGCTTCTTTTTTCTCCATATCTACTATAAATTCTCTTGGTACTACTACATTATATCCCATTGTTTTTAGCGCTTTTTCTAAGTCAAAAAACTTTGGAATAAACTTTTTAGATCCACATAATACTATTTTTTTCATTTTTTCTCCTTTATAAAGAACGGGCGATTAAAATCGCCCCTACATATTTTATATACTATTTAATCTTTGTGCTATACAGCTCCACATGAATGTTAACTTTTTAAAAACCGAATATTAGGGATTTTTAAAAAGTTTAACATTCAGCTTTGATGGAGCGTATTTTTTACACTATATATTGATTTCAACAATTTTGTTTTGTCTTAAGCAACTCTGTACATCTAACAATCTTTGATTATCTGATCCCCTGAATTTTATTTCTGGATTTTTTCTTTCTTCTACAAATCTTCCATCTACTAATACATCTATATTTTTTAATGTCTCATTTGTTGCTTCATCATTTCTTGCCTCTAGTTGTTCTAATGTATATCCTGTATAGCACCATACATCAAAATTTGGTTTTTCTCTTTTTACATTTTCTATAAATTTGTTTACTTCTTTAATATTTTGTGGACATAATGGTTCCCCGCCACTTATTGTTATTCCATTTAATATTGAATTTTCTTTTATTCTATTTATAATTTTAGTTTCATCAAACTCTTCTCCATAATTATAATCCTGTGCTATTTTATTATGGCAACCTGGACAATTGTGTGGGCAGCCACTTACAAAAAGTACTGCTCTCCAACCTGTCCCATTTGATATACTTTCATCATAAAAACCTGCCATCTTCATTGGTATTTAAGCCCCCTTTATACAGTTTTCTTCAAATCCTGTATGTGTTACTCTATCTTTTAATTCATCTAATTTTGCTGCATTCCATCTTGATGTTGTTCCTACTAAATATCCAGTTATTCTTTGAATTGTATCTATATTTTCACTTCCGCATTTTGGACATTTTAATAAATTTGCTTCTGCATTTTCAAACCCACAATCTAAGCATCTTGATCTTGTGTGGTTTATTGATCCATATCCCATATTATATTTGTCCATTAAATCTACTACTGCCTTTATTGTTTCTGGATTATGTGTCGCATCTCCATCTAATTCTATATAGAAAATATGTCCTGCTCTACAAATTTCGTGGTATGGTGCTTCTGTTTTTGCTTTATGTTCTGCTGTACACTTATACCATACTGGTACATGGTTACTATTTGTGTAATATTTTCTATCTGTTATTCCTGGAATTGCTCCATATGTCTTTTTATCTATCTTCGTAAATCTTCCTGAAATTCCTTCTGCTGGTGTTGCTAAAACTGAATAATTTAAGTTATATCTTTCTGAAAATTCATTTGTCATTTCTCTCATTTCTGATATGATTTTTATTCCTAATTTTTGTGCTTCATCTGATTCTCCATGATGTTTCCCAATTAATGCTATTAAACATTCTGCTAACCCTATAAAGCCTATACTTAATGTTCCATATTTTAAAACCTCTTCTACTGAATCATTTGGTTTTAATTTTTCACTTTCCATCCACATTCCTGCCATAAGTAGTGGGAATTGTTTTGCAACTGCTGTTGCTTGGAATTGATATCTTTCATATAATTGTTTTGCTGCAATATTTGTATATTTTTCTAATTCGCTCATGAATATTTTTATAACAGTCTTTTTATATTGTTCTGTCATTTTTTCACTGCTACCAATTCCTAGTTCAAAGTGTAATCCTAATTTTTCTTGTGCTTTGAAAGCTGATTCTATTGCTATTTTAGGTAAGTTAATTGTTGTGAATGATAAGTTTCCTCTTCCTATTGATGTTTTTTCTCCATGTCTATTTTCAAATACTCTTGTTCTGCATCCCATTGTTGCACATTCATAATACCATCTATTTGGATCTTTTTCATCCCATTTATCATTTTGGTTGAATGTTGAATCTAAGTTAATATAATTAGGGAAAAATCTTCTTGCAGCTACTTTACAAGAGAATTCATATAAATCGTAATTTGGATCTTCTGGTAAATAATTAACTCCTCTTTTCTTTTTCCAAATTTGAATTGGGAATATTGCTGTTTCTGAATTTCCAACTCCTTCATATGTAGATTGTAACATCTCTCTTATTATACATCTTCCCTCTGCTGATGTATCTGTACCATAATTTATTGAACTAAATACTACTTGGTTTCCTCCTCTTGAATGTATTGTATTCATATTGTGTATGAATGCTTCCATTGATTGATGTACTCTATCTACTGTTCTATTTATTGCTATTTGAATTATTCTTTCATCACCTTTTAGTCCATTTAATTCTTTCTTAATATAATCTTTTGGTTGATAATCTAATAGTTTTGTTACATCTACCTCTATAGCTTCTCCTTGTTTCTTTATTTCTTCAATAAAAGTTTGTTTAACATATGGTGCTAAGAAATAATCAAATGCTGGTATTGCTTGTCCTCCATGCATTTCATTTTGTATTGTTTCCATTGATATACAACCTAAAATACTTGCTGTTTCTATTCTCTTTGCTGGTCTTGATGAACCATGTCCTGCTCTAAATCCATCTTTTAAAATTTTATTTAATGGATGTTGCAAACATGTTAAACTTTTTGTTGGATAATAATCTTTATCATGAATGTGTACATATCCACCATTAACTGCTTCTCTTACATCTGAAGATAGTAAGAAGTCGTCTACGAATGGTTTTGTTGTTTCTGATGCAAATTTCATCATCATTCCTGCTGGTGTATCTGCATTCATATTTGCATTTTCTCTTGTTATATCATTTGATTTTGCTCCTATTATATCTACAAACATTTCCTTTGTTCTTGATTTTCTTGCAACATCTCTATTGTATCTATATGTTATGTAGCTTTGTGCTACTTCTTTTCTACTTGAACCCATTAATTTTTTTTCAACAGCATCTTGTATTTCATATACACTAACTTGATTTTTAGCTTCTAATTGTCTTTCTACGCTTGAAGCTATTTTATTTGCTAAATCTATATCTACTCCTCCTACTGTTTGTGCCATTGATTTTGTTACTGCATCAATTATTCTTTCTTTATTGAATTCCATTACTCTTCCATCTCTTTTGATTACTTGCATTTTTTATTACCCCCTAAATTTATTTGTCCTTATTTTATTTTAAATCTATAATAAAAAAAGTTGCCACAGCAACTATTTTTACTTTCCAAAGTTTTCATCTTTTCAACATTACTCTACATCTCACTTTTTTCAATTATTACATTTATGTTACAAGTTTTTTTCAATTTCAAACATGGTATTTTGAACATTTTTTTATTTGTCTGTTGCTATGGCAACTTTTTCATAATATATTTGTATAAGTAACATAAAAAGTGATATTAAATTACCTTTTTTCTTTGACAGATTTAGCCGACGATTTAATGATAGAATACCGTTATGCGGTAATTTAAAAGACTTAAAGATTAAAAGGTTATAAAACCAAATAACTTTTCTCTTTACTTCTTTCTTTTTTAGCTATATAATACTTATTGTAAATTTCAAAGGGGGGTGTTATTTTGAATAAATTAACTATTATTTTATGTATCATATTTTCTATTATATTTTTAACTGTTGGGATTTTTGTTGGTATACAAATTCAACAAAAAGATTCTATAGAAACATCTGAAGAATCTAATGATAAGGCTGAAGAAAAGCAGTCTAGTAAAGAAGATTCTGATGATAAAGTTGAAGAAAAACAGTCTAGTAAAAAAGATTCTGTAAATGATTTAAATAAAGAAATGGAAAAGCTTGCTATAGGAACTTTTAATGCAAAATTTGAAGTATACATATCAGAAAGTGTTTCAGGAGCTAAAGTTCGTAGCTTAGTTTCTTCAGTTAAATCAAGTAATGCAATTGAACCAGAACACCAAATTACTATAGAACCTTCTGATATTTCTACAAAAATAGTTGCTAGTAAAAAATATCTTGTAAAAGCTGAATATGGTAATGATGGTTATATAAATAAAATTTCTATAACAGAAAAATAAGAATAACACCCACTATCATAGTTAAATCCTGTGGAGAAATATCTGAGAACATTGTTGTTTTCACAAGAAATAAAAGGTGGCTTGTTTGGCACCTTTTATTTCTTTGTTTTGTGTTTTCTTTATTTCAGAATTTAATACATATTTACTAACAGCTGTATCAAATGCTATGTCAAAGGTTTCATCAAATATTGTTGTATTTATTGTTGTAAATTTTCCTACTCCTGCTGGCATAGTACTCTCAGGTATTAGTTCTCAGAATGTTTCTTTATTATATTGTGTCATTCCTGTATCTGGTCCTGTTGTTGAATTTATATAAAATGTAACTAATCCATCAACTACCAAACCATCTGTTAATAATATATTACGAGCTTTCTTCACTTTCAATCATAAGAATTTGAACATTTTTTTATTTGTCTGTTGCTATGGCAACTTTTTTGTGATATATTTATGTAGGTGACATAAAAATGAAGAGAAATTTTGATGTTGATAAATTCGTAAATAAATTATCAACTAACTGTAAAATATGCGAATTTAAAGAATTTCAAGAAGATGAAGTTATAACCACTTTCTTAATGAGAAGAAATCAATTTTGTATTTTATTAGAAGGTGAAGCTCAACTCATAACATATGATAAAGATGGAAACAAAAAGATTTTATATTATTATAAAAAGAATGATATTTTTGGTGAAGCTCTATTTAAAATATATATGGATAGAGAATTATTTGTTCTCGCAAAAAAGACATGCAAAATTTTAATATTTCCTTATGATACAGCAGAAAACTGCACAGAAGATTGTTTATATCATATTGATCTATTAAGAAATTTACCAGACCTTATTTTACACAGTATTGCTGAACAAAATTTTAGAATGATTTTATTAACACATAAAAGTGTTAGAGATAAATTACTTTCATATTTTAATGTATTATCAGTTGAAAATGGGAAGAAAACTTTTGAATTACCTTTTTCTTTAACAGATTTAGCTGACTATTTAATGATAGAAAGAACTGCTATGATGCGTGAATTAAAAAGGCTTAAAGATGAAAAGATTATAAAGAAAGTTAATAATCAAATAACATTACTTTAAAATAATAAATAGGAGTTTTTAGCTCCTATTTATTATTTTAGTTTCATTCCATCTTTAAATGCATTTCCTACTATATCTCCAAGTACTCTGTAAGTGTTGCTTACCATGTCAAATGCAATTATTTCCATTTTATCTACATCTATTTTTCCATTTTCATCTAAATACTTTTCATCTATTGATACATTTACAACATTTCCTATTAGGATTTCATTTTCATATGATTCCACTGTACATTCTAAAGTTAATGGGTATTCTTCTATTATTGGTGCATCTACAAACTTCGATTTAACTACATGTACACCAGCTTTTTTAATCTTGTCTTCATCGTTACCTGATACTATTCCAAAATAGTCTGAAATAGTTGCAGTTTTTTTTGTTGCAAAGCTTACAGTAAATGCTTTTTTTAATTCCAAATTGTCTGTTGTTTTATGTTTTGATAATGCTACATATATTTGGTTATGATCTGTCAGTCCTCCCCATGCTGCATTCATAGCATTTGCATTCCCATCTTTATCATAAGTTCCAATTATTAAAACTGGAAGTGGTAAAAAACTAGTTTTCTTTCCTAAATCTTTTCTCATCATATTCCCTCCTATCAATTGATTATTATAATATCATAAATTCTACTATTTATCAATAATTTAAAAGAGTTTAGATAACCATATCCACCTGTGAGAATTTGACATTTTTGTCATTTTATGTTAACATATAGGTGTAGCTCTAAGCAACTTTGCAGTGCACAAATGCACAGAAAGGTAAGGTAAAAATCATGTTTGACAACTGGAATCGGCAGCGCAAGATCAACGCTTTTCGGCGTGGCAATGTGACCCTGAGCAAGTACAACGCGGAGGCCCGGTCCATCCAGGTGACCGCCCGCGGCGGCTGGACGGCTGAGCTGGGTTTCGACCTGGTTCCCTTCAACGGGAGTCTCCAGCTGGGCATCAGCGGTGACGAGATCGTCTTCGACTGCGAGGCGCTGGCCCAGGTCGTGAAGGCCATGTGGAACGAGAAGCTTCCCGACAAGTTCAGCAAGAACGAGCAGCTGCGGACGCAGTTGGGCAAGCCCCTTCCCGCTCCTGTCGAGGAGGTTCCCGCTGAGGATGGTGCGGAGGACGGATTCAGGAATCCGGTGCAGCCGGAGCCCGAGCCGCTCTACTTCCGCGACATGGCTGACTACATCATGGGCAAGCCCACTTATGTGCACGTCAGCCTGGAGGCCTACTGTTCGATCAACAAGTGATCAACCCTACCATGACCGGCATACGGTCAAACACCTTTTGAAAAAGGTGGTAAAGGAGCGCGATATTTCAATTGAAACACTATCGCGCTCCTTTATTTTTATATTACAATTCATATATTCTTATAGTTTATTTAATTTTATTGTATATATTATTACAAGCTTTACATGTAATTTTCAAATTATAATTCATTACTTTTTTATCTAATATAGTGATTAATGGTTCTTCGTCTTTTACACAGCAAAACCTATTCTTTATAGTTATTAATTCATCTTTGATAGGCTTTCCTTGTTTGCTATCTTCAAAATCTATCGATACATATCCTTCACTTCCACAATTACATTTATATTGTAAATCTATTTTATCATATGTTGAATAACATAAATATCCTATGTTTTCATTACATTTATCGCAATACATCCATCCTCCATAATTTGTTGCTAATCTTGTATTTATTAATTCTTTATTTTTTATTGTTCTTGCCATTTTTCGTCTCTCCTTATTTTTATTTATTTTCTAATTTGATAATTTTGGTTGCGACATTTTCTACAAATTTTTCATCATGCTCTACAAATACCATAGTTGGCTCGTATTTTAATATTGCTTCTTCTATTTGTATTCTTGTTAATATATCTATATAATTTAATGGTTCATCCCAAATATATAAGTCTGCTGATTCTGAAATGCTCTTGGCTATTAATATCTTTTTCTTTTGACCTTCACTCATTTCTTGTATATTTTTATCAAATTCTATATTTGAAACTCCCATTTTTGAAAGCATTGCTTTGAATATGCTTTCATCAACTTTTTGACTTCTTCCAAATTCTTTTAAACTTCCTTTTAAATTCTCCGTGTTTTGTGCAACATATGATATCTTCAAATTATTTGCTACTTTTATTTCTCCATTATATTGTATTTGATTTCCTATAATTAGTTTTAAAATACTGGATTTTCCTACTCCATTTTTTCCTGTTATTGCAACTCTATCTCCATTTTTTATATCAAATGATACCTTATTGAATATTGAATTATCATTATACTTTATTTGAAAGTCTTTAGCTATAATTAATGGATTTTTTGAACTTATTAAAGGTACTATTTTCAGAGAATCATTTCTATCTATGTTTTTTAGTAAATTTGACTTTTCTTCTATCGATTTTTCTATTCTTTTCTCAAGTACTTTCGATTTTTTCATCATCTTAGCTGATTGATGACCTATGTATCCTCTATCTATGCTTGATCCTGAATTTGTTGTATTATATTTTGATTTTTCTATCTTATCTGACCAATTTGCTGTATTTCTTGAAGCTATATTTAATCTTTTAATATCTTTTTGTAATTTTTCATTTTGCATTAATTCAAAGTTATCTTGATTTTCCTTGTTTTCTTGCCATGAAGAAAAATTTCCTTTTTGTATTTCTATGTTTGTATTGTTTATAGAAATTATATGATTTACTACTTTATCTAAAAAATTTCTATCATGTGAAACAACTATAAATCCTTTTTTCTTATTTAAATACTTAACTAGATTATCTCTTGTTTCTATATCTAAATGATTAGTAGGTTCATCAATAAGCAAGAAATTATTTCCTTTTAGAAATAAACTTATTAACAATAGCTTTATTTGTTCTCCACCACTTAGTAGGTTAAATTCTCTATAAAGAATTTCTGGGTCGGTATTTAATAAATTTAATTCTTTAATAATTTCCCAATCTTCACTATTTGGAGTTATTTCTTGAACAATTTCTATTGCCATTCTCTCCTTGTTTTTCACCTCAAAAGGGAAATAGTCAAACTCCACATTTTTAGAAATTGTACCTTGATATTGATACTTACCTAATAAAAGTTTCAAAAATGTAGTTTTACCTTTGCCATTTCTACCAATCAATCCAAGTTTCCAATCTGTATCAATATTAAATGATACATTTTCAAAAACATTATTGAGTAGCCCGTCATATCCAAAACTTAAATTATTTACACTAATTTGTGACATTTTCCCTCCCCACAAAAAACTACTTTGCTTATATAATAGCATAACAGACAGATAATTTTCAAGCAATTATCTGTCTGTTTATACAATTATCCTACAATATTATTCTAATCTCAACGCCTGTTTTGGACAAAAATTAGAACACTTCCCACATCTTATACATTTTTCATAATCTATTTTTGGTGCTTCAAATTCTTTTTGTGATAGTGCTCCTACTGGACACACTTTTACAGCTGGGCATTTATGATTTTGTGGACATTTATCAACTATTATATTTAACTTCTTTTCCATATACAAAACACTCCTTAATTAATTTGTTTTATAATACAACATGCAGTGACAGTACCCTTCAAAGTTTGGATCTTTTATTTGTTCTCTGAACTCTTTACACATACATTTATTTTCTTTAGTTTTTTCCCTCCTACAAGGACAATATCCATCATTTCTCTTTAATCCCTCTTGAATGGCTTTTACCACTTCCTCGTTTTCATTTAATTTTACTGCCATATTATTCACCTTATACTCTTTTATATTTTATTTTTTATATGTATTTAATAGAACTACTTAAACTATTAAAATATCCTACATATTATAGTATACCACTAAAATGATAAAAATCCTAAATGTTCTAACAATATTTTTAATCCTATTAGTATTAATATAATTCCTCCAAAAAGTTCTGCTTTATTTTGGAATTTATCTCCAAATTTATTACCTAAGTTTACACCAAGTATAGAAAGAATAAATGTGATTACTCCTATAATTATTGCTGATATTATAATATTTGCTTTTAAGAAAGCAAATGTTATACCTACTGTTAATGCATCTATACTTGTTGCAACTGATAATATTAACATTGTTTTTATATCTACTCTATCATTCCTTTTTTCTATTTCATCATCAAATGATTCTTTTATCATATTGCCACCAATTATAGATAATAAAACAAATGCAATCCAATGATCCACGCTTTCTACAAAACTACTAAATGTACTTCCTAAAAAATAGCCTAATACTGGCATTCCTGCTTGAAATATTCCAAAGTACAATGCTATTATTATTGCATTTTTCCAATTCATTTTTTTCATTGATAATCCCTTACATACAGATACTGCAAAAGCATCCATTGCTAGTCCCATTCCTATTATTACAATTTCTACTATATTCATTTTTCCCTCTTTTCTACAAACAAAAAAACGGCTCATACTACATTTTTTACACGTTTTAATCTTAGTGCATTTAATATTACTGTTATACTGCTAAACACCATTGCTAAACTTGCAAGCATTGGATTTATAGTTATTCCAATTGGTTTTAATAATCCTATTGCAACTGGTATCATTAATGAATTATAGAAAAATGCCCAAAATAAATTTTGTTTTATATTTTTTACAGTCTTTCTACTAATATTTATTAAATTCAAAATGCTTCCTAAATTATTTTTTGTTAATATTACATCCGATGAGTCCATTGCTATATCTGTTCCACTATTTACACTTACGCCAATGTTTGCTGTCGCTAGAGCTGGGCTATCATTTATCCCATCTCCACACATCATTACATATTTGCCTTGCTCTTTTAAGTCTTTTACTACTTTTGTTTTTTCACTTGGCATAACATTTGAAATAATTTGGGTTATTCCTATTTCGTTTGCAATTTTCTCAGCGGTTTCTTTATTGTCTCCTGTTAGCATAATAGTTTCTATTTGTTTCTCATTTAAAAGTTTTATTACTTCTACTGCATTTTCTCTTACTATATCATTTACTCCTATTAGTGCCAGTATCTCACTTAAATTTGCCACATATACTATACTATTTCCTTTTTCTGTAAGTAATTTTTCTTCATTCATATATTGATTTTTAATATTATATTTTTCTAAGATTTTTGAATTTCCAACTATTAGTTTTTGTCCTTTTACTTCTCCAATAATTCCTAATCCTGCTATATTTTCAAATTCTTTTACTTCTAATTTTTTTAAGCCTTTTTCTTCTATATAGCTTTCAAAAGCTTTTCCTATTGGATGTGTTCCTTTGCTTTCAAGACTTCCTACCAGTTGTAACAATTTCTGTTCTTCCATATTACTATAATTTTTTATTTCTGAAATTTTTAATTTGCCATAGGTTAGTGTTCCTGTTTTGTCAAAAACAATAGTATTTACTTTTTGTGCATTTTCAAGTATTTCACTTTTCTTTACTAATATGCCATTACTTGCACATAATCCTTCTGAAACTACTATTGCAAGCGGTGTTGCTAAACCTAAACTGCAAGGGCATGCTACCACAAGTATTGTAACAAAAGTAACTATTGCATTTCCAACTCCAAAACCTAATAGTAAATATACTATAAATGTTATAATTGAAATAAGAATAACTATAGGGACAAAATATCCTGATATTTTATCTGCTATTTTTGCTATTGGAGCTTTTGTATTACTTGCTTCTATGACCAATCTTACTATCTCTGATACAGTTGATTCTCTACCTATTCTCTCTGCTTTATATTTTATAAATCCATCATAATTTAGGCTTCCTGCAATCACTTTTTCTCCTATTGTTCTAGTTGCAGGTTTGCTTTCGCCTGTTATAAATGATTCATCAAAATGTGCTTTTCCTTCTATTATCTCTCCATCAACCGCAACTTTTTCTCCTGGTTTTACTATAACTATATTTCCTTTTTTTATTTCATCTAACGTAACTTTCTTTTCAATTCCATCTATTTCAATAGTTGCTTCATTTGGAGTTATTTCAACTAGTTTTTGTATAGCTTCTTTTGTTTTATCTTTACTAATTCCATCTAAATATCTTCCTAATTTTATAAAATAAATTACAATAGCCGAAGATTCAAAATATAAATCCATTGTGTAATCATGATTACCATTTAATATTCTATACATTCCATATAAACTATATAGGAAACTACTAATTACTCCTATTGTAACTAATGTATCCATATTTGGTATTCTATGAATTAAATTTTTATATCCATTTTTTAAGATATCAAATCCATATATTAAGAATAGTATTGTTAATACTAATAAAGTAACTGTATATACTATTGGATTATGATGCGGATTAAAAATCTCTGGTACTGGTAAGTTTATCATATGTCCCATTGAAATGTACATTAAAATTATTGCAAGTACTGTAAATATTATAAATTTTATTTTTTCTGTTTTACTTTGTTTTTGTATTTTGAATTCTTTAAATACACCTAGACTCTTAAATCCTGCTTGTTTAACATATTTTTCTAGTTTCTCTTGGTTTAATATATTTTCATCATAATCTATACTTGCATTTGCCATTACAAGGTTAACTGATGCATTTATAACACCATTTTGTTTATTCAAATATTTTTCTAATCCATTTGAACAAGCACTACAAGTCATTCCTTCTATTGATAAAATAATCTTTTTCATATTATTCCTCTATTTCAAATCCTAAATCTTCTATTTTCTCTTTTATTACATCTTCTGGAATTTTTGTATCTGCTTTAACTACAACTGTTCCTTCCTTATAATTTGCAATTACTTCTTTAACTCCTTCTATTGTACTTACTGCATTTACTACTCTTTTTTCACATCCTCCACAAACCATTCCATTAACATTTAATTTCATTTCTTCCATACTCTTTACCCTCTTTCTATTTTTTTAATAAATTTTCGAATTTATCATTAAATTCTTTATTGTGCTTTTTTAAATTAATAGGTTTTAAATTTTTATCTGTAAAACAGTGTTTTGTTTCTGCAATGATGACTGTTTTTCCTGTTTTCTTATCAGTTACATCATATCCAACTGTCAGTCTTACTCCTGTATATTCTTTCATATATGGTTTTATTACTAGTGTGTCCCCAAATGTCACATGATATTTATATTCGCAACTTACTGCTAATACTGGTATGGTAATTCCATTTTCTTCTAAAATATTAAATGGCATACCAAAACTTTGCATCCAATAACATCTGGCTTCTTCTAAAAATTTTATATAATTTGAATGATGTACTACTCCCATTTTATCTGTTTCATAATAGTTTATGTCTCTTTCAAAAATAAATTCTTTCATTTTCTCCTCCCTCTATTTGCTATCAGTATTATATACCCTGCATGATATTTTGTAAATATCTGAATATATACAACTTACAAAAGAGGCAAATCTAAACTAAGATTTGCCTCTTAACTTTTTATCTCTAATTTGATTTTTCTACAAGTAAGTCTTCGTGTGATACAGAATTTTCGCTATATTCAATTTCTATTGCTCCACCTATCCTATCTAGCTCTTTTAATTTTTTCAATTCTTTTTCATCTTTTGTTGTTACTGTAACTTTTATGTTGTTTTTGTCTTCCATTAAACTAGATGTTGTTATAAATGTTAATTCTTTGCTTTGCATTTTTTTGCTTATTTTTTCTTGTAATTCAGTTAGATATTCATATGAATATTTTACTTGTTTGAATATTGTATTACTTTCTGTTATTCCTAATTCTTTGCAAATCTCTGCTCTATTTTCTGCTGTATCTTCACAAAGTAACACTACATTTCTTCCTGTATTATCTACATATTTTCCTGCGTAATAGTCTTTACTATTTGAGATTTCTTTTGGGTTTTCTATATTCCTTACATCTTCATCTTTAACTGGTACTGTTACTTGCTTTACTTCTCCTACTATTGATTCTAATAGTTCTACTAGTTCGTTTTCTGCTATATCTACAGTTTCAATATCAAAGTATAAATCATTACATTTGAATCCTGCCATATACATTTTAAATTCTTGTGAATGATATATTGACATTTCTACTCCAGCTATTGTAGATTTTTTATCATTTTCTGCTATTCCATAATCTCTTAAAGGTTCTCCTATTTTTGAAAAAGCTACTCTTATCCTATTTCCTATCTCATCTTCACTATTTTTAGTATATTCAAATACATAATCATGTAACTTATCATATTTAGCTATTTCTCTATTACTTCTAACATATATATTATAGCTATCTTCCAATTTATAACCTTCTGGTAGTTTTATACTTTTTATAAAATCAAATTCTTTGGGTAATTCTACTAATTTTATTGTTTGTATATCTGCATCAATTCTTGTAAGTCCAATACCATCTTCATCTATTTGGTTTATATTTAATTCTGTTTTTAAATTTTCTTGTCGTAAGTTTTCTACATTTTGTTTATTATCTTGTTTAGCTACAATATCTAATTTTTCTCTTTTGCCTACATTTATTTTGTTTCCAACAATTACCACCATACAAAACATAAACATTGCAGCTGTTGATAATACTGTATAAAATATCTTTTTATTTTTAATCTTTTTCATATTTATCTCCTCCTTTATGGCGGATATAGCTATATTTTCTCTTACAGTCTTTTGTATTTTATCTTTTAATTCTTTATTTTCCATAACCATAACCTCCATTCTCCAGATTTCTTTTTATTTGTTTTCTTACTCTATGCAATATTACTTTTACTTTGCTCTCTGAAACTGATAATTTTTTAGCTATTTCTTTTATCTTTAGAGCTTCATAGTAAAACATCATAAATATTTCATATTCTTCTTTCTTCATTTTCTTTAATGTGTTTCTAATGATTTCATTTTGTTCATTTTCTTCAGTTATTTTTTGCAAACTAGTTAGGTCTATTATCTTTTCTTCATAGTCCGCTATAGAAAAATCTATATTAGTAGTCCTATATTTATTTCTAATAATGTTCTTAGCTGTACCCGCTAAATATGGTTTAATATAAACGTCTTTTTCCAATTTTCTACTATTTTTCCATATTGCAAAAAATGTATCTGAAATTATTTCTTCCATATCTTCATTAGATATACTAATACTTTTTAGTTTTTTTACTATTGTATACACATAACCATAATATTCATTTATAAGCTTTTCTATATTGATATTACTACTATCAATATAATCCTTTATTCTTTCTTTGTTCTCCAATTTAGATCTAAATCTCCTTATTATACTATTTACTCTATTATGTTGTACTCTGTAGCTCCACGTGAATGTTTTGTTTTTCGAGGCGTGCTTTAGTCGAGCCTGAAAAACAAAATCATCCTGCAAGATGGAGCGGATTTATAAGCATGTAATTTTTAGTTTAAGATATCTTTCATATACATAGTAACATTTTTTCAAAAAAAGTTACAATAATTTTAAAAAAATATAGAGATTAGTATCCTAATCTCTATATTTTTTATATTTGCTCTTCTAATACTCTACTATTCATCATATAATTATAAGCTATAATTCCTTGCCAAACTTTGCTAGTAAGAAGTGTAGCTGTTTCATTCTCTTCTTTTATAAAAAAGATATCTGTTGATTCTGCAATACTTCCATCTATGCTAAGTTTATAATTTACTGCATATTTTTCATAGTCTTCATAGGTTTTTATAAAATTGTCATATCCTTCATAATTTATTGCCACATTTCTAATATCTTCTTCTGTCGCCTTTCTAATATTACTTACCTCATATGAATCTACATTTATTCCTTCCAAAATTATCTCTAGTTGTTGTTTATCTATTTCCATTTTAGTAGTTTTGTTATATTCATCTATATCAATTAAATCTACCACTTTAGTCGTTTCTTTATTATTTATGTATTGTACAAAATCTTTTATTATCTTTTCTTTTTCTGCTCTTATATTTGTATTTTCCTTTGTTTCATTCTTTTTTCCGCAGCCTGTCATAATTGTTAGTAAAATTCCACATACTAATATAATTCCAATTATTTTTAATATTTTTTTATTCATATTTCCCCCATTTTCATATTTGCATTATAACACAAATATTAAAGGTTGGTCAATACCAGCCTTTAATATTGTTTATATAATTTTAATTTATTGAGGTTTTGTTGGTGAAATTTTTCCATTGCCATTTTCTTGTTCATTTGGTTTTGTTGGTGGATTTTCGCCATTTTGTCCTTGACTTGGCATTTCTGGTCTTTCTCCTCTTTCGAATTGATTTTGCTCATTTACGTTATTATTATCTTTTTTTATATAAAATTGATATCCTACTTCAAGTGTTATTATTGCTCCTAATATTATTCCTATTATTAGTATTACTAAGTTTCCCTTTATATTAATTTTTTTTGATTTTACTAATAGTATCGTTAATATTAGTAATATGATTAATACTGTACATAGTGACAGCATTATGTAAAAATGTAAATCACTTTCATTGTTTTTTTCTGTACTTGCTTCTATTGGTCTAAAGTCTCCAGATTTCATCATATTTGCAACATCACTATATTCTTTTATAGTTCCTTCTGTATATGAAGTTATATCTGTATATAAACCATTTTCATTAGTTCCATCTATTGTTCCACCTTCATAAGCATAATGCTCTCCATCTTGAATTTTTGGGCTACTTACTGTAAGTATAGAATATGCTCTATCTGTTTTAAATGCAATTATTGGATTTTTACTTTCATCTAAAATTGTAACTAAAGCATCTTTGGTTATTTGATTTGTAAATCTCATCTGCAAAAATCCTTGTTCTGAATAGTCACTTACTTCATCTGCCATGTTTCCAGTTCCTACTACATATCCTCCATTTATATATATTCCTGTTTCTGAGTCTAATCCACTGTCTTGACTTTTTTCACTTGCAAATGCAAATACTTTTCCGCCATTTATATATATTGAACCATTAGAATCTATTCCGTCTCCTTCTTCTGCATTACTTGATACATTTGCAAGTACTGTACCTCCATTTATTGTAATTACACTTTCTCCATTTGTACATGCATTTATTGCATCATCTAATGAATTTATAATATAATTTCCACTATTTATTGTAATATGTCTTTTGCTTTCAATCCCTTCTTTTTCAAATGCATTTACTGTTAATAGTCCTGTTCCATTAAATTTTAGTGATACATCTGAACTTATTGCTGCATCATATTTATATCTTTCATAATAAGTTCCGTCGTCATCATACCCTTTTTCTACATAATATAAAAGGGTTGATTGGTCTTCCCACCCTTCTACACTTTGCTTTATCTTTCCTCCTGAAATTGTATTTGTACTTCCATCTGCTAACTGTATATTTACTTCATATGAAGCTGGATCATTTTTTGCATTATAGATAAAAATTGCAGGGGCTTTTTGGCATGATATATTGACGTTATTTAATACAATATTTACATTTCCTACTATTTTATTTGAATCTATTGCAATTTGTCCATCAGATAAACTTCCTGTAAATTCATATGTACCGCTTTCTTTTATATTTATTATGTTTGTAATTGCAATGTTCGCTGTTGTAGCATTTACACTACTTCCACCATTTGACATGCTATTGCTTAAATATAAATTTTCTGTTTCTACTGTAGAAATTGGCTCATCATTTACCAAGATCTTCTCATCTGATAATGTAATATGTATTGTATTATCATCAGTATTCACTTGTCCTGTTGCGACTGGTGCTGCATAGCTACAGTTTATATTCAATATTAGTATCATTATTACAAAAATTACTAAAATTCCTTTTTTCTTTTTCATTTTTTCCTCCTTATTTTTAGAACTAGTTTACATTAAAATTATTAAATATTTCTTAAATTTCTTATTTTGAAACTAAATATAAATTATTATCTACTTTTAATTCTGTACTTTCAGTATCACTTAAATATAATGTTGTTATATTTTTAAAATCTGTTTCATTTCTTATTCTCTCTATTATCTCACTATTATTTAAATAACTTTTTATAGATAATATATATGAATTTTCGTTATTTAAACTTTCATCACTAATTATATAAGACACTTCATCGTTTCTGGCTTCATTTACGATTAATGTTCGTTTGTATGTTATCATCTCTGGTATGCTTTGCATATGATTAAAAAAGTTGTCATATACATATACAAATGATTTATCTTTGTTTTCTTCTGCAATTCTCATTATTTCTTTATAATCTTCATATAAAAATTTAGGCTTTGAAACTATCATTCCAAATAATACTAATACTATTGATAATCCAATAAAGAAAACTTCCTTGTATTTTACATCTATTAATGTATCTAACATTATATAAAGATTAAGTGCCATTATTGGTATCACTGGCATTATGTATCTTAGTTCTGGGAAAGGTGTTACTTTTGCAGTTATGATAAAAAATATTAATGTTGGTACACTAGCTATCATCACAGCAAATCTCTCGCTTTTTCTTTCATGTAGTTTTGTTATTTGTAGACAAACTAATACTAGTACTACATACAACACCAAAATTCCTGTTTTAATTGAAAAAATATAATCTAGTTGATTTATATATCCAAAAAAGTTTTCAAAATAACTAATTTTCCCAAAATTTATTACACCTTTTCCTGAAAATAGCAAATGATACAAACAAGATGGGAATATCATAATTCCTAATATTGCATATACAATATGTACAACAATGTATCTCTTCATTAAGTCTTTTTTCTTGTCTTTGTACATTTTTATTGCCATTACTAAGAATATTCCAAGTGCATATGTAGCAAAAAAATATTGTGTTAAGAATCCTCCTACTGTTATAAGTCCTAATTTCATTATGTCAATTCTTGTCATTTCAAAATTATTCTTATATATTTTTATGTTGTAGTAAAAATATAGCAATACAAATAGTGTTAATAACATATACATTCTCTGATATATAACCATTGAAATTGTTCCCATACATAGCCCATATAATATTAAAACTGCACTTGTTATATTTTCCTTATTGATTTCTTTTAATATTTTTTTTATTACAAAACAGCTGAAAATAAATGCAATTATATTTACCACGAATACTGAATACATTGAAAACTTTCCACCAAACAACATTGTTGAAAAATGTACTAGAATATAAAATATAGGCGGATGGTTGTCCTTTGCTTGATTCAAATATACTGATGTTAAATTCGAATAGTTATCCTTTGCTAATGATACATAGTCTTTTACATATTCTCTACTCTTCCATACTGGGGGATCCATTGTTTTCTCATCAGTTCCCTCATACGCATACAATAATCCATTAATTGGATTTACCGCTGATGTTAATGTAAATCCTTCATCTTCATGGAGTCCCTCTTTTTTAGTTTGATAAAAGAACATTACTCCACACATTATTATTATCAGTAGTATAATTATAATGTTCTTTTTATTTATTACGTCTTTTAATTTCATTTTTTTGCTCCTTACAATTCAATCGATTTTTATTATATCATACTTTTTCAAATAGTTGTTATTTTTTTCTAAAATATATAAAAAGTATTATTCAAGCTTTGTTATTGAATAGAAAAAAGATAGCTATTTTTATAACTATCTTTCACATCTTTAATTGGTATTATATTGACTTAATTCCTGTTGTAACTTTTCTTCAATTTCTCTAATTGTCTGTTCTTCTCTTTTTACAGCTTCATCATAATCCGTTTTCGCCATATTAGCTATTTCTTCTACAGCTTTCGAATATGCTTCTTTATCAGCATCTGTCCATTCTGAAGGATCTTTCTCATAACTTGGAACTATTCTATATGATGTCCCTGTGCTATCCATTGTTGTTGCTGGTTCTCCTTCCATTGTAATTGCCGCGCTTCCCCCTTTATTTACTGTTTTTACTTTTTCTATTCTAAATGTAAGAGGCTCATTTTTATTACTTTGTTCTTTTGATGCTTGTTGTTTATTATCTACTATTTGATTGTTTTCTTCTATTGTTTTTTCAGATTGCGTGTCATTTATTATTTCTTCATTTTCTTTTATTAACAAATCTAAATTATCGTTCACAATTTGATCTACTCTAGCTGTATTATTCTTCTCTTCTTTATGATTTTCTATCTGTTTCACAACTATTGGAGTTGCCACTGCAGTTCCTACTACTACAGTTGTTGTTATTGCTGTTACTACTACATGTGCTTTTACATATGCAAAAATTGCTTTTAACATTTCTTTTCCCCCTTTTTTAGTATTTATTTAATTTATATCATAAATTACCTCTTATTTCAATACTCTTGCCTACAAATTGGTGTTTGAATGAGAACAGATTATTCGAAGAACGGGTAATAGTAAATCTCCCCTACGGTTTGCTATTCAATCTAATTATTTCTTATTCGTACATCTTGCCAATATTCTGTGTTTATTGTTATCTCCGCATCATTTCCGTAAAAAACTTTTCTTGCTTCATGGTCTCCATTTAATGTAGTTAAAAACCATGCTACCATGTAACCCTTAGCTTCTTTTAAAACCTCTCTATGATCTATATTCTTTTTTCTTCCCATTACTGTTAAAGTTTTACTCTTTATATTATTATATGTATTTTCCAGTGAGTCTAATGGTGCTATTAGTCCTGAATCTATGTCTCCTGTTCCTGCAATCATAAAATATGGAATATTTATTTCACTGGTGTCGTATTCCCACCCTAGCATACTTGATATTTCTCTACAAGCACAGCTCGCTGTGTAAATTGATTTCAAATAATTACTATTTTCATAATTACATACTGCATTTATTGCTCCAACTCCTCCTTGAGAATGTCCGCTAACACCTATTTTATTTGTATCTATTTTATCATATAAAATACTGTCATTATTATTATTTAAATATAAAATATAGTCTAAACTTAAAGAAGTTGATTCTCCTGTCCATGAATTCTTATCTTCATTTCCTATTACAATAAATCCCCAACTAGATAAATGTTTAAATACATCTTTATGCGTTTCTGCTGTTGCTCCTGTTCCATTTGCAATCACTATTACTGGATATTTTTTATTTTCCATTTTCAATGGATACCATATTGAATATTTTCCAGTTTTTGAATTGTTACTTTCATGTTCCATATATCCAACATCATATTTTCCTTCTATTTCATATTCACTTTCTAAACTTCTTGTATATAAAATTTCTTCTTGTTTTTCATTTGCTGTTATCTCTCTTATTTTCATTATTGCTATTGCAATTATCAATATAATCACTACAATGCTTATAACTAAAACAAGCTTTTTTTTATTTTTCATTTTGTCTCCTCTCTTTCAAATATTTTATGCTTTTGTTTTTATAATATCACAGTTTGCAAATTGCTTTAAGAACTAAAGCTCAAGATTTTAGAAAAATTGCAGTTTGTGTTATTAAATTTTTAATAACACAAACTGCAATTTAACACAATTATATATTAGTTTTTTCCATTTCATTTCTTATTAGTTTCTCAATATTCTCCTTTGATGTATATACATATACTACTGGATAATAATTTCTTATTTTTTTATTATTTATATCGTCTATAGAATCTCTTATTTCTTGCATAATATTATCATTCTTTTGTCTGTATCCAATATTTACAATTTCATCATCATTGCTCGTATATGCTTCTAAATATTTAGAATGCTTTACCACAATTTTTATGCTATCTGCTTCAGTTTCTATATAATTTATGTTATTCCAATAATTTATTGATAAATTATCAGTCATTTGAATCTCAAAAACAGTTTCTTCTGTAATTTCTTGATTCTTAACATAATTAAATTCAGTAATTCCTATACAAAATATTCCTATACCAATTCCAGCAAGTATTAATGATATAATGAGAATTATTGCTATTCTACCTTTCTTTGATTTCTTACTTATAATAAAATTATAAAGTATCTCCAAAATCACAAAGTTTATTAATATTCCTGCTGCAATTACCATGATTGCCCCTACAAAAGTTAAACCTGTTTTCACAAACAAAAAGCTTAAAACAAATAATGCTATTAGTGAAATAAATGTAAAAACAAATCCAATCGCAACAAATACAATTATAAATTTTATACACCATAAAATTGCTTTCATAATTCCATTTAGGAATTTAGATTCAGAATGTTTTGGATCTCTAATTATAACTTTTTCTTTCTTCTTTTCAATAAATATCTTTTTATTATCTTCTGCTATAGTTTCATTTGATATTTGTTCATCGTTTTCACTAGTCGTGTTTAATTCACTATTATCTTCTTTTACTATTTCATAATAGTCTAGATATCTAATTTTGAAAACATGTAATAAAACTGCAATTCCCACAATTAATGCAAATATATAATAAAGCGAGCAAACAGTCTTAACTATATATATAATTGTTCTGCCTAATCCTCCTACCATTATTTGTTCCAATGATAAAGCCTGATATGCTATTGATCCTATTATTAAAAATACTGATGCTAAAAATATTCCTACAATAAATTGTTCTGCTAAGCATTTTAACCTTTGTTTCATACTCATACTACTTAACATATCAACCGTTTTTGTTATAAACGCAAAGAAGTCATCTATGTATTTATTAAAATTATTTTTAGATTCTTTATTTTCATCTACCTCTTTTACATTTTCATTCATAAGTTCATCAATATTGTAATTAAATAACTTACATATTAATAAGACTTTATCCATTTCGGGATAGCTTTGCTCTGACTCCCATTTTGAAACAGCTTGTCTTGATACTCCTAATTTTTCTGCAAGTTGCTCTTGTGATAAATTATTTTCCTTTCTAATTCTTTTCAAATTATCTGATAACTTCATAATTTTCTCCCTCCTTGCAGAGAATTTTATCAATTCTACTGGTTGCATACTACCAACTTTGGGTTGTTTTTTGTCAATTTTAGGTTGCATTATTACAAATTTTTACTCAATTTACAGCAAGATTGAGCAGGTTATATACCTTTAGTCCCTTACTTTTACTCCAATTAAATATAATAAATCTAGTGCCTGGAACTGATTTATTATTGCTCCCTTTATTTCTTCTAGTGATACTACAATTCCTTCAATTATGCTATCTGATAAATCTATACCTTTCAGACTTGTCTTAAAAAAGCTTGCTCCGTGTTAAATCCGATTTTTTTAATACTATGTTTTTTAATTTATTTTCTTGGAAATTGCTATTTCTAAGTCCTGAATTATCAAATATTACATTCTCTATACTCGCCATTGATAAATTAGAATAGTTCATATTTGTTTCGCTAAAAATGACATTATATAATCTACTATCAATAAATTTTCCTCCTGTCATTTTACAATTTATAAACTCACATCTAATAAAACCACAATTTTCAAATGAAGTATTTGAAAAATTACAATTTTTAAATTGAACATCTATAAAAGTATTTTTATCCAAATTACTCTCCATAATTGCAGTATTACTTATAATTGCTTTTTCTATTCTTATATCATTTAATTCAATATTTTCTTGTTTATAATTTTCTATTTTTATATTTTCTAAATTGTCATCTTCTTTTATTATTTCTAATAAATCTACAATATTAGTTAAATCTTCTTCTATTAATCTTTGTGGTTTTAATATATTCACTTTTTTTCTCCATTTTTTTGTTGTACATAATATCACATTAACATATATTTATCAATATCTTGTATCACTATGTCAAACTATCTCATATTATGTTATTAGTGAGGTGATAGATTTTGAGTTGGTTTGAAACAATAAATCCTGTTATT
The DNA here is from genome assembly GCA_947384775.1 of uncultured Clostridium sp. Lineage (GTDB taxonomy): Bacteria > Bacillota > Clostridia > TANB77 > CAG-508 > UMGS1781. The sequence goes on from CANDIF010000006.1 coordinate 48,674, forward strand.
CAAGCTTTTATTGCAACACTTTTTACTTGGGCAATAACTGCTCTTGGTTCTCTTGTTGTCTGCTTTTTTAAAGAAGTAAATAAGAAAGTGTTAAATACGATTTTAGGCTTTAGCGCAGGCGTAATGATTGCAGCTTCATTTTGGTCTCTGCTTTCCCCCGCTATTGATTTATCTGCAGAACTTGGATACATAGTATGGTTATTACCTGCTACTGGATTTATTATTGGTGGTTTGTTTGTACTATTATCTGATAGATTTTTAGATAATGTATTAAAAAATAGAAAAAATCTACGAAATGCAGATTCATTAAGAAGAAGTATATTATTAATTTCAGCAATCACAATTCATAATATACCTGAAGGTATGGCAATTGGTGTCGCTTTTGGAGGTATAGCAAGTGGTGTTCCTGGAATGACTTTAATAGGTGCCATTATGTTGGCTGTTGGTATAGGTATTCAAAACTTTCCAGAAGGTGCCGCTGTTTCTCTTCCTCTTAGAAATGAGGGTTTTTCAAGATTTAAAAGTTTTATGTTTGGGCAGGCATCAGCTTTAGTTGAACCTATTTCTGCAGTTATAGGAGTAATATTAGTTTTAACTATAAGAAGTATTTTACCATTTTTGCTTTCATTTGCTGCTGGCGCAATGATTGCTGTTGCAGCTAGAGAGCTTCTTCCAGAATCAATAACAGAAAATAAGAATTTAGCAACTTTAGGTTTGATTTTTGGATTTGTTTTAATGATGGTTTTAGATGTTGCTTTAGGATAAAGAAAAAAGTGATTGACATATACAAAATATGTAGCATATTGTCAATCACTTTTATTGTGCAAACAACAAGGTTCTGGGGGACCTCACCCACAGGCTTTGCCTGTGAGGTGGGTCAGGTTCTTATCTCATACTCTTACTGATTATTTTCTTTTCCTTTTATTTCAAGAATTACTTCTTCTATTTCATCTGTTCTGTTCTTTTCTGTAAGCGTTGCATCTATTCCTAAATAATTTTTTTCCAACTCTAGCTTATCTACATTCATCCTAAACTCCCAGCCTTTTCCTTCTTCTTCATATTCTAACCATGTGTTACCATTTTCATCTACTGTAGTTTTTCCTTCTAGCTTTTGATTACTTCCATCTTCTTTAACCAAAGTTACTGTAACAAATTCTTTAATATCCTTAGCTAATTGTCCATTTGTAGCCGCATTTACAGTAAAGAAACCACCTGATACCATAACTAATGCAACTGCACATATTGATAATATTTGTTTCTTTGCATTTATTTTCATATTTTCCTCACTTTCTAAATTGGATACAACTATTTTACTTCTAACATTCCTTAGTATTCTATTATTTAATTCATTATTTTCCATAGCTATACCCTCCTTCTTTAATTTTTTTCTTTGCTTGTTTTCTAAGTCTGTGTAACGTTACTTTTACCTTTGTTTCTGATATTTTTAAAATTTTTGATATTTCTTTGATTTTTTTAGATTGATAGTAAAACATTATAAATATATTTTTATCTTCATCTTTTAATTTTTCTATAAAACTTTCTATTATTTTACTTTTTTCATTTTCTTCTATTAATTCTTGTATATCGATGTGTGAATTAATTTTATTTTCGAAATCTTCAATACTTTCTATTTCACAAGTTGTATTGTAATTTCTATATTTCTTTTTTATCAAATTTTTAGCAATTCCCACTAAGTATGCTTTTATATTTATATCTTTATCTAGTTTATTATAGTTTTTCCAAAGAACTATAAATACATCTGAAAGTATCTCCTCTATATCTTCGGGGGTAGATATAGAATGTTCTATAACAGTGTAAATATAATTATTGTACTTTTCAATCACTTTTTCGATATTTAAAATGTTTCTATCTTCAAAATCTGCTATAGTTTCATTATTATTCAATTTAGATCTAAACTCCTTATTTAAAAGTACCTTTGTCTATATAATACCATTTTTTCAGAAAAGGTTACAAAAAAGATTAGTTTTTTTCAAAACCAATCGATATAATCCGCTCCATCTTGCTGGATATTCGATTTTTAAATTTTTAATACAGTTGTTTAAAATTTTAAAAATGAATATCCATGTGGAGCTATATATCATAATAAAAAAAGATTAGCTGTGAATTGTAACAGCCAATCTTTTCATAATTATTCATTTATGTGTGATAATCCATTAAAGAAAATATCATGTACATGTTCATCACTTATTGAATAGTACATCATTTTTCCTTCTTTTCTTGGTTTTGCTACTCCAAATTGTCTTAATATTTTTAATTGATGTGATGTCGCAGATTGCGTAATTCCAAGTATTGTTGCTATATCGCAAACACATAATTCTCTTAATGCAATTAATTGTATAATTCTAATTCTTGTATTATCTCCAAATATTTTAAAGAATTCTGATAAATTATATGCCTCATCCTCTTTTAACATTTTTTCTTTTAATTCTGCAACTATATCTGGATGTACAACAGTTTCTTCACATCTATCTATAAAATCGTCTTCCATAACGCATCACACCTTTTATTCTTAAATTTAACACAAATATAATATCACACATTTATTTATATTTCAATTGTTAAATTCTTTTTGTGTGTAGTGCTCTAATTGAATTTACTACTGCTACAAGCGTTACTCCAACATCTGCAATTACTGCCTCCCAAATTGTTGCAATACCAAACGCTCCAAGTGTCATAGCTGCTAATTTTACTACCATAGCCAATATAATATTTTCTATTACTATTTTTTTAGTTTTTCTAGCAATTTTTATTGCTGTTACAATTTTTGATGGTTCATCTGTCATAATAACAGCATCTGCTGCTTCTATGGCTGAATCTGATCCAATCCCTCCCATTGCAATTCCTACATCTGCTCTTGCAAGCACTGGACTATCATTTATTCCATCTCCAACAAAAATCACTTTTCCATCTTTCATACATTTTTCTAACTCTTCTACTTTATCTACTGGCAATAATTCTGATACAACTTTATCTATTCCTATTTCTTTTCCTATATGTTTTGCAATTTGTTTTGTATCTCCTGTTAACATTACTGTGCTTTTTATTCCTAATTTCTTCAAATCTTTAATTGCATCTTTTGAATCTTCTTTTATTACATCAGAAATTACAATATAACCTTCGTATTTTCTATCTATTGCAATATGAACTACTGTACCTATTATATTTTCTCCTTCACATTGTATCTTTTCATTCTTCATTAATTTCGTATTTCCAACTAGTACATTTTTCCCATCTATATTTGCTTTAATTCCATTTCCTGAAATCTCTGTATAACCAGATATTCTTCTTTTCTCAATATCTTTTTCATATGCTTTTATTATTGATGTTCCTATTGGGTGATTTGAATAAAATTCTGCATAAGCACAATATTCTAAAAGTTCTTCTTTAGTTATCTTTCCTAATGGAACAATTTCTGTAACATTAAATACTCCTTTTGTTAATGTTCCTGTTTTATCGAAAACTACTGTATCTATTTTATTTAGCAGTTCTAAATAGTTAGCTCCCTTAACTAAAATTCCTTTTTTAGAAGCTCCTCCTATTCCACTAAAGAAACTTAATGGAATTGAAATTACTAATGCACAGGGACAAGATATTACTAAAAATACTAATGCCTTATATAACCATTCTGAAAATACTGCTTCTTGCACAAATAGTGTTGGTATTGCTACAATTAGGATTGCTAGCAACACTACTATTGGTGTATATATTCTTGCAAATTTTGTTATAAAATTTTCTGTATGTGCCTTTTTATTACTTGCATTTTGGACTAAGTCTAGTATTTTAGAAACTGTAGAATTTTCAAATGTCTTTGTTACTTTTACAGTTAATAAACCTGTTTTATTAATCATTCCACTTAAGATTTCATTATCTTTCTCCATTTTTCTAGGCACAGATTCTCCTGTTAATGCTGATGTATCAACTAAAGATTCTCCTTCTAGTATAATTCCATCAAGTGGCACTCTTTCTCCTGGTTTTATTATTATTACATCTCCTATTTTGACTTCATTTGGAGATACCTTATTAATATCGTCTCCTGTTTTTAAATTAGCATAATCTGGTCTAATATCCATAAGCTTAGTTATTGATTTTCTTGACTTTTCTACAGCTTTATCTTGTAAAAATTCTCCTACACTATAAAATAACATTACTGCAACAGCTTCGTGAAACTCTCCTATTCCAAATGCACCTATTGTTGCAATTGTCATTAAAAAGTTCTCATCAAAAACTTCTCCTTTAAATATGTTCTTTACAGCTTTAAAAACAATTTCATAACCTATTATCACATATGATATTAGAAATATTGCTAATTCTGCAGTTTTTCCAAATTCAAAAACTATTCCTATTGCAAATAATATAGAACTTATTATGATTTTGGCTAATTCAAATTTTGAGTTTTCTTCTTCATCTTCTTGTTTTACTTCATTTTTTTCTAATACTTCAACTTCTGGCTCTAGTTCCTTTATCAAAGTTTTTATTTCATTCAAAGTTTTTTCTTCATCTATACTATTATTTAATTCCAATTCTAATGTTTGTGTTGCGAAAGCTAATGTTGCATGCTTTACCGCTTTTAAATTATTTACTTTTTTTTCTATTTTTGCTGCACAATTAGGACAATCTAAGCCTTTTAATATGTATTTCATAGTTCCTCCTTCGTTTTACATATGTTTGTATGTTCATATATTCATTATATGCATTTCATATTTTTTTGTCAATATATTTTGAAAATTTTTTTAATTTGTTTATACTATGTAGCTCCACATGGATGTTCATTTTTAAAATTTTAAACAACTGTATTAAAAATTTAAAAATCGAACATCCAGCAAGATGGAGCGGATTTCTACAAATGAACAATTCATTAAAAATGGTTCAAAAAAGTATCGCATCCAATCAAGGTATGCGATACTTTTATTTATACTTCTTGTTTTTCTTTTAATAAATCTCTTATCTCCTCTAGTAATACTACTTGTTCATCTTTTTTTGGTTCTTCTACTATGGCTTCTTCTTCCTTCTTCTTTGTTATTTTATCTATAACTTTTACAAATATGAATATGCAGATTGCAATAATTAGAAAGTCTATTACATTTTGTATAAATGTTCCATATGTTATTGTTGCCTCTCCTATTTTTACTGATAAACTAGAAAAATCTATTCCTCCTATTATTGCTCCTATAACAGGCATTATTATATCATCTACTATTGATGAAACAATTTTACCAAATGCAGATCCTATTATAACACCGACAGCTAAATCAATTACATTTCCTTTAGCTATAAATGACTTAAATTCTGATATTGTTTTGTTTCCTTTGTTTAATAATTCTTCTTTGTTTAAATGTTCCATTTTTTTCTTCATATATTATTCAATCCTTTCTTTTTAGATATACTATTTTATCTATGCTACTTTTTCTTTATAATTTACAATTGTAATTTCTAACTCTAATTCTCTTAATTTATTAACTATTTTTTCAATATTTTCTGATACTTCATCTGAAAAATATTGTTCATTACACTGTGTGCATACTTTAGCAGGCACTCCTTTTATGATAATAATTCTATCCTCTAAATCAACTACATAATTCACGTTTTTTTCTTTTACTTCTCCATCACACTTAAAACATTTCATTTCTATTTCCTCCTTGTTTTCATATCTTTTTCCCATTCATTAATTTCTGGATAGTATGCTGTTACTATATATAATCTATCTCCACTAATTCCGCATACTATATGTATTAATTTATTTTTCATAGTTGTTCCAAGTATTAAGCAACTTGGATATGGATAGTCGTCATAATAATATTCTATTATTTCTCCATTCTCTATTGCATATTTTATCTCTGATATTAAAATATTTCTTTGATTTAATCGATTTAAACAATGCTTTGTCCAGTATATTTTTCTTTCTTCAATACATTTCCTTATATTTTTAATGTTTAATAAATCATTATTCAAATTATTTCCTCCTTTATTTTAGCACAAACACCTCACATTATGCAATCTTTTTACTTTTTATTATTTTTGGATTTGCTTAGAATCTAAGTTTATTTGAATTAAAAAAACTTTTAGGTAATAGAACTTTACCTTGATATCGTCATATTTTATCATTCTATTATAAAATTTTCAACAAAAATCGAACAATAAAATTCAACATTTTTCAACATTTTTAGACTTGTTATTTTTCAATTCAAATATATAAAATTTTATTCTTAAATAGTATTGAATAAAAAGATAACATATTATATAATGTGTAAATAATAGTTTACTAAAGTAACTTACTCCAATTATTAGCCAAAAGGGAGTGAATAAAGTAATGGCAAAAAAGAAAAATCTTAAGATAAAAACTGAACGTTTTATGACTAATGTTATCGTTGTAATGATTTCTCAAATACTTATCAAATTAGTCGGTTTAGTATATAAAATATATTTAACAAATAAAGAAGGTTTCGGAGATGCTGGTAATGCAATTTACGGCAGTGGTTATCAAATTTATGCATTGCTTTTATTAATTTCTTCTATTGGAATTCCAAGTGCAATTGCAAAACTAGTTTCTGAAAAAGTTGCAAAAGATGATTATAAAGGTGCTTATCGAGTTTTTAGAGTTTCATTTTACACTGTTGGTATCATAGGATTTATATGTACTTTATTATTATTTTTTGGAGCTCATTATATTGCAAATAATTTAATTTTAATCCCAGAAGCAGAATTAACCTTAAAATGTCTTGCCCCTTCTGTTGTTATTGTAGCACTTTCTTCAATAATTAGAGGTTATTTTAATGGAAGAAACTCAATGAAGGCAACTGCAAATTCTCAATCTTTAGAACAGATTTTCAAAACACTTTTCACTATTATAATTGTAGAACTAATTGCCTTTGGTCATGCAAATGATACAACACTTATGGCTGCTGGCGCCACAATTGCAACAACACTTTCTGTAATATTTAGTTATATATACATTTATATTTTTTATGCAAAAAGAAAAAAAGTTATATATGAAGAAAACTTTGAATATAGAAATAATTATAAAGAAGAAAATTTGCTAAAAACAATCAAAACAATTTTAGTTATTGCAATACCTATATCTTTAACTTCTATCATATCATCTATAAATAAAAGCATAGATTCAGTAACAGTTATTAGAGGTTTAACAGCATTTATGTCACAAACAGAAGCTCAAGCTCAATATGGTATATTAACTGGTAAAGTTGATACCTTAGTCAGTATTCCATTATCTCTCAACACAGCAATAGCAGTTGCTATTTTACCTTACCTTTCTTATGCTTATGAACGAAGAGATGCAAAAGGTATTCAAAAAAATTTGCATATGGCATTACTCGCAACAGTTCTAATAGCTCTTCCATGTGCTTTTGGTATGGCATTATATGCAAAACCTATATTAGATTTAGTATTTCCAAATGCTAATGCTGGTTCACATATATTATCTGCAATATCGCCACTTATAATCTTTTCTGTATTAACCCAAACAATAAACAGTGCTTTGCAGGGCTTGGGAGATTACAAAACTCCAGTAATTGCTTTAATTATTGGTGCTATAGTTAAAACTATAATGAATATTGTTTTAATACCTATTCCATCTATTGGAATATATGGTGCTGTTATTAGCTCTATTGCCTGTCAATTTATAGCATTCTTGCTAGGATATATTGCACTAAAGAAATTAACTAACTTAAAACTAAATGTTTACAAAGTTGTAGTTAGACCAATATTCTCTGTTATATTAATGAGTATTGCATCCTATATTTGTTACTGCATTTTAAAAGCTATTATTTCAGCTAAAATCGCTTTACTTGTTGCTATAGGTGTTGCAGTTTTAGTTTATGGATTCCTTATTCTTAACTTACATGTCTTTACCAAAAAAGAATTATCACAATTACCACTTGGTGATAAATTAGTTAAATTTATGAGATAAAAAACAAGCAATGAAGATAACTCAAATCTTCATTGCTTGTTTTTTATATTCTTTCGCACCTTGCCACAAATATTTAATTGCTTGCATTACTGTAAGGTTATCTTTATATTCCTTTCTCTTTCTTATTGCATATTGTAAAATTAATAACTTATACCATGTTTTACTAATCCTATAAAAAACCGCACCTTCACATTTCATGAAATCCTTGTCCTTCTTAGAATACCATGTGCTATTTTGTTGCAGGGCATCTCCAATTTTTTCATTTACATAGTATATCTTTTTACCAGTTCTTAAGCAATCATATAACCATATGTTTTCTTCTCCAAATCTATATTTTGAACCTGCTCCAAAGTTTTCTTCAAATGCTACATTTATCCCCTTCTTCAAAGTAATTTGCATTGATTGTATTCTCATTGTGCTTAGACAATTTACTTTATGTGTTTTTTGATTTTTTATAGGTCTTTCCGGATTTCCACTGTTTACATTAAATGCAATTATATCTGCATCTGGATGCTCTTCATATGCTCTTTTTATTATCTCTTCATAATTTTGTACGTATGTAACATCATCATCTGAAATAACTCCTATATCACTTTCAAGTTTATCTAATGCTATATTTCTACTTTTACTTAAGCCTTTATCCTTGTATGAAAAAATCCTTATTCTTCCACTTTTTTTTATTGTTTCTTTAATTGAATTGTCTGTTATTTGGTTTATTACTGTAACATTTCCTGTTATTTTCATTTGCTTTGTAAATTCTTCTATTTGTTTTTCGTTTGTTTGATTCATTATTGAAAGTAAAATTTCAACGTTCATAAATCACCTACTTTTTTCTTTTTACTATGCTGTTTATTATATAAAATACATAATAATATGCAGCTTTTATAATATTTAATCCTTCAATTTTTCTATATAGTTTCCATCTATTTTTTGCAGATTTTACCTTGTTGTATCCCCTTGAACCTTTTACTTTTCTGTAATATGCTAATGGCTCATTTAATCCATATGCAATATATCCTTTTTTTAAAATTTGCCACCATGTAGCCATATCTTCCAATTCAATATCTGGCATTTTTAATAAATCTTTTTTTATTTTCTCCATATCAAACATAGCTGTAATAGTTAATATTCTAGTATTTTTTAAAGCTTCTTTATAATTTAATGTATCTGGAATTTCTACCTTTTTACTGCACTTTTCTCCTTCATCATCTATATAATAATATGAAGTATATGAAAAAGCACAGTTTTTCTTTTTCATAAAGTTAATTTGTTTTTCCAATTTATCTTTTTTCCATAAATCATCTGCATCAAGAAAACACACATATTTCCCTTCACTTACTTCAATTCCAATATTTCTAGCAATAGCTGGTCCAGAATTTTTATTTAATTTTATTAGTTTTATTTTATTAGATACATCTTTTTTTATTATTTCTGCACTTTTATCTGTAGAGCAGTCATCAACAAATACAGCCTCCCAATTTCCATATACTTGCCCTTTTATTGTCTCTATCGTTTGTTTTATGTACTTCTCAGCGTTATATACTGGAATAATAATACTAACTAAATCTTCTACCACTTTTAATTATAGCTCCTTTATAACTTTCTGGATTTCATCTTCATAATGCTTTATTTCTCTTTTTTCTTCTTCATAGAATTCCTTAGAATATCTTGTAACTTTGTAATCTGTTATATTATTCTCTAATTCTTTCACTATATTGGTTGCATGCTTACTGCTTTCTTTAATATACTGCTGTACCACACTATTTTCTTTCCATTCCTTAAGTTTATCTATATTATTGTATATTGAATATACACTTTCATTGTAGTTTGAGATTTGAACAGGATATCTATTTTCTCTTTGGTCTAAAATTTCTATAGCTTGTTTTAATGTTTCTTCTGCTTCTTCTATTCTTCCTTTTTTAAGTTCAAAAAGTGCTGATTTTGTTATTTTATTATATACAAAAATTTTATCATATCCTTTTTCAGTTTTTACAATTTCTTTATAAATTTCAGCTTGTCTCTTTATATTCTTTTGAATAGGTTCTAAGTATTCTAGCTCGCCTTTTTTTACTTCTAAACTATATGGAGCAAGTTTATTTGCAAGTTCAAAATTATATATTTTCTTTTTATCATCTACTAAATTTTCTGCTATTTTTAAAGTTATATTCCCATAAGAATTTGCTATGAAAAATAGTATTATTAAAAATGCACTTGTTCTTTGTAAAATCTTTTTTCCTTCTAATTTTTCTTCAGTTTTGTACGAAGATATTATTCCAATTAGCACAAATGCTAATAGTTTCACATAGAAAAATGACATATCAAAATCAACTGCACAATGTACAAGTAAAACTCCGAAGTGCACATAACAAAACTATATATTTAGTATTTCTATTTTGTTTTAATTCTTTAATTGCATATATTGCTATACAAATTATAATTCCTAAAATACTTATAAGTCCGAAATATTCCATTTTCAATTATAACTTGTGTATAGAAACAATGAGATTGTGGTGCAACATATGAATAGCTCTGTACTTCACCATGCAAATAGTTCCAAGCATTTCCTCCAGCACCAAATAGAAAATTATCTTTTGCAATTTTTATTCCATCTAAAATAAAAACTCCTCTTTCCCATGCTCCTTTATTTTTTATATTTATTTGTCTTAATAAATTTACTAATGAAGTTGGAAAATATTTATATTTTAGGATTATCTCTTCTCCATTAATAGTTAAACTATTTACTTTTAATCCCACATTTTTTTCTGCATTTGTTCTTATAAATTTAATTTTTAATCTCTTTGTATCTTCATTTGTTGTAAATTCAAATATTTTTCTATCCTCAAAATTATCAAACTTTTCTAAATGTGCTTCAATTCTTTGGTCATACATGTTTTCTTCTTCTATTTGAATTTTATAATTATTTGATTTATGCGTTCTTGAAAAAATATCAAATTCTAATCTATATTTTTGCTTTTCCTCTACATCATATATATAATATATTGCTTCATTACTTTCTTTTTCTGATATAAATATTACAAGTGGTTTTGTTTGTTTAAATCCTAAAATCAATAGTACTATTCCACTTACTATTAATACACTTGAAGCTGCTAATATGTATTTTATCTTTACTCTTTCTAAATACTTATTTACTTCAGCAATAACTATCCAAAGTAGACCATTTATAATTCCTTGTATTGGTATCAGAAGCCATAATATTTTGTAATCTTCTATTGTCCTTAATTTTTCAAATAAAACTATATATACTATAGCTCCTATACCAGTCGCAATTAAATCTAAAATTGCTTCTTGCTTTTTATTTCTTCCTTTCATATAAATAAGGTAAAGTATGAAAAATACTGCAAAACACAAAATAGTCGCTTTTGATTTTGTAAGCCCTATACCTACTATATAACAAAATACTACTACCCCAAAAAATATTTTTGGTAATGCTTTCTCTTTATTTAGACTTAATCCTATACTTATAAAAGTACTAATTGCTAAAATTATTGCTGTACTGTTTGCATAGCCTAGATTTGCAATCATTCTATCTTCAGTATTAATATAATATGGTATTCCAATATCATGCAATTTCTTTATAAACACATTACTTGTAAGATTATCGATTCCAATAATAAACACTACCAAACTAGATAATATGATACCAAATTCAATAAAATTGTATTCATTATTAGTATCCAACTTTAATTGTTTTACTAAAAAATATATTGCTGTTACACTAATAGTTTGGTATATGGATAGCACTGTACTTTCTAGACTTATATATGTTCCAAAAATTAATGGAATACATGAAGAGAACATAAAAATAATTACGAATATATCTATTTTATTAGTAATTATTTTTTTATTTTCCTTTTTAGTTTTCCAAATTACATACAAAATAGCAATAATTGAGATTATAGCATTTATAATCTCAATATTGTTCTTTAGTGGTCCGCCAATAAATATGGCAGATATTATTAAAATTACTATTATACAAATGGTTAGTATTTTATTAACTATCAAGTTAGTTCCCCATTTCTTGTTTGGTTTGTTGTAAATTTATTACTTTTATTTGTTCAATTTTTTTGTTTTTTGGAATATGCATTTTTACTGTTTCTAAAAATATGTTTATATCAAATTTCAAACTGCAATTTTCAATATAATATAATTCCATATTTATTCTCTCATTATAATCTTTGCATTTCTTAGTATTTATTTGCCAATAACCGCTTAATCCTGGCTTTACACTTAAAAATTTACTTTTAAGATTTCCATACTTTTCTACTTCTTCTTGTATAACAGGACGTGGTCCAATAAAGCTCATATTTCCTTTTACTATATTTAAAAGTTGAGGCAATTCATCTAAATTCCAATTTCTTAAAACTCTTCCAATTTTCGTAATTCTTGGATCATTTTTTATTTTATAATTTTCTTTATATTCATTTTGTAATTCTATTGGTAAATCCTCAATTTTATCTGCACCATCAACCATAGTTCTAAATTTATATAGATAAAACTTTTTACCATCTTTACCAATACGTTGTTGTTTATAAAAAACATGTCCACCAACAGTTGCCTTTATTACAATACCAATTATCATATAAACTGGTATGCAAATTATAAAAGCAACTGTTCCAAATATACTATCTAAAGTTTGTTTTGTTATTTCATATTTTAATTTCATAATAATCTTTCTTGTTTGACACCTTTATCTTGAACTTGTTACTTTTGCTGAAGAACGATAGAAAGGCCCCCACTGATCATTAGTTGCATTGCTCCCATAAGGGCAAAATACCCCCTTAGGAAGATATACCGAACCCAAACTAGTACAATATGCAAACGCTTGATTTGACAATGTAACTTTTGCCTCATCTGTAAAAACAATATCTTTTAAATTACTACAATATGCAAATGCGAGAAAACCGAATAGATTTCAAAGTAGTTGGAAAAGTTACACTCTCTATCGGGCATCCATGAAATGAGCATTGTTTTATGTCTACTAGCCCGTTCGTTAAGGGAAATTGATGATAAAGAAGAACAGGCTTCGAAAGGTCCATCATTTACAGTTCCAGCAGCTGATTCTCGATTTCTACCAATTGTTTCCATACTTGTAGGAAATTCTACATGTGTTAAAGATGAGCATCTATAAAAAGCTTCCTCATATATTTCTTTAACTCCATATTCAAATTCAACATTTTCTAACTTTACACATTCTTTGAAAGTCGCCACCTGAATTGTTTCAATAGTTCCTGGGATCTTGATGCTTCTTAAATTTCCACAGTTTGAAAAAGCACTAGCTCCTAAATTTTTTAAAGATGTTGGCAATTTAATATTTTCAAGAGAATTACAGCTCTCAAATGCGTAACCTTCAATATTCATTACATTGTCCGGAATACTTATACTTGTTAATCCCGTACAGTTCGAAAATGCAGCACTTCCTATGATTGTTACACTATCCGGAATATTTATACTTGTTAATCCTGTACAGCCTGAAAATGTAGCACTTTCTATACTTGATACACTATTTGGAATATTTATACTTGTTAATCCTGTACAGCCTGAAAATGCAGCACTT
>CANDIF010000007.1 GCA_947384775.1 uncultured Clostridium sp.
CATCCACTTTTGCTTTTCTTTCTCTAATTTTGCCTTTTCCCTACTTTCTTTATCTCTTAATTCTGCTGCTTTTTCAAATTCTTGCATTTGCACTAACTCTTCTTTTTCTCTTATGATTTTTTGTATTTCTTTTTCCTTTTCTTTTAATGCAATTGGTGCTGTATATGATTTTAATTTTGCCTTAGAAGCTGCTTCATCTATCACGTCTATAGCTTTATCTGGTAAAAATCTATCATTTATATATCTATTTGATAATTTTGTTGCTGTAATAATTGCTTCATCTGTTATTTCTACATTATGGTGTGTTTCATATTTATCACGAAGTCCTTTTATTATTTGTATTGTATCTTCTTCACTAGGTTCTTCTACCATTATTGTTTGAAATCTTCTCTCCAATGCACTATCTTTTTCTATATATTTTCTATATTCATTTAAAGTAGTTGCTCCAATTATTTGTACTTCTCCTCTTGCCAAAAGAGGTTTTAAAATATTGGCTGCATCTATTGCCCCTTCTGCTGCTCCAGCCCCTACTATTGTATGAATTTCATCTATAAATAAAATTACATCTCCTACTTTTTTTACTTCTCTTAAAGCTTTTTTTACCCTTTCTTCAAAGTCTCCTCTATATTTTGCTCCTGCAACCATTCCTGATATATCTAATGTCACAACTCTTTTGTTTTTTAAATTTTCTGGAATATTTCCTGCTACTATCTTCTCTGCTAATCCTTCTATTACAGCTGTTTTTCCTACTCCTGGTTCTCCTATTAAACATGGATTATTCTTTGTTCTCCTTGATAATATTTGAATTATTCTTTCTATTTCTTCTTTTCTTCCTATAACAGGATCAATCTTTCCTTCCTCTGCTAATTTACTTAAATCATTTCCAAATTGATTAAGTATTGGTGTTGCATTATAACTGCTTTTATGAGATTTTTCCTGTAATCCTGAATCATATCCTGCTACTTCATTTTCACTTATTGCATTTATCAATTCATTATATAGTTTTTGTGAATTCATATTTAAGTCTATCATTATTCGTACTGCAATACTATCCCCTTCTCTCATCAGACCTATTAGTAAGTGTTCTGTTCCTATATATTCTGAATTTAATTTCTGTGCTTCTTTAAATGAATTTTCTACAACTTTTTTAGCTCTAGGCGTTAATCCTATGCTTGATTTTGCCCTTTTTTCTCCATGTCCCACTAATTCTTCAATTTTATTTAAAACTGTATCTGGTATGATATTTTGGTTTTCTAATACCTTACTTGCTACTCCTTTTCCTTCTTTAGTTAAACCATATAATATGTGCTCTGTTCCTACATAATTATGCCCTAATTTTATAGCCATTTCATTAGCTATTTTTATTGCATCTTCTGCTCTTCCTGTAAATTTATATGCCATATTTTTTATCATTCCTTTCGCAATTTTTGTCTATTTTCTAAAAATCTTTTATTGTTGCTCCTATAATTCCAGCATCACTTTTTAGTTTTGTAACTACTATTTGTGGAATATTATTACTATTAAATATATCATTTTTTTGTTTTATTCTGGTGTTCAATTTGTCTAGTAAAATATCTTCAAAATATACAAAACTTCCTCCAAGTGATATTTTCTGAGGTTCAAAAATATTAGCTAAGTTTGCTAATCCTATAGCTAAATCATCTATGTATTCATCTATTATATTATTCATCTTTTCTTCGGTTTTATGATTATCTATAAAATTTCTAATTTCTTCTCCGCTTAAATCTCCCAATTCATATGCTTTTGCTATTTTTTCTTTAAATACCTTCATTGATGCGTATTTTTCAAAGCATCCTTTTCTTCCGCAATTGCATTGTATTCCATTCTTTTCTATTACTGTATGACCTATCTCAAATCCTTCATAATTTTTAGGTTTCAGTAATTTACCACCTAAAAATACTGCTCCTCCTATCCCTGTTCCTAATGTTACAAAAATTGCATCATCACATTTTTGTAATCCACCTCTTGATTTTTCTGCAAGTGCTGCACATTTGGCATCATTTCTCAAATATATTGGCACATTGAAGAATTTGTTTATCTCTGCAACTATGTTAAAGTTTTTTATGTGCAGGTTTTCTGCTTTTATTATGTGTGTTTCTGAAACAATTCCTGGAACAGCAATTCCTATTAATTCTATTTCTTTTATATCTACTTTCTTTTCCTCTAAGACTTTTGTTATTAAATCTATTATGTTTTCTAATAAAATTTTACTATAATCTTCTTTTTTTGCTGTGTTATTTAAATCCATTTCTTTTTTTGTTATGAATGTTCCTCTATTATTTAATAAACCTACTCCTACATGACTCCCACCAATATCTACACCTATTTTCATTCAATATACCACCTTTTACATAGTTATTATTTTATCTATATTTTATTCTACTTTATACCATGTGTCAATATTATAAAATGGATTATACCAATTTCCACTAAAATCACCTTTAAGTCTTGAATTATGAAGTACTAAGTATGAATCAAAAAATAGTCCTATAAATGGCATTTCATTTTTATACTCATCTGTTATTCTGTTGTATTCTTCTTTTAATATACTTGCATCTTCTATTTTATAGGTTTCTATCAATTTTCGCTTTGTTTCTTTTGGAAAATAATAATCAATTTTTGGTGTTAATTCTATTACATTTTTGTTTAATATTAAATCATAATATGAATTATTTATAGCATCATCTAAATTACTATAGTACCCGTATATTTATTTCTATATTTTTTTTATTAAATTGATCTTTTATTTGTTCTGCAATTTTATATAATTCTTCATCATTACTTATTCCTAGTGATAAAACATTTGGTATTGGAGATTCATCTGTATTTGTCTCTTCTATATAACTATTTAAATAACTTCCATATTCTAATGGAAATGTTGCTACTTTATATTTATTGTTATATAACTTATATATAATTTCTTCCCTATTTATTAGATTTTTAATCTGATTTTTTACTTGTTTTTCCATTTTTTTATTAAATGTTAAATAGTAATAATTTCTGCCTATTATTAATTGCTCTGAAATTCCGATATGTCCAATGTATTCCTCATATGCATAATTTTTAGTTATTAAATAATCTAATTTCTCCTTTGTAAAATCACTATACATTTCCGCTACAGTATCATATATTTTTATTGTTATTTTTTGAGTTTCATTTTTTAAAATTATTTCTTTGTTTTTTATTTCTTCTACTTTATAACTGCCTGTCCCTATATTTTCAGTATTATATGTGTTCTCTTTTACTATTGGAAAACATAATAGATATTCAAAAAAGCTTGTCTCTTCCATTAATTCAAGTTTTATCGTCTTATTATCTATTATGTCTATCTTTTCTATAACTTCAACATTTGGTTTATATATTGAATCTGTTTCTTTTATTGTGTTTATTGTGAATTCTACATCTCTTGCAGTTACCATACTCCCATTTTGCCACATTACATCGTCTAGTTTTATTATGTATTCTTTTTCTCCTGTTTTTGACCACTCCTTTGCAATTCCTGGTTTTATATTAAAGTCTTGTGTTATTTCAACTAGTGATTTATATATGAGTTTAGAAATATATTGCATTTCTAAACTTTGGGTTGTTATTGGGTTTAACGTGTCAAATTCTGATATTCCTATACTTACTTCTTTTTTTATATTAACTTTTTTTAACTCTTTTTGATTATCTATTTCTGGGGTATTATTTTTTATATATATTATATATATAGCAAGTAGCAGTAATATAATTATGATTACTACAAATATACTTTTTATATATTTCGTTTTGCCTTCCCCTTTCATCTATAACTTTTTAAGTTAATAAGGACGGAGCTTTTCGACAATCTATTTTTTAATTTTATTGTCGAAAAATCTTCGTCCTACAATTCATAATTTATTTATCTATTTTCGAGATTCTATTATTAGTTTCATACCAGTTCTGTTTTCCCCTTCTACTTCTACCTCCGCAAATGCTGGTATACATACCAAGTCTACTCCTGCTGGTGCAACAAATCCTCTTGCTATTGCTACTGCCTTTACAGCTTGATTAAGTGCACCTGCACCAATCGCCTGCATTTCTGCCTTATTACTTTCCTTTACTAATCCTGCAATTGCTCCTGCTACTGAATTTGGGTTTGATTTTGATGAAATTTTTAAAACTTCCATTTTTTTCCTCCTATAATTTTTTTCGTAACTTTATTTTCTACTTCATTTGTTACTCTATATTTATATTATACTATTTTCTTTTTGTCTATATTTTACTGGAAATTTCTGGAAATTTTCGTCGCAAATTCCGTCATATTCTACAATTTTATTCTTTCAATTTTCTCCATTCGACAAGTTTCATCATTAATATTCAAAATAATACCATTCATCATTACGTTTTTATCTGAACTTACTTTATACCTTTCTGGTAGTGTTGTAACAAATCTTTTTAGTGATGCTTCTACATCCATTCCTATCACAGAATGAATTGGTCCAGTCATTCCTACATCTGTTATATACGCTGTACCATTTTCTAATATTTTTTCATCAGCTGTTTGCACATGTGTATGTGTTCCATATACGCACGATACTTTTCCATCTAAAAAGTATCCCATCGCTATTTTCTCTGCTGTTGCCTCTGCATGAAAGTCCACTATTATGATATCTACTTCATCTTTTATCTTTTCTACTATTTTCTTTGCTTTTAAAAATGGATTTTCTGATAGAACTGCAATATCTACTCTTCCTATTAAATTTATAACTGCTATTTTTTTACCATTACATTCATATATCATATATCCTTTTCCTGGTATACCTTCTGAATAATTAGCTGGTCTTATTATTTGTGGTTCATCTATAATGCTAAATATTTCTCTTTTACCCCAAGTGTGATTTCCCATTGTCATAACATCTATATTAGATTTTTTTAAGTCTTCAAATATTTTAACAGTAATTCCCATTCCATCTGCTGAATTTTCTGCATTTGCAATGATAAAGTCTATATTTTTTTCTTTTTTAAAGTTAGGAACAATTTCTTTTATCTTATTTACTCCAGAATTTCCTATTATGTCTCCAATCACTAATATTCTCATCTTTTTCCTCTTTTCTACTTAAGTTTAGGAGACGTAATTTTATTAAATTCGTCTCCTTTTTAATTCTATTTATATTCTTCTATTTCTTTCTTGATTTTTGCTATAAATTCGTCTATACTCATTTGTCCTATATCTCCATCTTTTCTTGAACGTACTCCTACTGCATTTGCTTCTTTTTCTTTATCTCCTAGGATTATCATGTATGGTATTTTTTGTAATTGAGCTTCTCTTATTTTATAACCTATTTTTTCTTCTCTTAAATCTAGCTCTACTTTTAATCCTGCTTCTAAGAATTTTTCATTTATTTCTTTTGCATAATCATGATGATGTACTGAAATAGGTAGTATTTTAACTTGTACTGGTGCAAGCCATGTTGGGAATGCTCCTGCATAATGTTCTGTAATAATTCCTATAAATCTATCAAATGATCCAAATAATGCTCTATGTACCATTATTGGTGTTTTCTTATTTCCATCTTTATCTATATATGAAAGATTAAATCTTTGTGGTAATTGGAAATCTAATTGAATTGTTCCCATTTGCCATTCTCTTCCTAAGCAATCTTTCATTTTGATATCTATTTTTGGTCCATAGAAAGCTCCGTCTCCTTCATTTATTTGATATTGTCCTTCTCCACATAATTCATCTAATACTTCTCTTAATGCTGCTTCTGCTTTGTCCCATGTTTCAATATCTCCTAAATAATCACTTTCTGGTCTTGTTGATAATGTTAATTTGTATTCTAATCCAAATATTGAATATAAGTATTTTATTATTTCTACTATATCTTTTATTTCACTACCTATTTGTTCATCTGTTATATAGTTATGTGAGTCATCTTGTCTGAACATTCTTACTCTGAATAGTCCATTTAATTGTCCTGATTTTTCATTTCTATGTATAACATCAACATCATTAAATCTTAATGGTAAGTCTTTGTAACTTCTTAATTTTGTTTGATATATTTTTATTGAGTTTGGACAGTTCATTGGCTTTAATGCTTGTTCATTTCCATCTATATCTGTTAATACAAACATGTCCTCTTTATAGTGATCCCAATGTCCTGATGTTTTCCATAAACTACTACTATTTAATTGTGGTCCTGAAAATTCTTGGTATCCTCTTTTTTGATGCTCTTTTCTCCAGAATTCAATTAATGTATTCATTAATGTAAATCCTTTTGGCATCCAATATGCCATTCCTGGTGCTGTTTCGTCAAAGAAAAATAACTCTAGCTCTTTTCCTAATTTTCTATGATCTCTTTTTTTCGCTTCTTCTATCATATATAAATATTCTTCTAACTCACTTGCTTTTGGGAATGATATTCCATATATTCTTTGAAGCATTTTATTTTTTTCATCACCTCTCCAATAAGCTCCTGATGATGTTAGTAGTTTTATTGCTTTTACTTTTCCTGTACTTGGTAAGTGTGGTCCTGCACATAGGTCTGTAAATTCTCCTTGTTTATAGAAAGATATTTCTTCATCTTCTGGTAAATCATTTATTAATTCTTGTTTATATGGTTCGTCTTTCATAAGCTCTAGTGCTTCTTTTCTTGGTAATACAAATCTTTCTAATGGATAGTCTTCTTTTATTATTTTTTTCATTTCTTCTTCTATTTCTGCTAACATTTCTGGTGTGAATGGCTTGTCTGTATCAAAGTCATAATAGAATCCATTGTCTATTGATGGTCCTATTGCTAGTTTTATTTCTGGATATAGTCTTTTTATTGCTTGTGCCATTATGTGTGAACTTGTGTGCCAGTATGTTTTTTCTGGTACCTCCATTGTTCTTCCGCCTTCTAATTTTATTTTAAACATATATTTTCCTCCTATTTATTATAAATTTCTGGTGACACTATTTTTGTAAGTGCCATTATTACTGCGTATTCTTCTAATTCGTCTCTGTATACTCGTCCGTTTGTTAATACTCCTATTGCTCCTTTTCTTCCTTTTGCGGTACTTCCGAATACATCGTGCATATATCCCAGTTCTTCTCCTTCTAGTACTCTTTCTACTACCGTTTTAGGATATTCAAATGATGGACTAAATCCTATGTAATATTTTTCTCCATCATATATTGCGCATATGCTACAATCCATATACCCTGTTTCAACTTCTGAAACTGGATACATTCCCGCTTCTATTCCAACTGCGAAGCTACATGTGCCGACATCTCTCCTCGGCATATTCAAATGCATTTTTTGCCCTGTTTTTTGCACCTGTTATTGTTTCTTCTAAACTCATTGGATTGCAAGAAACACCAGAAAAATTATCTTTATCTTGTCCTGATTTCTCATCATTTCTGATTTCTTTTGGCATTATTATATATTCAATTTTATCATCATTTTCTAACCAAAGTTCTGGGTATCTTGAGAATGCTCTTGTTATTGCTGTGACTTTTGGTATACTTCTTGTTCCTATTGAAATTAGCATGTTTTTCTCCTTTTTCTTCCATATTTAATTATACTACAAAAATGCTTAAAGTCAATAGTTAGCTAAGTCCTATTATCAAAAAAACTTACCTAAAATATAGGTAAGTCTTTAATTTTCTATTCTAGTATTCCAGTTAAATTATCTTCTCCGTTTTCAAATTAGTATAGTTCATCTGCTACATCTTGCGTTAACATTCTAAATTTAACATATGTATTTATAAATTCCTTTCTTTCTTCTTTATCATCAATTGTTTTTACATATTCTATTGTTGCCTTTTCATTTAAGTTTCCTTTAGAAGTTTGTATAATAATTTCAGTTTTTTCTTTTGCATTTAAATTTTCATAAGCTTTTTCTCTTATATCATAGTATAAACATATCATTGATATTAACCCAATTGTTAAAATTAATATAACAATTAAAAGTATTCTACTCAATTTATCCATAACCAATCTCCTCCTTTTCTTTTGAAATATCAATTAATATAACATTTTTGCTACGTCTTCTGTTAAATTTCCATTTTGTAGATAAACTTCTATAAGCATAGCTCTTTCTTCTGGATTCTCTATAGCTTTTATCTCTGCAATTAACCTTTCTGTATTTGGTATAAGTGATATTTTATATAAACTCTCTGACATTTCTAAAGCTTCTTTTTGATTATCTTTTGCTGTTTTTCTCATATCAAAATACATAAATGTTACACTGATTAAAGCAATTGCAACGATTAGAACTATAAGTAATAAAATTTTATTTAACTTTTCCATAATCATTACCTCCTTTTTATTTACTTTTATGTATAATTTAATTGTAGCATTATTTTGTCTAAATCGCAAATAACTTTTACAGTTTTTGGACATCTGTAGCCATTTTTTAGATGTCTGTATAAAAATCAACAAGGAATTTTTATTTTAAAAATTTCCTTGTTACTTTATTTATCTTTTATTGTTATTTTTTTTAATTGTTGCATTCAATTCTTTTGCCATATTTTTACCTATCTTATAATTTATAATATACATTAATATAAACATTGCTGTATATATTATATAAAAATATTCTACTCTTGGAGTTTTATAATATGCCAATAGTATATTAAATAATCTGCCATAGTGTAAATAAAAAAGTATTTGAGGAGCAATTATCATCATACTTATATAACCTATTATAATCTTAAAAGCATTGCTAATTTTATTATTAGTAATTAAAAAATATGCTATTGTTATTGTTGTTCCTAGTATAATTGATATGCTAACATTCTCTCCTGGAATTTTACTAAGGTCTTTATGCAAATACACCCATACAGAATATCCTAAAGGGTCATAATGTTTTGCTATCAATGGATGTTCTTCGCTTTCTTCATCATCAATACTTGCTCGTAAAGCCTGCTCATAATTATTAATTTCATAGCTTATTTCTGTTATTTTATCAGGATTTAGTTCTTTAATATCCTTATCTTCTAAAAATAGTTGAAGTTGATTTCCCCATATTAAGAAGTCTTTTATTGTAAATATCAAATATATTATACTTGTCGAAGTTATAAAGATTAACAGTAGTATTATAGTTTTTTTTAATTTATTCTTCATTTTATTTTCCCCTCTCATTAAGTAATTGTTTCACTTGAGTAATATTTCTTTTAGATACACTTTCTTGGGTATTATCTTTAAGTTTAACCAAAACTGTTCCAAGAATACTTATGTCAAAACACTCCACTTGATTTATATTTATAATACAAGAATTAGAAATTCTGACAAATCCTTTTTGTTCAAGCATTTCTTCTAGTTCATACATTTTATATTTTACTCTATAAATATCTTTTTTTGTTCTCATATAGTTATACTTGTCTTTACTAAAAAAGCAAGTTATTCTATCTAAGTCTATAAAATATATTTTATTATTTTTATT
The DNA here is from genome assembly GCA_947384775.1 of uncultured Clostridium sp. Lineage (GTDB taxonomy): Bacteria > Bacillota > Clostridia > TANB77 > CAG-508 > UMGS1781. The sequence continues at coordinate 9,412 of CANDIF010000007.1, forward strand.
ACCAATTATTTGGTTCGGTACTATACTTATATTCGAAAGATATTTAATAATATCTTCAACTTCTTTTGATAATTCTGGTGCATTTATTATTATTGATGTTTCTTTAAATTCACTTGATATATTCGTACTTACCTTAATATTCATATATTTACTCCTTTAATCGCTCTGTATTTTCATTATTAAATAGTATATCATGAAAAATCTATCTTTCTTCAAAATTCTCTATTATTTTTTAAATAGGTTGCTCTGCATTCAGAGCAACCTATCTTCTTGTTGCTGTTTGGTTTGATAACATCTATCTAGCTAGCATAATTTAATTTTATTGACTATTGTTTGTCTACCTTATGATTGATATGCATATGCAGTACCGCTACCTGATTGTGTTCTGATTTGGATTTCATATACATCACTTCCACACCAGAACGTTCTTGAAGAAGCTCCACCAATGGCTCCATTTTCTGTCCACACAATGTTACCATTTTTACCCAGCATGCAAATATCACATGCACTGACCGTTGTGTTCATACATGAAATTGTAACATTGCAATTAAACCCTTTGGTAGAATACGCAATCATCTGCCAGGAAGTATTGGTACTAAGGACACGATGTCCCGGTGGATATGGATAAACGTTTCCACTGGCCCTGGATTCACTCTCTTGGTTTAGCCCGATTTCCACACAGAATTCTTCTGTCGGAACACCTGCCGCAAACACTGGCATAGTACTGCCAAACATAAATAGCAAGGCCAAAATCACAGCAATAAAGTTTCTCGTATTGTATTTCATTAATAGCTCCCTTCTTTAGATAGATATTATTCGAAACCAAATCAGTAACAGGAATATGTTATTCTGAAAAGGATTTTAGTTTTCCCTAACAGAAATAATCGTAGATAATACTGCTTCTGAAATGTTTTATAATCTTAACATCTTTGTATATTTTTTTCAATCTTTCTCTATTTCATACTTACTTGTTTTAATCCTTGATATCAATATAAATTTCGATATTTTTCTTTTTTCCTTTTTTTCGATAACTGTATTTATTTTTACGATAACTGTTTTTTTGCAAGCTGTTAAAAGGAACAGAATTCTGCTCCTTTTTTTATATTATTTTTGATAATTCTGCATACTGCTCTAATGTTAACTTTTCTGGTCTTATTCGTAAATCTAATCCCATTTGATTTATTGTCTTTTCTACTTCTTCTTTAGTTCCATATTTATTGCTGTTTGTTAATGCGTTTACTAATGTTTTTCTTTTTTGCATGAATGCTATTTTTATTAATTCAAAAAGTTTTTCTTCGTTTGAAACTTTTACTGTTGGCTCTTTTTGTACTTCTAATTGTATTACTGTTGAATTTACTTTTGGCTCTGGTATAAATGCTGTATTTGGCACTTGTAATACTGTTTTTGGTTTCGTGTAATAATGTATTGCATATGTTATTGCTCCTGATTCACCTTTTCCTGGCTCTGCTACTAACCTTTGCGCTACTTCTTTTTGTATCATTACTGTTATTGTTTCTATGTCTAGTCTTTCCTCCAATAACTTCATTATTATTGGTGTTGTTATATAATATGGCAAATTGGCAACTATTTTTGTAGTTTTAAAGTTTTCTTTGTTTATTAATTCTTGCAAATTCACTTTTAACACATCTTCATTTATTAATTCAAAGTTATCATTTAATGAAAACCTATCATTTAATATTGTTATCATTCTTTCATCTAGTTCTATACATATTACTTTTCCTGCTTTTTCTAATAATTCTTTTGTAATTGTACCTAGTCCTGGACCAATCTCTATTACCAAGTCATCTTTACTAATATTTGCCGCTTCGATTATTCCAGAAACTGTGTCATCATCTACTAAGAAATTTTGTCCTAAATTTTTATTTGCATGTATATGATATTTGTCTAATATAAATTTTGTTTCTTTTAAAACACTCATACTATGTCCTCTTTCTCAAATTACAAGCAGACAATTTTTATGTCTGCTTATATTATTCACTTATTTTTATTAAATCAAAATCTAGATAGTCTGAACTTACCATTTTTATTTCAATTCCGTCTATTATCCCTTGTTTAGCCTCTTTTTGAGACTCTCCATGTATATGTCCATAAATACATTTTTTTACATTAAATTCTTTCATTGTCTTTATAAAGTTTAAATCTGCTTCTTCATAACTATTAAATGGTGGATAATGCATACATACTATTATCTCTTTGTCTTCTCCATACTTTTCTATTCCATCTTTTAAAGATAATTTTAATCTAATATTTTCTCTTCTTATTATCTTTTCTGGTTGTTCTTCTTGTTCTGACCATCCTCGTGTTCCTGCTATAATCTTATCATCAAAGAAATAGCTATTATTATATAAAAAGTCTATATTTTCAAATTTATTTTCTTCTAAGAATTCTTTAATTTTTTTTAATGTTGTCCACCAGTAATCATGATTGCCTTTAAGTAAAAGTTTTTTTCCCGGTAAATTATTTATAAATTCAAAGTCTTTTACTGTTTCTTCCAAGTACATTGCCCATGAAAAGTCTCCTGGTAGTAACACCAAGTCGTTTTCTTTTACTTTACTTATCCAATTTTCTCTTATTTTTTCTTCATGCTTTATCCAATTATCTCCAAAAATATCCATCTGTTTTCCTATTCCTAAAGATAAGTGTAAATCTGAAATAGCATAAATTGCCATTATTTACCTCCTATTTTTAAATTAGGTACTGCATTTAATTCTAAAGATGATATTTTTCCATTTATGTAATTGTTGTATCCTGCTGCCGCAATCATTGCAGCATTGTCTGTACATAGTTTTATATCTGGATAAAATACTTTAATATTTTTCTTCTCTGCCATTTTGCTAAATTCTTTTCTGATATATGAATTAGCTGATACTCCCCCTGCTAATACAACATTTTTTAGTTTTGTCTCTTCTATAGCTTTTTCTACATTTTCTATTAACATTTCTGTTGTTACTTTTTCAAAACTTGCACATAAATCTGCTTTATTGATATTTGAATCTTTATGATTTAAATTTATTACTGCTGTTTTTATACCACTAAAACTAAAATTTAATCCTTCTATATTAGATTTTGGTAATGCTATATTTGCATTTCCTTCATAAGCAAGCTTATCTATTTTAGGTCCTCCAGGATATCCTAATCCTACTACTCTTGCAACTTTATCATATGCTTCTCCTATTGCATCGTCTTTTGTTCTACCTATTATCTCAAAATCTGCATAATCATTAACTTTGACTAAATGTGTATGACCACCTGATATTATTAAACATAAAAATGGTGGTTTTAGTTCTTCATATGTTAAGTAATTTGCTGCAATATGTCCTTCTATATGATTAACTCCTACTAATGGTTTTTGCATTGCGTAGCTAAGCCCTTTTGCATATGATACTCCTACTAATAAAGCTCCTACTAAACCTGGTCCATACGTTGTACATACTGCATCTATATCATCATATGTTTTATTTGCTTTTTTTAGTGCCTCTTTTACTACTTGGTTGATAACTTCTACATGGCATCTTGATGCTATTTCTGGCACTACTCCACCATATATTGTATGTATATCTATTTGTGAATTAATTATATTAGATAAAACCTTTCTTCCGTTTACAACAACTGCTGCTGATGTTTCATCACAACTTGTTTCAATTCCCAATGTTACTATATCTTTCATCTTTTATTTCATCCCTTTTTCACAAATATTTTACCAATATTTGTTGATATTGTCAAGGTTTCAAGAGTTTTAACCTTTTTTATTTGAATTCAATTGAATATTTCATCATAAAAAACGAACCCTCAATATCAAACATTTTTTGTTTAATATTTTAGGTTCAGTTCAAAAAATCTCTATGCATTTTTATTCTTTTTCTATCTAGCTCTATAACTTGCTCTATCATCATCCCAAGAATTTGGTTCATATACTGTTCCAACAAACCACATTTCTCCTGTTTTTTTATCTCTAATTAAATAAATAAATGGACTATCTATTATTACTTCTTCTGGTTTGTCTTCTTCAACTATCATTCCGCTAGTTTCCATCATAAATACTGTTACTGCTGCTGCTTTTACTCCCTTTTCTGTAAAATCTATATTTGCCTTATGTATTGCTGCTCCTATATGAATATCTTCTACATTTGATATACCTGAAAAATCTGCTATATCTGAAAATGCATCTGTAATTCCTAATTTTTTTAAATCTTCCTCTAATTTTAATTCATAGTCAAATGAAAATTTTGGTACTGCTACTTTTATTCCATTTTTAGTTTCTGATGCTGGTTTTAAGTTGTTTATTATTTTATTTAAGTCATCCATTTTTAATGTCTTTATGTATTCTTGCAAATTATTTTTTGGCATTATTGCAACAAATTCTAGCTCAATATCATTATATGTTTCTAAATCCATTGATAATGCTGTTACTTCATCATCTTTATAGTATGCTGCCGCTCCACTACTCGTCTCTTTATTCATCATTGTTGCTTCCATTGTTTTTCCATCTGCCTTTTTAAAGGCTCTACCATATGTTTTTGATGTGTCAAACATGTTTTTCCATTCCATATCTATTGCTAAAGCATTTATTAGTGTTAACCTATTATCTGGATTTGTTACTTGTTCATCTGTTAAAACGTTATTTATTTGGTCAAATGTTTTATCTGATATCCAATTGTTTATGTTTCTTGCACTTCTAAATGAATCATACTTTACTTCTGCATTATACTTGTTTTCTAATGCTTCTATATAGTATTCATTTATTATATCAGAATAATTTTCTCTAATAAATATTGCATTTGCTAATGATAGTACATTTTTTACATTTTCATACTTGGTCAAACTTGTATTTTTTAATGCATTATCAATTTGCGTTTTTGTGTTTCCGTTCGCACCTTCTTTGAGCATGTTCAGTGCATACTTTATTGATAGTGGGCTATATATCATATTTTGTTTTTGATTTTCCATTTTTAAAAAGCTTAGTTCAAAATCTGCCTTTGTATTTTCTTCTACAGTATTACTTTCTTGCATTTCATTTATGCCATTTTGCATTACATCGTTTTCTTTTTTGTCTTTTCCTTTATTTGTTAACATTACTGTCATTGTAATAATTCCTGCAATTATCAGTAGTACCAAAAATATTAAGGTTACTAATCTTATTTGGATTTGTCTATGTCCTCCCATTACAACATCCTCCTATTAATATCATTTTTCTTTTGTTTTTTACAAAATCATTATTATTATACCATTACTTTCTTTATTTTACTACAAAAAAATATAAATTTTTTTCAATGTTTCTTTTTTTAAAATCTCCAAAAATGAATTTTTTTACAAAAAAGTATTGACAGATGCTGAAAAATTTAGTATACTAATTTCTGTCGAAAGAATGGGCGCATAGCTCAGCTGGTAGAGCATCTGCCTTACAAGCAGGAGGTCATAGGTTCGAGCCCTATTGCGCCCACCATTTTTTTGGCCCGGTAGTTCAGTTGGTTAGAACGCTAGCCTGTCACGCTAGAGGTCGACGGTTCGAGCCCGTTCCGGGTCGCCATTAATATAGAAGTTTACTCGTTAAACTTCTATATTATATAATAAATTAATATAATGCCTCGATAGCTCAGTTGGTAGAGCAAGGGACTGAAAATCCCTGTGTCACTGGTTCGATTCCCGTTCGAGGCACCATTAAAGTAGAGATGAAACTCTCTACTTTTTTATTATGCTTTTTAATAGGAATCGAAAAGGACGTGCCGAATGTAGTGAGGCAAAAACAGTCTAGTAGACTGTTTTTAGGACGTGGCTTGCCGATTCCCGTTCGAGGCACCAAATGTGCGACCTTAACAGGTCGCATTTAATAGTTAATAATGAATAGTGATTTAATGTAGTTCAAGGAGCACATTTGTACTATTCACCGTTAGCTATTCATTTTTCACTATTCACTAAAATATTTTACACTTCTATCTTCTTGCCTAAAAATATTGAATATATATATGTATGTGCAACACTCTTATCTAATGCTTGCTCTATTGCTCTCTTGTATAGTTGTAATTGCTTCTTATATTTTTCTATTAGGTAATTATCATCATCATTTGGAACATAATCTGTTTTGTAGTCTACTAAAATTATTTCTCCTGTTTTATCTATAAAGTATAAATCTATAATTCCTTGTACTAATATTTCCTCATCAATATCTTTGCCATATATTTCTTTAAGTGGTACATTTATATAAAAAGGCTGTTCTCTGTGAATTTCCTTTGCATCTCTTATTTCCGTAAACAAATCTGTTTTAGTAAATGCTAATATTTTTTCTTTTGGTATTTCTGATTTTTGATTTTCCGTAAGTATTCTCTTCTCTACTAATACACTTAATAATTTTTCTATGCTTTCCATTGTATATTCAATATTAAAATCTAACTTTTGCATTACCATATGTACTGCTGTACCTATTTCAGCTCTTGATAGTTTCAATTTTTCTTCCATAAATTTAGGCTTTTTTATTTCACAGGTATATTGTATTTCATTTTCATTCTTCGCCAATTTACTTACAGAGCTTTTTCCTTCTATTTTAGTTAAATCTTTGTTTTCATATTCCCAATTAAATATCTCATCTAGTTCTTTACTAATTTCTCTCTTTTCTATTTTTAATTTTATTTTTTCTCTTTCATTATCTTCTTTGTTTATTATATCTTTAGTTTTATATATATTTGTAGTAATTAATTCTTTCATTCTTTTATCATATAAATTAACTAATTCTATCCAATCTAAATATGATTTAGCTTTTTTAATTGTTGATATGTCTATCTTTGCACTGTCATTATTTAATTTTAATAATTCTTGTTTTGTTGCTATGAACTTTTCTACATTTTTATTTACTCCTGTTATTATTATTTTTTCTCTGCTACGTGTTAATGCCACATAAAGTAATCTCATTTCTTCTTCTAGGACTTCCTTTTTTGTTTGAATTTTTATTGCCTCTTTAGCTAACGTATTATATTGAATCTTTCTATCATAATTTATATATTTAGGTCCTAATCCAATTTTAGGATGTAATAAAATATTTTCATTTAAGTCCATCATGTTAAATTCACTACCTGTTCCAGACAAAAAGACAACTGGAAACTCTAATCCTTTGCTCTTATGTATGCTCATTATTCTTATTACATCTTCATTTTCTCCAATTAGTTTAGGAGCTCCCATATCACTTCCTGTTTTTGTTACTTTGTCTATAAATTTTATAAAGTTATATAAACCTTTAAAGCTTCCTTGTTCATAATCTTTAGCTTTTTCAAATAACATTTTTAAGTTTGCTGTTCGTAAATTTCCATTTTTCATTAAACTAACATAATTATAAAAGTCTGTCTTTTCGTAAATATACCAAATTAATTCATCTAGTTTTAAATATTCTTCTTTCTCAGTGAAATCCTCTATATCATTGAAAAAGTTTATTACTTTGTTTCTTAATTCTTCATTATCTGAGTCTTTATTTGCAACTAGTGATGCATAAAAACTTTCATTTCTTTTTTTCATTTTTATTTCTAGTAATTCATTATCAGTAAAATTCCAAATTGGTGAACGAAGTACAGTTACTAATGCTATGTCATTATCTGGATTATCTATTACCTTTAATAAGTTCATAATCATTTGTATTTCCATACTTTCAAAGTAGTTTGTTCCTATATCGCTAAATACTGGATACCCCAAATTTGTTATTTCTTTTTCATATATTGATGCTATATTAGTCGTTTTTCTCAAAAGAATAACAATATCTTTAAGTTGTAATTTTCTATACCCTACTTTTTTGTCAAATACATAATAATCATCATTCATTAATTCATTAATTCTATTTGCAACAAATTTTGCTTCTAATACTGTATTTTCTATTTTTAATTCTTCATTTGATTCATTTTCTTCGTTGTTTAAATCTATCAAATTTAATTCTGGTATTGTGTCTAATAATTTTCTATCCTCTTTTGGATATTCTAAACCAGCATTTAAGAATTCACTTTCATCATATTCAATATTTCCGAAATTTTTAGACATTATATTTTCAAATATAATATTAGTTAAATTTAATATGTTATTTCTACTTCTAAAATTTGCATATAGCTGTATTTTATTATCTTCATATGTGTTATATTTTTCAATAAATAACTCTGGTCTTGATTGCCTGAATTTATAAATACTTTGTTTTACATCCCCTACCATAAATATATTGTTTCCTCTAGATATTGTATTTAATAAATATTCCTGTATTTCATTACTATCTTGATACTCATCTATTGCAATTTCTTCAAATTTCTCTTGATATTTTTCTGCTATTTCTGTTGGAACATAATTTCCTAATTCATCTTTTTCAATCAATATTTTTAATGCTAAGTGTTCCATATCACTGAAATCTATTACATTCTTTTCTTTTTTTGCTTTCTGATAATCATTTGAAAATTTTTCAATTAGATTCTCTATACTTGCTAAAATTCTGTACATTTCATATATATCTTTATTTGCTTGTTTTGAAGAATACAAAAATATTTTATTTTTTAAATCATTTATTTGTGCTTTTACTTTATCTCTTCTTTCTTTTGCCTCGTCTTTTATTTCTGATATTATTTTTTTGTCTTGTGCCCATGTTTTAAATTTTATATCTGTAAGTTTAGAATAAATTTCGTCCCAAGTATTTGTTTTTAAGAGATTTTCTAAATTTGAGATATCTTCATCTATTATCATTTTCCATTTGATTAAGTCTTCATCTTTTTTTAAATTATTTGATATTTGTATTAGTTCTTTTATGTTATCTGTAATAATTTCTTTTCCATTTTCTATTAGTATCTTTCCCCATTCAGTTTCTGAAAAATCTTTTTCTTCTTTTGTATTAAATTTTTCTACCTGTTCTTTCAACCATTCTAACGGGAATGGCATACTTTGAATATATTTATATATTTTTAGTATCATTTCTTTTAAGTTATCATCATCTTTATAATTACAATATGTATTTACTAAATTTATAAATTCTAAATCGTTTCTTTCATACAATTCTTCAAAGCTTTGCTCTAGTGTTTCCAGTCTTAATAGCTCAATCTCTGGATTACTTGCTAATCTAAAGTTTGGAGAAATATCTATTTTATAAAAATTATTTTTTATTACTTCTAAACAAAATGCATGTATTGTTGATATATTTGCTTTGTTTAACAATATAATTTGTCTTCTTAGTCTTATGTTGTCTGGATCTTCATCAATTTTTTTATATATAGCATCTAACACTCTTTCTCTCATTTCTGTTGCTGCTGCATTTGTAAAAGTAACTACTAGTAATTTATCTATATCTATATTTTCATTTGTTATCTTGTTTATTATTCTTTCTACTAATACTGCTGTTTTTCCACTCCCAGCCGCTGCCGCAACTAATATATTATTTCCTTTTTGAGTTATTGCTTGTAATTGTTTAGAAGTCCATGCCATTATTATTTCCTCTTTCTTTGTTTTTTTTTATTTTATCATATCAAAAAAAATTAGTAAACATTTCTTTGTTTACTAATTTCTAATTATCATTTACCCAACGTACCATTTTTATGTCTTTATATTTATCTAAAACTTCCATATATTTGTTATATTCTTCTTCCCATAACATATTTGGTACTTTATCAAATGCATCAAAGACTCTTTCTGCTTCTTTTAAAAATATTAATTGATCTTGACTTGTTAATCTATCATATTTTTTTGAAAATTTATATAATTTATCCAAGGTTTGGTTTGCTTCTATAAAACTGTAAAAATCTTTAATATTCAATCCCGCTAATTTTATTTGAACAATTGCAAATACTATAAAAATGAATATTAAAAATAGAAGCATATATATTACGAGAAGTAATAACATATTTTTTACACCTTCTTTTTCTTCATATGCATATACAAGTATATTATAACATATATGCCTTTTTTTGACAATTACTTTTGTTAATCTTCTTTTTACTTTTTTGTGACTAGCCTCCTAAAGATGTAATATAAATTGCAGTTTGTCTTACACTTGCAATCCACTCCATCTTGCTGGATATTCGATTTTTAAAATTTTAAAAATGAATATCCACGTGGAGCTGGTTTATTTTAATTTTCTGCTTGCCAAAGTATTTCTTCGAAGAACGGGCGATTAAAATCGTCCCTACGGTTTGCAATAAATTTTAATTTCAACAAAAGCAAATCATTATAATTATTTGAAAATGAGTTCGGTGACTAACGCTTCAAGGCAACGTAAATGCGTAGCATTTTTGCCGAAGCGATTTGCTTTAAGCCAAACTAATTATCGGACTACTATTCTTACTGCATCCTATTCACTTAAAGCGGATGGAGAACGGAGTTTGAAAATAATTTATAATGATTTGCGAAGTTATCAAAAATTTAATAAGACAAACTACAATTTAATTTTACAATTTATAAAAATTCAAAATGTATAAAAAAAACTTTTTAGTTCATAATAAATATATAATTTGCTGATTGGAGGTGCTTTTCATGTCAGAAAATAAGAAAAATAATAAAAACAATAATAAAAATAATAATAACAACAATAATAACAATAACAGAACTAATAATGAAAACAACAACAATAACAACTGCAGATAGTTAGATGATATAAGATTAAAAAGTCAATGGGGACGGGGCAAAATGACATAGCTATGTCATTTTGCCCCGTCCCTATTGACTCATTGACTTTAATTATAAATTTCTCGCCATTTGAATTCCTGAACATGATGCCATCATTAGACCTCTTGTCATTCCGCCTCCATCTCCTATTGAGTACAAGCCTTTTACACTTGTCTCAAATTGCTTGTCTATTACTACTTTGTTACTATAGAATTTTATTTCTGGTGCATATAGTAAGTTATCTGGTGCTCCAAATCCTTCTACTACTTTATCTACTGCTCTTATAAATTCTAATATACTTGTTAATGTTCTATATCCTAATGCAAATGTTATATCTCCTGCTACTGCTGATTTTAATGTTGGCTCTACTGTATTTCTCTCTAGCTCATAATCCCATGTTCTTTTTCCTCTATATATGTCACCTAATCTTTGAACTACTATGTTTCCAGCACCTAAATCATTTAAGTTTTGCGCTACATTTCTTCCATATTCTATTGGTCTTTTGAATGGACTTGTAAAATGATGTGATACTAATATTGCTAAATTTGTATTTGTGCTCTTTCTTTCTTTATATGAGTGTCCATTTACTAATGTTAAGTTGTTGTCATAAACTTCTGCTGAAACAAATCCACTTGGGTTTTGACAAAATGTTCTTACTTTATCCCTAAATGGTCCTACTCTACCAATAAATTTAGCTTCATACATATATTTGTTTACATCTTTCATTATTTCATCTGGGAGCTCATATCTAACCCCAATATCTACTATTCCTGTCTCAGTTTTTATATCATGTTTATTTGCCATATCCACTAGCCAATTTGCTCCTTTTCTTCCAACGGCTAGCACTACTTTATCTGCATATATTGTTTCTAATGGATGTTCAACTTCTTCTATATATTTTGCTTCTTTTACCTTTACACCTTTTACTTCGTTATTTTCTATAATTAAATCTGCAACTGTAGTTTCAAATCTCATTTCTACACCATTGTCTTCTATGTATTTTTCCAGTTTATGATATACTTCATGGCTCTTTTCTGTTCCTAAATGTCTAATTGGTATATTAATTAATCTAATTCCTTCTTTATGTGCTCTATCATTTATCTTTGCAATTTCTTCTTTATATTCTGTTCCTTCTAAATGCTTGTCTGCACCAAAATCTAGATAAATTTTATCTGCATAATCAATTAATTTCTTTGTTTCTGGAACGCCAATATATTTATGCACATTTCCTCCAACATGTATTTCATCTTCTTCTTGATTATATAATGATAGTTTACCATCTGAAAAAGCTCCCGCTCCTGAAAATCCATTTGTTATATGACACATTGGCTTACAATGTACACATTTTTTTGTTTTCTCGATTGGACAGTTTCTTTGTTCTACTCTCTTGCCTTGATCTATTAGTAATACCTTTTTATATTTTTTTAGTTGTATTAACTCATAAGCACAAAAAATAGAACTTGGTCCCATTCCTACTACTATTACATCATATTTATCTGACATTTGTAAAACCCCCTATTTTAGCAATTTTTCTCTTATATGACTTTAAAAGTATATCATAAAAAAGCATATTTTTCAATGTTAAAAAACATATTTTATGCCTGAATTTGAATTGCAATCAAATTCAGGCTTTGCATTTTTTAATTTATTCCATTATCTTGTTTCCATTTTTGTATATCATCTTGGCTTACTTTTTTTGTATTCTCCAAACTTATTGATATTGTTCCTAAGTTTATTCTTTCTTGTTCTGGATTTGCTGTTACATGCATTATTGCATATTTATTTCCTATTACAGTAGTATATATCGTTATTTGATATTTGTTATTTTCATCTACTATAAGATTTGAACCTGAGTTAACTGCTTTTTGTAATAGCTGTTTTATGTTTTCATCTTTTGTATAATTATCCATACTTTCATTGATTTTTTCATCAGTTTCTGGATAATTTGTACTCATGTAAAACACATTATATACACATCCACTTGTTTCTTTTTTTATTGCACTTCCTCTTTTGAAACTACTAGTTTCTGCTTCATGTTCTATTACTTCTTTAGTTATTTTTATATTGTCTTCCCAAATGTCTTTCATATCTCTTTCTTCATTTATTATTGATATGTTTTCAAAATAGGTATCTAATTTAAATTCAATGCTTTCTTCAAAATATGGGTTTTCTTTTTTAAAGCTTATTGTTTCTAATCCATATAATACATTGTTTGTAAGTCCTATAAAAGGTCTTTTACTCCTTATATATGTTTCATCTTCTCCTATTTTGTCTATAATAATTTTTTCTATTTGTTCATTCAATACTGGAGTAAAATCCACATCTGCATAGTATAAATCACTTAAAGATAATTCTTGTCCACTATATAAATCATATACTTTGCTACGTCCATCATAAATATACTCATATGATCCAACTTTATATTTTAATACTACTTGAACACTAAGATATCCGTTTTTACATTCTGTTTGTACTTTAATTCCTTCTTTTATTCCATTTGGTTTTGATATAAGATATTTTTCATATTCGTTTTCTTTTCCTTGTAATTCTTCTGTTGTTTCTCTTATAAAGCTATTTATATTATTTTGTAATTCCTGGTTTTTTAGTCCTTGTATTCCTACAACCAAAGCATCTTGACCAACAACATTATAATCTTGTGAATTCACTGTATAGTAAAAATTGCCTAATTCTACTTGTTCTTTTCCTGTTCCTAGAGAATAATATTTATCAATATTTTTTTCTGATACTTCTACTATTTTTGTTGGAACATATCCTGAATTTGCTACTACTGTTTGTCCTTCATGTGTTAATAGCCATTCAACTAATTCATCCACTGTTTTTGTTGATTCTTTTGCAGTATTGTATATTGCATATATATCTGCTAATAATGGGTATTCTTTTGATGTCATTTTACTTATTGTTGGTTCAATTCCATCAACTTTAATAAATTTAATCTGATTATATTCACTTGCTGGATATTTGTATACCATATATCCTATCGCATTTTCAGAATTATCATATGTTGCATTTGTTTCTAGTATTTTTCCTGTTCCCGTTGTTAAAAATTCTTTTTTTGGGTCAATAAGCTTTTCTTCACCCATAAATTCTTTCATAAATATTTGTGCAATATCATTCTCTTTATTTTGGAAGGCTACTATTTCTTCGTCATTTCCACCTACTTCTTTCCAATTTTTTATTTTTCCTGAATATATTCCTATTAATTGTTCTTGTGTTAATGTTTCTACTGGATTTGCAATATTTACAGCAAATACTATTCCTTCATGTCCTACTGTTTCTTTTTTTAAAGCTATGTTTTTAGCTGCTGCTTCCCTTTCTTGTTTATCAGTAAATACATTCGTAAATATAATGTCACACCTTCCAGCAAGCAAATTGCTAAATGCTTTTTCTGAATCTGTATGAATAATTCCTGCTTCTACCACCTCTTGCAGTTTTCCAAATAGTTTCACTGATATTCCTGCTTCCAGTGGTATTGTAGAAGTGATTCCATCTATTTGTGGTAAATTATTTCTTAGTATATTTGCCAATTCTTCTACTCGTTTTTTTTCTTCTTCTGTTATTTGGTAGCCATTGTTTCCTGATTTTTGTTCTTCCTTTTTAGAAGTATTGCTACCTTTTTTATTAGATGAAACAAAGAAAAAAATCGCCAATAGTACAAAAAATATAACTACTCCAGATAGTATCATTGCTGTTATTGTTGCCTTTTTATTTTCGTCTTGCAATATTTTCATTTTATCACCTTTCTTTTAAAAAAAGAAGATATCTTAAATACTAGACATCCTCCTTCTATTCGTTTTATATATCTTAAATGTTATCTTTTATATAATCAACGACATCTCCTACTGTTACTACTTTTTCTGCATCATTGTCTGGTATTTCTAAATCAAACTCTTCTTCTAATGCCATTATTAATTCAACTATATCTAAAGAATCTGCTCCTAAATCATCTATGAAAGATGCTTCTGTAGTTATTGATGTTTCTGAAACTCCTAATTGTTCTATGATTATCTCTTTTACTTTTTCGAAAATATCTTCTGAGTTCACTAAATACACCCCCTCTTAAGTTTTTTGCTATTTTCTACTAAGTTTTTAGTAGATTACTCAAATATTCACATGTAATATATAATAAGATATTATATGGTATTAAAAATGTCAATAGTTTTTTTATATTTTTTCAAATTCTTTTTTCATTATTTCTACAGTGCCACTTTTCGCAAAATTTTCTGCTTGTTTTATTGTATAATAAAATAGCTTCTCATCACTACTTCCATGAGCCTTTACTACTGGTTTTTTTACTCCTAAGAATAATGCCCCTCCGTATTCTTTGTAGTCCATTCGTTTAGCAAATTTTTTTATTGCTGGTAATGTTGGAACTGCACATATTGTAGTAAATATATTTCTTTTTAGTTCTTCTGTTAATGTTCTTTTTACAAATTTTCCTAACCCTTCTACTGTCTTTAATACTATATTTCCTGTAAATCCATCTGCCACTACTGCATCTAATTCTCCAGCGAAAATTTCTCTTCCCTCTACATTTCCTGCAAAATTAATATCATATCTTTCTGCTGATTCTTTTAGTAAATTATAGCTTTCTTTTACTAAGTCATTTCCTTTTGTCTCCTCTGTTCCAATATTTAATATACCTATTCGCGGTCTTTCAATATTATATATTTTCTTTAAATATACATTAGCCATCTGTGCAAATTGTAATAAATTTATTGGTTTGCAATTTGTATTCGCTCCTGCATCTATTAGCATTACACCTTTTTTATATGATGGCAAAATTGGTGCCATTGCTGGTCTATCTACACCTTTAATTCTTCCAACTAACAATGTTGCCCCTGTAAGTAGTGCTCCAGAATTTCCAGCTGATATGAATACGTCTCCTTCTTCTTGTTTTAACATATTAAATCCAATTACCATAGATGAATCTTTTTTGTGCTTTATTGCTTGTGTTGGTATGTCTTCCATCGTTATTTCTTCTGTACTATTATGTATTGATAGTTTTTCTGAAATTTCCTTTATGTTGTTTTTATTATAAAACTCTTTTATTTTTTTATTTATAATATCTTCATTTCCTACTAATACTATCTCTGAATCTATTTCTTTTATTGCTTTTACTGCACCTTTTATAGTTGCATCTGGTGCATTATCTCCACCCATTGCATCTAAAATAATTTTCATCGCTTTTCTCCTTACTTCATTTTGATATTAATATTTTATTATGATATTAGAAAAAAAGCAAGTATTATATATAAAAAAATGCCAGTATTTAATACTGGCATTTTCATTTTATTTAAAAAATTCTTCTATTTTATCTAAAGTAGATTCTCCACTAATACTTGTTAGTATTATTCCTACAAAAGCTTCATCCTTTTCACAAACATAGTATCTTTGTGTTACTCCATATACTGATTCACTTAAAGTTACTGTTGACCATGTTTTTCCTGCAAACTCTGCAGTTCCTTCATTTACTACTTTATAAGACATTTGTGTTACAGATGTTAATTGTGATTTTAGAGCTTTTATATAATCTTCTACTCCTGCTGCACCTGCTGATTTTTCAGACATAACGATTATTCCATTTCCTGTCATATCTTCTGTTGCTGAAGCATAATATATACTTGTTTGTTTAGCAACTTCTGAAATATATTTACCTTCATCTTTCAATAAGTCTTCACCTATATGCATATATTCAGCTAATTTTTCATCTGATGCTGGTGTCCATCCTTCAGGTAATGTGATTTTCATTCCTAAGTAATCGTTTGTATATACATTATTATCCCATCTTCCTAAGTCAATTTTTTCTGTATTATCTTCTACTGGATTTTGGCTTGTTTTATTTTCTTCTTTATCTTTTTTCTTAGAATCGCTTTCTTCTTTTTCTCCACATCCTGCTAAAGTAATCATCATTATTCCTGCAAGTACTATAAGTAAAAAAGTTTTAAATTTGTTTTTCATAAAAACCTCCAAATAAAATATTTTATACTTTAAGAAATTATTTTTTTACTACAACAGAGGTTATTAACTTTATAATAACCTCTGCATGAATGTTTCATTTTATTATAATATTATTCTATTATTTCAGAAACTATTCCAGAACCTACTGTTCTTCCACCTTCACGGATAGCGAATCTTAATCCTTTTTCCATAGCGATTGGTGTGATTAATTCGATTGTCATTGTGATGTTATCTCCTGGCATTACCATTTCTGTTCCTGCTGGTAAGTCGATTAATCCTGTAACGTCTGTTGTTCTGAAGTAGAATTGTGGTCTATATCCATTGAAGAATGGTGTATGTCTTCCACCTTCTTCTTTAGTTAGAACATAAACTTCTGCTTTGAATTTTGTATGTGGATGAATTGATCCTGGTTTTGCTAAAACTTGACCTCTCTCAATTTCTTCTCTTTGAATACCTCTTAATAGTAATCCGATGTTGTCTCCAGCTTCTGCTTGGTCTAATAATTTTCTGAACATTTCAACACCTGTTACTACTGTTTTCTTAGCTTCTTTAGCTAATCCAACTATTTCAACTTCATCAGAAACTTTTACTGTTCCTCTTTCTACTCTACCTGTTGCAACTGTTCCTCTACCTGTTATAGAGAATACGTCTTCTACTGGCATTAAGAAGTCTCCGTCTGTTGGTCTATCTGGTGTTGGTATATAGCTATCAACTGCATCCATTAATTCTTTGATACATGCATATTCTGGTGCATCTGGAGATGTAGCTGAAGATTCTAATACTTTTAATGAAGATCCTTTTATAATTGGAATTTCATCTCCAGGGAATTCATAACTTGATAATAAGTCTCTAACTTCCATTTCAACTAATTCTAATAATTCTGGATCGTCAACCATATCACATTTGTTTAAGTAAACAACGATATATTTAACACCAACTTGTCTTGCTAATAGTATATGCTCTCTTGTTTGAGGCATTGGTCCATCAGCTGCTGAAACAACTAATATTGCTCCATCCATTTGAGCTGCACCTGTAATCATGTTCTTTACATAGTCAGCGTGACCTGGACAGTCAACGTGTGCATAGTGTCTGTTATTTGTTTCATATTCTACGTGAGCTGTGTTAATTGTGATTCCTCTTGCTTTTTCTTCTGGTGCTCCATCGATTTGATCATAAGCTGTAAATTGAGCCATGTTTAATAATCCTAAATATTTTGTAATAGCTGCTGTTGTTGTTGTTTTACCATGGTCAACGTGACCAATTGTACCGATGTTAACGTGTGGTTTGGTTCTTTCAAATTTTTCCTTTGCCATTTAAAAATCCTCCTTTAATTTGGTATTTAGAATTTTGATTTTGGAATTTCTTTATTCCATTCTAAACCCTTTATAATTTTAAATTTAATGACTTTTTTCAATCATTGCTATTTTATAACAATTTTACCATTTTTGCAATACCTTTATTGCATTTTTTTGTTTTTGTTTGTTTTTATATCTAGGTTTTCTTCTATATTGGTTTAAGAACCCCCAGTCAGCTTCGCTGACAGCCCCTTGCTAAAGGGGCTTTTATGTCTTCGAAACCAATAAAATATCTCAACTTGAATTTTTATCAAAAACGAGTAGTGCTAGGAAAGCAAGTAAAAATTTTTAAGACTATACGCTGTATGTCGCAAAAATTTTTACGTAGCTTGACAACGCAATACGAAGTTTTTCATAAAAATTACTCTTCTTTTTTAGCACGAGAAGCTACTATATTTTCAAGTATTGATTTTGGAACTTCTTCATAATGAGATGGTTCCATTGCATATGTTCCTCTACCTTGTGTCTTAGAACGTAAATCTGTTGCATAACCAAACATTTCTGATAATGGTATGAATGCTCTTATTATTTGCATTCCACTTCTTGCTTCCATTCCTTCCATCTTTCCACGTCTAGAGTTTACATCTCCTATAACATCTCCCATGTATTCTTCTGGAACTGTTATTTCTACTTTCATTATAGGTTCTAGGATTACAGATTTAGCTTGTTTACATCCTTCTTTGAATGCCATTGAACCTGCAATTTTGAATGCCATTTCTGATGAGTCAACATCATGGTATGATCCATCAACTAATGTAGCTTTAAAGTCTATAACTGGGTATCCTGCTAAGATTCCGCTTTCAGCAGCCTCACGAACACCTTCTTCTGTTGGTTTAACGTATTCTTTTGGAACAACACCACCAACAATTTTGCTTTCGAATTCAATTCCTGAACCTGGTTCTAATGGTTCCATTTCTAACCATACGTGTCCATATTGTCCACGTCCACCAGATTGACGTATGAATTTTCCTTCTACTCTAACTTTATTTCTTATTGTTTCTTTGTAAGAAACTTGTGGTTTACCTACATTACATTCAACTTTAAATTCTCTTTTTAATCTATCTACTATAATGTCTAAGTGTAGCTCACCCATACCTGCTATAATTGTTTGACCTGTTTCATGATTTGTATATGTTTTGAATGTTGGATCTTCTTCTGCAAGTTTAGATAATGCAATACCCATTTTTTCTTGAGCTACTTTATCTTTTGGCTCAATAGCTATTTCTATAACTGGTTCTGGGAATTCCATAGATTCTAATATAACTGGGTGATCCATATCACATAAAGTATCACCTGTTGTTACTTCTTTTAGTCCAACTGCTGCTGCTATATCTCCAGAATATACTTTTTCTATATCTTCTCTATGATTTGAATGCATTTGTAGAATTCTTCCGATTCTTTCTTTTTTATCTTTATTTGCATTTAATACTGTTGATCCAGAATCTAATGTTCCTGAATAAACTCTAAAGAAACATAATTTTCCAACGAATGGGTCTGTTGCAATTTTGAATGCTAATGCTGCAAATGGTTCTGTATCAGATGTTTTTCTTTCTGTTTCATTACCATCTAAATCTACACCTTTAATATGCGGTACGTCTAATGGTGATGGCATAAATGCTACTATATAATTTAATAGCTCTTGAACACCTTTATTTTTATATGATGAACCACAGCAAACTGGTACTATTTTATTTGCTATTGTACCAATTCTTAGACCTTTTTTGATTTCATCTTCAGAAAGTTCTTCACCATCTAAATATTTCATCATTAATTCGTCATCTTGTTCAGCTGCTGCTTCAAGCATTTCTGCTCTATATTTTTCAGCTGTTTCTTTTAAATCATCAGGAATATCTGTTTCTTCAATTTCTTTTCCTAAATCATCTTTATGAATAAATGCTCTCATTTTTATTAAATCTACTATACCTTTAAATGAATCTTCTGCACCTACTGGTATTTCAACTGGAATTGCATTTGCATTTAATCTGTTTTTCATTTGCTCAACACAACCGAAAAAATCAGCACCTGTTGTATCCATTTTATTTACATATGCCATTCTTGGTACTTGGTATTTATCAGCTTGTCTCCAAACTGTTTCAGATTGTGGTTGAACTCCACCTTTAGCACAGAATACTGTTACAGATCCATCTAATACTCTTAAAGATCTTTCAACCTCAACAGTAAAATCAACGTGACCTGGAGTATCTATGATGTTTATTCTGTTATTTAACCAAAAACAAGTTGTTGCAGCAGAAGTAATTGTAATACCTCTTTCTTGTTCTTGTTCCATCCAGTCCATAGTAGCAGCACCTTCATGTACTTCTCCTATTTTATGTGTCTTACCTGTATAGAAAAGAATTCTCTCTGTTGTTGTTGTTTTTCCTGCATCAATGTGAGCCATTATTCCTATATTTCTTGTTCTTTCTAACGGATATGCTCTATTTGACATTAATTTTTCCTCCTATTTTAATTATTTTAGTGAATGGTTAATAGTGAATATTGATGGTAATTTTTCGTTTTTGACGAAAAATATCAAGAACTATTCATTTTTCACTTTTCACTTCTTTAAATCTCTGGTATTTAATTTTTATCAAAAACGAGTAGTGCTAGAAAAGCAAGTAAAAATTTTTAAGACCATACACTATATGTCGCAAAAATTTTTACGTAGCTTGACACCGCAATACGAAGTTTTTCATAAAAATTTTACCACTTGTAGTGTGCAAAAGCTTTGTTAGCTTCAGCCATTCTATGTGTTTCTTCTTTTTTCTTAACTGCTCCACCTGTTTGGTTGATAGCATCAATTATTTCACCTGCTAATTTTTCAGCCATTGTTTTTTCATGTCTGTTTCTAGCATAAGTTACTAACCATCTTAATCCTAAAGTTTGTCTTCTTTCTGCTCTAATTTCGATTGGAACTTGGTATGTTGCTCCACCTACTCTTCTAGCTTTAACTTCAAGAACTGGCATAATATTGTTTAGTGCTGCTTCAAAAACTTCTAATGCATCTTTACCTTCTTTTTCTTTAACGATATCAAATGCATCATAAACTATTTTTTGAGCAACTGTCTTTTTACCATCTAACATAATATTGTTTATTAGTTTTGTAACTATTTTACTATTATATATTGGATCTGGTAAAACATCTCTTTTTGCTATATATCCTCTTCTTGGCACTTTTCTTCACTCCTTTTCTTAAAATAGATTTTGATTTCTATCTATTTTATATTTGTGATACTTTACTAAAAATATCAAAGTTACTCTGAGATAAACTCAGTCAGTGCTAATTTTGATGTCTATTGTTAAATACTTATATATTTAACATTTATTTATAATTCGTTATTATTTACAATTTATCTTTATCTAATTATCTGTAAATTACAACTATAATCTATATAAAATTTATTACATCTCTTCATTAACACTTCTGTTTCGTCCTAGATTTATTTCTTTGGACGTTTAGCTCCATACTTAGATCTAGCTTGCATTCTGTCTTTAACACCTGCAGTATCTAGAGTTCCTCTTATAATATGGTATCTAACACCAGGGATATCTTTTACCCTTCCACCTCTAATTAAAACAACACTATGTTCTTGTAAGTTATGTCCTATTCCTGGAATATATGATGTTACTTCATATCCATTTGATAGTCTAACCCTTGCAACTTTTCTCATAGCTGAGTTTGGCTTCTTAGGTGTTACTGTTTTTACTACTGTACATACTCCTCTTTTTTGTGGTGCTCTATTATTTGTTTGTCTGTTTTGTTTTGAGTTAAATCCCTTTTGTAGAGCTGGAGCTGTTGATTTTGTAGCTGAAGTTTTTCTTCCTTTTCTTACTAATTGGTTAATTGTTGGCACTTTCTTTTTTCACCTCCTAAAAATAAACATTAACGTTTATTATTATACCACCTTTGATGGCTAAACGTCAATGTTTTTTGCAATTTTTTCCAAAAAATTCTTTGTATATTAATTTTCATTTTTATTTATACTACTATTATATATGTATTTTTTATTTGGAGGTTTTTATGAAATATTTACTTATTTTTATCATTACGTCTATTTTTTTATTAACTGGTTGTAATAATAAAGAAAAAAAAGATAATTCCAATGTAGCTAGAGCTGATAATATTTCTTCTAATAATTCTAGCAATTATCATACTTCTTCTCTATCAACTACTACTCCCAAAGAAGAAGTTATCTCAGCTTTTTCAACACCTGTAAATTATCCTGAAGAAACTGATAGACAGACTAATATGACTCTTTGTTGTGATACTTTAAACGGAACCGTTGTTAAAGCACATACAGAATTTTCCTTTTGTGATACAGTTGGGCAAGCTACTCCAGAAAAAGGCTATAAAGAAGCTGACATATTCGATTTAGATGGAAACATTCAAACTGGTTATGGTGGTGGAAAGTGCCAAGTTAGTACAACTCTATATAATGCGGTTTTAGCTGTACCTACTTTAGTTGTAACTGAAAGACATCCACACACTCGAGAAGTTTATTATGTGGAAGAAGGCAAAGATGCTTGTATAAGTTATGGTGGTGCAGATTTTAAATTTAGAAATGATAATGATTTTGATGTTAAAATTTATTCCGTTAATAACTACAATACTATAGATGTTTCTATAGCAAAAATTTCTTACTAATCATAAAGTACATTTTTCTTGCATAACATTAATTAAAAATATATTACTATTCAATTTTTCAATACAATGCTTTGTCATAGTTTATCGAGAGCAACACTTTGCTTAAAAATTGTTTTGTAGCTCCACGTAGATGTTCATTGTTAAATTTTTAAACAACTGTATTAAAAATCTAAAAATCGAACATCCAGCAAGATGGAGCGGATTTATATAGTAACATCGAATAGTAATAATATATTATTTAATATGTTTATCTGGAGGAATGTACCTTGTTAAAGAAATTATTATGTTTGTTTATATTATTTACAATATCGTTATCATATACTTCTGTTTCTGCAAGTGATAGTCTTTATGTATGGTCCAGTGGTGTAGAAACTTCTGCTGTCCCTACTTCTAGTGTCATTAACGCTCAAAATGATAACTCCTTAAATCTTACTTGTGGCAGTGCTGTTTTAATTGAGCAAAATACAGGAACTGTTCTTTACGACCATAATATGCATGAACAATTAAGACCTGCAAGTGTCACTAAAGTTATGACTATCCTCTTAATAATGGAAGCTATTGATAATGGAACAATTTCTCTTCAAGATAATGTCCCATGTTCTGAAAATGCTTCTTCTATGGGTGGTTCACAAATTTGGTTAGACCCTACTGAGACTTTGACAGTTGATGAAATGTTAAAGGCTATTTGTGTAGTTTCAGCAAATGATTGTTGCGTTGCAATGGCAGAATATATCGCTGGAAGCCAAGAATTGTTTGTAGAAAGAATGAATACCCGTGCTAAAGAACTAGGAATGAATGATACTACTTTTAAGAATTGTCATGGTTTAGATGAAGATGGTCATGTTACATCTAGTTATGATATTGCGCTAATGTCTAGGGAGCTTATGACTAAACACCCTTCTATTACAAACTATACTACTATATGGATGGATACCCTAAGAGATGGTAAATCTCAACTTGTAAACACAAATAAACTTCTTCGTAATTATCAAGGATGTACTGGTTTAAAAACCGGTTCCACATCAACTGCACTATTTAATTTATCCGCTACTGCTACTAGAGATAATCTTTCATTAATTGCTGTAGTTATGAGAGGAGAAACTGGTGCAATCAGATTTGCAGAAGCACAAAAGTTATTAGATTATGGTTTCAGTAATTTTGAGTACTACTCATGTGCTAATACTGGAGATATTCTAAAAGATATTCTTGTAGAAAAAGGAACCGTAAAAAATGTAACAGTCGGTTTTAAATACGAAACTGGCGTACTAATTCCAAAAGGTCAAAGAGAAAATATTACAACAACTATAGTACTACCAGATTCTGTTCCCGCTCCTGTAAATAAAGGAGATAAATTAGGTGAAGTTATTTTTAAGCTAGGTGAAGAAACTTTATCTACAATAGATTTAATCTCAACGGGTACTGTAAAAAAAATTAGTTTTCCTAACATGCTTACCCATGTTTTTAGCAAGTGGTTTAATTTATTAAGATAAAAGAAGTAGGAATTTGCAAATTCCTACTTCTTTTATTATTCATCTTCATCTTCTTTTTCCTTTTTATCACTTGTATGATAATCAAATTTATAAACTATATCTGCTTTTGTTGTCTTTGGTTTTGTTACTTTTATTTCTCTTTTATTGTCTTTATCTAAAACCTTGTCTAACATTTTATTAGCCTTTTCCATTAAATCTGGTATATAGTCTAGTATTTTATCTATTGTACAGCTATGTTCTACTGGTAATATCTTTACAATATTATCTTGTATTACTAAAAATGCTACTGGCTTTATTGACACTCCTGCTCCACTTCCTCCGCCAAATGGAGTTCTATATGCAATTTCTTCTCCTTCTTTATTTTTATTATACTCTTTAATTGCTTGTCCATTAAACTCACTTCCACCTGCTGCAAAGCCAAATCCTACTTTTGATATTGGTATTACTGTTATATTATCCTGTATTTTCATAGGTTCCCCTATTATTGTATTTACATCTATCATATCTCTTATGCTATCCATTGCTGTTAGCATAAGTCCTTCTATTGAACGATCTTCCATTTTTCTTATCCCTATCCTTTCTTTTGAATTGTTTTATTATATTGATAATATGTACCAATTTTATACTTATTATACATTTTATGGATAGATTTAAGTAATTTTCATTTATATATACTGGTAGAACTAAATATTTAGTGTTCTTGACTTTTCTTGCAATCAAAAACGTTATTATCATTGAAATTGTTGTTACAACAAAACTTGTAAATATTGCATCTTCCGTTCCTATATTTACATCTATTTCTACATCGCTTACATTAAAATATTTAAGTATTTCCAAGATGTCTTTTATACTCTTTTGTTCAAAATTATGCATATATTTATAGTCTTTTACTAATCTTTCTTGCAGTTTCTTTGCGATTTTTCTTACACTTTTATTATGTTCAATTTTACTTAGTCTGTTCTTATTTAATGTTATTTTCAAAATATTTATTCTATTTAAAAATGCAAGACTTATTATTATTTCCATATCTATTACTTTTTTGTTAACAAATTTAAACTCTTTTATATTTATCTTTATACTGGAAAAAGTTAATATTGTAATTATTAAAATTATTATTGCTAATAAAATTAAAAATATTGTCATAGTTATACTCTCCTATGACAATATTTTTTCCATATTTTAACTGTTTTATTCTTGTTTCTTCTTTTCAATTACAATATCTGAAAAGTTTTCTTCTTGGTCTGCATGTATTTTGTTTCTTCTAGTCAATTCTAATATTCCTGATAACGCAGTTACTGTTTCTAATTTAGTATATTTCTTTTCCTTGCATAATGAGCCAAAAACAAATTTTGGTTTTCTTATTAATTCTTTAAAAATATCCTTCACTTTGCTTGCTACTGTTACTGTTTCTAATATAGCAATTTTTTCTATATTTGCTGCATTTTCATTTACTTTATTATTGTTCTTTTTTATTAATAGTGAATAGATTTCTATAATCTCTTCTTTATTATGTTCTTCTTCTAGCTTTCTGCTGGGAAATTCTATTATTTCTGCTGTTTTATAAAATCTTTTTGAAGACTCATTAAATTGTTCTCTTAAATTTTTAGTAATCTCTTTATATTTCTTATAATCTATTATTCTTTGAATTAGTTGTTCTTCTGTTAATTCTTCTTCATCTTCAACTTGTTTTGGTAATAAACTTTTAGATTTTATATATATTAGTGTTGATGCCATCACAATAAATTCACTTGCTATTTCTAGATTCATTTCTTGCATTTTATTTAGATATTCAATATACTGGTCTGTAATATCACTTATTTTTACTTGATTTATATCCATCTTATTTTTCTCAATCAAATGGCACAATAAATCCAATGGTCCTTCAAAATTATCCAATTTAATACTATATTTATTAGTTTCTAATGTCAACATGTTATTCATCATTGTCTATTGTCTCATTCCTTTCGCTATATTGCAATCTTAGTTGTCTCCTAAAGAAATTATTTTTATTGTTTCTTGCATATAACCTTTTTTTCTTAAATACTCAATAATTTTATCTTTTTCAAGTATATTTTCTTTTTTTATCATAATTTGTTTAGCAGAATTAAGCTCATATTCTAATAATTCTTCCCTGTTGTTATAAATATAGTTATCTATATTATCTTTACTTATTCCTTTTGATAAAAGTTTGTATTGAACTTCTTTTATAGACATATTTTTAAGTCTCATAAACTCATTAACTGCTTTTTCAATATATACTGTATCATCTATATATTGATTTTCCTTTAAATATTCTATAACATTATCCAAGAGATTTCCAGTATTTTTAGAAAATTTTTCTCTTACTTCTGCCTCGCTTCTTTTTTTATATAACACATATTTTAATACTTGTGTTTTTAATTTATCAAATTCCTCTAATTCTTCTATATTATTCATATATACCTCATTATTCAAGATAGGAAGTTTTCCCACTCTACAGATTTATATTAATTTAAAATATATTTGTAGGGGCTGGTCTTGATTAGCCCATTTCATATGAGCATTCAAAATCACCCCCATTGTTTTTATTTATTATTCTTCTCCTATTTTTTCATCTTTTTCAAGGTCTTCTTCTGTTATCTCTTCTTCTGGTTCTTCATCTCCTAAACTCTTTTCAAATGCTTGTGAGAAGTTTGCTCTTATCTTTTCTTCTACTTCTTTTGCAAATTTTGGATTTTCTTTTAAGTATTTCTTTACATTTTCTCTGCCTTGTCCAATTTTTTCTCCATTATAACTAAACCAAGCTCCCGCTTTTTCAATTATATTTAAATTTACTGCTAAATCCAAAATATTTCCTTCTTTTGATATTCCTTTTCCATATACTATATCAAATTCTGCTTCTCTAAATGGTGGTGCTACTTTATTCTTTATAACTTTTACTCTTGCTCTTGCTCCTGTAACTTCTCCATCTGTTTTTATGTTTTCTATTTTTCTTATATCAAGTCTTACTGATGCATAGAATTTTAATGCTCTTCCTCCTGGTGTTGTTTCTGGATTTCCAAACATTATTCCAACTTTTTCTCTTAATTGGTTTATGAAAATGATAACTGTTTTTGATTTATTAATCACACCTGCTAATTTTCTTAATGCTTGTGACATAAGTCTTGCCTGTAATCCAACATGCGCATCTCCCATATCTCCATCTATTTCTGCTTTTGGAACTAAAGCTGCAACAGAGTCTACTACTATTACGTCTATTGCTCCACTTCTTGTTAAAGCTTCTGCTATTTCTAATGCTTGTTCTCCTGTATCTGGTTGTGATACTATTAAATTATCTATATCTACACCTAAATGTTTAGCGTATACTGGATCTAATGCATGTTCTGCATCTATAAATGCTGCTTCTCCTCCTAATTTTTGTGCTTCTGCTATAGCATGTAATGCAAGTGTTGTTTTTCCTGATGACTCAGGTCCAAATACTTCTATTATTCTTCCTCTAGGGATTCCTCCTATTCCTAAGGCAACATCCAAACTTAATGCTCCTGTTGGAATAGCTTCTATATTCATATCTTGATATTCTCCTAATTTCATTATAGATCCTTTACCAAATTGTTTTTCAATTTGTCCTAAAGCTGCCTCTAATGCTTTTTTCTTTTCTAAATTTTCGTTACTCATAAATTTCCTCCTAAATTATTTTTTCAAACCTTTGTTTGGTAATATTATATACTATAAAATTTTTTTGTCAAGACTTTTTTTAAAATTTTTTAATTATTTTTTATTCACAATTCCAATTCACTGTTAATCTATGAAAATCCGCACCATCTTACTGGATGATTTTATTTTTCAAGCTCAACTAAAGCACGCTTCGAAAAATAAAACATCCACGTGGTGCTAGATAACACAATTAAATAAATTTGATGTGAATTGTAATTATCCGTCTATTAATTTCTTAATTGTATCATATAAATATGGCTTATACTCTTCTATAGGTAATGGCTCATCATACAAAATAGAATTGAAACATGTTGAGCTTACCAATTCTATTATCATAAATAAAGTAACTTCTGGATTCTTTAATTTTATATTGTTTTCTTTTACTTCTTTTAAGAATAAGTGATATAATCCTTCTTCTTTCTTTTCAGTATTCTCATATATTTTAAGAACAGTTTTGCTATAAACTCCCCAAGATAAATTTTTAGATATGAATTTTAAAAGGGTTGGAGCTTTGGTTAATTCATCTACTACATAATTTACTATAAAGATTACTCTTTCGGATAATGTTTTTATGTCATTTTTTCTTAACTCATGCAATGCATCATTAAATAATTTATGTGACTTTTTTGCAATTAAAACATCCCTTATTTCATACTTGTCCTTAAAGTATAAATAAAAAGTTCCTTTAGCTACATTTGCATTATCAACAATTTCTTGTATTGATGTATTTTTTACTCCCTTTTCTGTAAATAGTTCAAATGCCTTTGATAACAATCTAGTTTCTTTGTTTGCTTCTTCCTTTTCTTTCTTCATCTCTAACTCCTTTTTTTAGATTATTTCATATTTTTTTAAAATGGTCAATGTCTTACATAAATTTATTATTTATTTTTACAATATATTTCTAAATTAGCCAAACGCAGGAGTTTCATATTTATTTTGTTTGAAGACCCGAGCCTCCTTCTTTGGCGTATCAGACGTGGGTTCAATTAAAAATAAATATGAAATCTCCGACGAGATTTGGCGGATTTTATATAAGAACCTTGTTGTTTGCACAATAAAAAAATAAATTTCAAAAATCTATTGACCATTGGTCATAAATATAGTATAATACCAAAGGTGACCATTAGTCAATATAGAAAGGAGATTTTTTTATGAACACACTTGGAAAAGCAATTTGTAAGTATAGAAAAGTCATTTTAATAATTTCTATCTTACTTTTAATTCCTGCTATTTTGGGAATAAAAGCAACTAGGATTAATTATGACATCTTAGTTTATTTACCAGAAGATATTGAAACAATCAAGGGTGAAAATATTTTATCTGAAGATTTCAATATGGGTGCATTTTCAATGGTAATATTAGAAAATATGCAAACTAAAGATATTATAAAATTAGAAAATGAAATTAAAAAAATTGATAATGTCGAAAAAGCAGTTAGCATTGCAGATGTTCTAGGTACAGGTATTCCAATTGATATGATTCCAAATAATTTAAAAGATAAAATTTATAAAGACAATTCTACTATCATGTTAATCACTTTTAAAGATGGAATATCTTCAGATACTACTCTAGAAACTATAGAAACACTAAGAAATATAACTGATGAGCGTTGTAAAATAGGCGGAATGTCTGCAACAGTTTTAGACACTAGAGATCTATCAAATTCAGAAATTGCAATATATGTAATCATTGCCGTTCTTCTATGTCTACTTGTTCTAGAATTAGCATTAGATTCATATATTGCTCCATTCCTTTTATTACTAAATATTGGAATTGCAATTTTATACAATATGGGTACAAATGTATTCCTTGGAGAAACATCTTATATCACAAAAGCAATAAGTGCAGTATTACAGTTAGGTGTAACTATGGACTTTGCAATCTTCTTGTATCACAGTTATATGGATGAAAGAGAAAAAACAAACAATATAAATGAAGCAATGGCAACTGCTATCAAAAAGACTTTCGTATCTATAGTAGGAAGCTCTCTTACAACTATAGCTGGCTTCTTAGCTTTATGTAGTATGAATCTTACTTTAGGAAAAGATATAGGTTTAGTTATGGCAAAAGGTGTATTGTTTGGTGTTATTTGTGTAGTAACAGTACTTCCAACTATGATATTAGCATTAAACAAACTAATTGATAAAACTAGACATAAACCAATCTTTCCAAAATTTACAAGATTAAAAAACTTAATCATTAAATACCACATAGTAATTATTATTGCTTTTGTTATCATTTTACCTGTTGCATTTTATGGATATCAAAGAACTGAAAATTACTATAATTTAGACAAATCTTTACCAGATAGTTTAGATAGTATATCTGCTAACAATGAATTGAAGGAAAAATTTAATATGGTCTCAACTGAAGTTTTACTAATAAATAAAGACATTCCTGACTATAAGGTAAATGAAATGTTAGATAGAATTGAAAGTTTAGATGGTATTGAATGGACTTTAGGTTATTCTAGAATAGGTAGTTTAGGATTACCTAAAGAAACATTGCCTACTGATTTACTTGAAGTATTTCAAAATGATAAATACCAAATGATTATTATTAATTCAAGTTATGAAATGGCAACAAATGAGTTAAATGAACAAGTAACTAAAGTAAATGAAATAATAAAAGAATATGACGAAAATGCTATACTTGCTGGTGAAGGACCATTGATGAAAGACCTTGTTGAAATAAGTGACCACGACTTTAAGAGCGTTAATACAGTTTCAATAGCAATTATATTTATTATTATGATAATAGTATTAAAATCTATTTCATTACCAATAATTTTGATACTTGTAATAGAATTTGCTATTTTCATTAATATGGGAATTCCATATTATACAAATACTATTCTGCCATTTATAGCTTCTATTGTAATTGGAACTATTCAATTAGGTGCAACCATAGATTATGCAATATTAATTACAACAAAATATGTAGAAGAACGTAAACAAGGTAAAGATAAGCACAATGCAATAGATGAAGCTTTAGGTTCTTCAATTACTTCAATTATCATAAGTGCGCTATGTTTTTTTGGAGCAACATTTGGTGTAGGTGCTTATTCAAAAATAGAAATGATAGGGTCACTTTGTACATTAATGTCAAGAGGAGCACTTATTAGTATGATATCAGTAATTGCTGTGCTACCTTCCCTATTACTTTTATTTGATAAGTTGATTTGCAAAACAACAATTGGAATGAAAAATGTATAGATTAAGAAAGGATTGATTTTAATGAATAACATATTAAAAAAACTAACTTCAACGCTATTGCTGGGCACAATGCTTGTATATACAACATCACCAGTATTTGCTTTTACAAAAGATGAAACAGTTTATTCAAAACTAGATGTTAATGGAAAAAATTACAATACTATTGTAAATAACCATATAATAAATTCTAATCACGCTGAATTTATTAATGACTTATCAGACTTATTAAATATAATAAATACTAATGGAGATGAGACTTTTACTCAAAATGGAAATAATTTAATATGGTCTGCTAATGGAAATGATATATATTATCAAGGAGAAACTCAGAAAGAATTACCAGTAGAATGTAAAATCAAGTATGAATTAGATGGCAAAGAAATATCAGCTAATGAAATTGTTGGTAAAGCTGGTACAGTAAAAATAATATTAGAATATGTTAATAAAGATGCTCACACTGTAATCATTAATGGAAAATCAGAGACTCTATATACTCCATTTGTTGTGTTATGTGGAACAATTATTAACAACGAAAACAATAAAAATATCACAATTTCTAGTGGAAAGTTAATAGATGATGGAACAAAAACAATTGCTCTAGGAATTGCTACACCTGGATTACAAGAAAGTTTAAATCTTGCAAAATCTACTATAGATATTCCAAGTTCTATTGAAATTACAATGGATGCAAAAGATTTTGAATTAGGTACAATGATAACATACATTACTCCTAAAATAATTAATGATGAAGATTTAAATATCTTTGATAAAGTAGATGATATATTTACTCAAGTAGATACATTACAAAGTTCTAGCCATCAATTAGTAGAAGGTGCTAATACTTTAAAGGAAGGTACTCAAACTTATAGTGAAAAATTTTCTGAATTCAATGGTGCTGTAAAGCAAATATCAGATGGAATAATCTATGCAAATTCAAATTATTCTAAAATAGATGATGGTATAGCTACTTTAAATCAAAAGGCTCCTACTCTTGTATATAGTGTCCAAAATCTCAGTGATGGAATTGGAAAAGTTAGTGGTGCATTAAATACAATAAATTCAAGTTTATCAGCAGTGCCAGATACTCAAGTTGTAGATAGTATTAACCAAATTGTAGATGGAATAAATCCTATAATTTCTGGATTAAATAGTGTTTCATCAACTGATAATTCATCAAAAATTGCAACTCTTGAGGGATTAATTCAACTAAATACAAATGAAATTAAAAAATTAACTACTTTGAATACCTCATTAGAAACTCAAAAAAATCTTTTAACATCTTCAGCAACTATTGATCAAACAGAAATTGCTTCTGTTATTACTACCTTAGATAGCCAAATTGCCGAAAATACAGTTTTAATAGGAAAGCTAACTGCAAACAATCAAGCTCATCAGACTACAATTACTACATTACAAGCAACTGATGGAACTCAAATGACAGCACTTGTTAATGGATTAAACACAATCCAATCTGGATTAAGTAAGTTACTCCCTGGCATTAAAGGAATATATTCATTAAA
The DNA here is from genome assembly GCA_947384775.1 of uncultured Clostridium sp. GTDB lineage: Bacteria > Bacillota > Clostridia > TANB77 > CAG-508 > UMGS1781. Next base: position 41,932 of record CANDIF010000007.1, read on the forward strand.
ACCTGCTATAAACCAATTAGCTGATAGTTCTACTCTACTTGCTGATGGTGCTAATAAATTAACTGAAGGTACTGAACAACTTACAGATGGAATAAATAGTTTAGCTGATGGTTCTGCACAAATGAAATCTGGACTAACCACTTTATCAAGTGGTGCAAAGCAACTATCAAATGCAAGTAACCAATTAACAGACGGTGCAAATACTATTTCTACAGGAGCTACCACTTTATCAGAAGGTATGACTAAATTTAATGATGAAGGTATTAATAAAATATGTAATTATATAAATGGAAACTTAAGAGATATAAAAGTTAGAGTAGAAAAATTGCAAGATTTATCAAACGAATATAATACTTTTAGTATGTTAAATGAAAATGATAAAGGAATTGTAAAATTTATTTTAATAACAGATAGCTTAAGCAAAAATTCTATAACTAAAGAAAATGACGATAAAAAAGATGATGAATAAAAATAAAGAACACCACTAAGGTGTTCTTTATTTTTATTCATACCAAGCAAATTCCCAATCATTAAATCTTATTGTTTCTCCATCTTTGACTCCTGCATTTCTTAGTGCAGCATCTATTCCCAAATTAACAAGCATTTTTTGGAAATAATACAATGATTCATTATCTGCTAAATTTACCTTAGACATAAGTCTATCCACATCTGGTCCTGATACTACAAATTCTCCATCTATTTTATTTATTTCAAATCCTTTTTCATCCTCTTTTAATGTATATACTACTCTTTCCTCTGCATCTATAATATCTTCTTTTGGCAGTTCTTTTAATTCTTTTGAAACATTTTTAAATAACTCTTTTAGTCCTTCTCTTGTTGCCGCAGATATTTTATATATTGGTATTTCCTTTTTCTTTGCCATTTCTTCTAGCTCTGTAAATAAACTTTCATCTTGCATTGCATCTATTTTATTTGCAACTATAATTTGTTTTCTTTTACTTAATTTTTCACTATATTTCTCAAGTTCTTTGTTTATAGCTTTAAAGTCTTGAACTGGATTTCTACCTTCTGTTCCAGATACATCTATAACATGTAATAACAGTCTTGTTCTTTCAATATGTCTTAAAAATTTAAGTCCAAGTCCAATACCTTCACTTGCACCTTCTATTATTCCTGGAATATCTGCAATTACAAAACTATCTCCATATTCTGTTTTTACTACTCCTAAGTTAGGTTCTAGCGTTGTAAAATGATAATCGGCAATTTTAGGCCTTGCTGATGTTACCGCCGATAGTATTGTTGATTTACCTACATTTGGAAATCCCAATAATCCTACATCTGCAATTAATTTTAGTTCTAATATAATTTCTTTTTCTATTCCCTTTTCTCCACCTTGTGCAAAATGTGGCGCCTGTCTTGTTGCTGTGGCAAAATGTGAATTACCTTTTCCTCCTCTTCCCCCTGGAAGTATCAATTCTTTTTGTCCTTTTTTAGAAAGATCAGCAATTACTTTTCCTGTTTCTGCATCTTTTACAACTGTTCCTGCTGGAACTTTAATATATAAGTCTTCTCCTTTTTTTCCATAACAATTGTTTCCGCTTCCATTTTCACCATTTTGTGCTTTATATTTTTTGTTATATCTGAAATTAATAAGAGTATTTGCATCTGGATCAACTACAAAATATATGTCTCCACCTTTTCCTCCGTCTCCACCATCGGGTCCACCTGCTGCTACATATTTTTCTCTTCTAAAAGTTATCGCTCCATTTCCTCCATCTCCAGATTTTATAATTATCTTTGTATAATCTGTAAACACTATAGTATTCCTATCCTTTCTTTAACATCTCTTAATGTCTTTGAAGCTACTATTCTTGCTTTTTCTGCACCTTTTGTATATATTTCTTCTAAATATTTTGGATTATTTAAAAGTTCTTTATACTTAATCTGAATTGGCTCAAGTTTTGCAATTACAGCTTCTGCAACTTTAGTTTTAAATTCTCCATATCCTGAATTTTCAAATTCTTTTTCTATTTCTTCCATTGTCTTATTTGCTGCTGAACCATATATTTGCATTAAATTGCTAACACCTGGCTTATTTTCTGGATCATATTTAACTTTATTTTCTGAATCTGTAACAGCTTTTTTAAATTTCTTAAGTATCACATCTGGTTCATCCTCTAAGAAAATTACATCATTCAAATTCGTAGCACTTTTACTCATTTTAGCTGTTGGGTCTTGAAGTCCCATTATCTTACTACTTGTTTTTCCTAAATATACATCTGGAACTACAAAAGTATCACCATATAATTTATTAAATCTTTCAGCTATATCTCTAGTTATTTCCAAATGTTGCATTTGATCTACACCAACTGGCACATAACTTGCTTGATATAGCAATATATCTGCTGCCATCAGTGCTGGATATGTAAATAACCCCGCATTTATATTATCTGCATGTTTTGCAGATTTATCCTTAAATTGTGTCATTCTTGAAAGTTCTCCCATATAAGTATAGCAATCTAAAATCCATCCAAGTTCTGCATGTTCCTTTACTTGTGATTGTATAAACAAAGTATTTTTTTCTGGGTCTAAACCTGCGGCAATATATAACGCGATTATTTTTATTGTGTTTTGTTTTAAAGTTTCTGGGTCATTTCTAACTGTTAATGAATGTAAATTTGCTATCATATAGTAACAATCATATTCTTCTTGCATCTTTACCCAATTGTCTATCGCTCCAAAATAATTGCCTAATGTCAACCTTCCTGTTGATTGAATTCCACTTAGGATTTTCTTCTTTTCCATACCTATATCATTCCTTTCAATAATTTTATCTATATATTATACTCTATCTTATTATATTTTACAATGAAAAAGCACCTAAATTTATATTTCAAAAATTTAGGTGCTTTAAATATTTTAATCTTATTTGTTTTCTGGGTAAACACTTACTTGTTTCTTATCTTTACCTTTTCTTTCATATTTAACGATTCCATCTATTAATGCAAATAGTGTATCATCACTACCTATATCAACATTATTTCCTGGATGTATATGTGTTCCTCTTTGTCTAACTAATATATTTCCTGCAAGAACAAATTGTCCATCTGCTCTTTTTAAACCTAAACGTTTTGACTCACTGTCACGACCGTTTTTAACACTACCTTGACCTTTTTTATGTGCCATTTATATCTCAACTCCCTTTTTCTAAAATTCCTTATTACATTTTTAATTAAGCTTCAGCTTTAGCTGCTGTTTTCTTTGCTGTAGTTTTTTTAGTTTCTGTTTTTTCTACCTTTTCTGCTGTTTCAGCAACTTTTTCTGTTTTTGCAGCTGCAGTTTTTATAGCTGTTATTTCAACTTTAGTATAAGGTTGTCTATGTCCTTGTTTCTTTCTTTCATTCTTTTTAGGTTTCATTTTGAAAACTATAATTTTCTTACCTTTACCATGTGAAACTACTTTTCCTTCAACTTTCACACCTTTTACATAAGGATTTCCAACTTGTACTTTTTTATCATCAGATACTAATATTACTTTATCAAAAGTAACTTTTTTTCCTTCTTCAGTATCTAATTTCTCGAAAAATACTGTATCTCCTTCTACTACTTTGTATTGCTTTCCACAAGCTTCGATTATTGCATACATTATCGAAAAGCACCTCTTCTTTCTTTTAATACTCGCTAAGTTTTAATTTTGGGTAGCATATGTATATGCTTTTGTAACCCAACTTAAGCGGCTTACAGATGAATATTTTATCATATTTTTCCAGTGTTGTCAACACTTTATATTCCATATCTCTAAATAAATTAGTAGGGTGCCAGCTAGAAACTAGCTGGCACCCTGAGGAGTCATTTTACGTACATTTGCACAGACCACTTTTATTTAGGCTACTGAATCCCTTCATTTTCTTTAACATCCCTGTCTCTGAATTGCCTCGATCATGGTCCTAGCTTTAAAGAAGCCTTTATTGTGGTTCTTGGGTGTTCTCAACCCCACGAGCGCTTTCGTTCGCCACTACTAACACTCAGCTTAATAAAGCCAGTAAAACTCCTCCCCGCCGAGATAAGACATTTCCCAAGGGAAATGTTTATATATTATATCACATTTTTGAATTATGTCAAGTGCGTGTTTGTATTCATTCCACACCCTTTTGTAGGCTTATTGGTTATTATATAGCTTTTTCTTGTTTTATTGTTCTCTTTGTGTTATAATTTGTCAAAAATTTATTGATTATATTAAAGTTATAGATAATAAAAGGAGATTTTATGAGTAAAAAAGAAATAAATAACATTCAAACAATTTATATAAATATTGATGATTCTGGTAAACTTGTAGAAACTGAAAAAGTCGCTATATATGCTGGTTTAGTCTTTATGTCAAAGTCTGAAAAGGATAAATTCATTACACAATATAGAAGTATTATAAAAAATATGAGATGTAAATATTGCAAAGAAGATGTCTCAATATGTGAAAAAAATAAGTCATGTCCAGAATTAAAGCATAATATGTTAAAACCAAAACATAATAGACAACTTATGAATTATATAAAAAAATATTCTATACTATGTTGCATTATAAATAATGATAAAGTTTATCCTAATATTAAATCCGATACTGCTTCTCGAGGAAGATTTTTAGATTATTCATTAAAATTATTAATCAAACAAACGATTAAAGGATTAATAAAGGAAAATAGAATAAATCCAAATCTTCCAATAAAATTAGTCCTTAATATTGATGAACAAACTACTAAAACTAATGGTTATTACAACCTACGTGATGGTATTATTGAAGAATTAAAGTATGGAATTTTCAGTTATAATTATAGCGTTTTTCATAATCCTATTGTAAATTCTAGCTTGGAAGTAAATGTGTGTTATCAAAAATCAGAAAAAAGCTATTTAATTCAAGCTTCTGATTTAGTTGCTGGAACAATAAGAAAACTTTATCTAAATAACATAAATGACTTCTTAGAATTTTCAAAACGAACTGAATTTGTAAACTATAAAATTATTTTACCATAAAAGAAAAGAGAGCCTTATGCTCTCTTCCCAACTAGGCTGACGTACTTAACATACGCTTAATTAATAAAAATCAGTATCTAGCTATCGACCGAACAAAGGGATGTTTCCCTTCTGGTATATTAATTGTAACATTTCTGTAAACAAATGTCAACAATTATACTTGTATTTTATGCAAATCTCTTTGTAATATACCTATTTTTAATCCATATACTAATTCTATTTTTGCTTTTATATATTATTAATTATAATATTTGCATTTCATTTGCCATCTTCACACCTCTTTTAAACAAAAAAATACATCAGGTTTTTATAGTCTGATGTATTAAGTATTATTTTACCTCTTCAAATGTAGTAATTTTTTTATCTTCTATATTTAGTACATAGCCTTTTTTATTATACCAATCATAGAAACTTAGCCCTACATTGTTTTCTATAATTGAATTTGATTTTACAGTTTCTATTGCAAAGCTATTTATATCATAGCTCAAAAATTGTTCATAGCTTATTTGTTCTTTCAATTCTTCTGAAAAAAGTAAATCATATATTTCTTTCTTACTACATTTTTGCATCATATTTTTAAAAGTTCTCTCTACTTCTACTTCAATATATCTCTTACTCTCAGTAAAACTTGTAAATTCTTTTATATAATTTTCATGTTCTTGTCTTATACTTTCCTCTTGATTTAAAACATTATTTGTTTCTTTTGTAATGTTTTTTTCATCATCACTTAATATACAAAATATGAATATCAAAAAAAATATAAATATAATAATTATTACACAAATAGCAGTTTTATCTTCTTTTTTATTCTTGTTCTCATTTCCTGCTAATACTTTATCTGCGCTTACTGTAGTCTTATTATATATATGATTATATGCTGATTTTTTTGAATTTCTTAAATATCCCATTCCTTTTTTTCCATATCCGTGGTACTACCATTCGTTTTATTGTTCTTTTTCCTCTTCCTGTTATCCTACTTGAAACTCTTTTATTTGCGCTAAATTTTCTCATTCCAGATTTCATAATATTACTCCTTGCAAATATTCTACAATGAATTGTAAAATATTGCAAGAAATTAGAAGTCCTCTGCTCCTACTACTGTTTCATCTTTGTTTTCTACTTTGTTTAATTCTGTATATTCTTGTATTATAAGTGGTATTTCATCTATATAGAAGAACTTTACGAAGCAATAAAACAAATAACTTATAAAAAAACAAACAACTTATATATTTTTTCAAATAATCAGCAACAAGAAAAAACTTGCTAAAACCTGTTCAAACTTGTATGGTTAATAACAAATTAATAACAAACAAGAAATACCAAGTCACAAAAGCTTGGTATTTCAACATTTTTTTAAATTTCCATTATTATCGGAATTAACATTGGTTGTCTCTTTGTTTTCTTGTATATATAGCTTCCTAATTCTTCTTTTATTACAGATTTTAATGTTGCCCAATCTGTTATATGTTTTTCCTCACATTTAGCTAATTCTATTCTTAATAGTTTCTTAATATCTTCCATTAAATTTTCTGACTCTCTTACATATACAAATCCACGACTTATTACATCTGGTCCTGCAACTATTCTTCCGCTTCCTGAATCTAGTGTTAGCACTACCGCTATTAATCCATCTTGTGATAATTTTTGTCTATCTTTTAATACGATATTTCCTACATCTCCTACTCCTAAGCCATCTACAAGAACTATTCCAGAAGTTACACTTCCATTAAATTTTGCTTCACTTTCACTTAATTCTAACACTCTTCCATTTCCTGTTATAAATATGTTTTCTGGTTTCATTCCTAATTTCTTAGCAGTTTCTGAATGTGCTATAAGCTGTCTATATTCTCCATGAACTGGTATAAAGTATTTTGGTTTTACTAAAGATAACATTAATTTTTGTTCTTCTTGGCAAGCATGTCCTGAAACATGTATATCTTCTAATGCATTGTATATAACTTCAGCTCCAATTGTCATTAACTCGTCTATTACTCTTGAAATGTATTTTTCATTTCCTGGTATTGGATTTGCTGATATTATTATAAAATCATTTGGTGTTATTTGAACTTTCCTATGCTCACCTGATGCCATTCTCGTTAATGCAGACATAGGCTCTCCTTGGCTTCCTGTTGTTATTATTACTAATCTATCATCTGGATATGATTTTATATTATCTATATCTATAAAAACATTATCTGGAACTTTTATATATCCCAACTTTCTTGCTGTCTCTATCATGTTCACCATGCTTCTTCCACATATTGCTACTTTTCTTCTATACTTTACTGCAGAATTAACTATTTGCTGCACTCTGTGAACATTTGATGAGAAAGTTGCTACTACTATTCTTTTTGTGCAGTTTATAAATAGCTTGTCCAACACTTCTCCAACACTGCTTTCTGACATTGTATACCCTCTACGTTCAGCATTTGTACTATCAGACATAAGGGCTAAAACGCCTTTGTTACCTAGCTCTGCTAATCTTCCCAAATCCATAATTTCGCCATCTATCGGTGTATAATCTATTTTAAAATCTCCTGTATGGACTATTATTCCTGCAGGTGTATATATTGCAAGTGAACATGCATCTGGAATACTATGTGTCATTCTTATAAATTCTACCTTCATTTTTCCTAATGATATTGTTTGCCCAGGAACTACAGTTTTTAATTTTGTACTTCTCAATAAATTGTGTTCTTCTAATTTATTTTGTATCAAACCAACTGTTAATTTTGTTGCATATATTGGTACATTTATCTGTTTTAATAAATATGGTATTCCTCCTATATGATCTTCATGACCATGTGTTATTACCAATCCTCTTATTTTTTCTTTATTTCTTTCTAGGTATGTCATATCAGGAATTACTAAATCTATTCCTAACATTTCATCTTCTGGAAATCCTAATCCACAATCTACAATTACAATATCATCTTCACTTTCAAAAACTGTAAGGTTTTTACCTATTTCTAATATTCCTCCTAATGGTATTATTTTTATTTTTTCTTTCTTAAAAATTCTGTTTTCGTCTCTTTTATTAGTTCTTTTTCCTCCTCTTTTGTTTGTCTTTTTAATTTCTTTTGAAACTTCTTTTTTTACCTTTTTATATGGTTTTTGTGTTTTTTCCTTCTTAACGTTTTCTTCCATTTTCATTTTCTCTCCCTTTATCTTTTTGTAGATTAAACTATGTGATTAATATATAAATTGTGCAACACAATAAAAGTGGCTTTGCCACTTATTCAGAAATGCATATTATGTATAGAATTCTCACACCTTTTTATTTTTACAAATTTACTCCGAACTTTAGTAAAACAATATTAAACTTCTCGTATTTAATATTTAAATCCTTTCTTACATATTTTTTCCGAATACTTTTTTATTAATCATATATAATCTCATTTTTGCCATTAGTTTGGCTTCACTTTTTATATTATACTCTTTTTTCCATAATTTGTCAACTTGAAAGGGTCGCTATAGCTTGCGACCCTTTCTTAATTATCCGTTATTTTAATTTACTTATTCTCTCTTCTATATTTGCTATCATTTCATTAAATCTTGCTAATTTTTCTTTTTCTTCCTCTACTTTAGCTGCTGGTGCTTTTGCTAAAAATCCTGGATTTCCAAGCATTTTGTCTGTTTTTTCTTTTTCAACTAGAATTTTTTCTTTTTCTTTTTCGAGTCTTTGTCTTTCTTCTTCTATATTTACCAAATCTTCAAATGGCATGAATGCTTCTATCTCTGAAGTTACTACATTAACTGCGTTTTGAGGAATATCATCTTTGCTAATTTTTACTTCTATTTCTTCACTAAATCCTAGTTTCTTTAAAAATCCTTCTGATTCTTTTATTGCTGTTTCGTATTCTGGTTTAACAACTAAAATTAGTTTTGATTTCTTTGAGGGATGCACATTCATTTGTGTTCTTATATTTCTTATTCCTGCAATTAATTCTTTTATTTGCTCTATTTTCTCTTCGTCATCTTTAAAGTCTAAATTTGAATTATGTTCAGGATAATTTGATATCATTATGCTTTCATCATTATTATACAATTCTTTATAAATCTTTTCTGTTACAAATGGCATAAATGGATGTAATAGTTTTAGTGCATCTCCTAATACTTTATTTAAAACATATTGTGCTACTTTTCTTGTTTGACTTTCTTTGTCATATAGTCTTGTTTTTACAATTTCTATATACCAATCACAAAATTCATTCCATATAAATGTGTATATTTTATCTAGTGCTACTCCTAAGTCATAATTATCTATATTTACTTTTACTTCTTTTGCTAGTGTATTTAATTTTGATATTATCCATTTATCTTCAATTGCTAATTCGTTTATAACTTCTGATATGCCTTTTTTTAGGTAATTTTCATCAGCATCTTCTAAATTCATTAAAACAAATTTTGCTGCATTCCAAATTTTGTTTCCGAAGTTTCCTGCTGCTTCTAGCTTTTCTGGTAAAAACCTCATATCATTTCCTGCTGATGTTCCTGAAACTAATGAAAATCTTAAACTATCTGTACCATATTTTTCAATTATTTCTAATGGGTCAATTCCATTTCCTAAGCTTTTAGACATTTTTCTTCCTTGACTGTCTCTTACAATTCCATGTATAAATACGTCTTTAAATGGTACCTCTCCTGTTTGTTCAAGTGATGAAAACATCATTCTTACTACCCAGAAGAAAATTATATCATAACCTGTAACTAATGTATTTGTTGGGAAAAATGTTTTTAAATCATCTGTTTTTTCTGGCCAACCAAGTGTTGAAAATGGCCATAATGCTGAACTAAACCATGTATCTAATGTGTCTGGGTCTTGCTCTAATTTTGTACTTCCACATTTTGAACATTTTTCTGGTTTATGAACATCTACATTTATCTCTCCACAATCTTCACAATAATATGCTGGTATTTGATGTCCCCACCAAATTTGACGTGATATACACCAGTCTTGAATATTTTCTAACCAGTTAAAATATGTTTTTTCAAATTTCTCTGGTACAAATCTTGTTTTTCCAGTTTTAACTGCTTCTATTGCAGGTTTTGCAAGTTCTTTCATTGCAACAAACCATTGGTCTGAAACTTTTGGTTCTATTGTATGTCCACATCTATCATGTTTTGCAACATTATGTGTATAATCTTCTATTTTTACAAGTACTCCTAATTCTTTTAGCTTTTCTACTATTAGTTTTCTTGCTTCGTACATATCTAATCCCTTATATTCTGGCACTAAATCATTCATTTTGAAATTTTCATCAAATACTTCTATTATTTCTAAGTTATGTGATAATCCTGCTTGATAATCATTTGGGTCGTGTGCTGGAGTTATTTTAACACAACCTGTTCCAAATTCTTTTTCTACAAATTCATCAGCTATAATTGGAATTTCTTTATTCATTATTGGAAGTATACATGTTTTTCCTACTAAATCTTTATATCTTTCATCATCTGGATGTACTGCAACTGCTGTATCTCCAAGCATTGTTTCAGGTCTTGTTGTAGCTACTGTTAAATATGTGTTCTCTGTTCCTGTAACTTTATATTTTATATGCCATAAATGAGTACCTTCTTCCTCGTATACCGCTTCTGCATCTGATATTGATGTATTACAACATGGACACCAATTTATCATTCTTTTTCCTTTATATATAAGTCCTTTATCATATAACTTTTTAAATACTGTTAAAACTGCTTTTGAAAGTCCTTCATCCATTGTAAATCTTGAACGTGACCAATCAGCAGAACAGCCCAATCTTTTTTGTTGTTTTACTATTGTTCCACCATAAAGTTCTGTCCACTCCCAAGCTTTTTTCAAGAACTCTTCTCTTCCTAAATCGTGCTTATCTATTCCTTCTCCTTTTAATTTTTCTACAATTTTAACCTCTGTAGAAATTGCAGCATGGTCTGTTCCTGGAACCCATAAAGTATTATATCCTTGCATTCTTTTATATCTTATTAAGATATCTTGCAAAGTTCCATCTAAAGCATGCCCCATATGTAATTTCCCTGTAACATTTGGAGGTGGCATCATTATGCAATAGCTTTCCTTTTCTTTATTTCCACTTGGTTTAAAATATCCTTTTTGTTCCCAATTATTATATAACTCTTCTTCAAAGTCATTTGGTTCGTACTTTCCTTCTAAATTATGCATTTTATCACATTCCCTTCTTGTATAAAAATTGATTATTTTATAGTAGTTTTTAGCTCCACGTGGATGTTCATTTTTAAAATTTTAAGCAACCGCATTAAAATTTTAAAAATTGAACATCCAGCAAGATGGAGCGGATTTTAATTTTTAGGAACGACACGGAGGTCGTTCCCTACATAACTTCATAGAATATATCTTAATTCATATAGTCACGTAATTTTTTACTTCTGCTCGGATGTCTTAGTTTTCTTAATGCCTTTGCTTCAATTTGTCTTATTCTTTCTCTTGTGACCATAAATTCTTTTCCTACTTCTTCTAGTGTTCTTGCTCTTCCATCTTCTAGTCCAAATCTTAGTTTTAATACTTTTGCTTCTCTAGGAGTTAATGTATTCATTACTTCTTCTAACTGTTCTTTCATTAATGTAAATGATGCTGAATCTTGAGGTGCTGGACTGTCTTCATCTTGTATAAAGTCTCCTAAGTGACTATCATCTTCTTCACCTATTGGTGTTTCTAATGAGACTGGATCTTGTGCAATCTTTTGAATTTCCATTACTTTTTCAACTGGTAAATCCATTTCCTCTGCGATTTCCTCTGGCGTTGGTTCTCTTCCCAATCTTTGTAATAATAGTCTTGAAGTTCTTATTAATCTATTTATTGTTTCTACCATATGAACTGGTATTCTTATTGTTCTTGCTTGATCTGCTATAGCTCTTGTTATAGCTTGTCTAATCCACCAAGTCGCATAAGTACTAAATTTATATCCTTTTGTGTAATCAAATTTTTCAACTGCTTTTATTAGTCCCATATTTCCTTCTTGAATTAAATCTAAGAATAATAAACCTCTACCAACATACTTTTTAGCAATACTTACAACTAGCCTTAAATTTGCTTCTGATAATCTTCTCTTTGCTTCTTCGTCTCCATCTAATATTCTTTTTGCTAATTCCAATTCTTCATCAAATGATAGCAATTCTATTTTCCCAATTTCTCTTAAATACATTCTAACTGGATCATCTGTATTTACACCATCTAAAGGAATTTTATCAATTTCTTCTAATTTAATGTCTTCTACTTCTTCTAAATCTTCTAATTCAGGCTCATCCAAGTCGTCTCCGTCTTTTAACACATCGACTCCCATTTCTTCCATAGCATCAAAAACTTTATCTATTTGTTCTGGATTTATATCACCTAATTGTGTTGCTAATTCTCCATATGTTATATTTCCTTTTTCTTTAGCCTTTTTTATTATTTCATTTACTTTTTGAGTGGTATCTTCTTGATTTAGTTCTTCTTTCTTTTCTGCGACTTCTAGTTCTTTTTCTTTATTTTCTTTTTTTGTCTTTTTCTCTTCACTCATACCAATTTCCTCCTTCTTGGTAGTTACTTTATTTTTATTGATTCTAGTATTAAATCGTGTATTTGCCCATCTATTGTTTCTTTTTCTTCTGGCGTCAAATCTGGATTTTTTTGCATTTCTATTAGTTCTTGTTTTCTCATATTTAGTTTTGCTTTTTTATATGTTTTTATTATATCCTTAATTAATTTTTGATCCCTATTAGTCTGATACTCTTCTGATAGCAGTTCTGTTAATCTACTAATTACTTTCTCATCTTCTGCAAAAGAATTCATTAATGTATTACTAACATTATTACTATTGCCTTTTTCAAATTCTTCATACAATTTTTTCAATATTTTTTTATTTGTTTCTGATTTTAAGTCATCAACAGTTACATCTTGTTTTATTTGGTTATATCCATTTTCTTGTTCATTTATTAACATTGCTATAATTGACTTTTCTCTTTCAATAAGTATTTTTTCAACTTCTTCCTTTTGCACTCTTATAACTGGTGATCTAGATAGCACTTTGGGTCCTGCTGTTTTTCCTGTTATTTTATTTATCTCTGCATAAATAGCTTCCTTTGAAATTCCATATTCTTTTGAAATATCAGTTAAATAAATTTCTTGTTCAATCTTGCTATTTACAGATGTCAATAACTTTGCTATTTCTTTTAAAAATCTTATCCTGTCGTTTGTATTTTTCAAGTCTAAGTCTTTCTTTAAAACTTTTGTTTTAAACTGCACTAAAGAAATCGCATCATTGATAAGAAGTTTAAACCTTCCATTACCATATTTTATAACATATTCATCTGGATCCTTTGCGCCTTCCATTTGAAGAATTCTTACGTCACACCCCATATTTGTAAGTATGTCTAATCCTCTTAATGTGGCAGCTTGTCCTGCTCCATCTGAGTCATAAGATATTATAACTTTTTCTGAATATTTTCTAAGTAATCTTCCTTGCATTTCTGTAAGTGCTGTTCCGAAGTGAAGCAACTGCATTCGAAATACCTCTTTGATGTAATGATACTGCATCCATATAGCCTTCTACAATTACTAAATTAGTTTCATCTGAATTTTTTGCTATATTCAATGCATATAAGTTTCTTCCTTTGCTGTATACAATTCCTTCTGGTGAATTTATATATTTTGGTAAAGAATTATCTAAAACTCTTCCTCCAAAAGCAATATATCTATTTTTTATATCTTGTATTGGAAACATCAATCTATTTCTAAATACATCAACATATCCTGAACTTGTTTTCTTTACTAAATTAGATGCTACTATTTCCTCATCATTAAACCCTTTTGCCCTTAATGTTGTATATACCTCTGTTCCGCCATTTGCGTATCCTATCATAAATTTCTTTAGAGTATTATTATCTAGTCTTCTTTTTTTCACATACTCTTGTGCAATTTTGGCTTGTGGCTTATATAAATTCTCATGGTATAACTCTGCAACTATTTGGTTTATAGAATAGACTTTTTCTTTTAATATTTGTCTTTTATTATCACCATCATTATCTATTGTTGGCAAAGCGATTCCTGCTTTTTCTGCGAGCATTTCAATACTTTCTCTATAACCTAAGTTCTCAATTCTATTTATAAAAGTAATTACATCTCCTCCAACTCCACATCCAAAGCAATGGAATATTTGCTTATCTGGAGAAACAGAAAAAGAGGGGGTTTTTTCTTTGTGGAAAGGACATAATCCTAAAAAGTTTCTACCTCTTCTTTTTAATATTACATATTGTGATATAATGTCTACTATATCGTTACTGCTTTTTATCTCTTCAATCAATTCATCACTATATCGCACCATATTCTAGCACCTTTCTTTTCACATATATATTATTCGACATAGCTTAATTAAATCCTTCTTTTATTTACATAATTCTTGTTTTTTTCTGTCATTTTGTTTACTTTTTCATTTATAGAGAAAAACACTAAACCTATCTTTAATAAGTCTAGTGTCCTTCTATCATTCTTCTAAGCCGAAACTTACTCCTAATGCATTATTAATTTGATTCATTATAATATTATTATCATCTATATGACCTATTTTTTCTTTTAATCTACTTTTATCTATAGTTCTAATTTGTTCTGCCAATATTACTGAATCTGATTTTAGTCCAAATTTTTCATCATTTAGTTCTATATGTGTAGGCAATTTATTTTTATTTAATTGCGATGTTATTGCTGACACTATCACTGTTGGACTATACTTATTTCCCATATCATTTTGTATTACTAATACTGGTCTTATTCCTCCTTGTTCTGAACCTACTACTGGACTTAAATCTGCATAAAACATATCTCCTCTTTTTATTACCATTTTTCTTCACTCCTGCTAATTCTATATTTGTTTATATTTTAAATATAGGTAATAGAGTCTGATTTTTAGTAGTTTCTATATTTCTGCATCTATTGGATAATTTGAAAATGCTATTATTTCTTCTTTTGTTAGTCTATTTATTTCTATCTTATTATATAATATGTAAATTGTCGTTTTTTGTGTTATGTCTTTTATTTCTAATTTGTCTATTTTGTCATTTTCCTTGTCTATATATAATTTTTTATTCTGTGTATATATATTGTTTTGTTTTACTTCTACTTCCATAATAATTTTTCCATTTTCCTCATATATTTTTGAATCTTGATTTTGACTGTAATCTTCTATAAATTTAACTAGACTCAGCTCATTACTTCCAATAAATTTATAATCCGCATATATCTTGTTTAATGTTAATTTACTATTTTTTATACTAAGATCTTTGCCATCATATGTGAATTCAAGTCCTAATAAGTTCTCAGGTTCTAATACCTTTTGTTTGTATAACTTTCCTTCTTTTATATATTTTTGTTCTACTTTATAAATGTTTTTTGTTTTATTACTTGTTACTTCTATATTTGCATTCGCATTATAGCTCTCTATACTTAAAATATATTCTTTTATTTCATCGATCGATTTATTACTTATATTATTTCCACTTTTAATTTTTTTATAATTATTTTTAAATAAAAAAATTATAATTATCAAAATTATAATTGTAATTGCAATACCAATAATCTTTTTCATCTGCCTCTCTCCCTTCTTTTTTCTAATTATATTCGTCTTGCTTGGGAGATATGTGGATGATAAAAATTGCAGTTTATTTTACTTTTACAATCCGCCAAATCTCGTCGGAGCTTTCATTGTGTAAACAACAAGGTTCTGGGGTACCTCACCCACAAGCTTTGCTTGTGAGGTGGGTCAGGTTCTTATATTTATTTTTTATTGAACCCACGTTTGATACGCCAAAGAAGGAGGCTCGTGTCTTCAAACAAAATAAATATGAAACTCCTGCGTTTGGCTACTCTGTACCAAATTTCAATAAAAGCAAATCATTATAATTATTTGAAAACGAGTTCGATCAGCTAACGCTTCAGGGCAACGTAAATGCGTAGCATTTTTGCCGAAGCGATTTGCTTTAATGTTAGTTCTTATCGTGCCAATACATTTGTTGTATTCTCTTCAATTAAAGCGAGTGGAGAACGGAGTTTGAAAATAATTCATAATGATTTGTGATATTATCAATATTTTCCTCACTCAAACTGCAATTTACAATGCATTCTCTTACCTTATTTGCACTTAACCAGCTTTATTGAAATACTTTTCTTTTGCAATTATTTTATATTACATTTTCATTACATTTTTACTTGCACTATTTACTATTAATTGCATTAGCAGTATAATTAATTTAGCATACATGATATTTCATGTAGAGAATATTCAAAGGAGGAAATTTTAAATGTTAAAAAATTCAAACAATTCTGGTATTACTTTAATAGCTTTAATTATAACAATTATTGTAATGCTTATCTTAGTAGCTGTAACTGTTAATGTTGCTGTTAATAGTGGACTTTTTGGTCACGCTAAAAATGCTACTCAAGGTTGGAAATCTGAAGAAGAAAAAGAATCTAATATTGGTAATGATAATTACATTAAGGATACTGTTAACCAATACACCGGTGAACAAAATGGTAATCCTATGACTACTGATAGAAGTTTCTTAAAAGTGGGAGATTATATTGATTACATGCCAGATACAGCTGAAAATTACATGGACTTAGACTACAAAAAATCAGGATCATCAACCAATCCAGTAGAAGGAATAGCACAAGATATGACATTAAAGTGGAGAGTTATGAACATTAATAATGATGGCAGTGTTGATTTAATATCTGCTACTCCAGTAACAATAAATATATTTTTCCAAGGATCTCTAGGATATAATAATGGAGTTCTATTATTAAACGACCTATGTAAAACACAATATTCAAATAGTACATTAGAAGTTACTGCTAGAAGTATTGACTTAGAGGATATTGAAAAGAAATTCAATAGTACAGGTATTGCTGCTAGAAATGCCTTCACTACTTCTGGTCTACAATATGGTGATGTAAAAACATATAGTGGAAGTTCTTCATATGCACCAGATATATATGACCACGTTGGTAAAACTACAGCAGAAGAAAGCAAAGATTATTATACAACACCTACTACTGCCACATCTACTCAAAAAGGAACTTTAGAAATACAGCAAACAGATTATGGGTTCCAAACACAACCTAATTACTTTGACGATTCTACATTTCACGAGCTTATTTTCGGTACAGGTACATATTATTGGCTTGCTACACGTTCTGTTAATTGTCAATCTAATATAGCATACTTTTGCTTGCGCTATGTGAACGGTTCCAATCTTACTGGTGATCGCTTATTCTTTTCAACTAACGATGCATATGACACTGGCTTTTTTTTACGTCCAGTAGTTTCTCTTGGATCTAATATCAAAATTTCTACTGATGGTGGAACTGCTGATAGCCCAAGAGCTTTAAGTAAATAAACTTATCTAACCAAAACAAAACCAGGAATAATCCTGGTTTTGTTCTGTTAGAGTAAAAGATTAATCTAGTCTCATCTCACTACATCTTCACTTCTATATTTTTTCTTGCTTCTTCAGTTTCTAATTGGAATAATTCCTCTTCTTTAAAGTTAAACATACTTGCTATTATATTTGTTGGTACAACTGATATTTTAGTATTATATGCTGTTACTTCACTGTTATATATTCTTCTAGCTGCTTGTAGCTGACTTTCCATTTTTGATAAACTTTTTTGTAAATCTAAAAATTGTTCACTTGCTTTTAATTCCGGGTAATTTTCTGCTAATGCTATTATGTGATTGCACTCAGAATTTAATTCTGCTCCTTCTTTTAAATTTTTGTTATTCATATATCGTGTTCTCATTTGCACAACTTTATCAAATATTTGTTGTTCGTGTTTAGCATATCCTTTAACACACTCTACTAAATTAGGTATCAAATTAAATCTTTGTGTCAAATAAACATCTATTCCTGATTTTGCCTGTTCAACTTTCTTTTTTCTTTTAACTAATCCATTATATTGTGCAAACAAAAAAATTATTATTCCTACTATTACTCCTAAAAAAATTGCCATATAACATCTCTCCTATCTATAATATTTATTATATCATATTATAATTTTTTTGTATATTCTTTATAAAAAACGGGCAATTAAAATGGTCCGTATATGTTATTATGCAAGCCTTTGGAGATATTTTATAACAATAATTATATGGAACAAACTAGCTCCACGTGGAAATTCATTTTAAAAAATTTAAACAACTGTATTAAATTTTTAAAAATCGAATTTCCAGCAAGATGGAGCGGACATCTTTCAAAAATAAACACAATGTCTCATATTTCTGTTTCTGCTATTACTTTATTTACTGCTCTAGTTACCCTAAAAATAAACTCTATTATGTCATAATACTTCTTCAAAGTATCAAAATCTAAGCTTTGCCCAAATAACTTTGGTTCAAAAACTCCACCTGTATGGAATCTAATATACATATTAGCACCTTTTAAAGTTATTTCATACTTTATTTTACTTTTTTCTTTAAATTCAATTAACATCTCCATTATATCTGATGTTAATATTTGCATTGTCATAATTGGATTTAGAGTATATACATCAAAATGTTTTTCAAATTCACTTGAATCCATTTCTATTTTATTTTTCTTTCCAAACACTTTTCCTAAAAAACCTTTATCTGAATGTATCTTTATAAAACCAGGTATTTGCTTTGCACAATCCACTTGCCCAAAAATTCCATGAAATACAGTAGTAGTTGTTGTATCTCCATCTGAATCTGTTGATTCATCTTCTGTTCTTACTTCTGACATTTCTACTTTATATTTTTCATCTAATATTCCTTCTATTAAGTCCTCTGAATAGTAATTATCATAGCCTTCAAATTCCCCTTGTCTATATACATTAGAACTAATACCTCTTTCTGGATAGAAATTTAAATTGCTATCGCATTCTTTTATGAAAGTTTCTATAACTTCCTTTTTGAAAGTTCCTGTATAATTATATTTTTTACTTATTCCAACTGTGGCTATTATTGCTATTATAAAAGCAAAAAATACTATTGCAAATCCAAAAGACGATAATGTTACTACCCCAATTATTGAAACTACTATTGTTATAATTATTACTATTAGCATTTTAGATGCTTTTTGTTTTCTTAGAAGTTCTAATTTTTCATTTTTTTCTGCATAAAGTTTTTCATATACTTCATTAAAATTTCTCATTTTTTATCTCCTATTTATTTGTGCAACTATAACTCTTTTTTCAAGCAAGTTTTTTCTTGAATTAATTTAACAAATTTAATAAACTTTCTTTATCAGTTACTCCTATTTGTCTTTTGTACTCTTTTCCTCTTTTGAAAACTATAATTGTTGGTATGCTTTCAACTCCATATTTCTCAGCTAATTCTTGATTTTCATCAATATTAATCTTTCCTACTTTTATACTTTCATCTTTTGCTACTTCTTCTACTACTGGTGCCATCATTTTACATGGGTAACACCAATCTGCAAAAAAGTCTATCAAAACTGTTTTTTCCTCCTTCAAAACCTCGTGTTCAAAATTATTGCTTGTTATTTCATAAACACTCATTTTATTACCTCCTATTTTTATTTTTTCCTTTAAATCATTTAGTTATTACTTCGAAGTTCGGGCGATTAAAATCACCCCTACACTTTGTATCAAGTCTAGTAAACAAATCAAGTTTGCAAAAGCTGAATCTTTTAACTACATTTGTCAATTACAATTAATGGTACATAAATTTCATCGTCT
>CANDIF010000008.1 GCA_947384775.1 uncultured Clostridium sp.
TGTCGCAAACATTAACCTCATTATACTTGTAAAAAAAGTAATAGTAAATAGAAAAAGCAAAAATGTAATAAAAATGTAATATAACTTGCAGTTTGTCTTACATTTACAATCCGCTCCATCTTGCTGGATGATTTTGTTTTTCATGCTTTGGCTGAAGCACGCATTGAAAAACAAAACATCCATGTGGAGCTAGTTTTGCGTTAAATTAAAAAAATTCAAATAAATACTTTATTTTATAATATACTTATGATAAAATGTAAAAGAAATTTTAAATGGAGGTTGTTATGAAAACAGCATATAAACGTGTTTTACTAAAGCTTAGCGGTGAAGCTTTAGCTGGCGAAAGAAAAAACGGAGTAGATGCACAAATAGTAGGAAACATATGTGATAAAGTAAAAGAAGTAATAGATATGGGAGTTCAAGTTTCAATAGTAGTAGGCGGAGGAAATTTCTGGAGAGGTAGATATGGACATGAAATGGAAAGAACAACATCAGATTATATGGGAATGCTTGCAACAACTATTAACGGATTAGCTCTTCAAGATGCATTAGAAGCAAGGGGAATACATACAAGATTACAAACAGCTATAGAAATGAGACAAATTGCAGAACCATATATAAAAAGAAAAGCGATTAAGCATTTAGATAAAGGAAGAGTAGTAATATTTGCATGTGGTACAGGAAATCCATATTTCTCAACAGACACAGGAGCAGCATTAAGAGCAGCTGAAACAGAATCAGAAGTAATACTACTTGCAAAAACAATAGATGGAGTATATTCAGCAGATCCTAAAGAAGACAAAGACGCAGTTAAATATGATGAAATAAGTTACTTAGATATTTTAAATAAGGATTTAAAAGTAATGGATTCAACAGCAACATCACTTTGCAGAGATAATAAGATTCCATTAGTAGTTTTTGGAATAGATGATCCAGATAATATAGTAAAAATAATTAAAGGTGAAAGGATAGGAACTATAGTAAAATAATAGTTTCAAAAGGAGGTTTTTATGGATATAAAAAACATAGAAGAAAAAATGGATAAAAGTATAAGTATATTACAAGAAAATTTAGCAGAAGTTAGAGCTGGAAGAGCAAACCCTGCAATATTAAATAAGGTAATGATAGATTACTATGGAACACCAACACCAATAAACCAAGTAGCAGGAATATCAGTTCCAGAAGCAAGATTAATAGTAATTCAACCATGGGACGCAAATATATTAAAAGAAATTGAAAGAGAAATAATAAAAGCAGAAATTGGAATTAATCCAAATAATGATGGAAAAGTAATAAGACTAGCTTTCCCAGAATTGACAGAAGAGAGAAGAAAAGAATTGGTAAAAGAAATAAAGAAAATGGGAGAAGAAGCAAAGATATCTGTACGTTCAGTTAGACGTGAAGGAATGGATATTGTAAAAGCAGAACAAAAAGAAGGAACAATTACAGAAGATGAACAAAAATCATATGAAGACAAAATACAAAAATTAACAGACAGCAAAGTTCAAGAGATAGATAATCAAATAGATAAAAAAGAAAAAGAAATAATGAGTGTATAAATAAGAAATATAAAAAACTCGAAATACTGAAAACAGCCACTTTCAATAAGTGGCTGTTTGATATTTTAAATGGAACTGAGTTGTAAAAATGTACCATTTTTATTAGAGTATCAAATTATCTTAAAAATATTGACAAAAAAGGAAACAATATGTTAAACTTAAATTAGATATTTTGCAAAAGTAAAATGGAATAAAAATGCGTAAGAAGAAGGAGAAAAAATGGTAGCTATAGGAAATGTAAAATTGGGAATGAGAATAGAACCAATTTATGTACATGAGTTATCAAGAGAGGAAGTAGACCGTATTTTGCAAGCAAATGGCATATCATTAAATCAAGATGTAGGCTATCCAATAGATACAAGTATTATAAGTAGCTTTAGAACAGATAGACGAAAACTCAAAGAATACATCGAAATATGTAAATATGCATTTGATAAGAAAAACGGATTAAATGTTCAAAAACCAAATGCTAAAAAACTTTCAATATTTGATGATGAATTACAAATAAGTTATGAACTAAAACATTTAAAAGAATCTGAATCTATGAGTGAAGCAGAAAAAGTAAGTATATATAAACAAGCCAAAGCGACACAGAATCTATTTAGAATGTTTGGAGCAAGCAATATTAATTTAGAGATAAGTTTATTAGATAGGGCATATTTCTCAGTACAAAGTTTATTACAAACAATAAAAACAAGAGGAAAAACTCCAATACTACCAGCAGCAGAAAAGAAGGAACCAGGAGAGTTTAGAAAAGAACTTTTTGATGGAACAGCACAAAGGGCAACAGAAAGAGTCTCAGAAAATTGGAAAGAACAGCCTAGAGAAATATCAGTTGAAAAAGATGAAGTAACAAAAACTTAAAAAAGAGTCTATTATTAAAATAAGAAGACTCTTTTAATTTTAAAAAAACATAAGAGGGAGATAATAAAAGTGAAAAGCATTATAATATTACTAATAATTGTAGGAATAAAAGCTATTTTTTCAGCAGCTGATACAGCATTTACATATACCAGTAAATTTAAGATTTCACAAGAAAGCAAGAAAAATTTAAAAGCGAGGCAAATTAAAAAAATACTAGAAGATAAAAACAGGGTGTTTGAAATTATAGAAGTAGGAATAGTTATGGCAGAACTTTTTGCAAGTGCTTTTGTAGCAGAAGTATACTTAAGTGATTTTTCAAACATACTTGTAGAAAATGGAGTACCAGAAAGTTTTGCAACAATACTAGCAACAATAATAATTACAGTTCTATTATCATACATATTACTTGTTTTCGGAGGAATATTACCAAAGAGATTAGCAAGAAACAATCCAGAAAAAACAGCATACAGATTAATTGGAATATTACAGATATTAGCAATTATAAATATTCCATTTGAAAAATTAATAAAAGTGTCAATTAATATATTTGGAAGAATGTTTGGATTAAAAGAAGAAAAAGAAGAAAAATTAACGGAACGAGAAATAAAAATGATACTTGCAGAAGGAAAAGATCAAGGTGTAGTTGATAAAATAGAAAAAGAAATTGCTACAAATGCTTTAAAATTTAATGAAATATCAGTAAAAGAAATTATGGTTACAAAAGAAAACGTAAAATTTATAAACATAAGAGAAAACTCAGAAAAGGTAATTGGTGATATAAGAAAATGTAAGTTTACAAGAATACCAGTGTTTGAAGGAACAAAGGATAATATTCTTGGAGTTTTAAATATAAAAGATTTAATATTTAAAGAAACGATAAACCTAAAGGAAGAAATAAATATAAAAGAACTCTTAAGACCAGTAATAGTAGTTTATAAATCTACTAAAATTTCTGAAGTATTCAAAATAATGAAAGCAAATAGACAAGGGATGGTTTTAATAGAAGATAAAGATAAAAAAATAATAGGATTAGTTACTATGGAAGACATTTTAGAAAAATTAGTAGGAAAAATATTTGATGAATATGATGTAGTAAAGAAAGGATAATAAAATGAGAATTATATTAGCATCAGCTTCTCCTAGAAGGAAAGAATTATTAGAGATGATAGGAGTAAAATTTGAAATTATAACAAGTAATGCAGATGAAACATTTTTACCTAAATTGACAATAGAAGAACAATCCCAAAGACTAGCATATATAAAAGCGAAAGCAGTTTATGATAAAACAGAAGGAGAAAGAATAGTCATAGGTTCAGATACATTAGTAGTAAAAGATGGCAAAATATATGGAAAACCACAAGGAAGAGAAGACGCAATAGCAATGTTAAAGGAAATACAAAACGGCAAACATAAAGTAATAACGAGTATTTGTGTACTATCTCAAAAAAATGGTAAGTATTTAGAGCAAGTAGATTATGATATAACAGAAGTAACACTAAAGAAGATTACAGATGAAGAAATTGCAAGATGGGTTGATAGCGGAAATGCATATGATAAAGCAGGATCATATGCAGTACAAAGTGAATTTGGAGTACATATAGACAAAATAAATGGAAACTTTTTTTCAGTTATGGGACTTCCAGTACATAAATTATACGATATGTTAAAAAGAGTTGAAGAATAGAAACATTAGACTGACCATTCAGTCTAATGTTTTTTTACAAATAATGGTATATAATAATATTGCAGAAGGGAAGTAGATTCATGAATTTAGATGGATTGAAAACAAAATATATTGGAAAAAATTTAATTTATTATAAAGAAATTGATTCAACACAAACAGAAGCATGGAGAAACAATAACTTATCAAACGGAACAATTATTATAGCAGATCATCAAACAGCAGGCAAAGGCACACATGGGAGAAAATGGACTAAAAACTGCAGTAAAGATATAGCATTTTCTGTAAAAATAGATTTAAACTGTGATATTAGTAAACTAAGTAATATCACAGTAGACATAGCAAAGATTATAGTAAATGAATTTAAAGATTTATACAATATAAAATTAGATATAAAAACTCCAAACGACATTATATTAAGCCACAAAAAAATAGGAGGAATTTTAACAGAAACAAAAGTAGTAGGAAATACTGCAAAAGAGATGGTTATAGGAATAGGAATAAATCTTTGTAAACAGGAATTTTCAGAAGATTTAAAAGATATAGCAACATCTATAGAAAACGAAGAGAACATAAAAATAGATAGATTAAAAATTATAACAGAATTTTGTAATAGAGTTGAAAATCTACTATTAAAAATATAATCCGCTCCATCTTGCTGGATATTCAATTTTTAAAATTTTAATACAGTTGTTTAAAATTTTAAAAATGAATACCAACATGGGGCTATATAGTAATTAAGGAAAGGAGTAAGTTGATAGAATATGAAAATAGGTTTTTTATTCCCAGGTCAGGGAGCGCAAGAAGTAGGAATGGGAAAAGATTTATATGAAAATTATGAAGAAGCAAGAGAAATATATGATAGAGTTTCAGAAATTACAGGAATGGATATAAAGCGAATATCTTTTGAAGGACCAGAAGATATTTTAAATCAGACACAAAATACACAACTTGCCGTTTTGACAGAAAGTTTAGCGATAGTTGCTGTTTTAAGGAAACACAACATACAACCAGAAATATCAGCAGGTTTAAGTTTAGGAGAATATACAGCATTAATTGAAGATGGAATTTTTAATTTTGAAGATGGTGTTAAGTTAGTACAAAAAAGAGGAAAAATTATGCAAAATTTAATACCAAAAGGAAACTGGAAAATGGCAGCAGTATTAGGACTAGAAGCGAAAAAGGTAGAAGAAGCTTGCAAGAAAATAAACGGATTTGTAGTTCCTTCTAATTACAATACTATAGGTCAAACTGTTATTTCAGGAAAAGAAGAATATGTTGTTCAGGCAGGAGAGATAGCAAAAGAAGCAGGAGCAAGGAAAATTAGTGTTTTGAATACTTCAGGACCATTTCATACGTCAAAGTTAGAAGAATGTTCAAAAGCTTTGGAAGAGGAATTAAAAAAAGTTACAATCAATAGAAAACAATCTAAAGTGGTAAAAAATATAGATGGAAAAAGGTATGAGAAAACAGACGATGTTGCAGAAATATTATCTAAACATATTATGAATCCAGTTAGATTTTCTTGGGATTTACAAGAAATGTATGATAATGGAATAGATACTTTTATCGAAATAAGACCAAGAAGAAGTTTTAGTGGTTTTGTAAAAAGAATGAATTTTGAAAATCCAGTTCAAATTAAAACTATAAATAGCATAGAAACTTTAGAAGAAGTAATTAAGGAGGTAACAGAAAATGAATAAGGTAGCACTAATTACGGGAGCAACAAGAGGAATAGGAAAACAAATAGCCCTAACATTGGCAAAAGAACAATATGACATTGTGATAAATTATAGAAGCGAAAATGAAGAACTAAGTGAAGTAAAAAAGGAAATTGAAGCAAATAATGTGAAATGTATAACAGTAAAAGGTGACGTTAGTAACTTCAAAGATTGCGAAAATATGATAAAAGAGGCTATAGAAGAGTTTGGACAAATAGATGTATTGGTAAATAATGCAGGAATTACAAAAGATACTCTACTAATGAGAATGACAAAAGATGATTTTGAGAAAGTAATAAATGTAAATCTTGTTGGGACATTTAATATGTCAAAAAATGTAATACCATATATGATGAAGAAAAGAAATGGAAGAATAATAAATATATCTTCAGTAGTAGGAATATCGGGAAACGCAGGGCAAACAAACTATGCAGCTTCCAAGGCTGGAATAATTGGATTTACTAAGAGTCTAGCAAAAGAAGTAGCAAGTAGAAATATTTTAGTAAATGCAGTTGCACCAGGATTTATTGAAACAAGTATGACAGCTGTATTAAAAGATGAAATTAAAGAAGAGATTGCAAAACAAATACCATTAAAAAGAATGGGTACACCTGAAGATGTTGCGAATGTTGTAAGCTTTTTAGTGTCAGAAAAGAGTAACTATATAACTGGGCAGGTTATAAATATAGATGGCGGAATGCTTATGTAATAGTGAATGGTGAAGAATTAAACAAGTAATAATTATTTTTTTCTTCATTCATATAGTGAAGAAAAAGGTGTATGGGCGATTTTAATCGTCCATACTTCGAAGAAATTTCAAATAAATATTTTAGTGAAAGGATTAGAATATGGAAAGAAGAGTTGTTATAACTGGTATGGGAGCCATTACTCCTATTGGAAATAATGTTGATGAAGTGTGGAAAGGTATTGAAAGTTCAAAATGTGGAATTGATAAAATAACTTTAATTGATACATCTACATTTAAGACTAAATTAGATGCAGAAGTAAAGGATTATAATCCTACAGATTATTTGGACTTGAAACAAACGAAAAGATTAGATAGATATACACAATTTGCAATAATTGCAGCAAGAGAGGCTTTTAAAGATAGTGGAATTACTGCTGAAAATACGAACTTGGAAAATATGGGTATATACATAAGCTCTGGAATAGGAGGACTTAGAACTATTCAAGAACAATGTGAAATAAACAAAGAAAAAGGAAACTCTAGAATATCTCCATTGTTTATACCAATGTCTATTTCAAATATGGCTGCTGGAAATGTGGCTATAGATTTAGGTTTAAAAGGAGAATCAATTAGTATCGTAACCGCATGTGCATCTTCAACACATGCGATAGGAGAAGCATATAGAACGATAAAACATGGTTATGAAGATGCGATTATGGCAGGAGGAAGTGAAGCATCAATTTGTAGCGTTGGAATTGGTGGATTTGAAAATATGAAAGCACTTTCAACAGTAGAGGATGTAACAAGAGCAAGTATTCCATTTGATAAAGAAAGAAGCGGTTTTGTAATGGGAGAAGGTGCAGGAATGCTTGTTATGGAAGAATATGAACATGCTAAAAATAGAGGGGCAAAAATATATGCAGAAGTAATAGGATATGGGGCAAGTACAGATGCATACCATATAACATCTCCATCACCAGATGGAAATGGAGGAGCAAGAGCAATGCTGAAAGCCATAAAAGATGCAAATATAAATCCAGTAGATATTAAATATATAAATGCACATGGAACTTCAACACATTTAAATGATTTAACTGAAACTATGGCAATAAAATCAGTATGGAAAGAAAATAGCAATAAAGTAAAAGTAAGTTCAACAAAAGGAAATACAGGACATTTATTAGGAGCAGCAGGAGCAGTTGAAGCAGTTATAACAATTAAAGCAATGCAAGAAGGAAAAATTCCACCAACAATAAATTATAAGGTCCCAGATGAAGAATGTGACTTAAATCTTGTAACAAATGAAATTTTAGAAGAAAAAATAGATGTAGCTATGTCTAATTCTCTAGGATTTGGAGGGCATAATGCTAGTGTTATTTTTAAAAAATTTGAAGAGTAAAGGGATTAAGTAGAGCATTTATTGAAAAATTCGCCAAATCTCGTCGGAGTTGGATATTTCTTACTAAAAATATTTATATAGATAAGATATAATGGAATAAATTTTAAAACAGAATTGGAGTGATTTTAAAATGGAATATGAAAAAATTAAACAATTGATAGAAGATGTAGGTAATTCTAAATTGACATCTATTGATATTGAATTTAAAGATGGAACTAAGATAAAAATGGAAAAGAATAATGAAGTACAAGAAATAGTAAAAACAGTGGCAACTAGTGAGTTTCAAGAAGTAAAGAATGAAACAAAAGATAGTTCAGAAAAAATAGAATCAGATGGAAATATAGTGAAATCTCCAATGGTAGGAACTTTTTATATAAAACCATCTCCAGAGGCAACCCCATATGTAGAGATTGGAACAGATGTAAAAAAAGGAACAGTTCTTTGCATAGTAGAAGCAATGAAATTAATGAATGAGATTGAATCAGAATTTGATGGAAAAATTTCGGAAATTTATGTTAAAGATGGAGAAACTGTAGAATATGGCAAACCTTTATTTAAAATAATATAAGATACAAAATCCGCTCCATCTTGCTGGATGTTCGATTTTTTAAATTTTAATACAGCTGTTTAAAATTTAAAAAATGAACATCCATGTGGAGCTACAATGTACAAATAATTATAATTAGCCAGAATATGGAGGAAATATGTTAGGAAAAGAAGAAATTGAAAAAGTGATACCTCAAAGAGATCCTTTTTTAATGATAGATGAAATAGAAGAATGTGAAATAGGAAAAAGTGCTGTTGCATATAAAAATGTTAAAGAAACAGAATGGTATTTCAAAGGACATTTTCCAGGAAATCCAATAATGCCAGGAGTTTTAATAGCAGAGAGCTTGGCACAAACAGGAGCATTTGCAATTTTGTCTTTAGAAGAAAACAGAGGTAAAAATGCTTTATTTGGCGGAATAGATAAAATGAAATTTAAAAAGGTAGTTGTTCCTGGAGATAAATTAAGATTAGAGGTAAAAATAATAAAACAAAAAGGACCAATAGGAGTTGGAGAAGCAGTGGCAACAGTTGACGGAAAGGTTGCAGCCAAAGGCGAATTAACATTTGCTTTGATTGACACATAATTAAAATTTTATCTGTGTCAAAAATTAGTACGAAATAAGCTCCACGAGGATGTTCATTTTTAAAATTTTAAGCAACTGCATTAAAATTTTAAAAATGAACATCCTGCAAGATGGAGCGGACTGTGTATATCTACATATAAATTGAAGGGAAGAAGTAAAAATGAACAAAATCTTAATTGCAAACAGAGGAGAAATTGCTGTTAGAATAATAAGAGCATGTAAAGAAATGAATATAAAAACAGTTGCAGTTTATTCAGAAGTAGATAAAGATGCAATGCATACACACTTGGCAGATGAAGCAGTTTGCATAGGACCGGCACCTGCAGATAAAAGTTACTTAAATTTAAAGAACATAATAGAAGCTGCCAATATAACTTGTAGTGATAGTATTCACCCAGGTTTTGGCTTTGTATCTGAAAATAGTAAATTCGCAAAAATTTGTGAAGAATCAAATATAAAATTTATAGGACCATCATATAAAGTAATGGAACTAATGGGAAATAAATCAAATGCAAAGGCATTGATGAAAACAGCTGGAGTTCCAGTAATTCCAGGGTCAGACGGAAAACTAAAAAGCATAGAAGAAGCAAGACAAATAGCTAAAAAAATAGGATATCCTGTACTTCTTAAAGCAAGTGCTGGAGGCGGAGGAAAAGGAATACGTAGAGTAAATTCAGAAGAGGAACTAGCGACAAATTATAATATTGTAAAAAGAGAAGCAAAAGCAGCATTTTTTGATGATGAAATATATATGGAAAAATTAATTGAAAATCCAAGACATATAGAAGTTCAAATTTTAGCAGATGAATATGGAAATGTTGTACATTTAGGAGAAAGAGATTGTACAATACAGAGAAAAAATCAAAAAATATTAGAAGAAAGCCCTTCAATGGCAATAGATAATAAATTAAGAGCAAAAATGGGAGAAATTGCAATAAAGGCAGCAAAAGCAGCAAATTACACTAACGCAGGAACAATAGAATTTTTATTAGACAACAATAAAAATTTCTATTTTATGGAAATGAATACAAGAATACAAGTAGAACACCCGATAACTGAAATGAATACAGGGATTGATATTGTAAAAGAACAAATAAAAATTTCAGCAGGAGAAAAATTAGATTTTAAAAAGAAAAATATAAATATAGAAGGACACTCAATTGAATGTAGAATTAATGCTGAAAATCCAAGCAAAAATTTTATGCCATGTCCTGGTAAGATAACAGAACTAAACTTTCCTGGTGGAAATGGAATAAGAATAGATACTGCAATATATGAAGGATATACAATACCCGCAAATTATGATTCTATGATAGCAAAGATAATAGTACATGGTACATCAAGAAATGAAGCAATTGCTAAAATGAAACGTTCATTAGAAGAATTAGTAATAGATGGTGTAAATACTAATAGAGATTTTTTATTTGAAATAATAAGAAATCCAGATTTTATAAGAGGTAATTATGATACATCGTTTATAGATTCAATAATTCATAAATAGTTATAATTCACATATGTTCTGTGAAATCCGCTCCATCTTTCTGAATGTTCGATTTTTTAAATTTTAATACAGTTGTTTAAAATTTAAAAAATGAACATTCACATGGAGCTGCATAGTGCAATTGTATATATAGAGGAGAGTTAAAAGATGGTAGTTGATAAAATTAAAAAACGTACAAATCCTAATATAAAGAAAAATAAGAAAATAGATATTAAAGGTGATAAATGGATTAAGTGTGATAATTGTAAGGAGATTTTATATAAAGATACAATAAAAGAAAACGATAATATATGTCCATTATGTAATCATTACTTCAGAATATCAAGTAAAATTAGAATAGAACAAGTTGTAGATAAAAATACTTTCAAGGAATTTGAACAAAATATAGAGACTGTAAACCCATTAAAATCAAAAGAATATAAAGAAAAATTAAAAAATTTAAGAAATAAAACTGGACTTGAAGAAGCTGTAAAATGTGGAACTGGCAAAATTAATGGAAATGATGCAGTTATTTGTATAATGGAAAGTAGCTTTTTCATGGGAAGTATGGGGACTGTAGTAGGAGAAAAAATAACATATTCGATAGAACAAGCAATTAAACTAAAAATACCATTAATTATTTTCTCAGTATCTGGTGGAGCAAGAATGCAAGAAGGAATAATGTCATTAATGCAGATGGCAAAAACATCAGCAGCGTTAACGAAACTAGATGAAGCAGGATTATTATATATATCAGTGTTAACAGATCCAACATATGGGGGAGTTACAGCAAGTTTTGCAATGCTGGGAGATATTATTTTAGCAGAACCTAGAGCGATGATAGGTTTTGCAGGACCAAGAGTAATCGAACAAACTATAAAGGAAGAACTTCCAGAAGGATTTCAAACAGCAGAATTTTTACTAGAACATGGATTTATAGATAAAATAGTAAAAAGGGAAGATATGAAAGAAGTTTTAGCTAAATTAATAGAATGGCATAAAGGTGGTGACAAAAATGAAAAAAAATGAAGCATGGCAGAAGGTAGAAATAGCAAGAACCCCAGAAAGAAAAACTTCGTTAGATTATATTGAAAAAATATTTGATGAATTTATAGAACTCCACGGAGATAGATGCTTTGGAGACGACAAAGCGATGGTATGTGGAATTGCAAATATCGGAAAACAACCATATACAATTATTGCAGAACAAAAAGGTAGAAATACTAAAGAAAATATAGAACGAAACTTTGGTATGCCTAATCCAGAAAGTTATAGAAAAGCAATTAGATTTATGAAACAAGCAGAAAAATTTAACAGACCAATAATAACATTCATAGATACAAAAGGTGCGTATCCAGGAATTGGAGCAGAAGAAAGAGGTCAGGGAGAAGCAATTGCAAAAAGCATGTTTGAAATGGCAAAATTAAAGGTTCCAGTGATAGCAGTAGTAATTGGAGAAGGCTCAAGTGGAGGAGCTTTGGCAATAAGTGTTGCAAATAAAATTTTGATGTTAGAAAATTCAATATATTCAATACTATCTCCAGAAGGATATGCAAGTATATTATGGAAAGATGCAAGTAGAGCAAAAGAAGCAGCAGAAGTAATGAGACTTACTGCTAGGGATTTATATGATTTAAAAGTAATAGATAAAATAATAAAAGAAACAGATGGATTTGGAGAAACAGTATGCAGATTAAAAAGGGAGATAAAAAAGAACATTAAGGAAATGCAAGAAAAGTCAAAAGAAGAAATTGCAGAAGAAAGATATCAAAAGTTTAGAAACATGGGAGAGTATGTGTAGGGGTAACTGCCCTCAGAGACTCAAAAAATATGGAGGTAAAATATAATATGATTTTAGAAAATAAAAAAATTTTGATAATGGGAATTAGAAATAAGTGGAGTATTGCTTTTGGTATAGCAAAAGCTGCTTACGAAAATGGTGCTAAGTTAATTTTTACATATATGGGAGAAGATAATAAAGATAAAATAGAGGAACTTATAAAAGAGTTTAAAGGTGCTAAAGC
The DNA here is from genome assembly GCA_947384775.1 of uncultured Clostridium sp. Lineage (GTDB taxonomy): Bacteria > Bacillota > Clostridia > TANB77 > CAG-508 > UMGS1781. The sequence continues at coordinate 12,550 of CANDIF010000008.1, forward strand.
ATATGTTTGCAATGGTGCTTCAGAAGATGCTGTTGTAAGAGAGACTTTCGAAAAAATAAAAAAGGAAAATGGAAAAGTAGATGGAATAGTACATGCAATAGCACATGCAAACACAGAAGATTTACACAATGATTTTATATATACAAGTAGAGAAGGATTTAATCATGCAAATGATGTAAGTGCATATTCATTTGTATTAGTAGCAAGAATGGCAAAAGAATTAGATATGTTAAATGAAAAAGCAAGTTTAGTAACATTAACATATCATGGCTCAACAAAGGTTCTAGAAGGTTATAATGTGATGGGAGTAGCAAAAGCTGCTTTAGAAGCAAGTGTACGTTATTTAGCAGAAAATTTAGGAAAAGAAGATATGAGAGTAAATGCTGTATCAGCAGGGCCAATAAAAACATTATCAGCAAAAGGAATAAAGAATTTCAGTTCGATTTTAGATGTAATTGAAGAAAAAGCACCACTTCATAGAAATGTTACAATAGAGCAAGTGGGGAATGTGGCAACATTTTTACTTAGCAGTATGTCTGATGCGATTACTGGTCAAGTAATTTATGCAGATAGCGGTTATAACATAATGGGAATCTAAAATTTATTAATATTTATAGTTGTTACAAACACATATAATAAAATTATTCAGCTCAGTTGTCTCCTTCGTGTTCACAGAAGTTCTAATTATCTTTTATGGCACCATTTCAATGTAAAATTGAACTATTTCCATAAAATCTAATGAGAACTTCTATGTTCCACTATGTCGAACTCCTCACTTCATAATTTTATTATATGTGTTTTAATAATATAGAATTTGTAAAAAATTATAAATTTTGTTTGACTTAATTTCAAAATCTGATATAATTTTCTCTAGATTAAGAAAGGTAGGAAACATATGGATAAAATTATTAGTACAATTGCATTCGAGTTAGGAATAAAGGAAGTTCAAGTTAAAAATACTATCAATTTAATTGATGAAGGTAATACAATTCCTTTCATTGCTCGTTATAGAAAAGAAGTAACTGGTGGATTAAGTGATGAAATTTTAAGAGATTTGGGAGAAAGACTTACATATCTAAGAAATTTAGAGGCAAGAAAGGAAGATGTTAAAAGAATTATAGATGAACAAGGAAAACTTACAGATGAAATTGTGGAATCTTTAGAAAAAGCTATGACAATGGCTGAAGTTGAAGATATTTATAGACCATATAAACAAAAAAAGAAGACAAGAGCAACTATAGCTAAAGCTAAAGGACTAGAGCCATTAGCAGATATTATTTATGCACAAAAAGAAACTACTCCAATTGAACAAATTGCAGAAAAGTTTATAGATACAGAAAAGGGAGTAGAAACCATAGAAGAAGCTATAAATGGTGCGAAGGATATAATTGCAGAAAATATTTCAGATGTACCAGAATATAGAAAAGAGATAAAAAGATTGTGCTATGTGTACAGTAAAATTGTAACTAAAAATGCCAAAAATGAAAAGTCAAATTATGAGATGTATTATAAGTTTGAGGAAGAAATAAAGAAAATTCCAAGTCATAGAATATTAGCTATAAATAGAGGGGAGAAAGAGGAATTTCTAAAGGTAGCAATAGAAAAACCTTATGAGAAAATATATAATCATTTAAGAAAAAATGTTGTAAAAGGAGAAACTCAGTTTACAACTATATTAGAGGAAACTATAGAAGATAGCTATAAGAGACTAATAGAACCATCAATTGAAAGAGAAATAAGAGCAGATTTAACTGAAAAGGCAGAAGAACAGGCAATTAAAGTTTTCGGAAAAAATGCGAAACAATTATTATTAATTGCACCAATTAGAGGAATAACAGTAATGGGATTTGACCCTGCATATAGAACAGGTTGCAAAATTGCTGTAATAGATGATACTGGTAAAGTTTTAGATATTGCAACAGTGTATCCTACAGAGCCGCAAAATGATGTAGAAGGTGCTAAAAAGATATTAAAGAATTTGATTGCAAAACATAAAGTAAATATGATAGCAATAGGAAATGGAACAGCTTCAAGAGAGTCTGAAAAGTTTGTTTCAGATATGATAAAAGAAATTTCAGAGACTATTTATTATACAATAGTAAGCGAAGCAGGAGCGTCAGTATATTCTGCATCAAAACTTGCAACAGAAGAATATCCAGATATAAATGTATCAATAAGAGGTGCAATATCAATTGCAAGAAGGTTACAAGATCCGCTTGCTGAATTAGTAAAAATAGATCCTAAATCAATAGGGGTTGGACAGTATCAACATGATGTAGATCAAAAAAAATTATCAGAAAATCTTACAGGTGTAGTAGAAGATGCGGTTAATAGTGTAGGTGTTGATATAAACACAGCAACTCCTTCATTACTATCATATGTTTCGGGAATCAATAAAAATATTGCAAAAAACATAGTAGCATATAGAGATGAGAATGGAAAATTGAAAGAAAGAAAAGAACTTTTGAAAGTACCAAAGTTAGGAAAAGCAACATTTGAGCAATGTGCAGGATTTATACGAATATTTGGTGGAAAAAATCCATTAGAAATAACAGGAGTGCATCCAGAGAGCTACTCAAAAGCAGAGCAACTATTAGAAATGATAGGAGAAACAACAAAGGATTTATTAGATAAAGAAAAATTAGAGACAATAAGAGAAAAACTAGTTAGAGTTAATATTGAAAAAACAGCAAAAGAATTAGAAATAGGAGAGTTAACACTAAAAGATATTATAGATGATTTATCAAAACCAGGAAGAGACCCTAGAGAAGAAATGCCAAAACCAATATTAAGAACAGATATACTGAAAATAGAAGATTTACAAGAAGGAATGACTTTAACAGGAACAGTAAGAAATGTAATTGACTTTGGAGCATTTGTAGATATAGGAATAAAGCATGATGGACTAGTTCATATTTCTGAATTAAGTGAAGATTATGTAAGAAATCCATCAGATGTAGTATCAGTAGGAGATATTGTAAAAGTTAAAGTAATAGGAATTGATTTAGAAAGACAAAAAGTCAAATTAAGTATGAAAATATAAATAATGAAAATTGATATGTCGAGTTTTGTCGAATAATGCAAAAACATGAAACACGATTTTTCTTGATTTTACAGCGTATATAGTGTATTATATATAAAGTTAAATTCTTAAAAAGTTTCAAGAAAGGAGTCATTATTTTGAGAGTATTAGGTACATACTATGGGGCTACTTTATTAAACGAAAACACTTTAGAGGAAACTAATATGAAAAACAAAATCGAATTAGAATACTATGCAACAGAAAAATCAGTATGCATCAAATCTAAAAAAGAAATTTATTATGGAATATCAATTGTCAAAAAGGAATATTGTAAAAGTAATATAAAATTTGAAAAATATACAGTAGAAAAAATTTCAACAAACAAAAGAAGAATTAAAGATATTATGAAAATATTAAAAAGTTGTAAAGTTACACCAATAGCACTAGAAGATGTTTTAAACGATTTAATGAAGCAAAATATGTGCAAAATTGCATGTTAAAGGGGAGATAAAATAAAAATTATCTTCTTTTTATTTAGCAATAAAAAGGAAATCCACGCGTAGCTTATATAGTGTAAAGAGATTAAATTATTGAGCAATATATTTAATTATAATCTATTTACTTTTTTAGTAGATTATTATAAAATGTATTTTAATATATTATTAATTATTTACAGTTGATTGATGAAACCCATTATATCTTGCTGGATTTTGGATTTTTCATGTTCTACTAAAGCACACATTAAAAAATACAAAATTCACGTTGGAACTACTTGAATAACAATTAAATAAATCAATTGCAAATTGTAATAATAAATTCAGAATAAGAGGAGGAGTAATTTTAAATTGGAGAATTGGTTTAATTTAAGTATAGATGAGACAAAGAAGAAATTAGATACAGACTACGATTTTGGAATTACACAAGAAGAAGTAGAGTTAAGACGACAGAAGTATGGATTAAATGAATTAGAAGCAAAAAGGAAGAAAAGTATTATCATTAAATTTTTAGAGCAATTTAAAGATTTTATGATAATTGTTTTAATAATTTCGGCAATTGTTTCTGGTGTTGTTGGAGTTATGCAAGAAGGAATTTCAGGAATTACAGATACAATAATCATATTAATAGTAGTAATAGTTAATGCAATAATAGGTGTAATGCAAGAAAACAAAGCAGAAAAATCATTAGAAGCTTTGCAGAAACTAAGTAGTCATGTTGCTAAAGTTATGAGAAATGGAAAGCTAGAAGTAATTCCATCAAGGGAGCTTGTACCAGGAGATATAGTATTACTTGAAACGGGAGACTATATACCAGCAGATTTGAGAGTTGTGGAATCAGTAAATTTAAAATCACAAGAATCAGCATTAACAGGTGAATCTGTTCCAGTAGAGAAAACTGCAGAGAAGATTACAGATGAAAAAGTGGGCATAGGTGATAGAGTAAATATGCTATTTTCATCAAGCCTAGTTACATATGGTAGAGGTAAAGCAGTTGTTGTTGAGACTGGAATGAATACAGAAGTAGGTAAAATAGCAAATATTATAAATTCAGCTGAAGAGAATACAACACCATTACAAAAGAAGTTAGATAAATTAGGAAAAACTCTAGGGATAGTAGCTTTGATAATTTGTATTATAATATTTATAGTGGGACTAGCATATGGAAAAGAAGCAATTGCAATGTTTATGACAGCAGTTAGTTTAGCAGTTGCAGCAATACCAGAAGGATTGCCAGCAGTTTCAACAATTGTTTTAGCAATAGGTGTGCAGAGAATGGTAAAAAGAAATGCAATAGTAAAAAAATTACCAGCAGTTGAGACGTTAGGAAGTGCAACAGTTATATGTTCAGACAAAACAGGAACATTAACACAAAACAAAATGACAGTAGAAAAGATATATTATAATAACAAATTAATAGATTTAAAAGAATTTAAAAGAGATTTAGCAGATACTGATTTAAATAAGTTAGTACATAGTGCAATGCTATGTAATGATACAAAAATATCAGAAAATAACGAACTTGCAGGAGATCCAACAGAAACAGCACTTGTAGATTTTGGGTTGAACCTAGATTATGAAACACCAATATATGGACAGTATCCAAGAGTTGATGAAATTCCATTTGACTCAGATAGAAAGTTAATGACAACAGTTCACGAAGCAGAAAATGGTAAATATATAGTTTATACAAAAGGTGGAGTAGACGAATTACTAGCAAGATGTAACAGATATTTATTAGAAAGAAATATAAAAGAAGATTTAGAGACCTTCAAGAAAGACATTAAGAGAAACAATGAAGAAATGGCAACACACGCACTAAGAGTTTTAGCAATGGCATATAAAGAATTAGATCACAAGCCTTCAAAAGAAGAGATGAAGACTATTGAATCAGAATTAATATACATAGGAATGGTAGGTATGATAGACCCGCCAAGACTAGAAGTAAAAGATGCAATAGATAAGTGTAAATCAGCAGGAATAAAAACAGTAATGATTACAGGAGACCATAAAATAACAGCAATAGCAATAGCAAAATCATTGGGAATTTTGCAAAGCGAAGAAGAGGCAATAACAGGACTAGAACTTGAAGAAATGACTCAAGAAGAATTAACTAAGAATGTAAGAAAATATTCTGTTTATGCGAGAGTATCTCCAGAACATAAAGTAAGAATAGTAAAGGCATGGAAAGAAAATGGAGAGACTGTTGCAATGACTGGGGATGGTGTAAATGATGCTCCATCACTAAAAATAGCAGACATTGGTTGTGCAATGGGAGTAGTTGGAACGGATGTTGCAAAAGAAGCAGCAGATGTAATTTTAACAGATGATAACTTTGCAACAGTAGTATCAGCAGTAGAAGAGGGTAGACGTATATATGATAATATATTAAAGGCAATACAATTTTTATTATCAAGCAATATAGGAGAAATAGTAACACTATTTTTAGCAATATTAATAACACCTATTTTATCAAATAAATTTGGAATAGATATAGGACTTATTGAAATGTTATTACCAATACATTTATTATGGGTAAATTTAGTAACAGACGCTTTACCAGCATTAGCATTAGCTGTTGACCCAGCAAATCCAGATGTAATGAAAAGAAAGCCATTGAAGCATGATAAAGGAATATTTACCAAAGGAATGACATGGAGGATTGTATATCAAGGAATAATGATAGGGTTATTAACACTAATAGCATTTATTGTAGGATTAGGTACAGAAGGTGTAGACCAAGAAACTAAGGTTAGAATAGGCCAAACAATGGCATTTTATGTATTAGCACTTTCTGAATTAGTACATGTATTTAATATAAGAAATAATCATAAATCAATATTTAAAACAAATATATTTAACAATGGAAAATTAATACTTGCAAATCTCGTATCAGCAGCATTAATGTTTGTAATATTACTAACAGAGCCATTAAGAGAAATATTTAATTTAGAATTACTACCAGTAGAGCATATATTTGAAATAGTTATATTAGTACTTTCTCCAATTGTTATAGTAGAATTATTTAAATTATTGAAGATAAATGGAAAGGATTAGAAAAATGGAAGTAAAAATAAAAGGAATATATAAACACTTTAAAGGAGATTATTATATAGTAGAAGATGTAGCAATACACAGTGAAACAAAAGAGAAATATATAGTATATAGAGGTCTTTATGGAGATGGTAAATTATATATAAGACCATATGATATGTTTATGTCAGAAGTGGATAGAGAAAAATATCCAAATGTAGAACAAAAATATAGATTTGAATTACAAGATATCAAATCAAAGAATGTGTAGGCTATTTCTATATTGTAAAATCCGCTCCATCTTGCTGGAAGTTTTAATTTTTTTGTCTTGCAATACATACACAAATAAATTAAAACTTCCATGTGGAGCTACAAAGAAAAAAATTGCAATAACAAAGATAAAAAAATGAAATAAAACTCTTGACAAGTTATGTAATAAAGTAGTATAATCTTAAATGTCGCAAGACAATGCCAGTTAAAAGATGCAGATGTGGCGGAACTGGCAGACGCACAGGACTTAAAATCCTGCGGACTAATAATCCGTGCCGGTTCGATTCCGGCCATCTGCACCATTAAGGAGAGTTGTTTAAACAACTCTCCTTATACTTTACACAACTCTGTATGCCTGATTTCAAGCCTTTTTTGAATTTCTCCACTCTGTGTATATTCTATATATATTTTAAAAAACTCTGCTATTGCATACTTTATTGCATACTTTTTTAGACATTTGCTTTCTCAAATTCTTTAAAAGCGTATTCTTGAGAAATATCTATATAGTCATCTGTAACTTTACTATCTTCAATGTGACCAGCCAGATATTGTATTGCTTTCATATCCATGTTAGATTCTTTCCATTGCGTTATTCTATCGTGGCGTAATCTGTGATTGTGTAGATTTTTATTAGATATGTGATATTTTTCATTTATTCTTCTTAACCAGGCATTTATTTCTTTATCACTAATAAAAGTGTTCTTTTGATAATCCCAAAATAATAATCCGTAAATGTTAGTTAGTTTTTTATTCTTTTGATTTTTAAAAATTTCTTTTAATTCTTTAGTAAGAGGAAAATGTCTTTCGCCTTCATCTATACCTGTTTCTTTGTTGTATGTTTTTGTGTGTTCTCCTACAATGATTTTTTTATTCTCATCTTTAGTAAGTGTATTGTGTATGTGTAGTGTAGACATATCTTTGCTTAAATCTTTTTTACCCCTTGCAAGAACTTCTCCAATACGCATAGCAGTTAGCCATTCAACTTTTATAATATCTCTATATTTGTGATTACGTTCTTCATTGTCTAATATTTTATTAAGTTTCTCACGTTCTTTGGCTGTAAGTGGAAATATCTTTTTGGTTCCAATTTCAGAAACAGGTTTTTTTAGATTTTCATCATTCATTATATTGTATGGTATTAACATATTAGATGGGGAAGAGGCAATCGCAAATGCTTTCTTCAATAATCTCCACATTCTGTCTATTCCAGATTTTGCATATTTCTTCATATACTTTTTGCTATTTTGAATATCGTTTAGTGTAACTTTTTGGATAGGGTTATTTATAAAATCCTTACAACATCTTTCTAATTGTTCTAAAGTTTCCAAATCGCGAGAATATGTTACACCTTTTACTGTTCCGTCGTCTAATTTTTGTTTTATGTGAGCTTCTATAATAGATTTAACAGTATCACTTTTTTTCTCTATATATGTACCATTATTAAGTTTAGCTTTTAATTCTACAACTCTTTGTTTAAAATGTTTTACGGTTTCATTTTTCCTTTGTTTCATTGTTCGTCTTTTTCCAGAAGCATCATGATATTGATAAACCCAACAGCCGAGTGCCTCGCTGTAATATAAACTACCCTCGCCATTTCCCGCAGATTTAGTTTTACTATTTTTACTTACTTTGTTATCTTGTATTGTTTCTTTTTTTATGTTAAAAGGCTCAAAATCTTTAATATCAAAAGCCATATATGCAATTTTCCACTCATCACTATATTTGTTCCAATTTTTATCATCCGCACTAAATTTAGATACGCATTCGTCTAAACTTAGGTTTGGATTATCTTTAGCAAAATTTATTAAAATAGAAGGTAAAATAGATTTTGTAAACTCTTTTTCTTCTTCTTCATTAACAAATATTTTTTCTTCTTCTGTTTTTACATTTTTGTAACATATCTCCATAAAAAATCCTCCAATTTCTCTAACAAATTTTTAGTTTGCTATTGAAATCGAAGGTTTTATACTATATAATAATAAAGTAATCGCTTTCAATAGCGGTTCGTTGGGGAAAAATAAATGTGTATCGGTTGTGGTAAATTTGATAACATCTATTTTTCCTTTTTTTATATTTAATTTTATTTCTATATTAATTCAAAACAAACGTTTTGTCAATACTAAATTATTTCATTTCCATTTTTCCTATGTATTTTCCTAGAACCTTTATTTCTGTATCTTCTGGATTTATTACAATAGGTTCAAAACTATCTAAAGTGCTTTGGGGTTCTAGAATTATATAGCCATCCTTTAGCTGTGTAAATTTTTTTAAAGTTGCATCATACTTATCTACTAAAACAACAGCGATTTCTCCATTCTCTACAAAATCTGTTTTCCTAATAAGAGCATATGCATCGTTTTTAATAATCCTATTCATACTTTCGCCATTCACACGAAGAAAAAAGCATTCTTCAGGATTAGAGATATTCATCATTTGAGGATCTAACGGCAAGTAACCATCAAGACATTCTTCAGCCCAGTTAGGTTGTCCAGCAGCGATTTGTCCGTAGACAGGGCACATGTAGAACTTGTCTATTCCGTATTTATCAATTATATCAATAATTTTAAGAGAATAAGATTCCAAAAGTTTATACCTTTTTTCCAGATGTTCGTAATCTTGTTCAGTGAACTTATTTTTTTGTTCGTATAGTATTTTTTTATATATATCAAGAAAATTTGCATATGTATCAGAAGAATATGAATCCTGTATTTTTTTTATCTTTTTTTCTATTTCATTAGTGTCTGAATCCGATATTTTGTCCTCTGCGATGAGTAGATTTGATTCTAAAAGAGAATTAATATCTTCGGGGGTAATACCTATTTGTAATAAATCTTTTCTTGAGTTTTCAAATGCACTATATATGATATCTCTTTTTAATTCTAAATATGTCTTAAATTTGCTATCTCCAGTAAGCCATTCTAACTGAACATTTGCGTATCTAGCAATTCTTTGCAGAGATTCAACTGATGGTTTTGAGCGTCCAGTCTTCCAGTCAGTTATACTTCCACCAGCAATTCCAGCTCCTATTGCAAATTCCTTTGCAGTTAATCCGCTATCTTTAACTAATTCTAAAATTCTATCAACTGTAGTCAATTTCGCACCTCCGAAAAAAATATTTATTTTTTCACAAATTACTATTGACAATTTCACAACTTACTATTATAATAGTTATATCAAAAGTAAAATATTAACAAACTTAGTAAAGCACACCTTTGAAACTTGGCGGTATCAAGTGTGCCTTACTAGATAAGAATACGATTAACTAAGCAGCATAGAGCTAAAACTACGCAATAGGTGTTTTTTTGGTATGCGCTTATTTCGTATATTACTATTTTACTACAAGATACAAATAATGTCAAACAAAATAAACAAATTGGAGGTGAAAAAATGCAAAAGATTAAAGTGGATACCAGAAACATTACAGTTAGTAGAATTTTCAGACTTATTAGAGAAAACAAATTGACAGCAAAGGACTTTGCAAGATCATGTTCATTGGCTCAGGGAAATGTTACTGACTGGAAGACTGGGCGTTCAAGACCTTCAGTGTGGGCACTCCGAAAAATAGCAAAGACATATGATGTTCAGCTTGAGTGGCTTACTGGAGATAGCAAATTTAGAACTAAACAAGAAGAAATAGAAAATATGAAAGGAGAAATAAAATGAAAGATTTAATTAAAATTGAAGTAAACGAAAATCAAGAGCCAATAGTAAGTGGAAGAGAATTACACAAAGCATTAGAAGTGGAAACTCCATACAGGATATGGTTTCCCAGAATGATAGAATATGGATTCTCTGAAAACATTGATTTTGTAACTTTAGAACAAAATTGTACGAAACCTCAAGGAGGAAGACCAAAACTAAACCACGCTATAAGATTAGATATGGCAAAAGAAATAGCAATGATACAAAGAAATGACAGAGGTAAGGAAATAAGAAAATACTTTATACAGGTAGAAAAAGACTTTAATAGTCCAGAAAAAATAATGGCAAGAGCTTTGAAAATTGCTGAAGGCAAAATAAGCAATTTACAATTAGAAAATACTCAGCAAAAACAACTTATAGGAGAGCTAAAAGCAAAGGTAGATTACACAGACATTATTTTGCAAAATAAGAGTTTAGTTAAGATAAAGGCAATCGCAAAGGACTATGGAATGTCAGCTACAAAGATGAATCGATTATTACACGATTTAGGAGTTCAATACAAGGAAGGTAGCCAGTGGTTCCTATATGCTAAATATCAAAGTTTTGGATATACATCAAGTGAAACAATAACTTTAAACCACAGAGATGGGACAACCTTTACAAAGCTTAATACGAAATGGACTCAAAAAGGAAGATTGTTTTTATATGAGCTTTTAAAAGAAAATGGAATCTTACCAACAATCGAGAAAAATACCACAACCGATACACAAACATAAGAAAGGGTGAACAGATTTGGAAGAAAAAATTTTAAAAGAATTACAAAGAACCAACGAGCTCCTGGAAAAATCCCTTAAACAATACAAGGACCCAAATGAGCTGTTAACAATAGAACAAGTCCACAAAGAGTTTGGAATAGGCTTAAACACAGTAAGGAAAATATTTAACGATCCAAAACTACCAGTACAGCGATACACGACACCATTTAAAGTAACAAGACAAGCAATGATTAACTACTTAAATGAAAATCACGATTATTTAAGCGAAAGGAGCTAAAACAGATGAAAAAGAAACTATTAAAAATATTAGCAACAACAGCAGTTGTGGCAATGTATGATTTTATGTTTATATATGCACTTTTAAAGTGATTTTATATAGAAATTTTAAAGAAAGGAGAAAAGTACATGGAAAGATTTGAAAATAAACTAAAAGCAAGAAAGAATGAGCTTGAAACTCAACCTATGCCATTTAAAGCAAAATCTATAGAAGCTTATTTCAAAATGGAAGATACAAACAAATGGCTCAAATTCAATGCTAGAACAAAAGAACAAGAAGAACGAGCAAACAGATTTAGCGATAATTTAAAAAAGGTATTTGCAAAAATATGTGTCTTCGACCTCACATATATTTAAAACACTTTGCTAATACCTATGTCATAATTTTACCATATGACAACTAAAAAATCAAGAAAATTAGGAGGAATTTATAATGTTAGAAAATATTTTAAGTGAAATAAATGAAAGTTTAAAAGTAATAGCAAATTCTGTAAAGGAAAAACAAGAAATTAAGGTCTTGGGAGCAATGCCAAATGTAATGCCAACAACGGCACTACAACCAGCCCCAATGCCGAATACGCCTATACCAACTACACCTCAAGCAGTTCAATCAGTATCAAATACACCACAACCGATACCAACTGCACCTGTACAACAAGTACCAGTGCAACCTGCAACAGAGAGAAATTTTACACAAGAGGAATTAGCAAGAGCTATGTCTGATGCAGTAAGTGCAGGAAAAATGAATACTGTTATGAGTATATTAGGACAATTCAATGTACAAGTCCTAAGTCAAGTAGATCCAAAAGACTACAACAAATTAGCTGCGATGCTAATAGAGGCAGGTGTAAAAATATAGTGGAAGATAGCAAGAAACATGCAATTTTATCTGCGAGTGGTAGTCATAAATGGCTTAAATGTACGCCATCTGCTAGACTAGAAGAAAACTTTCCAAATAAAACAAGCGACTACATGGAAGAAGGTACTTTAGCACACGCTGTTGCAGAATTTAAAGTAAATAGTTATTTTAATGAGGCAGTACCAAAAGCCACATATACAAGAAGAATAAATAAATTCAAGAAGGAAAAATACTTTAATACAGAAATGCTTACTCACACAGATACTTATTTAGATTGTATAAAAGGAATAGCAATGGAATCAAGTTCAAGACCTTTTGTAGCGGTAGAACAAACTGTAGATTTTAGCGGTTATGTACCAGAAGGATTTGGAACTGCAGACTGCATCGTTATTTCCGAAAATACCTTACACGTAATTGATTTCAAATATGGAAAAGGTGTGGAAGTATCAGCAGAAAAAAATCCACAAATGATGCTATACGCATTAGGAGCAATTAAGCAATTTGGATTTTTATATGACATTAGAACCATTAATATGCTGATAATACAACCTAGAAAAGACAATATTTCAGACTTTGAAATGAGTAGAAAAGAACTTGAAGAATGGGGAAACAACAAAGTAAAACCACAGGCACAATTAGCATTTATGGGATTAGGTAACTTCGTTCAAGGCGAGCATTGCAGATTTTGTAGGGCCAAAGGGGCCTGCGAATTTAGAGCAAAAGAGAATATGAAAGTAGTTGAAGAATTGGAAACGATTAAAGAACAAGGTTTACTAACAAATATAGAAATCTCAGAAATATTAAACAAAACAGAGGGTATAGCAGATTGGATTAAAGACGTAAGTTCTCAAGCACTTGATGAAATTCTAAAAGGAAATACAATACCAGGATATAAAGCAGTAGAAGGTAGAAGTAACAGAAAAATAACAGACATAGACAAAGCTTTTGAGTTATTACAAAACAAAGGCGTAGAAGAAGCTTTGCTATACGAAAGAAAGCCAATAGGGCTAACAGACCTTGAAAAAGTAGTAGGAAAGAAAAAATTAGCAGAAACAATAGGAAGTTACATCGAAAAACCAAAAGGTGCACCAACATTAGTAAAAGAGACAGATAAACGAGAGCCATATAAAAATGTATCTGCAAAAGAAGAATTTGCAGAACCAATAAATTAATAGGAGGTAAAAAATAATGAGTAATTTAGTAACAGGGAAAGTAAGATTTAGTTATGTACAGGTTTTTGAACCTAAATCAATAAATGGAGGAGACGAAAAGTATTCAGTAACACTTTTGATACCTAAAACTGACAATGACACATATCAAAGAATTATCGGAGAAGTGAATAGGGTATTACAAGAAGGTGTAGCAGAAGTATTCAAAGGAGTAATGCCAGCAAATCCAAGTTTACCGGTATACGATGGTGACGGAGTAAGACCAAGTGGAGAACCATTTGGAGCAGAATGTAAAGGACACTGGGTTATATCAGCAAAATCAAATACAGCTCCAGAAGTAGTTGACGCAAGTTGTAATCCGATTATAAGTAAAAGTGAATTTTATAGTGGATGCTATGGGAGAGTAAGTTTAAGCTTTTATGCATATAACAAAAATGGAAACAAAGGCGTAGGCTGTGGACTAGGAAACGTTCAAAAACTAGAAGATGGACAGCCACTAGGTGGAAGAACAACAGCAGCAGAGGACTTTGGAGCAATGCCTACTCAACCTGCGCAGTATCAACATCCAGTAATGCCTCAAGCACCAGCATACCAACCACAATATCAACAAATGCCAGTACAAGGACCAGTAACACCCGTTTATAATCAACCTGTAGTAGATCCAATTAATGGGCAACCATTTAATACTGGGGTTTATGGGGTGAATTAATGAGAGTATTATCGATAGATATTGAAACTTATTCTTCTGTCGATATTGGAAAAGCAGGTTTATACAAATATGTTCAGTCAAATGATTTTGAAATATTGTTATTTGCTTATAGCTTTGATAATGAACCTGTGAAAATAATAGATTTAGCACAAGGAGAGCAGTTGCCTGAAGAGTTAGTGACTGCTCTTTTTGATAAAAATATTATTAAGTCTGCATATAATGCTTCCTTTGAATGGTATTGTTTAAATAAATTTTATAGGACACCTATAAATCAGTGGCAATGCACAATGGTAAAAGGGTTATATTGCGGTTATCCAGCAGGACTAAGAGCAATAGGAAATGCAATAGGATTAGCAGAAGATAAAAAGAAATTATCAACAGGAACAGCACTGATTAGATATTTTTGTATGCCATGTAAACCAACAAAAACAAATGGTGGAAGGACAAGAAATTTACCAAAACATGAGCCCGAAAAATGGCAACTGTTTAAAGAATACTGTATGCAAGACGTAGTAACAGAAATGGAAATAAAGAAAACATTAGATAAAATTGCTTTTCCAGAAGCGGAACAGAGACTATGGGAAATTGATGTACTTATGAATTCTTTTGGTGTAAAAGTGGATAAACAGTTAGTAAATGGGGCATTAAACATAGCAAATACAAGAACAGGAGAATTACTTACAGAAGCACAACAAATAACAGATTTAAACAACCCAAACTCTGTAGCACAGCTTAAGGAATGGCTTGAAAGTGAAACAGGAAACCAGATTAATAGTTTAAACAAAAAAGACGTTCCAGGATTAATAGAAAATACAGACAGCGAAAAAGTAAAACGAATGCTAGAAATTAGACAAGAATTATCTAAAACCAGTACAAAAAAATATGATGCGATGAAAATAGCTATGGGAGAAGATAATCGAGTAAGAGGCTTACTGCAATTCTATGGAGCGAATAGGACGGGGAGATGGGCAGGACGATTAGTACAAGTGCAAAACCTACCGCAAAACCATCTAAGTATGCTCTCATTCGCACGAGAATTGGTCAAAAATCAAAATATAAATGCAATTAGAGTAATTTATCGGTAACATTCCTAGCACACTTTCACAGCTAATTAGGACAGCATTTATAGCAGAGGATGGATATACTTTTGCAGTTGCTGATTATAGTGCAATAGAGGCAAGAGTTATAAGCTGGCTAGCAGGAGAACAATGGAGATTAGATGTATTCAGAACACATGGAAGAATATATGAGGCAAGTGCTTCACAAATGTTTGGTGTACCAATTGAAATGATAAAAAAGGGTAATCCCGAATATGAACTAAGACAAAAAGGAAAAGTAGCAGAATTAGCACTAGGGTATCAGGGTGGCCCAGGAGCATTAATACAAATGGGAGCATTAGAAAAGGGACTAACTGAAGAAGAATTACCAGAAATTGTGCAACGTTGGAGAAGCTCAAATAAAAGAATAGTGGATTTATGGCATACAATACAAAATTGTGCAATAAACTGCCTAAAAACGGGACAAACTCAAGTAATGCAAAAAGGTATTTACTTTAGTCTAGAAAATGGAAATTTAGTTATAACACTACCTAGCGGAAGACAATTATTTTATGTTCAAGCAAGACTAGAACCTAATCAGTATGATGGATATTCAATAATATATATGGGACAAAATCAGACAACTAAGAAATGGGAAAAAACACCAACATATGGCGGAAAATTAACCGAAAATTTAGTACAAGCAATAGCAAGAGATTGTCTTGCGGAAAGTATTAAAAGACTAGTAGTAGATGAGCGGTTATCGAGTTTTATTTCATATTCACGATGAAATAATAGCAGAAATACCAAAAAATAGTGAAATTTTTACACTAGAAAATATGATTGAATTAATGTGCATAGTACCTGAATGGGCAGAAGGATTACCATTAAATGCTGATGGGTTTACAAATAATTATTATAAGAAAGAATAGGAGGACGAAGAATGCCAAAACTAAATGAATTTAAAGATGATATAACGGCATCCGATAAATGCCTATACTCGAGGAATTACTATAGAAAAAATAAAGAAAAATTAAGAGAATATAATAGAAAAAAGAAAAGAGAATACTATTTGAGAGATAATATTTTAAAGTGGGCAAGAAAGTAAAAAATAGCTTAAAAATATAAACAGAAAGGAAAAAAGCATGCAAAACAATAGAAAATTAAAAATTAGTATTGCAAGCAATCGAAAATCACTAAAATGGGTTACACAAGAAATACTATGGTCCGATTTAATAAATAGACTAAGTGCACCTGCTAGAACACAAGAAACATATGAGCAGTTTATAAGACTAAAGAAATCACAGCAAGATGAGTTGAAAGACGTAGGTGGATTTGTAGGGGGCGTATTAAAAGACAATAGGAGAAAAGCAGAAAATGTATTGACCAGATGTGTTATTACCCTAGATGCAGATAATGTTGAAACAGATAAAACTCAAAAGATATTGAATTTAATAGATGGATTAGGATGTGGGTATGTAGTGTATTCAACAAGAAAACACTGTGCCTACAAACCTAGATTAAGAATAGTGATACCACTTGATAGAGATATAACTGCAGAAGAATATGAACCTATTGCTAGAAAAATTGCTAGTTTCATAAGTCTGGATATTATGGACCAAAGCACTTATGAAGCATCAAGACTTATGTATTGGCCAAGCTGTAGTAATGATAGCGAATACGTATTCGACTATAGGGATAAACCTTTTGTATCAGCTGACGGAATACTGAAAATGTATAAAAACTGGAAAGATACAAATGAGTGGCCAAAGTTAGCAAAAGAACCAGAAATAGTAAAAAGAGAGATAGCAAAGCAAAAAGATCCACTCACAAAAGATAATATAGTGGGGGCATTTTGTAAAAGGTATGACATACCTACAGCTATTGAAAAGTTTTTATCAGATGTATATTCTCCAGGAAATCAGCCAGATAAATACACTTACATGCAAGGTAGCGTAGCAAATGGTGCAACTGTATATGGAGAAGGAAAATGGTTATATAGTTTTCATGCAACGGATCCAGCAAGTAGAATACTTTGTAATTCATTCGATTTAGTAAGAATACATAAATTCGGAGAATTAGATAATGAAGCAAAAGAAGGAACACCATCCGGAAGACTACCAAGCTATATAGAAATGTGCCGATTTGCAATGCAAGATGAACAAGTAAGAATTGAATATGAAAATCAAAAAATGGCAATAGCTAGGGCAGAATTTAGTACACCATTAACTCAGGATGAAACTACAGTAGAATGGAGATTAAAACTAACTAGATCTAGTAATACTGGGATAATAGATAAAACAATAAGCAATGCAGTATTAATATTAGAAAATGCCGAAGAATTTAAAGATAAGTTAGTATTTGATAGATTTTCAAATAGGTTTCTGATAAAGGAACGATTACCTTGGGTTAGAGAACATGAGCATTTACCAAAATTATGGGCTGACTGCGATGACGCAGAACTAAGAGGGCATTTTGAGAAATACTATGAAGGCTTTAAAGGCACAAGTGCTATAAATGATGCTTTAGCAATACTAAAAAATAGAAATTCAATAAATGTGGCCAAAGAATATTTTGAAAACTTAAAATGGGATGGAGTTAATAGATTAGATACATTATTAATTGATTACTTAGGGGCAGAGGATAACGAGTATACTAGACAAACTACTAGAAAAGCACTAACAGCAGTAGTTGCAAGAGCAGTTACAGAAATGCCAGTAAAATTCGATAATATGATTATTCTAACAGGAAAACAGGGATTAGGTAAGAGTACATTACTTAATAAATTAGCCGGTGAGTGGTTTACTGATAATATAGTGGATTTTAACAGCAAAGACACATTATTACTACTACAGAATTGCATCATAGTAGAAGTACCAGAACTACAGGGATTTAATAAATCTGATAGCAATAGATTAAAACAATTTTTAGGACAAAAGACTGATAAATATAGAGCACCATATGAACGTAGAGAAGAAGAGCATCCTAGGCATTGCGTGTTTTTTGGAACCACAAATGACGACGAGTTTTTACGAGATAGCACAGGGAATAGAAGATACTGGCCAATACAGGTAGGTGTCAATAAGGCAACAAAGAATGTGTTTAAGGACCTTGAAATAGAAAGAGACCAAATATGGGCAGAGGCAGTAACTAGGTTTAGATTAGGTGAACCTCTTTATATAGAAGGGAATGTTCTAAAAATAGCAGAAAGAGAACAAGAATCAAGGCTTATTGTAGACCCTTGGGAAAGTGTTATTAATGAATATATGCAAAGACCAATTCCTGCGGACTGGTTCGATAGAAGTATAGAAGAACAAAAAAACTATTGGATTTTTAAAAATGAGAGTGACGCAGAGTGTATAGAGCGTGACAGAGTGTGTGTAAGTGAACTTTTAAGTGTAGCACTAGGAATAGAGGCAAAAAGGCAGACAAGCATAGACAGGAAGAGGGTTATAGACATTTTAAGAAAATGTAGGAACTACTCCTACAAAAAGAATATAAGATTTGGCAAGACATATGGCGTAACATCAGGATTTACAATGCTTTGAGCGTGTAGGAGAGCTTGTAGGACAAATATAAAATTCATTCCTACACGTCCTACAAAAAAATAGCTTGTGTAGGACATGTAGGACAAAAAGTAGGACACTTCCTACAAGCGAAAACATTGAAACACTAATGAAAATTTAGCTTGTAGGAGTTGTAGGACAAAAAATCAATAAAGATTATTAAATTAAGAAAATTAAGAAAAATAAGACGTATTTTATTTCTTAAATATCTTAAATTCCTTAATTTTAATAATGTTATATATAATTAGGTACTACACTTCCTACCAAATAAAAAAACGATTAGGAGGTTTAATAATTTGAAAAATAGGGGATTATTAAAAATAACAAAAATCTTAAAATATATAAATCAAGATAATTCAGTAAATATAGAAAATATAACAAAAATAGAGATAGAGTCATTTGAAGATTATGTAGATATTAGTTTGCAAAATATGATAGGGAACATAGAAAAATTTAGGGTTTCAAAAGAAGAATACGAGAATAAATATTCAGCTAAGTGGTAAGGAGTGAAGAAAAAAATAAAAGAAAATAGAAGGGGGGGTGAATCTTTAAATGGGGTATAGATACATGATATGGAACGCAGTTAAATCAGAATTTCAATTTCCGAAAATATGTGAAGCAACTGAAAAAGGAGCAAGAACATTGCTATTTAAGTTTATCGGGAATGATGCGAGAAAATATAGATTTGAAATAATAAAAATAGAAAAGGAAAAAGCTTATGAGATAAGACAAGAATTAAAAGATATGAACAAGTCAAAGAGGATACATAGAGAATTAGAAAATATTTCATTCGATGAAATATTAGAACTAGTAAAAAGAAACAGACAAAGGAGTGATGAGTTTGTTAGAAAAAGAACTAGAGAAAAAGTTGGTTGCTAAAGTAAAAAAATTAGGAGGTAAAGCTTTTAAGTTTGTAAGCCCTGGAAATGCGGGAGTACCAGATAGACTTGTAATACTTCCAGGAAATAAAATAGGATTTGCAGAAATGAAAAGACCAGGGGGGAAAACAAAAAAGCTACAGGACAAACAAATAAATTTTATAAAAAGCTTAAAATGCTTTGTCATGGTAGTTGATAGCGAGGAAAAAATAGATAGATTTATAGAAAGGTTACAGGAGTATGAAACAGATATTTAAACCACATGAATACCAAAAATATTGTATTAATAGGTGTATTACAGACGACAAATTAGGGCTCTTTTTAGACATGGGGTTAGGCAAGACTGCAATTACATTAACAGCAATAAATGACTTAAAATACAATAGATTTCAGATAAGAAAAGTATTGGTAATAGCACCAAAACGAGTTGCAGAAGATACATGGGTTAGAGAGCAAGATAAATGGGAACATTTGAAATTATTAAGAATACAACCCGTTTTAGGTTCGTTACAGAAACGAATAAAAGCATTGAACACATTAGCAGACGTGTATGTAATTAATCGAGAGAATACAGAGTGGTTAGTAGATTATTATAGAAATGAATGGCCATTTGATATGGTTGTAGTAGATGAGTTATCAAGTTTTAAAAATCATAATTCCAAAAGATTTAAGGCTTTAAAGTGCGTAAGACCATTAATACATAGATTCATAGGACTTACAGGAACACCAGCGCCAAATGGTTATTTAGATTTATGGGCCCAGATGTATTTGATAGACCAAGGAGAAAGACTTGGAAAGTTTATAACCCACTACAGGGAAGAGTACTTTGTTCCTGATAAGGCGAGCTTTGATAGAATATATACATACAAGCCAAAAGATAATGCTATAAGTATTATAAAAAATAAGATATCTGACGTTTGCATAAGTTTGCAAGCAAAAGATTATTTGGAAATGCCAGATAAGGTTATAGATAACAGATATATTAAACTAAATAGCAAAGCACAAAAAGATTATGAGCAATTTGAAAGAGAAATGTTTTTGCAGATAAATGAGGACGAAATAGATGTAACATCGGCAGTAGCTTTAACTAATAAACTTTTACAATTTTGCAATGGAGCTGTGTACAAAGATGAAACTCATGAATTTGTAGAGGTACATGACTGTAAAATGGATGCATTAACGGAACTAATCGAAGAAGCACAGCGGACAACCTATACTTATATTTTATAATTTTCAGCATGATTTAGAGAGAATACAAAAGACTTTAAAAAAATTAAAATTAAGGGTTGGAATACTGAAAGACAGTGCAGATATAGCAAAGTGGAACAACAGAGAATTAGATATATTATTAGCGCATCCTGCAAGCGCAGCTTATGGCTTAAATCTACAAGATGGGGGAAATCATATTGTTTGGTTTGGATTAAATTGGAGTTTAGAGCTATATAGTCAAGCAAATGCAAGATTGTATAGGCAAGGACAAAAGAATACAGTATTTATTCATAATCTTGTCATTGACGGCTGTAGGGATGTTGATGTATTACACGCATTAGAAGATAAAAATTATAATCAAAATGCTTTACTAGAGAGTTTAAAAGCAAGAATTAAGAAAATAAAAGGAGGTACATAAGAATGGCAAGACAAAAAAGAATTTTAACAGAAGAGGAGAAAACAAAAATAGCAAGAGCAAAACAAGAACTAAACGAGTATAGGGAAAATATAAAATACATAAATGAGAAACTAGATGATACAGAGGAAACAAGGGCAAAGTTAGAAAAGGTTACAGCAGTGTGGTCGCAGACGAAAACAAATAGTTCGAACGACAGTACTGATAAATTTGGAGACATGATAAGTAAACTGGAGGATTTAAAAATAGATATTACTGAGAAAATGCAAGAACTACTTTTCAAGAAATTTGAGATAGATGACAAAATAGAAAAACTCGAGCAACCATATAGGAATATAGTATTCTACCGATATGCAAGAGGAAAGAGCTGGTATGATGTTGCAGATAGGTTAGGATATGAGTTAAGATGGGTGCATGAGTTACACGGCGAGGCATTATATCTATATTCAAAAATTTAAAAAGAGTGCACAAAAATGCATTGTAATGCACATAAAAAATGTGCTATTATTAAAATAGCAAATTTGAAAGTTGATATGAGATTTTTTGATTTGTTTTCTTTCTTTGAAAAAAGCTTGTTACTTGTAAACATACGAGTAACAAGCTTTTAAAATTTGAAAAACGCGAACAAAAGTGGTATAATTGACATACAAATGAGTTTACAAATGTAAAATTAAGTAAAACTGTTGACATTTGTAAACAATTTTAGTATAATCTTATTAAGAATTAAGAGAGCCTTATTTTTCTACTATACAGTAGCCCACTTAATTCAAGTATGTATTTGATAAGTGTTCACACTATAGAACACAAAAAAGACTAGAGGTGCAACTCTAGTCTTTTGCTTTAGTCGAATTTCTCAAGTATTTTGAGTATAAGTACTAAAACGATAACTTTAAGTATGTATTTAATTTTGTTCCACACTATTTTTTCACCTCCTTTATGGAAGGCGGGAACAAAAACATTATATGACAAAATAAAAGATTAATCAATAAAAAATTTCAAAAAGTCGCTAGAAATAGTGGCTTTTTTATTATACTGCGGATATAGAGAAACGGTAATCTCATCAGTCTCATAAGCTGAAGACAGCAGGTTCAACTCCTGCTTCCGCTACCAAAAAAAAGAAATCAGGAGGTAATTATGAAGAAATGGACTAAAGAAAGTGCAGAAAGGTATATAACGAGAATAGATAAGGCATATGGAATAAAAGGATTAACATATTGGAGTGCTAGAGATTATTTAAAGAATCATGGAACTATGCATTCGATAATTTAGCGGGGTGATGCTATGATAAACACAATGATAGTAGGATGGATTTTAACCTGGTTTAATTTAGATGATATAATCACAGAAGGAATAAATCAAATTTTTAATACGAACTACACAACGAGCATTTATTGGTTAATGTTCTTTGTAGTAGGATTAATCCTTTTAGTGTGTTTTAAAATGGAAGAATAAAAGCAGGTGGAGGTAGATGGCAAATGAACAAAACTTAATACCTTGGAACAAACGAACAGAGAATGAACAAAGAGAGTATGCCAGACAAGGTGGGATAAAATCTGGAGAAGTAAGAAGGCAAAGGAAGGCAATGAAGGAACAAATGGAACTACTACTGTCAATGCCTTTTAATGTCAAGAATAAGAACGATCAAAAAGTAGTAGACCAAATGGCAGAGGCGCTTGGGATTGATAAAGAACAAATAGATAATCAAATGGCAATGCTAATAATGCTTTGGAAAACAGCTTCAGATAGCAGAAGTAGAAATCAAGTAACTGCATTTCAAGAAATTAGGAAAGTTGTACAAGACGAGCAAACAGCTAATAACGATGATAAAGTGCAAATAATAAATGATTTACCACCAGATGGATTCGAGGACGATGCCGATGAAGAGGATTAGGCTAAGTGAACAAATTATAAAAAAATATCATAACACATTCAACGATACAAAATATGTGCATAAAATATTTACTTCTGGGAGAGCTGGAACTAAATCAAGTAGAGGCGCAATAAAGGCAATAAACAAAGTTATAAGTGACGATAACTGTAGTGTAGTAGTATTAAGGAAATTCCATAATAAACTAAAAAAGACTGTATTTAAAGAGTGCTTAAGAGCTATTAACAGACTAGGGCTAGATAAGAAAGACTTTAAAATCACAGTAAGTCCTATGGAGATTAAATACAAGAAAAATCAAAGTACCATATATTTTACAGGTAATGACAGCATAGACGATACGAAAGGTATGATTGACGAAAATAAGCCTATAAAACTAGTCATAATAGATGAGCTTACGGAGTTCTTTGACAAAGGCGAGGGAGAAGATGAGTTACAAAATATAGAGGCGACATTCATAAGAGGGAATGACGACGAGTTCTGTATAGAATATTACTTTAACCCTCCTAAAAATCCAAAAGCTGAAATAATGCAGTGGGTTGAAAAGATGTGTCAGAGAAAAGATTGCATAAGAATACACACTGACTACAGAGACGTTCCAGAGAAATGGCTAGGAAAGAAATTAATTGAAGCAGCTGAAGAATTAAGACGATTAGACATAAAGATGTATAACTGGTTGTGGCTAGGGCTATGTACTGGTATTGATGAATTGATTTACTATATGTTCAAAGAAGAAAGTATGGTACAAGAACCAACGAAAGAACAAATAGGGCATATGAAATTCCTTGTAGCGGGTGGAGACTATGGACAAATGAATCCGACTACTTTTGAAGTATTTGGAATAGATTTTGTAGACAAATGTGTTAGAGGAATAGACGAATATTACTATTCTGGAAGAGACACAGGGAAGCAAAAAAGTCCAAGTGAATACGCACAAGAGTTTAATAAATTAAAAGAAAAAGTTGAAAGAGAAACAGGCAAGAAATTGCTTGTTTTATTTTTAGATCCAAGTGCAAAAGGTTTGGCAGAAGAAATAAAAAGAATATGTCCTGATGTATCTATGCCGACAGTTGACAATACGGTGGCTTTAGGAATAAGTAGAGTACAGAAATTAATGTCTTATATGAGACACTATTTAAGCCCTAAACAAAAATATCTAATAGCAGAAAGAAGTATGTATGAGTATGATAAAGACAAATTAGACAAAGGGGTAGAAGAACCAATAAAACAGAATGACCATTGTAGTGACGCAGAAAGATATACAATAATGGGTATTTGGAAATATATTAGACAAATATTACCACACTTGATAGGGGAGAAAGATTAATGGATAAGGTTGTAAAAGATTATTTGAAATCAAAGCGGTTATGAAAACTGTGTTGACGAAAATCAAGAAAAAAGAGTAAAAGAATGGTTAGAAATATTCAAAGGACCAACTAAAAGGTATAATCTAAATATATATAACGGCAAGACCTATACAAAATACAAAATCAAGTCTTTAAATCTTCCAAGTCAAATGTGTGGAGATTTAGCAGACTTTTTCTTTAATGAAAAACTAGATATAACGATAGATAAACAAAAAATACAACAGAAGATTAATGAGTGTTTAAAGCAAAATAAATTCTTGCATAATGCAAACAGGCTAATGCAAATGGTGAAAGCTTTAGGAACTGGTGCATTTGTTCCGTTCCTAGATAATGGTGTACTCAAAATAAATTATATATCTGCTCCAGGTATAGTGATATTAAAAGCTAATGCAAATGAAGTAATTGATGTACTATTCTGGTCAAGAACAAAGACAAGTAAGGGGTATGAATATACATTAAACATGCACATACTAGAAGAAGAGGGATACACAATATATAACGCAAAGAAAATAGATAATGGACGGAGTAATAACAGATGTTGACTTAGGTAATGCAGCAATAATAGAAACAAAGTCATATCTGCCTAAGTTTGGGATGCTGTTTACCCCCGAAATCAATAACCTAGATGTGGACAGTTCGTATGGACTAAGCTGTTATGCAAATGCCTTAGACCCGATTTTTACTACAGATAGGGCTTATGACAGTTTGGATAATGAGGTAAATCTAGGAAGAAAAAGGGTGTATGTTGGAACGGGAGCAGTAGACTTTAATATCAATGAAAACGGTCAACCGGTACCAGCTTTTGACCCAAACGATATAGCATTTTATGCTTTACCAGGAGAAGAAAACAAAGAGCTGGTAAAAGAAAGCACAGGGGATTTAAGAATAGATGCATTATCAGATGCGGTTCAATACAACTTAAATTTGGTAACATCTAAAGTTGGATTAGGGCATAACTATTATAAATTTAAAGATGGGGAAGTGTATGTAAATAAAGACAATGTGATAAGTAGCAATAGTGATGTCTATAGAAAAATAAGAAAACAAGAAAACATAATAACAGATGCTATTATAAGTTTAATATATGCAATAGCTGAATTGATAGGAATAAAAGGACAGTTTAGTGTGAGTGTGTTCTATGATGATTCGATTATAGAAGATACCGAAAAAACACAAAAACAGGCTCAATCTGAAGTAAATCTAAAAATAATAAGTAAAACACAATACTACAAAGATGTTTATAAACTAAAAGACGCAGAAGCTGTGAAGTTTGCAAAGCAGATGAAAAAAGAAATACTAGAAGAAACAATAGAAGATGGTGTTGAAACCGAAGGAGTAGAATAGTATGGATGAAGACGAAAAAGTTTTCAGAAAGATTATAAACAGCTATTCTGAATTAGAAACTAAACTACTTGATGAAATAGTAAGCCATTTTAAGCTAAATGAAGAATTTATAAATTCTGATTATTGGAAATTAGAAAAATTAGAAGAGTTAGGATTATTGAGTGAAAACATTGTAGAATACATAGCAAATGTAACTAAAAAAACACCAAAGGAAATAAAAAAAGATATAGAAACAATAGGGTTTGACAATATAAGAATGGATGAATTAAATAAAGCATATAAAGGTGGCTATTTACAAATAAATCCTAAAACACTATTAGAAAATGTAACTGTACAAAATTTAATACAACACTCATATAATGTATTAACAGATACTTTCCTGGAGATAAGTAATAAAATAGAAAAAGGGACTAGACAAGCCTATTTAGATATAGTTGAAAAAGTATATCTTCGAACGACGCAAGGTGTTACATATCAACAAGCTATAAGGAGCGCATTACTAGATTTAGGAGAAAAGGGTATTACAACACTTACATATAAAACTGTAGATACAGAAGGAACTATAACAGGATTAAGACACTATGACATAGAAGGTGCAGTTAGACGTGAAATAGTAACAGCTAATCATAATTTAGTAAATGAAATAAATAAAACTGTAGCTGAAGAATTAGAAGTTGAGTATTTACTATTATCAGAACATATAGCTTGTAGACCACAACATTTTCCTTGGCAAGGCACAATAATTAGAAGAGTGGATTTACAAGTTGTAACGCGTTATGGCGAAGTAGACGGAATGGGAGGACCTAACTGTAAACACTTTCCAAAACCTTATTTTGGGAATGCTAGAGGTAGTGAATTAAAGAGTATTACTCAGGAAGAAGCGGAGGAAGAATACAAACTGCAGCAACAACAAAGATATTTAGAAAGAGGTATAAGAAAATGGAAAAGAAAACAAAGAATATTTGAAGGTGCAGAAGATAAAGAATATCAAGATAAATGCAAAAATAAAGTAAAAGAATGGCAGTTGAGAAACAAACATTTTACTGAAGAGAACAACTTACGTAGGGACTTTTCAAGAGAAAATGTCGAAAAAGTGACAAACAGTAAAAAAGATGATACACTATTAATACCAGAGGTACTAGAAAAAACTGCTAAAAAACAAAATCAAGTAATACCTGAGAAAGCAAAAAACTTTATTGAACAAAACATGAAGGATGAAGATTTGATAATTGATAAATCAGCAAATGCACCGTTCTCCTACAAATCTTCTTTGAACAAAATTGTAGTAAATCCAGATCACGAAGATATTGTTTATTATGACGTAGCAGAGAGTAGTATTCATGAAATTATACACATGAAAGACATAAGAAATAAAATAACCGAAAGCAACTACGCAAGACTGGATGATTTAATGTTAAAATCAAGAATGTATGTAAATAACAACTACAGTTATTTCTATGACTATTTGAATAAAAATAAAACTGATATGGCTTTATGCGATATTCTGTCGGGACTAAGTGGGGGAACATTGTTTGGAGACTTTGGGCATTTTCCAGAATATTGGAAAAATGATACAGTAGTATTAAATGAATTATCTGCTAATTTAATAAGTTCTGAAATTGTAGATAATGTAATAGTTAAAGAACTACTAGAAGAGATACCACCACTAAAAGAATTAAAAAAGGAGTGTATGAGATTATGGCAAGTTTAAGTGAAAAGGCATATAGGCTTAGAGAAGAATATAAAGAAAAATTTGGGGCATGGCCCCGAGGCTGGTGTCACGGAGAAGAAAGAATGGTAGAATATGAACAATATTTAGAAAAGGAACTTAAGAAAAATAGTTAGATCATAGACATTCGAAAGAGTGTCTATTTTTTATATGTCTTTTTACTTTGTTGCAGACATTAAAGAACAACTAAGGTGCGAGATTTACTTGTTACTCGAAAATTAAAAAATGGAGGTTTTATATTATATGGAAAATGACGGAAACAACACAAATGCTCAAACAGGAGCAAATACACAAGGAAATAATGCAGTTACTCAGACTGTTAATAATGCACAAACTAAAACTGAGGGGACAGTTACTCAGACTGTTAATAAAACTGAGGGAGATCAAAAAACATTTACACAAGAAGAAGTAAATGCAATGTTAGCAAAAGAAAAAAAGAAAATTTCAAATACAGAAGAAATGAAGGCATTTAAGGAATGGCAAGAGGCACAAAAAACAGCAGAGCAAAAACAAAAGGAAGACGTAGTAAAAATGCAAAATCTAGAGAATGACAATAACTTCAAAACTCAGATTGTTGAAATAATGAAAAAAGGGATATCTTATGATGATGCAGAGTTTATACAATTTAAAGTAAGTAAGATGGAAGGGGTCTTTAGTGATAATCTAGAGGAGTATTTAAAAAATAACACTAAATACACAGCAAAAGAAGATGGAAAGAAAACCGCTACTACAACAGGGTTTTCTCAAACAAGAACAAATACTGTTGTAGACACAAACAAGGATTATCTAGACCAAAAATATAAGAATAATCCATACTATAAAAAATAAAGGAAAGAGGTAAAAGAATATGAAATACGGAAATCAATACGTAGATGAACAATATTTAGCTACTATACAACCAAATTTATACCCAGACGAAGTTTTAATTCCTGGGGTAACATTTAGTGAGGATATAGTAGAAGGACCAACAGGTGGTTATTATGCACACAAATTAAATGATGGGAAAGAAGTTGAACCCGGAAAACCAGGAAGGGACTTTGATGATGAGGAAGCAAAAGATGATTTAATTCAAGTAGCATACAACAATAACTTCCAAAAATCAAGAAAAATATATGGAGTACAAGCTGCTGCGGTTAAATTTAATATAGCTGAAGAATATTTAGCAAATTCTCTAAATGTAACTAAAGCAGGACGTAGATATGCGGCTCTTGCTTGTATGGTAAACGAAGGTACTGTTTTAGAGGATAAAACACCTACAACAGCAGCAAATGTTGTTGAGAGATTAACTAAAATAAGAAAAGCAGTAAAAGACAATCACGGACAAGCAAACTTTGTATTAGTTTCGACTGGAATTTATGCGATATGCTTACAAGTTTTGGGACTAAAAACTAGTGATGACCCAGCAATCATAGATGCGCAACTATTAAAAAGATTTGGACTTAATATAATAGAGTGTAATTCGTTTGATAAGGCAACTGCTAAATACTACGATTACAGTGGGGCATTAAATACAGTAGATTTAACAGAAGTTGAGATGATTTGTGGGTATTATGAAGCATTTAAGCTAGAAGATAATTTCTCAACATATCGTATAGTTGAAAGCGAGAATTTCGCGGGTTCAAAGGCTCAAGTTGAATTTAATACGGCAATGAGAGTAGTGAGCCCTAAACAAATACTAATAAAAAAAAAACAAGCGGCGTAACAAAGTACACAGTTACATATAATGTAAACGGTGGAACAGGGACTGTAGATACTGCTGAAGTAGTAGCAGGACAAGAAATTACGCTAAATGATGGTACAGGATTAACTGGGCCAGAAGGAAAACCTGTTTTTAAAGGATGGGCGAACGCTGCAAATGCGGCAAACGCAACAGTTACTAGTCCGTTTACACCAACTGCAGATACTACATTATTTGCAGTATGGTCAGCAACCGAATAATAAAAGGAGTTGAAAGGGCATGACAAATTATACTAATTATGATTTTTACAAAAATACATATAAGGGCAACATGCCCACAGACGATTTTGAAAAATTAGTAATAAGAGCAAGTGCAGAAGTACGAAAAAACATTTTCAATAGAGATATATCAAACTACGAAAATGAAGTACAATTAGCAACTTGCTCTGTCGCTGATGTTTTATATAAAATCGAGCAAATAGAACAAAAGAAAACTAAACTAATTAGTAGTGCAAAAGAAGATAGAATATTGGCAAGTGAAGGCGTTGGAGACTTAAATAAAACTTTTGCAAACACTAATAAAATGGCAGATTTAGATGACGAGATTTCCAACCTAAAAACTAAAATAAATGAAGAAATTAGTTTGTATTTATTGCATACAGGCTTATTATATAGGGGTATATAGATGGAAGATTTATTTGATAAAGATATAACAGTTATAAATAAATACATTGATGAAAATAGAAAGCCACAATACAAAGTAAGCTGTATAAAAGGATTTTGGAGTTCTAATGATGGGGTATCAATAAGTGGCACACAAATAACAAAATCTGATGGACTAAGTGCGAGAATATTAATTTTTGATAGCAGAAATGAGGAATATCAGAAACCTAAGGACTTTGAAAAAGAACAAAAAACGTGGACATTAAAGCCTGACGATTATTTAGTAAAAGGTATAGTAAAAGATTTTACTACGATAACTAATTTATTAAAAGATTATCAGGAAGTAATAAAAATAACAAATATTGCGATAAAGGATTATGGTTCTGGAGATATGCAGCATTTCGCTATAACAGGAGCATAGTTATGAAAGTTAATTGTGAAGTAGCATTTAGCAACATTCAAAAGCAACAAATAATAGATAAATACGGATTAGATGGAGGAAGGACACAAAAGGTTATTGATAGTGCCTTTATGGGCTATTTAGATACATATATACCTGCAGATAGCTTCCAAATGATTAATAACATGTATTCATCTA
The DNA here is from genome assembly GCA_947384775.1 of uncultured Clostridium sp. Taxonomy (GTDB): domain Bacteria; phylum Bacillota; class Clostridia; order TANB77; family CAG-508; genus UMGS1781. The sequence continues at coordinate 43,168 of CANDIF010000008.1, forward strand.
CAAAAGTTGGTTCTGGAGAAGTTAATATAAATGTTCCGTACGTTCACTATCAAAATGAAGGAGAAAAGTATATAGATCCTAAATATAAAATAGGGGCTTTTCATGATCCAATTTCTGGACGATATTGGAGTAGACCAGGAATAAAAAAAGTTCCTTCGGGAAAAAAATTAAATTATCATGGAGGAGCAAATAGAGGTGACCACTTCGTTGAAAGAATGATAGCAGACCACTTCAAAGATATTCTAAACGCTGGTCAAAAGGAGATAGATAAATGATTGAAGAAGTAAGAGAATATATAGCAAAATGCCCATATTTAAAGGAATTTGCAGAATTAAACGTTGAATATTTAGTAGATAAAGTAGAAGCATATTCTATTAATGAGAATCCAGCGTATAACCCTGTTGTACAACCATATTTAGTAGGGTCTGACAATCAATTTTTATTTACCTTTGATAGTAAATTGCATTGGAACGAGGATATACAAAACAATATAGATAATTCAAAATTTTGTGAAAATTTTAGAAATTGGTTAGAAACAAATAATAAAAATAAAATATTTCCAAATATAAATGGAGTGTATGAAATAGGCACTAATACGAATGCGTATATATTTGCAACAAGTGCAAATGAAGCTATTTATCGTATTCAATGTTATTTAAAATATTTTAAGGAGGGATAATATGGCAACTAGAGCAAAAACAATAGCACAAACTCCAAATGATGATGGTATAAATTTATTAAATGAAGAAAGTGAGGTAGAAACAATGAGTGAAACAAATACAACACCAAAATATGAAAGACTTAAAAATACAGCAAAAGCAAAATTCTTAAATACAACACCAGCAGCAACAACTGCTAAATGGGACATAATTGGTGTAGGAATTACAAGTAATGATAATAGTTATGGAGCTAAAACATCAGATGAACATTGGATAATAGAAGAGAATGAAAGACACTCTGTAGATGGTTATTCTTTGGGTTCTGATGTAGAACAGATAGCTCATAAAGGTGATGGAGTATTTGAGTTTATAGATGAATTAATGTATAGAATGAAAACAGGAACAGAACTTGAAACTCAAATGCTTGAAGTATATAAATATAGAGTGGATGAAACAACAGCAAATGCACCAAAATATGATGCAAGATTATTCAATGTATTAATAGTACCAGATACGGATACGTTAGAAGGTGGAGCTGCATTAAAAATAAAATACAAAATTCAAGTTCAAGGGGACCCAAAGTTCGGTAAAGTTGCTTTTACAAATGGGATTCCAACATTTACAGAAGAAACAAATTAAAATTTGCTTTTTGTTAATATATGTAATATACTCTTTTTATAAAAATAAAAGGAGGGTTTACTGTGAAGAAAAAAACTAAAGTGTGGCCATTAGTAGTTGCATTAATTCTTATTTTAGCAATTTTGGGTATATCAGTATATTATATAGTTGAGGACGAAAGCATATTAGATGTGTTTAAAGAAAATAAAAAACTTGAAATAATAGACTTTAAAGAAGCTTTAGAACATAAAGGGCTTGTAATATCTAATACAACTAATAAAATAGGTGAATTGATAGGAGCTACTGAAGGATATAGTTATTCTATTAATGGAGTAGATATAGAGGTTTATAAGTTTGATGAGAACAGTAGTGAAGAATTAACAAAAAACAATATAAAAAGTGCAAAAGAAAAAGGAACAATTACAATGCCAGATTTTAATAATATAACATTTAACGCATTGTATAATAAAGGATTAGTATTATTAAGTTATGAACAACATCCAGATAAAGATAAAATAATAGAAATATTTAATAGCTTATAAAATGATGTAAGGGGCTTATGCAAATAGGCTCTTTATTTCATTATAGAAAGGATTTAATATGGAATATATTAAGTTAAAAGAAAGAAAAGATATAGTTAGATTGGGAATACAAGATGAAAACGGAAAAATTGTAAAAGATGAGCAAGGAGACGAAGTTGTTATTGAATTTGACCTAGGTAGCGTAGATTTACCACTTAACTATAATAGATGTATAAATGATATAAACGAAGCAAAAAGAAGATTAAAAAGAAATATTACAGTAATAGATAAAAAGCAAGACGTAAAAGGAAAACAATTATTAAGTAAAAATGAAGAAGAAAAAATGAAAGCATTAAAACAATTCTATAGAGAAATGGAAAATGCGATGGATTTATTTTTAGGACAAGGTGGAACCAAGAAATTCTTAAATGGTAGAAGTCCATATTTAGAAATGTTTGACGATATAGATGAGGCGTTAAAACCACATTTAAGCAAGTTAAATCTAACAGCTAACTCTGTAATAGATAGAATTAAAAGTAAATACAAATTAAAAGAAGATGAAGAGGTATTAACAGATGAATAAATACCCTGAATTTGCACAAATACGAGGCAAAAGGTATAAAATTAATACTGATTATAGAGTTGCATTAGAATGCGACAAAGTTAGTAATACTGAAGAAATTAGCAAAGAAGAAAGAGGATTAGCAGTAATTTATTTGTTGTTTCGGAGAAGAAGGATTAAACGATTATAAAAATTGGGATAAACTTTTAGAAATAGCAATTAAATATTTAAGATGCGGTATTGAGATTGAAAATAATTATAACGAAAATGAAGAAGTGCGTATGGATTATAAACAAGACTGGAAATACATACGAACTTCTTTTTTTAGTGAATACAATATAGATTTAGACAATACAAAAATGCATTGGTGGCGATTTTACGATCTATTATGTGGATTATCTGAAAAGTGCATTTTAAATAGAGTACAGTACATAAGAGATTTTGACATATCGCAAATAAAAGATAGCAAGGAAAAAGAAAAATGGATTAAACAAAAGGAAGCATTAGCATTAAAACATAAAGAAAATGAAAAAACAGCTGAAGAAAAGCGACTTGATGATTTATTTGAACGACAGCTTAAAGGTGGGTGATAAAAGTGAGCGGAACAGACGGATACTTAAAAATAAAAACAAAACTGGATAATAGCGGTGTAGATAAGGATATAACTGAATTAGAAAATAAAATAAATAATATAAAAACGCAAAACACAGAAATTGCAAACGAGATGCAAGGCTTAAAGCAGGAGATAAAACAATATGATGAATTAAGAAATAAAGCGGATAGTTATAAAAACAAAATAAAAGAATTAAATGCACAAAAGCAGTTAATGCTTAAAGAAAATCCAAATTTAGTAGTTTCTACAAATTCAGAGCTAACTAGATTAAATAGTGAAATTAATACAATGAAAACAAAATATCAACAGGCAGCCACAGAATTGGATAAACAAGCACCAAAAATTGACAAAACAATTACAAAATTAGAAAAATTAAAAATAAAGCAAAATGAAAACAATGCAAAAATTTCACAGTATAAAGATAAAATAGAATCTATTAAACTAAATAAAATTCAAAACGGAATTGATGGAATAGGAACTAAATTACAAAAAACTATAGGTAAGGTTGGGAAAATGGCATTAGCTTTCTTTGGCGTAAGAGCAGGAATAAATGCTGTAAGAAGCGCAATGAGTATAGTAGCACAATATAATCCGCAAATAGCTGCAGATATTGATTATATTAAATATGCACTAGCAAATACTTTATTGCCGATAATCAAGACATTGATTAATTTTGCAGCAACTTTACTGAGCTATGTAAATGCAATTACGAGTGCTTGGTTTGGGATTAATTTATTTAGTAATAGCAGTGCGAAAAACTTTCAGAAAATGCAAAAAAGTGCGAGTGGTACAGCAAAATCAATGAAAGAGGTCAATGGGTCATTACAAAGCTTTGACGAAAAGAACGTGTTACAAGATAATTCCGATACTAGTTCTAGTGGGGGCAGTGGAGCGGTAGCTCCGTCTTTTGATTTATCAAATATGGGCGGAGAAGTACCTGGATGGCTACAATGGATTATAGACAACGGTGATGTAGTTTTAAAAATACTAGAAGGTATAGCATCAACAATAGTTGCTATGAAAATTGCCAAGTTGGCTGAAGGATTAGGAATGGTTGGTGGTAAACTTTCATTTATAAAAAAGCTTGGCATTGCTGGGGTAATATATGGAACGGTAGAACTCGTAAAAGAACTCATAGGATATTTTTCTAATCTGGATCTGTCGTTAGCTAATAATGGTACAAGTTGGGAAGGTTTTGGAAGTATAATTAAAAACATTGGAATCATAATAGGATCTATTGGACTAATAGTTGGAAGTATTCCTGCAATAATAACAGGAGTAGTTGTCGCTATAGTTGGAGTTATTATAAAATTTTGGGATCAGATAAAAGGTTTTTTCCAGAATGGAATTGATTGGCTAACAAGTAAAACAGACTGGGTTAGAGAGCATTTTGGAAGTTTTGGGGAAGCAATATATAGCATATTTACTAATTTACTACAAACAGTTTTAAACATTTTTGATACTATATTTACAACGATAAAGAATGTATTTGATAGTGTTTTATCTATATTTAAACACATATTTCAAGGAGATTTTAAAGCTGTATTAGAGGACTTAAAAAACTTATTTATGTCTATATTTAATGGAATAAAAAACATCATAATGACTGTTTTGAATTTTATTAAAAATTTATTTACAACTATTTTTAATGGAATTTGGAATGTAATAAAAGGATTTATTAATCTTATAATAAAAGGACTAAATATGCTTATTAGAGGAATAAACAAAATCAAATTCGATGTTCCTGATTGGGTTCCTGGAATAGGAGGACAACGTTGGGGATTTAATATTAGAGAAATTCCGCTTCTAGCTAAAGGTGGTATTGTAGCACAACCTACGATGGCAGTCGTTGGAGAGCAAGGAAAAGAAGCGGTAATGCCACTTGAGAATAATCTTGAATGGTTAGATATATTAGCAGATAAGTTAGCAAGTAGAATAGGAAATACTGGAGGAGGAGCTTACGTTATAAACCTTGATGGAAGAACAATACAAAGAGGAATAGCGAAAAGAAAACAAGAGCTTTCTTTTGCAACGAATGGATGGTACTAATAATGTTAATAGATAAGAATAGTTTAATAATAGATGGAGTAAAGATGGCACAATATATAACAAAAGCAAAATTTGGCTATCATAAAATTTGGAGTTCAAAATCTGGACGAAACATGGCAGGAACAAACTCAGGTACTTTAGTTGGTATTTTCCCTAAAATTACAATGACATTTAGACAGCTAAATGATGAAGAGGTAGGAGTTATCCTATCTCTTTTTAATAAAGCAGAGAACAAAGTAACTTTTTATAATCCTGATTTAGGTAGAATGATAGAAAATATGTCTTGTTATTCTAATGATCAAGAAATGGATCAAGAATATTTAGGAAAGATTAAAGGTTACAGTTCAGTTGTAATAGCAAATAAATCAAGGGAGCATTATGTATGAAAAATGTAACAGATATTTTTAAAGATAATATAAAACAATATGGTAGAGAATTATATTGTAAAATTACAACAAAAAGTGGAATGAACATATATAAAGAAGATATAAATAGTATTCGTCCTTCTTTTAATACAGGACTATTCAAATCCGTAATGTGTGCCTTAGAAATAGACAGTAATATAGAAATTAAAGAAGGAACAAGATTTGATGCTGTAACAGGTGTTAAATTTAATAATACAACATATCAGACTATTACATATAAAAATTATAAAGTATACAAATGCGAAATACAGGAAGATACAGAAAGCTATAAAATAATAGCTTATGACAGAATGTTAGATGCTATGAAGGACTTTGATTTAGATATAACTGAAAGGCTTACAGTAAGACAATATTTAATAAGAATATTTAATAAATTAGGATGGCCAGTAAATGGAATCCCTACTGTATTATTAAACAGTAGTAAATATATAGAACCCCGAATACACAGCGAGATAGGTTACACCTATAGAGACGTATTAGATGAATTAAGCACCATTACAGGTTCTTTTATTTGTATTATAGATGATGCTCCAAAAGTAAAATACATAACAGAAACTCACGAAACAATTAATGAAGAGTACCTGTCTCAAGACGATGTGACTGTAAGTAAAAGATATTTTATAAATTCTTTAGTTTTTAGTAGAGCTGAAGAAAGCGATAATATTTTTAGAAAAGATGATGACAGCATTATAGAAAATGGACTACATGAATTTAGAATATCCGATAATCAGATATTGAGTACCCTTGAGAGAGATACTTTCATAGATGAACTATGGAATTATTTGAAAAATTTAGAGTTCTACATATTTGATATTAAATCTACAGGTATTATGTGGTTTGATGTTGCAGATAGATTTACTCTTGAAGCACACGAACACCAGTATTCTGTAATTTTATTAAATGATGAAATTACAATAGACCAAGATATAGAAGAGACTTTATATACAGATGAACCTGAAGAAACAGAAACTGATTATAAATGTGCTGATAGTACAGATAAAAGAATAAACAAAGCTTATATTTTAGTAGATAAACAAAATTTGAAAATAGAGCAATTAACTAATAAAAATACAGAGTTTGAAACAAAACAAGTACAGCAACAACAAGATATAGACAGTATAAAAGCACAAGTTGACAATTCCGTTGAATACAAAAGACAAGCAGAAGGATATACAGAAGTGCATCTAACAAATGCAGGAGCAGTTGATATTCTGCATTTAGAAGTAGAAGGCACAAAAACATATGAAGCAAATCTATTCCCACGGAGACGAATTGTTTCCTGGGAATTTTTTACAACCTAATATGGGGAGGTAGAGGAAAATGAAATATAAAATTATAGTTGATAAACAGAGTAGGACAAATCCAAGTCCAGAAAAGAAAGAATACGAAATAGATATAGAAGAATTAAGATGTAAGGGAGATGTGCGAGATACATTAGTAATTACTAAAGGCGAAGATTATGTTATGAGAAGGTTAGAGCTAACTCCATACTTTGTACTTAAAGAGTTAGAAGAACCTATAAAGCAAGTAATTCCAAATGTGGATATTGAGTTATTTGAAGGAGATAATTATATTTATTTAATAGATATGGCTGGAAATAAGTTCTATGCAGAATACTTAATTAAGAATGAGTTTAATGATGTATATGCTACAAAAGCAGAAATGAGTAGTGCCATTAATCAGACTGCTAGAGAAGTTGTAATATCAGTAGATGAGAAATTGACAGAATACTCTAAAACAGAAGAAATGCAGTCGATAATACAGGCACTGTCAAATCAGATAATGTTGGAAGTTAATAAAAAAGTAAATGGAGAAGATTTCACAGCAGCACAAATATTACTGCTTATAAATAATGATAATACTTCAGAGGCAAGAATAAAGGCTGATAAAATAAACATAAATGGAGCTATTAGTGCAAATGGTAATTTTGGCATAGGAACAGACGGAAATGTTGATATGAAGGGTGGAAAAATAAATCTTATAGGAGGGATTGGTTCTACAGATTTAATAAGTGTTAAAGCGCAATCTAATAATTCAATCAGATCTTACATACAACCTTGTGGAGCAGGATTTCTTAGAGGAGATCCAAATCATGCGGTATATATATATGTGGATACAGATATATCTTCTATTGATGTAAATGATAGTAACGGTTCTACGCATATATATGGAGATCGCATAATAACTCCGCTTTTAACTCAAACTTCAAAGAGAGATATTAAAAAGAATATAGCAAAATTTAATGTGAAAGCTCTAGACATAATTGAGAAAGCAGACATATATGAATATAATTTAAAAGCAGAAAAAAATTTAAGCAAAAAGCATATTGGATTTATAATAGGCGCGAATTATAATACACCTAAAGAGATAATAAATAAGGAAGGAGATGCTATTGAGCTGTATTCTGCAATAGGTATATTGTGGAAAGGCATTCAAGAAGCAAGCAAAAGATTAGATGATTTAGAGCAAAACTTGAAAAAATAGTAAATATCTGGTAATATTGAAGCGGAGGCGAAGTATATGAAAGGTATTTATAAGACAATAATTGGGATTGCGACAACAGGAGCAGTAGCAACAGCAAGTATAGTAACAGCGAATGTATTATCAGAAAATAAAGAAAATGAGGAAACAAAGCCAGTAGCAATAGTGAATGAGATGAAAAATACAATAAATGAAGAAAATGAAATCGGTGATAACACTGTAGACAGCAATATAGAAAACAATGTTCAAGATAATAACATTCAGAAAAATAATGCTGCTACAAAAACGGACGTTGCAATAGATGATAAACAACCAGTAGCTGAAGTTCCACGAAAACCTATAGAAGATAATGAAAATGCAGCTCTGCCTGTAGAAAAAGAAGTGACATTAAATATGCATTTAAAAAGAAATACAGATAACGAAGAAGCTATGACATATACAATTTTTATAAGGCAAGATGATACAGAAACTTATGAAGAAATAGTAGAAATAAAGGATAGTATAGATTTAGCAATAAACCTGAAGGGAGATGCGGCGACGCATAGAGTACACATATTTATAAATGATGCAATAATCGCAGTAAGAGATATAGATTTTAAAACTCAATCATCATATGATTTCTCTTTTGAATTAAGTTCATAAATAAAATATTAAAAAAACAAGCACCAGTAAATTCTGGTGCTTTTATTATACAAGGAGGCGAAGGCAAATGGATAAAATACCTTTTAAAAATGGAACTTTAGTAACACTAGCTAAAGTAACAATAGATGGAATAGAATATGAAGTGACTCCGGCTGTTTATGATGGAGAAACACCGCTTAGTGCGGAGAATTTAAATCAAATGCAGAACAATATAGAAATAGCAATAAATGAAAGTAGAGAGAGTACTAAAAAAATAACAGAAAAAATATTAAAAACGGTATTTCCAGTTGGAAGTACATATATAACACAAACAAATACAAATCCATCTACAATATTAGGATTCGGAACGTGGGAAAGAATAAAAGGAAAAGTATGCGTTGGATTAGATGAGAATGACGAATATTTCAATACAATCGGAAAAGAAGGTGGAGAAACAAAGCATACGATGACCGGTGAAGAGCTTGTTAAACATAAGCACAACATTAAAACACCTACACCTTATACTGCATCAGGTACTGGGTATTGGGGAATTGATGTTTTTGAAGGATATGGAGAAAGTCCTATACTAGACTTAAATGGTGCAGAGACAACAGAATATGGCAAAAGCCAGCCTTTTAATATTACACAACCATACAAAGTTGTGGGATATATGTGGCTAAGAACTGCATAAAAAAATTAACAAAGGAGAGATAAAGATGGAAGAATTAATGAATTTACATTTTACAAATATAATGTGGGTATTTTTATTACCCTTAATTTTAATGATTTTGGACGTTATAACAGGATATTATAATGCTTGGAAAAACAAAGAAGTATCAAGCAGCAAGATGAGAAACGGACTAGGAAAGAAATGTGCAGAGCTATGTTATATAGTAGTAGGTACATTATTCAATTTTGCATTTGGAATAAGTGCAATAATGTATTTTATGGTAATTTATGTGTGCTATATGGAACTAGTATCTTTAGCAGAGAATTGTACAAAACTAGGACTACCTGTTCCAAATAGAATAAAAGAAAAATTAAATAATGGGGAGGAAAAATAATTATGGAAGTAGATGAAGTAATGAAACCGGTAGATGAAAATTTTGAAGAAATATATGAGGAGGAAGTATAAATGGATTGTAGAGTATTAAAAACAGGAAAATGTGAGGTATCACAAAAATATAAAGGAAAAGCACATAATGGTGTAGATTTAGTGGGTGCAGGATATACTTTAGACTATGTAGTTGCACATTCAGCAGGTGTAGTTGTAGGTGTAAGAAATGATATAAACTATAATACTAGCAATGCAGGAGGACCTAAAATATATGGTAACTATGTGAAAATAAGACATGACAATGGAATGTATACGTTTTATGCACATTTAAGGTATGGAAGTGTAACAGTTAAATTAAATCAAAGAGTAGAAAAAGGCGAGATAATAGGTTATATGGGAAATACAGGTTATTCATTTGGAGCACATACACACTTTGAAGTAAGAAATTCAAATAATGTACAAATAGACCCAACACCTTACATAAATGAAGATTTATCAGGGAATAATGTAAGTAATTATAATGTAGGAACAACATATACAACACAAGTTATATTAAAAGTAAGAGCAGGAGCAGGAATAAATTATGCACAAAAAACATATTCACAGTTAACAGCTAATGCAAAAGCGAATGCATACTCAAGTGGAGTTAATATTGGTTGTTTAAAAGCAGGAACAAGAGTAACATGTTTAGAAATAAGAAATGTTGGAAACGACATTTGGATAAGAATACCAAGTGGTTGGATAGCAGCATATTATAGTGGAAATACATACGTGAGATAATTTTTTAAAAAAAATAATAAGGATAAAACCGTTGCAATGAAAGGAAAATACAATAATCGAATTTAACATAATGTTGACAAACCGAAAAATTTATACTATAATAGTAATAGATAAGTAAGAACACTACACAGTACTTATTTTATTTTTTTGGTCAAATTTATAAATAAGATGTGTTGGAGGCGATGCTTATGGAATATTTTCTTATATTAGTAGGGATCGGCTTCGTAGTACTTAGTATCGTTGTACTAGTGGGAGTGTTAGGGATATTTAAATACATTTTCAAAATGAAAAAAGATTCAAAAGGCATAATTATAGAAATCATCCCCACAGATGATTTCTATAAAAAAAACTAGTACAAATGATAAGTACTCAAAGACTTTTTAAGAGAATAGAATCAATTCTATTCTCTTATATTATACACCTTTGCGTAAAAATTTGCAATAGGTTTATGAAATACGCTATAAAATTAAAAGAAGATAAAAAAATACTAGTTGATTAAGTGGATTAACCTGTATTTTATTTTAAAAAGTTATTGCATACTTATTGCATACTTTTTAAAAATCCGTTGAGTTGAAAACACTAGTAAATAAGGGGTCGCAGAGAGAATAGAGGACGCTCATCTGCACCAAATAAAAAAACTCTACAATATTGAAATATCAATGCTTGTAGAGTTTTTTGTTAAATTAATGCAGTAGTATTTTTATAATTTATTAAAGTAGATTATTAAGAAATACTGTTGCATAGAAATAAAAAATGATGCTAATAATGTACTAATCTTTTAGAATTTTATACAATCCCAGAGAACTTTTTGAGCAAAAGATATAAGATAAAAGTTTACTTTTTTATGTTTAAAATAGAATAATAAGTTAAAGAAAATGTTTACAAAATATAAAATATTTTTTTGACTATTATTTGCATATACATTTTTTGAGAATAATGTTATAATTAGAGCGATAACTAGTAATTTTTTGTTTAGATTGGAGAAAGAAAATATGAAAGAATCAAAAGTCATA
>CANDIF010000009.1 GCA_947384775.1 uncultured Clostridium sp.
GTATATGCTCCTGTATATGTTCTTAAAGTCATATTTATTCTTTCTACTGTATTTAATATTTTCTTTTCTTTTGGTGTAAATAAATTAAATGGTACTACGGCTCCTAATATACTTACATCTATTTTTTTATCTTCTAAATTTCTTACAAAGCTTTTCTTTGTTTCATCATAGAAGTTTTGTAATACAAATTCTCTTATTTTTACCAATTCTTTTCTAAGTTCATCTTTTTTCTTGTTTACATCTTCTTGTTTTACTCTATTTTTAGTAAATTCGTCTTTCAACTTTTCATAAATTTTCATCATAGCATCAAATGCTGCAAATATACTTGCTATTGAGTATAGATGTATTCCCTCATTTATTTCCCACAAATCGTAACTTGCATGAAATTTTTCTTTCTTTTCTATTACATCTGTTATGTATTTTTCTAGATATTTTAATGCTTTTTCGCACATTTTCAAATTATCTTTTAGAATTTTTTTATCTTGCACATATATATAATGATTGTATACTCCATATATTACTGCTGCAGTTTCATCTATTCCATAACCCCAGCATGGAGCTAATCTTCCATCTGTAAAGAAACGTTGTTCCCACATTCCATCTCTACTCTGTGTATTTTTACAAAATACCTTGTAAAATTTATCAGTATCTTTTCCCATTTTTAAGATGTCCATTGCATTTGCTATAAATATTGCATTTCTTGGACAGCAGTAGTTATATCTTTCACAATTATTTAATTCCTTATCGTCTTCTATTGCTGATGTTATTCCTCCTGTTTCCTTATTCATTAAAAGTGGAAATAGAAGTATTGTTCTTGCATATATTTCTTCTATTCTTCTATTTTTTGGAGTTTCAGCTAAATTTAACTCTAGTCCATCATGCTCTTTTAAGTATTTTCTCCAATACTTTTTTACATTCTCTTCTTCTGTTTTTAAATCGATTTTTGTTAGTCTATCTATGTTCTTTTCCAAATCACTTAATCCTGTTTTATTTTCTTCTACGTAAATTATTATGTTAAATTCTTTTGTCTCGCCTGGTTTTATAATTCCTATTTCATAACTTATTGCAGAATCTTTTGAGATTCCAACATAACCTTTATCTTCGATTTGAGCTGTCAATATATTTGCTTCTGCACTATCAATTTGTGATTTTTTTATTTTTTGTTTTGAAAATGTAGATACAATAAAATTGTGATTATATTGCATTAATACATCATTTTTACATAATCCACTTACTATATTGTTTTGGTTTGATATTAAGCTAGAATGTATTAAAAAGTCTATATTTAAATCAATTGTATTTTCATTTGTAAACTTATATTTTTTTACTATTATTTTTTCTTTTACTGATGCAAAATCTGTTTGTAATATTTTTAAATTAAAATAAGTGTTTACTATTTCTGTGTTTAAAATATTTGTTCCTTCTGTATAGTATTGTCTATATACATTGTTTACATCTTGATGCAAATATACTATTCCTGAATCATTTATCTTTAATCCAACATGATAAAAATCTATCATTTGTCTATAATCTGTATTGGGATATAACAACTTCAAAAGTTCTCCTTTTTTACTATAACTTGCAACTATATTTTGATTTCCTATTATTGCATCATTAAAATATTTTTCCATTAGTTTTTTACTTCCTTTCTCGTTTAAATAGTTTAAGAAATAACTCTAACTATTTGTTGCTCTAGTTCTTTTATTTTTGAATTTATTTCTTCAATTTGTTCATCTTTCGTGTCTTCATCAAATATGTCTTCTTTTATCATTGCTGCCATATCTTCTAATTCTTCTTTTAAAGTTGCTAATCTATCTACTACTTCTAATCTTAAGAATCTATACTTATCTGTTTTTTCTATCTTAGATATAATCTTTGGTTCTATATCTAAATTATAACTTTCACCATAGTCTGGAATTGTTACTGGTATATCTACAGATTCTTCTAATTTTGATTTTAGTACCTTTTGTCCTTCCAATTCTCCGTGAACTAAGAATATATGCTTTGGTTTTGTTATAAATGAGTATACAAAGTTTAATAACCATTCTTGATCTGCATGTCCTGAATACCCTTCTATATATTCTATTTGTGCATTTACAGAGATTTCTTCTCCAAATATTTTTACCTTTTTTTCTCCTGAAACAATTTTTTTACCTAATGTTCCTTCTGCTTGATATCCTACAAATAATATGGTGTTGTTTGGGTTCCATATATTATGTTTTAAATGATGTTTTATTCTTCCTACTTCACACATTCCACTTGCTGAAATTATTATTGATGGTTTTGGATCTTCATTTAATGCTTTTGATTCATCTGCTGTTCTTGTAAACTGCAATCCTGGGAATTCTAATGGATTATCTCCTTTTCTCATTTCTTCTTTAACTTCTTCTTCAAATAAATCCATATTATTTTTAAACACTTCTGTAGCAGATATTGCAAGAGGACTGTCAACATACACTGGTGCCTTCATTAAAGTATCATATTTTTTCAAAAATTCTTCATCATTTTTTACTTCTTTTAATTTGTTTAACTCATATAAAATCTCTTGTGTTCTTCCTACTGCAAATGATGGAATTATTACGTTTCCTCCTCTATCTAGTGTTTCTGAAACGATATTCAAGAACATTTCTGCTTTATCATCATTTCTCATATGCAATCTATTTCCATATGTTGATTCCATTACTAAGTAATCCGCACTATCTATCATTGTTGGTGAATCTAACAACGGAATATCATTATTTCCTAAATCTCCAGTAAATACTATTTTTTTTGTTTCTCCATTTTCCTTTACCCATACTTCAATAATACTTGAGCCTAGCATATGTCCTGCATCATTAAATCTTACACTAATATTTTCATCTAGCTCTATTATTTCGTCATAAGATACTGGTTTGAATAATTCTAAACAATCTATTGCATCTTGAGCTGTGTATAATGGTGATCTCTCTGGTTTACCAAGTCTTGCTCTTTTCTTATTTTTCCATGTATTTTCCATTTCTTGAATGTGACCACTATCTGGTAACATTATTCCACATAAATCACATGTTGCTTTTGTCGCTATTATTGGATTTCTATATCCATCTATATATAATTTTGGAATTCTTCCTGAGTGGTCAATGTGAGCATGTGTTAAAAGCATATAATCAATTTCATTAACATTAAACTCAAAGTCTTCATAGTTTTCCATTTCTTCCTTTGCTCTTCCTTGATACAATCCACAGTCTACTATAATTTTTTTTCCTGCTCCTTCTAATAAAAAATTAGATCCTGTAACTGTTTTTGTCGCTCCTAAAAAAGTAATATTCATTATTACCACGTTCCTTTCTATTATATAAATAGTTTTATCCTTTTATTTTCGTTTATATTCAGTTCCTCTACCTTATCTAGTTTTACACTAGCACTTTTATTTTCTTCCTCAAATATTTCAAGTGTATAAATATGCTCTATTTTTGAAATTATAATATATATTTTTTCCAATTTTATGATATCTGTTTTAAAGATATTTTTAATTATCTCATAATTTTCTTGTATATTTTTACTTATGATATTTAACACTTTTTCTTTACATGCTATTGTTATAACATATTTTTCTAAATCACTGAAGTCATGTAAATTTTGAACTTTTTGGTTATTTGCAATAGGTATTGATTTATAATACCTTATCTTATATATAATCTCTGTTATTTCTTCTTTTTCTACAAAGCTATCTACTTGCATTTTAAATGTATCACATACTAATTTTATAAGGTCTTTTATTTTTGTTTTATATATTGTTTTTGAATTTTTTGATAAATCTATTTCATTTAATATTTGTAGTTTATTTTCTATTTCTAGTTTCATTTTCATAAAATTTAGCGGTTCCATTTTTCTATTACATTCATTTAGCTTTTTCATTAAACCTGATTTTTCTGCTTGTAGTATTTCCACAAAATTACTTAAACTAAAAATTCTCTCACTACTACTTAAACGTTCATTTCTTCTAATAAATTCTTGTTTTAGCTGTCTATCATTGCTTATTATTTCATCTATAGTACATATTTGCTTGTTTATATTTTTCTTTTTCTCTGATATTTCTTTTAAATATTCATGTTTATCATTTATATATTTGTATTCATTTGTAAGTTCTTTTTCTATTTCTATCAATCTTTTTCTTTCTTCTGGATTTTTATTTGTATAATTTATTATTGATATTTGCAAAATTGTTCTTAATATTTTATCTGCTTTTTCTGTTTTATATTTTTCCTCTAATCGTTCTGTTAGTTTTAATATATAGTCTTCTACTTCATTATTCTGCCATTCGTATAAAAAATCATTTCCTACAAGTAATAGTAGTGTTTGATATAGGAAATTATTTATTTTATCTTCTATTTCATCTTCTTGTATATTCCACGCCCATCCATCAAAGTCTCTTATAATCTCATTTCCATTCATGCTATATCCTTGATTTAGGGTGTCTTTTAGAGATTTTTGTATAATATCATATTTATTTTCTATTCTAAATTTTTTTTGTTTTATTTGATATAATTCATATAACATTTTTTTTGCATTTAAAAATGTTATAATCTTGCCTTCTTCTCTATTGCTTTTGCTTGTTTTCTCTTTTATTATTTCTATTTCTTTGCAGTCATTTTCTATAATATTAATCAATTCTTCTAATATAGCACTTTTTTGTTTTACTTCAACTTTTACATCTCTATAATCTTCATAGGAATTTTCTATTTTATATAATATATCTGATAGTAAATTCTTTGTAGGTACTGAAAATGGCTTTTTAGTTAAACTTTTTTCTAACCAATTACTATAGTTTTTCATATTAAATTTAGAAATAAACTTTTCTTTCTTCAATTTAATTTCTCCTAAGTACAATTTTATATGCTAATTCTATATGATTAGCATTTTTTTGTCAATATATTTTTAAAGTTTTGTTTTGTATATTTTTTGCATAAATTCATACTTGAATTAGTTTATGTTTTCATATATAATATATACATGCGGGTATAATTTAGTGGTAGAATGCCATGCTTCCGACCTGGTAGCGCGAGTTCGATTCTCGCTACCCGCTCCACATGTGCGACTTTATCAAGTCGCAGTGAATAGTGAATAGTTAATATTGAATAGTGAATAGTTATAAAAGAAGTGCAATAAGCACATTTGTACTATTCATTTTTCATTATTCACCTTCGCTAATTTTTTGTCTTTTATTTCAATTATCCATTTAGCAATCTGAAATCTTTACTATATTTATCCTTTTAGAATAAAAATTTATTAATCCAATATATAATAAAACCAAACGATCGCGATTTCCGCGACCGTTTGGTTTTGAACTTGGACGTTGCTTTAATGAACATTGATTGCAACCACCAGCTGTCCATTCTCAATATCAGCATAGCATTCAATTCCTTTTGCTTCCAGTGCTTTGCCAAAAGGCTCCAGTTGACGGATGTCCCCACCTTGAAAACCGTTAAGTTCTTCCCCTTGAAAATTTCCTCTGTCGATAAACTCCTGCAGAGTAATCATTTCATAGGTATCACGCAGGTTTTCACCAAAACGCATAAGGTATCCGCCGCTGATGTCAAACTCGAACTCCTGGAAGTCACTGCTGAGTTTTCGGATGCTGATTCCAAACTGGTTAACATCAACCATCTCTGCCCATGCACCACGGTTGTGGATTGCTTCCAGTTCATTGCGAATTCCCATCAGTAGCAAGTCTGCACTGCGGTTGAAGAGATTCTCTCTCTCGGAATTGTATTGGTTGATTACGTCCAATAAATCTTTTACCTTCATAGCAAGTCCCCCTAAATAATGTCTAAGATTCATATTCAATTTTCTATGGTGTTGCTAATAATATTATAGCATATTTTACATAAAGCATCAATTAAATGCCTGTGTTCGAGCTTCATTCTCTGTTATTTTTTCTTTGTCAACTCTTTTGTTTCTTTCAAAATCGTAACTTTTTTTCTAAAACCATTAAAATCTATCATTTCCCATGACCAGTTTTCTACTTTCTGACTTCCTGGAAGGTTTATTCTTGCTGAATCGTCTAATCTTAAAATATCTTGCATAGCTATAATTGCAATTTTTGCCTTAGATTTTAAACAATACTGAATTATACCTTTGCTGATATTCATCATGTTACATTTATTCTTATTTAAAAATCTTCTTAAGTTTATCTTTTGTTTTAAACTCATTTTTTTATACCAGCCTAAAATTGTATTCCAATCGTGGTTCCCTGGATATATTACTATATTTTCTACATCTGTCTCAGAGTCTGCCAAATTGTCTAAATCTATTCCATTTTGTAATATCTTTTGCCTTGTAAAATTATAACATTCTCTTAATTTAATTGTTTCTTCTCTTATATCTCCTAAGTCTTCTATTATAAATCTTTCTGGTGTTGTAATTTTGAATAACTCATCAAAAAATCCATAACTTACCCCTGTTGAATAATATCCATCTTTTCCCATACCATTTATTGGAATTTTAAAGAAAGAATCATATCCCCTAAAATGGTCTATTCTAACAATGTCAAACCTCTTTAAATATTCTTTATATCTATTTAATAAATATTCATAATTGTATTCTTTTATTTTATCAACATTATATACTGGTGTTCCCCATTTTTGACCATTTTCATCAAAATGGTCTGGTGGAGTTCCACCCATATAAAGCATTTTTCCATCTTCTAACTCAAAATATTTTTCATCATATTTAACTTCACTTGAATTAAATGCTGGATATATTGGCATGTCTCCTATAATTCTAACATTTTTAGAATTTGCATAAGTTTTTAATTCATTCCATTGTTTATCTAGTATGTATTGCAAAAATATATAATATTCTTTTTCCTCTCCTGCTGTAGCATTCATATATTCTGCGTATTGGAGAATTTTTATGTTTTCTTTAAATTTATAATATTCATCTGTTTCCACAAAATTATTGTAGGCTTCTTTATAATATTTAAATTTGAAATCATCATAAGTTATTCTACTCTTTTTTTCTTTATGTTCTGGACTTCTAATTAATCCCATTTCTTTCAATTTGTCTAATGATATGTAATATTCATTTAAAGCATAATAACTTATAGGTGAATATGGCAGTTTATCGCAAGCATTTATTGGTAGAATCTCCCAATATTCTATATTATTTTCACTTAAAATATCAATAAACTCATAAGCTTCATATCCAAAATCACCTATTCCATATTTACTTGGAAGAGAAAATATTGGAAGTAAAATTCCCTTTTCTTTTATATTCATATTTACCTCTTTTTATACTTTTATAACAATAGCCCCATAAGGTTCTAATGTCTTCATATTATCTTTAGTATTTACTTTGAAAATAATCTTAGAATTCTTATTATATTCTTTTGGTGATATATTAGTTTCTATTTTATAATTTACTCTACTTGCAATTACAATAATTTTGTCATCTCCATTTTTACGTTTATATATATAACGTTCTTCGGACACCTCTAGAATTTCATGATTTGCAATTTTCAGGAAATCATTTTCTTTTCTAATATTCAACATTTTCTCGTAAAATTCAAGTAGTTCTGTATCTCCATTTTTCCAAGGATAACTACCTCTATTTGCAAGATTGTGTAGCCCTTGCATTCCTACTTCATCACCATAAAATATTGAAAATATTCCAACAGAAAATGCCATTGCTGTTAGATATGATTTTTCAATTTTTTTTGCTATTTCATATTCAGATTTACTAAACTCAAATTCATTAGCAATTTCTGAATAATTTGGAATTGTCATGTCCCATGCCCATTGCATATTCCCTGGGTAAAATCGTTCATCACATCCTAAAATACTTATAAGTCTACTTGTATCATGTGTTGAAGTTGGATTCATTAATGTTTGAATTGTTGCATCAGGATATTTAGCTTCTATTTCATTAAAAGTATTATACAATTTTGTACAGTCTGCAAATTTGTAATATCTAAGCAATGCATCCATATATAAGTAATTCATATGTGAGTGCATTCCTTTTCCAGATAGCAAATACTCTCGGTTTAATCTTATACCTTCTTCCCAAACTTCTAACAAAATAAATCCTTCTGGGTCACATTCTTTTACTCTATTGTGAAGTTTTTCTAAAAAGTTATCTGAAAAGCAATCCCCTACATCTACTCTTACTCCACAAAAACCTAATGACATTAGAAATGCTACTACTCCCTCTTTTCCAAGACAATATTCTTGCCATTCTTCAGTTTCACTATTGGTTTCTATAACATTTTTTATTCCAAACCAATATGAAAATTGAGGTACTCCATCTTCTATTGTAAATTTATAGTATATTTTATTTGGTGAGTCTGTTCCGAGCATTATTGCTTGATAAGCTCCTTTTTTTCCATATTCATTGTATTCATCAAAATATATACTTCTATTTCCTGTATGATTAAATACAACATCTATAATTGGCTTAATTCCTATTTTTTTTAATTTAGTGCACCATGCTTTTACATCTTCTGCCGTTCCCAAAAATGGGTCAATTTTTTTGTAATCTATTGTATCATATCCATGATTTGACTGTGAATATTCAATAGGGCATGAATATATCATACCTATATTTAGTTTTTTATATAGTTCTAATGCTTTTGGACTTTTTGCTCCTTGTATGTTTCCCATATAAAAACTATAATTCCATAATGGTTTTCCATCTGGTCCTATCAAATCTTCATCTGGTCCTATTATAGGTTTATCAGACCATTTAAGTTTTTTTCTATCTTTAAAAGCTTTATCCTTAATTTCTGGTATTTTAACTGATGTAATTTTGTCGAAATTGTGTGGCATTAATTGATACATTATCTCGCCTTTTGCCCAGTCGGGGACATCAAAATTTGAAGACAATTTAAAACATTCTTGTCTTTCAAGACCACTACCAATAGTTTTACTCTTATACTTCTCCAATTTTCCATTGCAAGAGAATTCAAAATAGTAGTAGTATAAGGCATATGTTGGTAATACAATCTCATTTTCATAGCAAGCATATTTTCCTCTTGCTTTAATAAATTCAAGATTAATAGCGGACCAATCATTACTATCAAAAGTATTTGACGCTTTTTTGTAACACAATTTTATATTTTCAAAAAATCCTAGATCCATTGAAAGTTCAAGGTGGATTTTAAATTTCTCATAATCTTCACCTTTTTCAATAGAAGTGATAGAATGGTTTGAAATACTTTCCCATTCAGTTAAATATGAAATTTTGAAACATTCTTCTATTCTTATATTTTCTCTTCCTATAAGATTTTTTTCTTTTATCTTTTCGTTTATACCATTTACTTTGTATGAAAAAAAATAATAATAAATATCTTGTTTTGGCATTGTAATTTCTGTGCCAAATATTGCATGCATGTCCTCATCTTTTTCATACTTTAAATTATATGAAGCTATTCCCATAAAGTTGATAGTAACATCTTCATAAAACCCTTTCTCTAATGGAAGCCATAATTGTGCATAAAATTTTTCTGTTTTTTCGTTTCTATAACATGATACTACATTTTGCTTTATTTTCATGTTTCCTCCTTTGTATAAACCTAGTCTCTATTTGACTAAATGATTATATCAAAATTTATATATTTCAATTTCTTTTTATTCTATTATTCCTCCATGACAATGAAGTCTAAAAATTAATTTTTCCCCTTTGCATACTTCTTCAATTCCTTCGAAATTCGCTATTGTTCCATATGATTTAAATCTATAAACATATCCCTCATTTTCAAAAATGCTTGGACCTCTAACAGGTAGTACTGAAGTATCTTCTCCTACTTTCATAAGTGCTGGTCTTAGAGCCTTGTCCATAGCTTCTTCACTTAAAGAGCTGTCTAGAGTAACACCATAATAGTTCATTCCCCATTTTGGAACATCACTTCCACGATATACAACTTCTTCTCCCATAAATTTAGTTCCACCAAAATAAGTATCATGGTATATCATTTTTTCTCCCTCAATTTCTTCTTGATATTGATAATCATTTGAACCTAATCTACTTGGGTTTAATTTTTCTGCTATTTCATTTGCATAGGTTTGCTTTTTAGCATAAATTAAAAATCCTATTAGAAGATTAAGTGGTAAATCATTAAATGTAGGTAATTGGTATTCTGGAAGTCCTAGTTTTTTAGCATATTCTTGCATGTCTAGATAGTCTTGTTTCTTAGTTTTATCTAATTTAAATACTTTGTTTGAAAATACAACATAATGATATTTATCATTTCTAAAATCGCAGTACCAATCACTACAATGTTTTGTATCAATTAATTTACTTAACCTTTCTGTATACTCATCTATTTTATCTTCACTTATTTCAACTGTATCCATAGTCCATTTATCTAACCATGGTGTGTTTTCTCTTTCTGTAATCTTTTCGATTTCTTGTTGCAATACTTTTAATTCCTTTATAATTGACTTTTCGCTTAAACTTTCTTCTATTATAACTCCTCTATATTCCATTATAAATCTCCTCTTACATTTTTATATGAATATAATATCATAAGATAATACAATTGGCAATCTATATTTTACTTCCTAAATAAAAACAGATGATATGTTACCTTTTATTCAAAAGATATCATATCATCCATTTTTTGTCTGTATTTGCGGATTTTAAAAGATTTTTTGCCAGTTACTCACAGTTTTGCTTGTGCCTTTAGTGCTCCTTAAGCCACCTTTCAGCTATCTCAATGACTTCTGTATGCACTGATAATTTCAGTTTTTTGATTACTTCTGTTGTCACATTTGGATTTTGGGAAATGGCTGTTGCAAGTCTAACTTGGTCAAATTTAGCCTTTTCATGGCTATAGTAGCAGTAAATGTCTGTACACTTTCTTGCAATACGGATTAATTGTTTTTCTGTTGCGAAGTCACTTTTGGCTACATATAACCATTCATCGAAATTTTGTGACTCTGCTTTGCCATCCATATACCTATGTACTGCTTTTGACACTATTGACAGCTTGTTTGCCTGTTGCTCCAAAATCCTTACAATTTCCCGAAGTTCTTCTTGATCATCTCCCTTGCACATTTTAAAACATAGTTTTACCCAAAAAAGAGTAAAGGTAAACAGGACCTTTTGCATATCCCCTCCTTGCTCTACAGAGCGACGTTTTAGATTATTCGCAACAATAGTTGTTACCGCATAATATTATACAGAATATTTATCTCAAAGTCAATTATGTAAATTGTATTTTTTATGTGTTATTTAGTTCTTCCCATTCTTGCATTTTCATTTCCACTTCTGCTTCCAAACTCTTTATTCTATCTTGCAATTCCTTTAGTTTTACATAGTCTGAACAAACTTCTTCACTTTGCATTTTTTTCTCTATCTCTTTAATTTCATTTTCTCTTTGTTCTATTTCTTTTTCTAGTTTTTCTATCTTTCTATTCTTTCTTGCAATTTCCTTGTTTTTCAAATATGTATTATTTGTGTTTTTCTGTTTAACAGTTACTTCCTTTTCTTCTACTACTTCTTCTTGAATCTTACTTTCTTTATACATGCAATATTCTTCATAATTACCATTGAAATAAATTACCCCTTCTGGCTCAAATGCAAGGATTGAATCTGCTATTTTATTTACAAAATATCTATCATGTGAAACAAATATTAAGCTTCCTTTGTATTCCTTTAGTATATTTTCCAAGCTTTCTTTTCCAATTATATCCATGTGATTTGTTGGCTCATCTAATAATAGTAAATTTGCTTCTTTCTTAAATATTTTGCATAACTGTAAACGCACCTTTTCTCCACCTGATAGCACTTTTATTTCTTTAAATACATCCTCACCTGTAAATTGAAATGTTCCTAACATACTCCTTACTGCCGTTGTTGTTAATTCTGGAAATTCATTGCTAAACTCATCAAATATAGTATTATTTGGATTTAAAGAGTCCATTTGTTGGTCAAAATATTCTTTTTTTACATGATATCCATACTCAAATTCTCCATCTATTTTTGGTATGTACCCCATAAGTGTTTTTAGCAAAGTAGACTTTCCTATTCCATTTTCTCCAATTATGCCAAGTTTTTGACCTTTGTATAGCTCAAATGACACTTCTGCAAATGGAGTATTATTATATCCTATCTTTAATTTTTTTGCTGATAATACTAGCTTTCCACTTTCTACTGGAATATTGAAATTAGTATGAAATGTACGTAAATCATATTTATTTGGTTCTTCTATTATAGTCATTCGTTCTATTTGTTTTAATTTTGATAATGCCATTTTCGCTTTTGTTGGTTTATATCTAAATCTATCTGCAATTGCTTGAAGTCTCTTTATTTCTGCCCTTTGATATTCATAATCTTTTAATTGTTTTTCATAATTTGCTCTTTTTTGCTTTTCAAATGAAGTATAATTTCCTGTGTATTCTGTAATTGAAGCATATTCTATTTCATATACTTTATTTACAATTTTATCTAAGAACATTCTATCATGTGATACTACTACAATTGCTTTAGTGTAATTTCTCAAATAACTTTCTAACCATTCAATTGCTGCAATATCTAAATGGTTTGTTGGTTCATCTAATAGTAAAATATCTGGTTTGCTTAGTAGCAATTTTAAAAAAGCGATTTTTGTTTTTTGCCCTCCTGAAAATTCATTTATTTTTTTAGACTTATCTTGTTCTGTAAACCCAAATTTTCGTATTGCTGTTTCATATTCTTTTTTGTATGTATATCCACCATTTATCTCATATCTTTCTAGATTTTCAGTGTATTCCTTTATTAGTTTATCATTTGTTTCAGTTTGCAATTTTTCTTGCAAGCTATTTACTTTATTTTCTAATTTTATAATATCTTCATATGATTTTAATATTTCTTGTAAAAATGTATTTTCTGAATTTTCAAATTCTATTTGTTTTAAATATCCAATACTTGGAGTTCCTTGCCTATATACTCCAAATTTTGTTTCTCCAATTCCTTCTTCTAACATTTCATTATCTACTATTGCTTTTAACAATGTAGTTTTTCCACTACCATTTTTTCCAACTATTGCTATTTTATCTTTTTCTTTTATTTCAAAATTTATTTCTTCTAATATTGTATCTGCACCATAAGATATGGCACCATTTATTATCTTGTAGTTCATTATTTTCTCCTTGTCTTAATCTTAAAAAATACTTTCTATAAATCTAATATATTTATCTATAAGATTAGTACTCTTGCTTTCCTCAATTATTTGTTTTGATAAAGTAACATCATCTGTAATAATATTATCAACATTTAGTTCGATCATTTTTCTTATATTGTCCTCTGTATTAACTGTCCAAGCATATAGTTTCTTGCCTTTTTTATGTATTCTTTTTACTAATTTTTTTGTTACACTTGTTGCTTCTATACTAAAATTATCTGCCGCTTCTAGTGGTGCTATATCTCCATAAGCTAAACTCATAACATATACTGTTTCAATATTTTTATCATACTCTTTTACTCTTTCTAGTACTTCATAAACTTGTGAAGTTATAACACATTCGTCTTTAAAATCTAATTTATTAATAATGTCTATAACGCTTTTCTCGAAGTTTCTCTCATGACCTGTTGGTTTCAATTCTATGTTTAATTTTATATTATTTTCTTTTGCAAATATTATAACTTCTTCAAGTAACGGTATTCTTTCAGTATCACTCAATGTAGGTTCTAGCGTTGTTGAATCTAAAACAATAAAGTTCCTTTCTTCAAAATAATTTGCTGCGTTTAGTTTACTTATTTCCTCATATGTAAGTTCCCATGTATTTGCATTTACTCCTGTTACTCTTTTAAAGTTTTTATCGTGGAAAACTATAAGTTTTTCATCTTTAGTCTGTTGAATATCAAGTTCAATCCAATCTGCACCTAAATTTTTAGCTCCTATAAATGCACTCATTGTGTTCTCTGGGTAATCAATTGAAGCTCCTCTATGTGCAGTAACTTCTAAGTTTCTTTTTGTTTCTATATTTAATTTATATCTTCCTTTATAAATTCCATATGTAAAAACTGAACCTAATGCAATTGCTATGATAATTGTTGTTACTAAATATGTTTTTAATATTTCTATTTTTCCTGACTTTTCATTTTTTTGCTCTAAGCTAATCGTGTGTACTATTTCATGTTTTTCTCTCTTATGAATATAGAATAATACTCCTATACATGCATAACTAATTGGTGTTGATAGAACCTCTAGTGCAATAAAAGATAATGCCATTAATACACCAATGATAGTTGTTATTATACTTTTTACAATTACTATATTTGCAAATACTTTATTAATCTCTAAAATTGCAAAAATTCCAATTGCAACAAATATAATATATCCAATTGCAATTAAAAATTGGATAGAAACTAATGCAAATAAATCTGTCAAATGTTTATTTTTACCTAACATTCCACTTTTTCTTCTTGCTTCTTTAAAGCTGAGGTCTTCTAATACGAAATAATGAATTGAATAAATCCATCTCATAAATATTGCTGTTAGCAGTGCCATTACAATATAAAATATCATAGACAACACATTATTTTCTTCTATGGTTTTAAGAATAAATTCTGGTATATTTATGTCATGAACAAAACTAGATGCTACTCCTATTTTTAAAAATGGTATTAAAAACAAGATAAAAAATGCAAGTGGAAGGTTTCCTAATTTAATCATTTTAGCACATTTTTTTAAAGATATCTTTATCGCAGTTACTATTTTTATTTTCTTTTCTTGATATGATTGGTCTAATATTACAATAACTGTTGTTATATCGAACATGTTATATACTGTCATTGCCATTATTAAAACCAGCAATAGCAATATTGTAAGTGGATTTAATAAAAATTCTATAACATTTTCTTTAGTCAAGTATGAATATCCTGTTATTTTCATTGTTATATTGAATATATCCCCAAATATTGGTTTAAATATTAATACACTTATTATTTTAAACAAAAACTCAAAACCTAGTAAAGTCCATATATTGCATTTTAATATTTCTACAACTTTTTTTGTTTTCTTAAATTGTTCCTCTTTTTTTAGCTTCTCTTTTAACATATGTTCCTCCATGTTTTGTTTACAATATCTTATCAAAAAATAACTATAAAAGCAAGATTAAATGCATTATGAAAGTGATGCAATCAGCATTTTATTATACATATGTATATTTCTGTATTTTTTGGAAAAATTATTATATATGAGTACATTTAATAATTTTTTTAAAAGACTTTTTCTATATAGTCCATCTACAAATTATGATTTTACTTTATCTGAAAGTGAAAATGAAGATTTTAATAATTTAGAAAATCCTCCTTTTATCTCTTTACCTAATGATACTGCCATTTATTCTAGCTTAGATGAGAATCTCACTTACCTAAAAAGTAAATATAATTCCCTTATAAATAGTGATATTATCTTTAGACCATTTCAATTTAAAGCTAATGGTAAAACCTATAATGCTCTATTTCTTGGTATTGATGGTATGATTTCATCTAGTTTAGTTAATGACTTTCTTTTAAAGCCTCTTATTAATACTAATCAAAATACATCTAGTGGCAAGAAAAACATTCAAACTAATAATGGAATTACTATGCGAAAAGTCAAAAATTTCAATTTAGAAGATTATATATTTGATAAGCTAATTCCACAAAATAGTATTTCAAAAGTTTCTAATTTTGAAGATGTTCTTATGCGTGTAAGTAGTGGCGATTGTGCCCTTTTTGTTGACACATTAAATATTGCCTTTGTTGTTGATGTTAAAGGATTTGAAAGCCGTGGTATTGATACTCCTAAAAATGAAATCGTTATTAGAGGATCTCAAGAAGCTTTTGTTGAAAAATTAAGAACAAATACCTCCATTTTAAGAAGAATTATCAATAGTCCTGAACTTATTATTGAAAAGTCAAGTGTTGGTAAAATTAGTAATACAAATGTAGCTATCTGTTATATGAAAAATATTGCTAACCCTAATCTTGTTGCTGAAGTAAAATATAGATTAAATAATATTGATGTAGATTACGTCCTATCATCTCGGACAAGTTGAACAATTAATTCAAGATGATAGTAGAATGGCACTTCCTCAAATGATTTCTACAGAAAGACCTGATAAAGCCTCTACGCACCTACTTGAAGGTCGTGTAGTTGTTATTGTTAATGGTTCACCATATGTTTTGATATTACCTGGTGTTTTTATAGATTTCTTATCTTCTCCTGAAGACTTAAATTTAAAACATCAATATTCTAATTTATTAAAAATAATTAGAGGTCTTGCTACTGTAATAACTTTGTTACTACCAGGGATTTATGTTGCAATTATGACTTTCCATGCAGAGTTGGTTCCTACAGAATTGTTATTTACCATTGCTGCTGCAAGAAATTCTGTACCTTTCCCTGTTATTTTTGAAATTTTAATTATGGAGGTCGCCTTCGAATTAATTCGTGAAGCAGGTCTTAGAATTCCTACTCCTATTGGACCTACCATAGGAATAATTGGTGCTTTAGTTTTAGGAGAAGCTGCAGTTAGTGCAAATTTGGTTAATCCTGCTGTTATAATAATCGTTGCTTTAACTGGTTTATGCTCTTTTGCTATACCTGACTTTTCACTTAACTTTAGCTTTAGGATTTACAAGTTTCTATATATCTTCCTAGCATTTATTGCAGGTTTTTTAGGAATTGCAATAGGTTTGTTTTCTCAAGTTGCTATTCTTGTTAATTTCAAATCATTTGGTGTTCCTTACTTATCGCCTTATACTCCTTTTGTCAATTTCAAAAAAAGTATTTCTTACCTTATTCCTCCTATTTGGAAACGTGAGAGAAGAAGTGATTTTTTGAATACTGTTAGACCTAAAGAACAAGCAGATATCAGTCAAAAATGGAAATTTAGAAAGGAATGAATTAATTAAAATGGATAAAATCGAAAAAATAGGTAAATTTGAAGCAATTACCCTTTTAATAACATTAGTTGCAAATAATATTATATTTAATATTTCTTCCATGGTTTTAAATTCTACTAGTACTGGTGCTTGGGTAAATATCATTTATCTTAGTATAATATCTATTATATTTATACTTATTAGCTCTGCACTTTTTAAGTCCTTCAGCAATTCTGATATAATAGATGTCTCAGAATATCTTGGTGGAAAATTTTTAAAATGCATCGTAGCTATATTATATATAATATATTTTATTGGATTTTCTGCTCTTTGTTTAAGATACTTCTCAAATAGTCTACAGCTTATATATTTTAAATATAGCCCGCTTATATTTATAATGTTGCTTTTTGTTATTCCTGCTATTATCTCTAATAAAGCTGGATTAAAAGCTATTGTTGGAGTAACTAGACTTTCATTTCCTTTTACATTTTTTGGGATTATTATTTTAATGTTTGCAGCTTCAAATGATTTTGTTTGGCAATATTTATTTCCTGCATTTGGCTACGGTTTAGACAGCGTGTTTATTAATGGATTAAGTAATCTTTTTGCATTCAATGTAATTGGTTATTTGTTTTTATTGAAACCCATGCTGAAGGAAGAAAAGCACTTTAAAACTATTTCTATTGTTTCAGTAATTATTTGTGGAATTTATATACTAATGTCTATTATTTCTTTGCTTATGACTTTTCCATTTATTGTAGAGACTGATGAAATGTTTAGTATATATTTATTAACCAGATTAGTTTCTTTTGGAAATTTCTTGCAAAGAGTTGATGCTATTTTCATACTTTTATGGATTTTTATATTTTTAACTTTTTTAAGTTTTAATTTTTATTGTATTTTAAAATTGTTCAAAAAAATATTTAATGTTAGACACTCTACTGAGATGAGTTATAGCTTATCAGTCTTAGTTATAGGAATTGCTCTTGCTTTTAAAGATATTCGTACTGTTAAATATATGTTTCGAAATTATTTAAAGCTATACGCAGTAATATTAATATTTGTAGTTAGTTTTATAATTCTTCTCCTTGCATATTTAAAAAAGAAAAAATCCAGAAGAAAGGACATGATGAAAAAGTGAAATATAAACAAATCATTTTAATTTTAATATTATGCATATTTTTTCTTACTGGTTGTTCTAATTCTGCTGGAGTTGAAACTAGAGCGTATGTTGTTGCAATAGGTATTGATGAAGGAGAATCAAAGCCAATAAAGCTTAGTTTACAAATAGCCATATTAAGTTCTTCTGATAGTTCAAGTGGTGCTCAGCAAGACAATTCTAGTATAATATCTGTTGAATGTAGCGATATAGATTCTGGAATTAGTTTAATAAATAGTTATATTAGTAAGCAAATTGATTTGTCTCATTGTAAAGCTATAATAATATCTGAAAAACTTGCATCTGTTGGAATTTCTAAGTATATTTACACTCTTGTTAATAATGTAGAAATTAGACCAGGTTGTAATGTTGTTATAAGTAAATGTTTAGCCTCTGACTTTTTAGATAATTTCAAACCTGTATTGGAAGCAATTCAGTCTAATTACTATGAATCTATATTAAATTCTAGTGAATATACTGGCTATATAGATGATTTACATTTAAGTAATTTTTACTCTAAATTTTTAAGTACTGCTTCTGAAGCAATTGCAATATTAGGCGGAATAAGCTCAGGGGAACCAATTCCAGCTGATTCAGCATACATTGCTGGTCAAACTAGTATAGAGGGAAAAAATAAAATAGAAAACTTTGGAACAGCTGTATTTAAAGGAGATAAATTAGTTGGAGAGTTAAATAATATTGAAACCCTTTGCCATCTAATTGTAACTAATAGATTAGAAAATGCTACTATAACTATTCCTAATCCTCTTGATCATACTTCTAATGTTTCTATTTATATACATTTAAACAAGAATACTGAAAATCATGTAGAACTAATTAATAATTATCCTTATATAAAAACAAGAGCCTATATTACTGGAAACGTTTTATCTTTGACAAGTTCTTTAGATTTAACAGATGCAGAAACTTTAAATATGCTAAATACTTCTATTAACACTTATTTAGAACAAAATATCAGTTCTTATTTATATAAAACATCAAAAGAGTTCAAGTCTGATATTGCTGGATTTGGGAAATATATGTTACCAAAATATTTAACTTGGCAAGATTGGATTGATTCTGATTGGTCTAACAATTATGAAAATTCTTTCTTTGATATTAGTATAGAAACAAATATTCAAAGTGGTTATCTTTTTAACAAAATATAAATTGTTACAACTTTTAACCAATTTATTTAATTACTATATATAGCTCCACATGGATATTCATTTTTAAAATAAAAAAAATGAATATCCAGCAAAATTGAGCGGATTATCTGGAACAACTATAAATAATAACTATGAATTTAGGAGGTTCTATTTTGAAAACTTTTATTTTTATATTTTCTATAATAATTCTAATCAAAACTATTAGTTATGGAATTTACGAATTAAAAACAAACAGCAATATAATTGCTGGCATAGCCATAATTATAATTGCTGTTATTAGCTCAATATTACCTAATGTAATAATCTATATCAACGGAATAATTTAGTAGACTATTCCTAATGTTATTGCAAGTATTACAAATATAACTCCTAAAAATGTCGTAAATCTCTTTACTTTCCCCTCAGTTGTTCTTCCTTTATTTTTTTCATAGAAAGATCCACCACCAGTAATTGCCTCTGATGCTCCGCCGTCTTCCTTTGATTGTGCTATTGTTAATATTGTTAATAAAACTGCAACTATTGCATATATAATAACTAGAAAAGTTTTCACTATTATTCCCTCCTATTTTAAATCGACCTAATTATTGTAACATAAATGAATTTAAAAAGCAAGAGTTTTATTTATGTTTTATTCTTTATATTTTCAATCTTGTAATATGCTTACAATACACGTTTAAAACGAATTTTGTTAATCACACAAACTGCAATTTGAAAAAAGCATACATTTATGAAGTTTTATTCTACACTTTTCAAACTCTCTATCATATCTATTTTCTTTAATGTAAAATGTACTATAAAATCTACAATCCAAGAAAATCCTGCTGTAATAAGTGCCGCATATAAATAGCTAAGTGGTTCTATTTCTTTGATAAATCTAAAGTCTGATATTTCACAAGTTGTTATTATAAAGTTTGTTAAGAAATATCCTCCAATTAATCCTATTGCTATTCCTATAATTGTAAAGATTATGCTTTCTCTGCTTATATAACTATCAACTTCCTTATCATAAAATCCCAATACTTTTAATGTTGCTATTTCTCGTTTTCTCTCACTTATATTTACATTTGCCAAATTGTATAATACTGTTAATGCAAGTATTGCTGATGCTATTATCAATATTACTATTACATAATCTAATGATTTTAACATATCATTTATAGTTTCTATTAATGTACCTAACATCGTTACTGACGCAACATTATCATCTTTAAGTATCTTTTCTGATAAATCGTTCTGTTCTTCTTCATTTAAATTTACTGTGTTAATCCAAAGTAAATTTGTTTCCGCTTCTCCAACAGTATTTTCATAAGTTTCTTTTGAAATATATACATAATGATTAATGTAATTTTTAACTATGTTTTGAACTTTGAATTTATATTCTTTACCATTATTTAATAATAATGTAACTGTATTTCCTTCTTCTATAGCTAACATTTCTGCTAATTTATCAGTAACAATTATTCCTTCATCTTCAAGTTTTACTTCTTGTGAGTTTCTATCATACAACGTACAAACTTCTTCGAAGTCTTCTTTATTTTCCGGAATAATTATATTAGTAGACTCTTGTATATTATCATTTTTTATCTCTCCAGTTTCTGCTGCAATATTTACTATTCCTGTTATTTCATCATAGTTTCGTATATTTTCTATTGTTTCTTTGTCACTTTCTTTAAGATATATCATTGCATCATATTTGTATGTTTCGCCATATTGTTTTGAAACAATTTTTGTTATTGAATCTCTAAGTCCAAATCCTGCAAGTGTTAATGCTGTACACCCAGCAATTCCTATAATTGTCATTAATGCTTTCTTCTTATATCTAAATAAGTTTCTTATTGTTACTTTTTTCGAAAAACTTATATGATTCCATATTATTTTTATTCTTTCTAAAATAACTCTCTTTCCTGCTTTCGGAGCCTTTGGTCTCATTAAGTTTGATGGCATAGACATTAATTCTTTTCTGCAAACGGCAAAAGTTGCTCCTACAATACATATAAATGCTATTCCAAGTCCAACTAATCCATTCTCTATTCTAAATGGTGTCATTAGATTTGGAATTTTATATAGTAGTCCATATGTATTCCAAACAATTGATGGGAATAAATAAAAACATATACTCATACCTATTATTCCACCAACAATACACGCAATTGAAGCATATAAAAGATATTTGAATAAGATATTGCCATTTGAATATCCTAGAGCTTTTAATGTTCCTATTTCTGTTCGTTCTTCTTCAACCATTCTTGTCATTGATGTTAAACTAATTAGAACCGCTATTATATAAAAAACTATTGGGAAAACTCCTGCTAAATTTGTTATACTTTCTATTGCTTGAACTATTCCATAATATCCTGAATTGTCTGTTCTTGTTTGTATATACCATTTGTTCTGCTCTATTTCTGGCACTTGAATATTTGTCTCTGGTATTCCCATCTCTAACATTTTCTTTTTTGCGTCTTCTATTAATTCATTTCGTCTTGCATTTTCTCTTGACTCTTTTATTTTATCTATGTTTTCTTCTGCACTTTCTATTAATTCATCATATTTTTTACTTTGAGATTTTACTTCTGTTGCCCCTGACACTTTTGCATATATATTAGTATAGTAGTCAAAATCTAATATCTCTTTTACATACATATAGCAATTAATAGTTCCTGTTCCTAGTGTTGTTGTTCCTCTTTCATTTGATATATAAAGAGGACTTTTGCATAATCCTACTATTGTTAATTCTTTTTGTACCACATTTTCATCTTCGGTTTTTATTTGTATCTTATCACCAATTTTGTAATTATTATATAAAGCAAATTTCTCGTCTAAGACACATTCTGATTCTTTTTCTGGAATCTTTCCTTCTTCAATATATGGTTTATTTACATTTTCATTGTATTCGATAACTTGTGCCACATATTCATTCTCATCAATTTCTATTAAATAGTCTTTAGATTTTACACCATAAGCATTTTCTATTCCATCTACTTCTTTAATTTTTTCTATATCGCCATCTGTTAAACCTAAAGTTGCCTGAATACTTATATCATAAGTTCTAGTGCTATCTAAATAATTATCTAAAGTGTCTTCCATATCTGGACTTGCTGCCGTTAAACCTGCAAAAAATCCAACACCCAGTAACGCCATAAATAGCATTGATAAAAATCTTTTTTTATTTTTTACTATTGATTTTAGACTGTTTTTTAATAGTGCTTTTTTCATATCTTTCCTTTCTCTGTTTAATTAGTTATCATTTTTTAGGCAAACAAGGACCCAATCTCTACATAATTTTACCTTCGAAGAATTGACAAGAAACCTCCTTTATCAAGGGAGGTGGCAGTCCGAAGGACTGACGGAGGGTTCTTCTATGGATTTTAAGAACCCCCAGTCAGCTTCGCTGACAGCCCCCTTGTTAAAGGGGCTTTTCTGTATGCCCTACAGAACATTTCAGTATATTCTGAAAATAACCAGTATTCACCATTCAATTTCATCGATTGGAATTGGGTTATCATTTAGTTCCACTTTTTCTGCTGTTCCATTTTTGAAATATATTACTTTATCTGCCATTGGTGTTATTGCTGTATTATGCGTTATTATAACAACTGTCATTTTTTCTTTTCTACAAGTATCTTGTAGTAGTTGTAATATCTGCTTTCCCGTTTTATAATCTAATGCTCCTGTTGGTTCATCACATAATAATAGTTTTGGATTTTTCGCTATTGCTCTTGCTATTGCAACTCTTTGTTGTTCTCCTCCTGATAATTGTGCTGGGAAGTTTTTCATTCTATCTTTTAAACCTACTTTTTCTAGAACATCTTCTACATTTAAACTATCTTTACATATCTGTGTTGCAAGTTCTACATTTTCTTTTGCAGTTAAGTTTTGAACTAAATTATAAAATTGGAAAACAAAGCCAATATCTTCTCTCCTATACTTAGTTAGTTCTTTATTCTTTAATGAAGTGATTTCCTTTTTATCTACTAAAACCTTTCCTGATGTTACTGTATCCATTCCTCCCAATATATTTAAAGTAGTAGTCTTTCCTGCACCACTTGGACCCACTATTACTACTAACTCTCCTTTTTTAATTTGAAAACTTGTATTATTTAATGCATTAATTGTAACTTCTCCCATTCTGTATTGTTTATTTACCTTTTTGAACTCTATATATGCCATAAAAATCTCCTTTTTATTATTTATGTATTTTAGGTATTATAACATAAAAATATAATAAACAAAAGAGTTTATTATATAACCATTTTCTTATACTAAAAAAATGCCCCAGCCACTTTAGATATATCTCATTCTAAAGTGACTGGGGACTTAAGGTTCCTATTAAGGGTCTCTTTCTTGTTGGTCTATGATACAGTTTTAGTATTGCGTACTGTAGACAAATTGCCCACCTTTCTCAGCTCTGAGAACGACAAGGGTTTGGCAAATGTCATACAAGCTTACTTTCCCATCCATTGCTTTTACTTCCAACATAGTTGGTATACCAACTACGGAGTAATAGTCTCCATTAATTTCAATGGACGTGTCACCGTTCAGGAACTCTGCCGTAGTGAATTCATATCCATAACTGCCTTCTATAGTGTTATGAATTCCCTTCAGTTCCAGTTCTGTGTCGGTGCGCAGGTCAGTAACTTTGTTGTTCTTACTGTCAACCTTAAGGGCACGAATGTCCTGGTTAAACAGTGTTGCTGCAAACTGCAACTCAGATGTTTTTACAAACACCTCCTTGTATCTTTCAGGAATTTCGCTGATAGATTGGAGTAACTGAGTCGTTTGCTGATTTTCGCTCTCAAGGTCCTTCACCTTTTTCCTTAAGTCCTCAAGGGCTTTTTCATACTCCCCCTTTTCTTCTTCAAGGTTAGAAATGGTTTCTTTCTGCTCTTTGATTTGCTCTTGCAGTTCATTAATAGTTTTGTCCCTCTCTGCAAGAGTCTCGCTCTGGCTATTGGTCTGTTCGGTAAGCTGGTTTACCTGGTCCGCAAGCATTTCCTCGTTGCTGGGTCCTCCGCAGCCGGTCAGCATTACAAATGCCAACAGGTATGTTGCCACAGTCAGTACTGCTGTGATCCAGCCAGGATTTACGGTCCGCTTTTGTTTCTGTTTCATGTCTACCTCCAAATTTTATTTAGGACTAAACCTACATGTCAATTATACAATTTTTTGAATTTTATGTCAACTTTGTCGTTCTTTTTGAAAATTCATAAAAAAATAGATGAAATTTCTTCATCTATTTTTATTATTTTATTCTCTATTTGTTATTTCTTCTAGTCTTAATAATTCTTCCCATCTCTTGTCTACTTCTTTTTGGAATTCTTCTATCATCCATTCATTTCCTGGTTTAAACATATGTTTAAATCTTTTTTGTGGTTTTAAGAATTCTTCTACTGGTAATTTGTTAGCTGGTTTGTAGTTTACTACATATCTTCCTTCTATTACTTCATATAATGGCCAGTAACATGTTTCTACCGCTAATTTGTTTATTTTCATTAAGTCTTCTGTTGCATATCCCCATCCTCTTGGACATGGTGCTAATACATTTAGGAAACATGCTCCTTCTATATATATAGCTTTTTCTGATTTTTCATATAAATCTTTGAAGTTGTTTACTGCTGCTGTTTGTGCAACATATGGTAAGTGGTGTGATGCCATTACTTCTGTTAAGTCTTTTCTTGATTGCATTTTTCCTGGCACAACTGTTCCTGCTGGTGATGTTGTTGTGTCTGCAAATTTTGGTGTCGCAGATGAACGTTGGATACCTGTGTTCATATATGCTCCATTATCATAGCATACATATACCATATCATGTCCTCTTTCCATTGCTCCTGATAAACTTTGAAGACCTATATCATATGTTCCTCCATCTCCACCAAATGCTATAAATTTTGTATCTTTTCCAGATAATTTATTTTGTCTCTTCATTGATTTATATGCAGCTTCTGCTCCTGATAATGTTGCTCCTGCACATTCAAATGCTGTATGGATAAATGAATCTGTCCATGCTGTATATGGGTATATAAATGTTGAAACTTCCATACATCCTGTTGCATTACATATTACTGCATGATCTTCTGGTTTTAGTGCTCTTAATATCATTCTTCCTACTACTGGAGCCCCACAACCTGCACACATTCTATGCCCTGCTGTAAATCTTGCTGGTTTTTCAGCTACTACTTGTTTTAAATTATATGCCATTTCTACTCCCTCCTTAATCCTAGATATCTGTATGGATTTTTTGGTTTCTCACTGTTTGCTACCTCTTTCAAATCTTCAAATACTTTTTCAATATCATCTGATTTTGTGTCTCTTCCGCCTATTCCATATATATAGTTTACTGTTGGTACTTTTACATTTTCTGTATACATTGCTGATGTTACATCTGTAAATAATGGTCCACCTACCGCATTTAGTCCATCTGCCTTATCAAGAACTGCTATTGCTTTTGCTTTAGATAGTGCTTTTGCTAATTCTTCTCCTGGGAATGGTCTAAATACTCTTAGTTTTAGAACTCCTGCTTTTATTCCTTTTTCTCTTAATCTATCTGCTGTAAATTTTGCTGTTCCTGCTGTTGAGTTCATACAAACTACAACATATTCAGCATCTTCCATTTTATATTCTTCGAAGAAACTATATTTTCTTCCTGTAACCTTTTCAAATTCTTCTGATACCTCTAAAATTACCTTTTTAGAGTTTTTCATTGCTTCTGCTTGTTGTGCTTTGTGTTCAAATAAATACGCTTGTAAGTCTAATGGTCCTACTGCTATTGGTTCTTTATCATTTAATAAATAATGTTCTGGTTTGTATGTTCCTACAAACTTCTTTACTAAATCATCTTCTTCTAATTCAATATTTTCTATTGAGTGTGATGTTATAAAACCATCTTGGCATACCATTAATGGTAATCTTACATTACTATTTTCTGCAATTTTATGTGCCATAAGTAAATTATCATATGCTTCTTGATTATTTTCTGAAAATAGCATTATCCATCCGCTATCTCTTACTCCCATTGCATCTGAATGGTCATTATGGATATTAAGTGGTCCTGATACTGCTCTATTTACTAATGACATTACTATTGGTAGTCTTAAACTTGAAGCTATATATATCATTTCCCACATTA
This sequence comes from uncultured Clostridium sp., assembly GCA_947384775.1. Classification (GTDB taxonomy): domain Bacteria; phylum Bacillota; class Clostridia; order TANB77; family CAG-508; genus UMGS1781. The sequence goes on from CANDIF010000009.1 coordinate 26,282, forward strand.
AAGATAATCCATTTGCAGAAGTTGCTGTCATAGCTCTTGCTCCTGCTGCTTCTGCTCCTATACATGCACTCATTGCACTATGTTCACTTTCTACTGCAACAAATTCTGTGTCTACAGTTCCATTGCTTACAAAAGTTGAAAAATATTGTGGTATTTCTGTTGATGGTGTTATTGGAAATGCTGCAACAACATCTGGATTTATTTGTTTCATTGCAATTGCAGCTGCTTCATTACCACTTAAACGTTCTCTAATTGACATTTTATTTCCTCCTATTTTTTATATTTATTGTTAAGAACCCCCAGTCAGCTTCCTTGTTAAAGGGGCTTTATTGTAGTTCTTCGAAGTACGGGCGATTAAAATTGCCCATATGGTTGTCTACAAATTATTAGATTTTATCTTACACAATTGTAATATTATAAAACGAAGCAAATTAGGTATATTGCAAGGAAAACAAGTAAATTTTTTCGAAACTATACGCTGTATGTTGAGAAAAAATTTACGCCGTTTGACACAGCAAGATGACTAATTTCATTCGTTTTCGTTTTTCATTTGTTCTACTGCATTTCTATTGCACCAAAAGGGCATACTTTTGCACACACGCCGCATCCCTTGCAATAATCATAATTAAAGTCTTCTCTTTTTTGCTCTTTATTAACTGGAATGCTATCGTCTGGGCATACTGGAAAACAAAGTCCACATTGTTTACATTTTTCTGATAAATATACTGGTTTTGTGCTTCTCCAATCTCCTGTTTTAAATTCTCTTGCATTTCCTGCTGTATATATTGTTCCACCTTCTGTTAATTTATCCATTGGTGTTTTTGAATTTATATCTGTCATACTCTTTCAACCTCCTTTAGTGCCATTTCTAAAGCTTTCATATTTCCTTCAATTACTTCTGGTTTCTTTGCAAATTTGTGTTTAAATGAACCTTGCATATCATTTAAAAATTCTTCATCTGTCATTACTTTACTTACTTTTACTATGGCTGCAAGCATTGGTGTGTTAGGGAAATATTTCCCTAAAGTTTCTATAGAAATCTTTCTTGCATCTATTTTGTAAATTTCTCCTTTATATCCTTTTAATACTTCTCTTAAATATTCTGCATCTTTTGTTGTATTTATTACTATGGCACCTGTTTCTTTTAATCCTGCTGTTACATCAACACTTTCTAATAAGCTATCATCAACAACTACTACATAGTCTGGTTCATATATATTGCTGTGAATTGTAATTGGTGATGTACTAATTCTGTTATATGCTGTTATTGGTGCTCCCATTCTTTCTGGTCCATATTCAGGAAATCCTTGTATATATTTTCCTGTGTTAAAGGCTGCATCTGCTAATAACAATGAAGCTGTTTTTGCTCCTTGTCCGCCTCTTCCATGCCATCTTATTTCAATTAAATCATTCACTTTGGCTAAACCTCCTATTTCTAATTTTATGTCAGTATATATCTAATACAAAAAAATGTCAATTAGTTAATTATAAAAATTATTTACAATTTTTCGACACAGTAAAAGACACAGAAATTTTACTTTTCTGTGTCTAGAAAATTTATATTTTACGTTTATTTTCCCAAAGTTCTAGGGTTATCTGCAGTTCCACCTTCTGCTGATATTTGGATATCAGCACCAAGAGTTACTATTGGACGAACAGCTAAGTTTGTAAACTGTGCTGAGTCATATGAAGAATGCAATAGATAATAGCCATTTAAGTGTTTTCCATCTAAATAATACAATCCAAAAAATGCACTGTCAGTATCACATTCAGCATAACGTGTAGCTACCCAAGAGTATTTTCCTGTTCCAAATACTAAGTTATAAAATGTTTCGTCAACGAAATAACTTGCTTGTGTATTTGAGAATCTATACATCGTTTGTTTTACATCTAAACTACTTTCTCTTGTATGTGTTAATATTGTTGGTTCTTTGTAATAATCTTTTGATTCTTCTTCTATTGTTTTTCCAACTTGCTTATATATATCTGGTGTTCTTACAGTTCCTGTATAGGTTTGAGTATTTCCATATGGTATTCCTTTACTTGTAGTATATGTATCTCTTGCATTCTTTCCTGCATCACTTAATTTATTTTCTATATCCATTAAGTTTATACTTCTTGCTTTTACTCCTAATGTAGAATTTGAATATAGACTAGCACATAAGTCATTTAACAAGTATACTCCATTATTATAGCCTATTGACCCTTGTAAATATACTGCAGTAGCTGTTGGTGTATCTGATATTATATCTACAGTTCCGCTTTCATTTATGCTCAATATTCTCCATTTTAAATTTTTGTCTTGTGGAATTCCTCCTGAAAGGTTACTTGGTGAACCTGCTTTTTCACTTGTTGATGTTCCTAAGCCCATATAGTTATCTGCTTTGTCTGGTGTATAGTCAACATAGTCTCCTACACTTAATCCTGTTCTATCTGGCTTTGTTGGTGTTTCAGGTGTTTCTGTTTTTTGGGGTAAACTTGCAACATATTCATCCATTGAATTATATGTAACTCCATCTATAGTTACTGGTTTATTGCCGATATTAGACTCTTTTCCTTCCATGTCAGCCCAGCTTTGAGTAGCATTTTTTGCATGTCCAAATAATCCACTATCAATTGATATTTTTACTGTTACTGCAACTAATATTAGCATTACTATTATTGTAATTATTAGTGCAATTAGCGTTATACCACTTTGTGATATTCTTTTGTCTTTCATTATTTTTGCCTCCTTTGTTTTTCATTTTTAATATGAACAATTTAGTTTACTGTTACGATACAATTCTATGTGTTTTTATCTTTTTTGTCAATACTTTTAAGAAATGTAATATTGTTGTAATATCATACATAATTTTTTATGTATTTATTTGTGTCACTTTTTCCTCTTATAAAAAATTTGAATTTTCCTTTTGTTTTAGCCATTTCTTTAAGCATAAATTTTCTTTTCCTAAGCATACTAATTTTTACTGGTAGTAAACATTTACACTATAGTTTCTGTGAAACTATACTTATAAATGCTATATTCTGACAAAAGGAGTGATTCTTATGTCTTTAAATTTTAACATTATTGGAACTAGGTTAAAACAAGCAAGGTTAAATAAAAAAATTACTCAAGAGAAATTAGCAGAAATGATTGATGTATCTGTCACTTATATTAGTAGAATTGAACGTGGTTCTACCAATATTAATTTGAAAAGATTAAGTGAAATTTGTGATATTTTAGGAGTAACTGAAGGGGAAATCTTAAATGGCACTTCTAGCAACTCTCCTACTTATATGACTAAAGAGTTTAATGATTTGCTAAAAAGTTGTCCAACAGAAAAAGTTACTTTAATTTATAACATTGCTGCGCTTATTATTAATGATAATATTTAATTTTATTTAATATAGAATGGAAAATATCTTTTGTATTTTTCATTCTTTTTTTGATTAAATTTTGCCTCTCCCCTATTTACATCCAGCTTTGGCAGAGTAGATTATTAAATATAACTGTGAATTGTATTTTTGTTTACATAAAATCAAAAAATATTACTGTAACTACTTCCATTTCTAGGAAAAGTGTAGTATAATAGTAAAGGAAGAATTTTTATCGTGATTATTTCATAATAATATAATAAATTCTTTAAATGGAGGTTTTATGTGGTATATTTGGTTAATTGCTGCTGGAATTTTCTTCATAATTGAAATAGCCACTGTAGGATTTTTGATATTTTGGTTAGGAATAGGTGCTCTTTTAGCTATGTGCACAAGTTTTTTTGTTGAAGATATGTTCATTCAAACTTTAGTGTTTGTAATTTCATCAATTATTCTTATCTTCTTAACAAAACCTCTAATATCAAAATATGTTGATAAAGATAAACCTGTATCAACTAATGCTTATAGTGTTTTAGGCAAAAAAGGAATTGTAACTATTCCAATAGATAATTTAAGCGGAACTGGTCAAGTTAAAGTTAATGGAGAAATATGGTCTGCAAAGTCTAATGGAACTAATATTCCTGTAGGCACAGAAGTAGAAATACAAAAAATAGATGGCGTTAAATTAATTGTTACACAAATGATAAAAGAAAAAGTTTAATTTATATTATTAATTTTAGGAGGTAACTACACATGCCATATTTAATTATATTTTTAGCTATCGTTGTAATTATTGCATTCAAATCAATTAAGGTTGTTAAACAATCTGAAGTTTACATTATAGAAAGACTTGGTAAATTTCATAAAATAGCTGATGCTGGTCTTACAATTATTATTCCTTTCATCGACCACGTTAGAAGCGTTGTAAGTTTAAAGGAACAAACAATGGATATTCCACCACAAGGAGTTATTACTGAAGACAATGTTACTATTACAATAGACACTGTTGTTTTCTATCAAATAACAGATCCTGCAAAAGCAGTATATGAAATTCAATCTTTAAGGAAAGGTATTGAATACTTAGCAATTACTACAATTCGTGATATTGTAGGTAAAATGAGCTTAGACTCTACTTTCAGTTCAAGAGATTTAATAAATAATCAATTAAGAATTTTATTAGATGACGCAACTGATAAATGGGGATGTAAAGTAAATAGAGTTGAAATAAAAGATATTACTCCTCCACCTGATATCCGTGATGCTATGGAAAAGCAAATGAATGCTGAAAGAAATAAAAGAGCTGCAATATTACAAGCAGAAGGAGAAAAGCAATCTGCTATTACTATTGCAGAAGGACAAAAAGAAGCTGCTATTCTTCAAGCTGAAGCTGATAAAGAAGCTCAAATAAGACGTGCAGCCGGTGAAGCTGAAGCAATTCGTGAAGTTGCAGTTGCAAAAGCTCAAGAAATTCAAATGGTATTTGAATCTATAAAGAAAGCAAATCCAGATGATAAACTAATTCAATTAAAATCTTTAGAAGCTTTAAAAGAACTTGCAAATGGAGATGCAAACAAAGTATTTATTCCTTTTGAAGCTACAAAAGCACTTTCAAGTTTAGGTGCAATTAAAGAAGTTATGAAAGATGACAAAAAATAAAAAGTTTTTTATAGGTACAGGAATTAAGTTTTCTGTACCTTTTTTATTTGATATTTCTTTGTATCTCCATGTGGATGTTATATTGTTCCACATAGCTATTTTTTTGTAACATTCCTCTCCCCTTTTATTGACAAATACCCTTTTAAGTTATATATTATACATATATTTTTAAGGATTATTCCTTATATTAAGAAAGGATATGAATATTATGTTAAAATTTTTCAAACGTTTTTCAATTATTGTAATTTTTATTTTATTAATATCATCTACAGTGTTTGCTGAAGATATTGCTCCATCCTCTTCTGAAAATAATAGTCCTACCTCTTCTGTTACTGAAAATCAAGTTACTGACAGAGATAGGGATTTATCTATTAGAAACAGTGATAATTATTCAATGCGTGAAAGTCTAAATGGTAATGCTTTTATTAAAACTAATAACCTTTTAATCTCTCCTTTAATGAATAATGCATCACCACTTATAATTAATGGAGATATCTTTGCAATCGTATCAAATGCTAATATAGAATCTAATATCGTTTTCTCTGATTCTAAAGATAAATCAGGCAATTATATGATAGATAAAGTTAATTTATCAACAGAAATCAAAGGCAATGTTTATGTTATGGCAACTGATACTTTTACTTTAGATTCAGGAAGTAAAATTAATGGAGACTTATATGTGTATGCAACTACTGTCAACATTAATAATCAAGCTACAATAAAAGGAAATTTATTTGTCTTCGGAAACAGTACATTAAATTTACATGGAACTGTTAATGGATCTGTTTATGGTGTAACAAGTACATATAATATGAATTTTACTGGTCATGTTGAAAAAGATTTAGCTTTAACAATTACTGATACTGCAAATATTTCCGGTCAAATTGATAGAAATACAAAGATTTATTCTGAAAAAGGTAAAGTTGTTACTTCTTCTGATTTTATTACTAAAAGAGATTTATTCATAGATGCAGCTGATTTTCAATTTGCTGGAGAGGTTCAAGGAGATGCTAAAGTTTCAGCTAAAGCTTTAGAATTTAATGATAGCAAAACTTGCGTTATTCAGGGTAATTTAGATTATGCAACTAAATCTCAAATGTCAATCCCTAATGAAATTGTTAAAGGAGAAACTAAAGTTTCAAACTATACTGATAAAACTAGTTTCTCATATATACTATTAGAAAAAGTAATTGCTTTTGTAAGTCTTCTATTATATGTATTTATAATAGCATTGATTTTCAAATATATTGCTCCAAACTTTGTAGAAAAATTATCTAATATTACAACCACTAATATATTTATTGGACTTGGAGTTGGCTTTGGTTTAATTTTAGCTTTCTTCCCTGTTTTACTACTACTATTACTTACAAACTTTACTATTGCTTTAGCATTTGTTTTATTACTTACAATTTTCTTTATTGCTGCAATTTCAGTACCTCTATTTGTTTTATCAATTGCAAATGCTTGGAAATCTGAAAAAATCAATTTATATTTTAGAATGCTTATTGTAACCTCTATTCTATTCATAGTTAGCTTAATACCTAACATTGGTATAACAATAACTTTACTATTTATTATAATTGCAATTGGAAAAATTTTAACTGCATTATTTTATAAAAAGAATTAGGATATAGTATATATTAAAAACAAATGGATGTTAACACATCCATTTGTTTTATTGTTTTAAATCCTCTATTTCTTTTTTATAGTCTTTTGCTTCTATTATTGCACTTCCAACAACTAAAATATCTGCTCCCGCATTTACTATACTTTTTATATTTGTTTTATTAATTCCACCATCTACTTCTATATATGTATCTAAATTATTCTTCTTTATATATTCACTCAAAGTTTGTATCTTATCTAATGCCTCCGGCATAAACTTTTGTCCACCTTTTCCAGGTTCCACACTCATTATCAAGAGCAAGCTTATATCTGGTAAAAACTCATATATCTCTTCTAATTTAGTATTTGGTTTTATTGATAATCCACATCTTATGTTACCTTCTTGTATGTACTTTAAAAATTCTCTCACTTCCTGCTTATCTTTACAAGCCTCATAATGTATAGTTATATACAGCGGTTCAAAGCTTGCATATTTATCTATATATTCTTTAACGTTTTCAACCATTAAATGTACATCTAATGGTAAATTTGATATTTGTTTAATTGTATTTGAAAACTCATACATTTCCTTCTCAGTATTCTTCTCTACAAATTTACCATCCATAACATCAATATGATAATAATCTGTTTTTGCAACTTCTAAGTCATAAAAAATTTTAGTTGGATTTTCCTTTCCAATTACATTTAAAACTGATGTAGATATCTCCATCATATACCACAACCCTTCTACTATCTTTATATTGTATTTATAATTCTATCTAGCTTCACATAGATGTTCATTTTTTTAATTTTAAACAACTGTATTAAAACGAACATCCTGCAAGATGAAGCGAATTTTAAGTTGCTTCTCTAAAAAATAAGTTTACAAATTTTTTTGTACTATTGAAACAATATCTCCAATGTAATCACCAATTACAGGAATATTCAACCTTATTAGTCTCTGTAGGAAATATATTATCATTGCTGATATTATTGTAATTCCAATTCCTATACCAATTCCCCTTGAAATACCTGCAATTAAATTTCTTTTTATTATTTCTTTTTTATTTCCAAGTATATAGGAAATTTCAATTATATTTGATTTGTCTAACTTATTATTTATATCATCTAGCTTTCCATTTATTTTTTTATTAAACACTTATAAATCCTCCATTTTAAGCTTTTACTTGTTTTAAGTGTTTTATTTTTTTACAAAAACACCCAAGTATAGTTTGGATGTTTTTAGTCTTTTTTATGTATTCTTATTTTCTAGCTTTTCTTCTAATAGCAGTTTATTTAGTTGGTCTATTAAACCTTGTAATTTATCTATATCCCTTCCAATAAGCTGCCAATCATTGCTTTTGCTTGATTCTTTAAGATTTTCATTAGCTTCTACTATTTCTTTTATTAATGCATCCACATTTGTTGCATCTATCTTTATACTTACTGCTGCTTGAGATACTAAGTTTTGTAATGCTTCTTGAACATCATTTCCAATTGCTACTTTATTTCCAGATGCAGCTATTACTTTCTTTAGTATTGGCGCATTCTGATTTTCATTTTGTAAAACTTGATATATTGGTTCTATATATAGAAGGGTATTATCAATTGGAACTACTATAATATTTTTTTCTATCTTTGTTCCTGTAACTGCTATTGATTCTAACTCTTTTGATATTGTTTCGTCTTGCTCTATTAATGCATCTAATTGTAATGTGCCTAAAATTGGTTCATCTGTGTTAAATCTATATAATTTTAAATGTTTTTCTCCATTTTCATCACATGTTCCTACTAGATATGCATTAATGTTTTGTTTATTCACTATTGTGTATGGAACTACTAATCCTAGTTCTGCTTCATCTGTTCCTTTTGTTTTTACCATTGTATAATATGGTTCAATATTTGTTCCTAATAGCGATGATACTTTACTTGTATTTTCTTTTGCAATATCCCATATATCATCTGCTCTGTATAATACTTCTGGTTGTACATTATGATATTGTTTTAATATATCCTTTTGAATGTTATACAAATATTTTGGATATACGAAGTGTTTTGCAATATCTTGTGGTATTTTTTCGCTTTTATCTTCAAATAAAGTAGGATACATGTTCCAATATGCCATTACTATTGGATCTGTTGTATCTGTTATGTAAAATTTCATTGTTCCATCATAGCTATCTATTAGAATCTTTACAGAGTTCCTTATATAGTTAAGTTTTTCTGTTTGTCCATTACTTTTTTGTATTATTGTCATTTGTGAATATGGATAACTATTTGAAACTGTATATGCATCTAATACCCACACAAGTTTTCCTTCATCTGTAATGACCATGTATGGTTCTTCATCATATTTTAAATATGGCATCACTGTTTTTGCACGCTCTATAATGTTTCTTCTAATTAAAATGTTGCTATCTTTTGACATCGTTGCTGATGCTGCTAATTTTATATTACCTGTTTTTATTCCTAAAATTGTTCTATCTATTAGTCCTAGTTTTATTCCTGCTTTTCCATCATATTCATTATAGCTGTTTGTTGTACTTGTTAACGGATAATCGTATTCTAATTCTCCTTTTGCATTTGTTACTGCAATGTTATTTGTTTCTAATCCAAAGTATATTCTTGGCTCTGTAATTCGTGGAATATCTGTTGTCTGTGAAAAATCATTTTTTATGTAATTTAATCCTCCTGTTTTAGAAGTTTGTGATGCATCAGTTATTATTACTCCATATCCATGTGTATATTCATATGTTTTATTATTATATGTCCTCGTATCATTACTTATTATTTCTCTAGGTGTTACATATGTTAATTTTTTTATTCCATTTATATTGTATAATCCAACTTGTGTTGAACCAAATGTATAATATCCTAAGTTTGATTGATATTCTTTTAAATTTATCAATACTCTTTCTTTATTAAATATATTTATGTTATTTACTACATCTTGATTATTTGCAATTTCTCTTGCAGTAATAGTTACACTATTTTCTAAAAGTTCTTCATCTATTTTTATATTATATGCTTCTTTTGTAAATTCCATATTACTTTCTATATATTGTTTTTGCTTATCTAATTCATTATTTTTTAAATATATAAAATCTGCTCCTAGTGTTACTGCAAACATTATTACTAAATATATTGGAATAGCCGTAAGTGTAGCTATTGCTCTTTTATATTTTTCTTGTTTTATTCGTTTTATAACTCTTATTGCACATATAACAATAACTACCGCAAATATAATATAGCCCCATTTTTTTATTGTTACTTCTAATAATCCTGCTCCATATAGTGGAGTATTATTATTAATTGTCATGAATTTATTTAACACAATATTTTGTATGTTTAAAACTGTTAATATGCACACTATTATTATTATCATAAATATGTTAAAAGTTAAATGCTTAACTACAGTATTTTGCTTTAGTGTTTCCATACTAATTCCTTTTTCAAAGAATTTATTGAAAGCCAACAGATAATATACTATAACATATACTGTAAGTAGTAAAAATACTAATGCTAAGCTTACTAACACTGATTCTATAAAAGGTTTTTGAAAAATATAATAACTTATATCTAATCCAAAAATTGGGTCATTTTTCCAAAACATTCTTCCACTAAATGCCAATAAAGCTTTTTGAGTAATTGTAAAAGACATTATAACCCCAATTATTGTTGCAAATGCGAAAGATATTGATTTATTAGGGAGTTTTGGCATTATTTTTTTGTCTTCTTCAAAGAATCTTTTTAATCCTCGTTTTATAAAATTAGTTGTTATATATGTTAATAGATATACTATAGCAAAAGATATTAAAAACACTGCTACTTTTTGCCTAACATTTCTTACATATATATCTACATATTTTTCACCTATTCCAAGCATTTCTAAATATGATCCTCTTATGGATATATAAACATATATTATAAATATTAATAAAAATGCTGTTACGAAAATTTGTCTTTTTTTTAGTTTCATATTATTTCCTTTCCGTTTTTTAAATTATTGCATCTACAAAATCTTCTGAATTAAATGTTTCCATATCATCAATTTGTTCTCCTACTCCTACAAATTTTACTGGTATGTTATTTTCATTTACAATTCCTACTACAACTCCGCCTTTGGCTGTACCATCAAGTTTAGTTAACACCAAACCTGTTAATGGCACTGTTTCTTTAAATGCTTTTACTTGTAAAATTGCATTTTGTCCAGTTGTTGCATCTATTACCATTAATGTTTCTTTTGAAGCATCTGGTAGTTCTCTATCAATAATCTTTCCTATCTTTAATAACTCGTCCATTAAATATTTTTTATTATGAAGTCTTCCTGCTGTATCACATATCAGTACATCTGCTTTTTTCTCTTTTGTAATTTGTATTGCATCATATACTACAGATGCAGGATCTGATCCTTCCGCTCTTTTTACAATATCCACACCTGCTCTATTGGCCCAAATTTCTAATTGCTCCACTGCTGCTGCTCTAAAGGTATCTGCTGCTGCAACAACAACTTTTTTTCCCTTTGATTTTAAATTATTTGCAATTTTTCCAATAGATGTTGTTTTTCCAACTCCATTTACACCAACTACAAGAATTACAGAAGGTGTTGTTTCTAATTTTAATCCATTATTTTCTTTATCTAAAATTGCTTGCATTTCTTGCTTTAATGCATTTTTTACACCATCTTCATCTTGAATTTTTTCTAACTTTATTTTTTCTCTTAATTTAGAAATAATTTCACTTGCTGTTTCAACACCAATATCAGACATTATTAAAATTTCTTCTAATTCTTCTAGTAGCTCTTCATCTACTTTCCTAAAACTACTAAAGACACTATTCATCTTTTCATTAAACGATGTTTTTGTCTTACCTAAGCCTGATTTCAACTTGTCAAAAAATCCCATAAGTACTCCCCTTCTATAAATGGGTCGCCGAGGGCGGCGACCCTTACATATTTTTTGAAAATTTGTTAGTCTATTGTTATTTCTGTTTGATTATTCAAATTTAAATCTCTTGTAGCCTTTTTGTTATTATCAATAAATACTTCTATTCTTACTGTATCTGTTCCATCAAAACGTACTGTTACTGCTTCTGAATCTTCCGTTACTGTTTTAGATTCTACTTGTGTCTCATTTACTTTTACTAATAAGTGCACTGTTTTTGGTGGTACTAATTCTTCTTTTAAAACAGTATTTCCTTCTTCATCTTTTCCTTCTACTTTTGTATATTGTTTTGTATATCCTACAAGTTTTGCTATATTAATTGTTGCTGTTCCTGTTTTTATTGCTTGATAATCATTTATCCATATTGTTATTTCTTCATTTTTATTTACCATGCTGTGTGGAGATATACTTTGCTCAATTACACCTGTTCCTTTACTTGAATCTGTTTTGCTATATACTGCTTTACATTTTAATTTTGATTCTGTAATTTTCGCTTTTGCATCTGCTTCAGAAAGTCCTGTTAAATCTGGAACTTCTACTTGTTCTATTCCTAAACTTACTTTCAATTCTATTTCACTTCCTGCAAGTACTTTTTCCCCTTCTTTTACTTCTCGTAGACTTTCTCCTTCTTTTAATTTTTGTTCTATTACTATTCCTGCTTCTACTTTATCATCATAATCTTCTGTTATTTTTATAATAAATCCTTTTTCTGCTGCTGCCTTGTATACTTCATCTTTTTTCATTCCAACAAATTTAATCATGTCAACAATTTCTTGTCCTTTACTTACTACTACTTCTACTGTTGAGCCTTTATTTACGGTATAATTTTCTTGATATGTTGGTGTTTGAGAAACAATCTTATTTTCTTCTATTTCTGGGTCAAAAGCTTCTTCTTTAATTTTTATAACTATATCTGGATATTTTTGCTTTGCTTCATCTACTGTTAATCCTTTTAAATCTGGTAATGTTATTTCTTCTGGTTTTGGATCTAACTTATTAGAACCCCATATTGTTATAAATATTGATGCTAAGAATATTATTACAAAAAGTACTATTATCAAAAGCCATTTTACTACTTTATGATTACTTAAGTATTCTTTAAATTTTGCAAATTTTCCCTTTTTCTTACTATTCTCTTTATGTTTGCTATTCTTATTATTTTCTACTCTTACTCTTTGTGTTTCGTATTTTTTATCTTCTTCAGTATCTATTGCCTTTCCTGGATTTTTTAATGCAAATTCTAAATCTGCTATCATTTCTGTTGCTGTTTCATATCTCATATTAGGTTCTTTCTGCATTGCTTTCATTATTATATCATTTACACTTTGTGGTAAACTTGGATTTAATGTAATTGGCTCAATTGGTTTTTCTTGCATATGTTTTAACGCTACTGATACTGGTGTATCCGCATCAAATGGTACTCTACCTGTTACCATTTCATATAATACAACTCCTAAAGAATATAAATCAGATTTTGCATCTGTATATCCTCCTCTTGCATGTTCTGGTGAAAAATAATGTACTGAACCCAATGTTGTTCCAAATGCTGTTATTGTTGAATTTGATACTGCTTTTGCTATTCCAAAATCTGTTACTTTGGCTGTTCCATCTTCTGTAATTATTATGTTATGTGGTTTTATATCTCTATGAATTATATTATTTCTATGTGCAGTTTCTAGAGCAGAGGCTATTTGTATTGCGACCTTTAATGACCATTTCCATCCAAGTTTTCCTTGCTCTACTATTATTTCTTTTAGTGTTTTACCTTTTATCAATTCCATTACTATATAATATAGGTTTCCTTCTTGCCCTACATCATATACAGATACTATGTTTGGATGTGTTAAACTTGCTGCTGATTCTGCTTCTATATTAAATCTTTTTATAAATTCATTATCTGTTGTATATTCTTCTCTTAATACTTTTACTGCTACATATCTTTTTAGTACTAGGCATCTTGCTTTATATACTGTTGCCATTCCACCATTGCCTATTTTTTCTATAATTTCATATCTATTTCCAAGTAATTTTCCTACTAAATTCATTATTACTTACCTCCACCTAATTTTTAATTAGAATTATTGTAATATTATCATTTCCGCCATTTTGATTTGCTTTTTTTATTAGATTTTCTGTTGCGTTTTCGAAGTCGTTTTTTATTATATTATATATCTCTTGTTCCTGAACCATATTTGTTAATCCATCTGAACATATTAATATAATGTCTCCCTCTTGGAAACCTTTAACTGTTACATCTGGCTCAATCTCTAATTCACATCCCAATGCTTTCATTAGCATATTTTTCTTAGGATGGTTTTCCGCTTCCTCTTTGGTAATTTTTCCTTCTTTTACAAGTTTTTGTACATAACTATGGTCTACCGTTATTTTTCTCATTATATCTTGTCTAATTCTATAAATTCGGCTATCTCCAATATGCCCTATAAATGCTCTATTATTATATATTAAACAAATTTCTAAAGTAGTACCCATTTGTTCTAATTCTTCTTCTCTTTTTGACTTTTCATATACAGTAAAATTTGCATATTCTATTGCTTTTTTTACTAATTCTTGCAGCTCTTCTTTTGTGTAATCTTTTCCCTTTATAAAATTTTCTTTTATGTATTTATCAACACTCATAGCAGCTAAATTGCTCGCAATTTCTCCTCCTGTATATCCTCCCATTCCATCTGCTAAAACACATAAAACATACTCTTCATTTTCATCTGATATGCAATATGCATCTTGATTCATCTTTCTTTGCATTCCTATATCTGTTTTTGCATATATTTTCATTTGCTCACCTCTTTTTTCCTTAATTGCCCACATGCTGCATCTATATCAGAGCCTAATTCTCTTCTTATGGTAGCAACTATTCCTCGTGAATTTAGATAATCTCTAAATTTGATTATGTTTTCATTTGTACTTTTTGAATATTTTCCATTTTCTATTTTATTAATAGGAATTAAATTAACATGGCACAGCATTCCTTTTAGTAATTTAGCTAAGCTTTCTGCATCTTCTAAATTATCGTTATTGTCTTTTGCTAATGCATATTCAAATGAAATTCTCCTATTTGTCTTTTCAATATAATATTTGCAAGCTTTCATAAGTTCTGCAATATTATATGTCTTATTAATTGGCATCATTTCACTTCTTTTTTCATCTGTTGAACTATGTAACGATATTGATAATGTACATTGTATGTTTTTATCTGCTAATTCATATATTTTTGGAACTAATCCACTCGTAGATATACTAATGTGCCTAGCTCCCATATTTATTCCTTTTTGGTTATTTAATATTTTTATTGCTTGCATTACATTATCATAATTGTCTAAAGGTTCTCCAATTCCCATAAATACTAAATTTGAAATTCTGATGTTCTCGTCTCGTTCTATTGCTAATAATTGTTCTACTATTTCTCCTGCTTCCAAGTTTCTTGCAAATTTTACACCTGTAGAAGCACAAAATTTACATCCCATTTTGCACCCAATTTGTGTAGAAACACAAATTGTTTTTCCATATTTATACTGCATAAGAACAGATTCTATTGCATTGTTATCTAAAACATCAAATAAATATTTTTTTGTTCCATCCTTTGATTCCTGTTTTGTTATAATCTTAAAATTATGCATATCAAAATTTTCTTTTAACTTGTTTCTTAAGTCTATTGATAAGTTAGTCATTTCATCGAAACTAGTTGCCTTTTCTTTATATATCCAATTGAAAATTTGTTCAGCTCTATACTTTTTTTCTCCCAATTCTTCTAATTTAATCTTGAGGTCATCTAAATCATAATTTTTTATATTTTCTTTTAACATAAATTTCCTTCTATTTTCAATTTATCAGTGTATATTCTATCATATATTACATTTTTATACAAGTTTTTTAAAGAAAAACAACGATGTATATTCTAACTAGCCCCACGTGGATATTCATTTTTAAAATTTTAAACAACTGTATTAAAATTTTAAAAATTGAACATCCAGCAAGATGGGGCGGATTTTATAGTTCATTGCAATTATTTACAAAATCTATGATTCCCTATCACTACTGTTAATGGTCTTGACCAAATCCACCCACTTGTTGCAGTGTTTGGATTAAAATAGTATATTGCTCCATATGTCGGATCCCAGCCATTTATAGCATCTTGCGCCGCAGCTATTGCAGTTTGATTTGGAGTTAGGTTTATCTGTCCATCTGCTACAACACTGAAAGCTCCTCTTTGATATATTACTCCTGCAACAGTATTAGGGAAAGAACTGTTCTTTACTCTATTTAGAACAACTGATGCTACTGCAACTTGTCCAGTATAACTCTCTCCTCGTGCCTCTGCATAAACTAAATGTGCTAGTAAATTCAAGTCTGAATTTGAATATCCTCCATTTGTATTGCTGGTAGAACTATTTATTCCCATTGCTGCTAAAGTTTTAGGTCCTGCAATTCCATCTACTTGCAAACCATTTTTTGATTGGAACCATTTTACTGCTTCTAAGGTCTGGCTTCCATATATTCCATCTATATTTCCATTATAATATCCCCATCTTTTTAATTTAGTTTGGATTTGCCTTACTTCATCACTCCTAGAACCATATTTAGATAATGCATATATTTCATTTTTTCCATTACTAGAAAACACATAATATCCTGCAAGAGTTATTGTAATTAGAGTTAAAACAATTATTATATATATCTTTTTATTTCTCATAAATTAAAACCACCTTTTTTGTTTATTATTTACAATAAGGTGGTTTTATATACCAAAATTTCATTACATGTTTTCTTCTTCTATTTTATCTTCTTTTTTTATTAGGATTGTTATTTTTTTCTCAGCATCTTCTAATATTTCATTACATTTTTTTGATAATTCTATTCCTTCTTCAAACTTTTTTATAGAATCTTCTAAGTTCAAGTCTCCTTTTTCAAGTTCTTGCACTATAGTCTCTAATCCTTGCATATTTTCCTCAAAATTATTTGTTTTACTCATTTTACTTTCTCCCTATTTTATTATATTTTAACGTGACTTACAAGTACCTGTTTGCACATTTACTATATACCATTCTATTGCAGCTGTAGTAGCAGAATTTCTTACAGCTACAACAAATTCTCCATTTTCATTTTTGTGATCAATAGAAAAATTTACTGACCTATCTTCTCCCCATTCTTTTTTTGCTATTGCAATTGCCTTTTCTTCATCAGTTTTTGCTTCTGCAATTGGGTCTTTATCTGGTTTTGTCTCGTTTTCTTGAGTTTCATTATTATTGTCTACTGTATTATTACCTTGTATTGCGTTATTTTGCATTGCATTTACTTCATTTGTATTACTATTTTTAATTTCACTATTATTTATATTGTTGTCTACTGTGCTTTGACTTGTTGGTTTTGTTTCATCTTTTTTAAGTATTTTATTTGCTACAAAAACTCCTGCCACACTTACTATGGCTATTATTATTACATAAATTAATACCTTTTTCATAAATATACCTTCTTTCTTATAACAGGTCGCTTAAGGGTAGCACTCCCTTACATTTTGTTTTCATATCAAGTACTTCTAAGAAGTAGTTGTTTTCCCCACAGTTGCTGTTATTTTTCCATCTGTTAATCTTATAGCTATGGTTTCTTTGTTTTTCACTTCTTTTATGCTTTTTAAAACTTTTCCATTTGCTTCTACTATACTATATCCCCTTGTTAACGTTTTTAATGGGCTTAAAGCATCTAACTTTGCAGTATAATTCATTGCTTTCAATTTTGATTCTTTTATTTTGTTTTGCATTATCATTTCCATATTTTTTAATTTCATGTCTATGTTTAAATAATACTCATTTATTTTTTGTGTTGGTTCTTTAAATACTTTTGATGCCAAAACTTTTTCATATCTTAGTTTCATAAATTGTACTTTTTGTTTCAATGCAGTTTTGCA
Organism: uncultured Clostridium sp.; assembly: GCA_947384775.1. Taxonomy (GTDB): domain Bacteria; phylum Bacillota; class Clostridia; order TANB77; family CAG-508; genus UMGS1781. Next base: position 43,760 of record CANDIF010000009.1, read on the forward strand.
TCTTTCTTTATAACTTTCTATTTTTGCTTTTACTTCTGCCACATCTATTTGGGCAAGTTCAGCTCCTGCAGAAGGTGTTGGCGCCCTTAAATCTGCAACAAAGTCTGCTATTGTAAAATCGGTTTCATGACCTACTGCTGAAATTATTGGTATTTCAGAATCATATATTGCATGTGCTACAATTTCTTCATTAAATGGCCACAAATCTTCAATTGATCCTCCGCCCTCTTGCTAAAATAATTACATCTGATAGTTTGTATTCATTCATTGTCTCTATTGCTTCTACAATTTTAGCCTCTGCACCTTTTCCTTGAACTGGTATTGGATATAATTTTATATGTACATTTGGATTTCTTCTTGTTGATACATTTATTATATCTCTTATAACAGCCCCTGTTTGTGATGTTAATACTCCTATTGTTTTTGGCATTATAGGTATTTTTTTCTTATGTGAGTTATCAAATAATCCTTCCTTTTCTAATTTTGCTTTTAATTCTTCAAACTTTTTATATAAGTCTCCTATTCCATCTTCTTGCATAGCCTTACAATATATTTGATAAACTCCGTCCTGCTTCATAAATAGATACTGTTCCTAAAATAAGTACCTTCATTCCATCTTTTGGTATAAAAGTTAAAGTAGATGTTGCTGATTTAAACATAACACACTTTATTAGGGACTTTTCATCTTTTAGCGTAAAATACATATGACCTGTATAGTGATGCTTAAAATTTGAGATTTCTCCCTTAAGATACACATTGTTTAAATATTCATCTTCATCTACTTTATTTTTTATATATTTATTTAATTCGCTTACAGTTAATGCAGTTGGTCTCATAAATTCTCCTTAACAATACTTGCTAAAACCCCATTTATAAAATTTGGTGCACTTTCGTCTCCATATTTTTTTGCAAGTTCTATTACTTCATTTATAGCAACTTTATATGGAATACCGTTATACATCATTTCATAAATTGATAGCTTTAAAAGTGCTAAATTAATTTTTGTAATTCTTTCTATTTTCCAATCTGATTTTAAGTTTTTTGATATCAATTTATTTATTTCTTCTTTTTTTTCTACTATTCCATTAATTATATTTGTTATATATTTTTTGGCTTCCTTATTTTCAATTTGATTGTTTTCACAAAATATCTCTATAGTCTCTTCATTAATTTCTTTTTGAATTTCTATTTGATATAGCAATTGAAAAGTAAGTTCTCGCATTTGAGACCTATTCATTGTTGTTTCATTCCTTCCTTTATATTACCATCTGTCTATAAGATTACGCAATTTTTCTTTTACATTTTCTTTATTTCTTTGTACATAGTTTCCTATAACTACTCCTGCTATAATAATCAGGCATCCTATTACAAATTTATATATTTGAAATAATAATGCAATTATCGCTATAATTCCACCTATTATTGCTCCTCTATATTCTATAAGAAAATCTCTGAATTTATCCATGTCTATTTCCTTTCAATCTATTCTTTATTTTCTTTAACTTCTTTACTTTCTTTCTTTGAAACTGTTATATTTTTAATATTAACATTTATTTCTTTTACTTCTAAATCTAAAGAGCTTTTGATTGCTGTTTTTATATCTTTTTGTATTTGAGCTGTTATATCTTTAATTACAGCATCTGGTAATACAAATAATGTTATAAATATTTTTAAATTACTTTGTTCATCAACATCAACTCTTGTTGTAACGCTTTGTGCTGCTGCAAAGTTCTTTACTACTGAATTTACTAAGCTTTCTATTGTATCTTTTGATACTAATAATTTTCCATTATCATTTTGTAATAAAATTCCTGTTTTTCCTTTTGTTGATTTTGAAGAACCTGAGAAGAATATACATTTAAGTGCAAATAATATAAATACAACTGATATTCCAAATGCTACTTTTGATGCTATTTCATCTGTTACTAACATTTCTAATCCTTCATTTACTAATTCTAGGTCTACAACTCCTACAACAATTACACATAGTGCTACTGATAGTAATAAAACTATTAGTGAAAATAATATTAATCCTATTTTATCTAAAACTTTCATTTTTATTTCTCCTTTATTTTTTACATATTTTTACAATTCTTTTATTCTTGAGGTTCTGTTTTCTCCTTATTATCTCTGTTCTCTGCAATATTAATTCCCTGTATATGAATATTTACGCTAATAACCTTTAGCCCTGTCATTGTTTCAACTGCTTTTTTTACTCTCTTTTGTATTTCGAATGCTACATCAGGTATTCTTGTTCCATATTCAACAACGATATTAACATCTATTTTAGTTTCTTTCTCTGTAACGTCAACTTTAATACCTTTTGCTAAATTTTTCTTTCCACTTAAAACTTCTGAAATTCCACTTGAAATTCCTCCTGCCATTCCATAAACTCCAGGAACTTCTGATACAGCAACTCCTGCAATAGATGCGACTACTTCATTTGCAATTCTGATGCTTTCATCATTTTGCGTTGTAATCTCTTGCAGCTCTTGTTCTTCATTTTCCATATTCCAGCCTCCTTCTTTAAAAAAATTGATATACTTTTTCGTATATATAAGTATATCAATTTTTCCAAGTTTTTACAACTGTTTTTTTATTAATTTTATTTTTTATTTGTTTAAAATCTATTCACCATCATATGTATATGTCCAATCAGCATAAGAATTAGCATCTTCATCATATATAATTGGAGTACATTCTGCTACTATAATAGTTTTTACTTCGTCATGAAAACCATCTTGTTCAGGCATTACTGTGAAAGTTGTTGTTTCTCCATTTGGACTTAGAACTGGTAGATAATAATAATATTCATCAGTAATATTTTTCTCCCAATTATTATTTTTTTCTAGTCTGTCAACTGAGTAATTTGCATTTGGTGTTGCAAATATTTTTATTCTAACCCAAGTTTCATTAGTTGATGAGGTATTTTGTACATTCATTTCTGAACTGTTTTCAGATTTTTGATTTATACAAATATTCGCCCCTAAGTCAACTACTGCTCCTCCTCCATTTCCTGCATAGTATACTGGTTTAATAAAATTATTAGAATTTGAAGTTAAAGAATATCCAGAAAGTCCATCACTTTTTTTTGCAGAATAACTTTCATCAGCAACCATTCCAACTGCATTTTCTCTATTCCCTCCATTATACTTATGTGTAAAATTGAATGTTAATTCGACTTCAGTACTCTCTTCATTTTCCTTTTGCACAATTTGCTTTAAATTATTATCTGTAGTTAAACTATAACTTGTTCCGCTATATACTTCTGTAACTGTTACTTCTGTTTTTTCTGGAAAAGAAGTATTTAAAGATATCGTATTTGTTCCTGCACTAGATGAATTAATATAAGTTATATCTTCATAAATAATTTTTTCATTTAATTTTCCTACTAAAGTATAAACCGTTGGAAAAGCACCTAATGAAGAATTAAAGCTCTCAACTATTGCATTTATTTCTATTCTTGTATTTATCCTTTCTTGTCTTATACTGGTGTCAGTCCAATCAGAAAGCATATTATTCATAATTTCTGTTTCTCTAATACTTTGTTCATTTGCCTTATTTATAGTTTTTTCTGATTTTTTTAACATTCCCCCATCTACCACTACTTTTATAGCTAATCCTGTTAATATTAATAGTACTATTACTGTAATAATCAGAGCCACTAAAGTTATACCCTTTTCTTTTTCTAAATTATTAAACTTAATACCTTCTTTTATATAGTCTTTTTTATTTGTCTTTTGCATATTCAATTCTCCTTTATTAAATATCTCTTCTTATATTTTATCAATTATATAAAAAGTGTTCAAGTTTTTTTATTGATTTTTATTTTTTTATGCTAAAAACCCCTAACCATCCTTTGACAGTTAAGGGTTCTTAATACTATAAACTTATTTATTATCTTGCTTCATCATCTCTTGAATGTTCTTGTTCAGGCTGTACTGACATCTCTACAGGTGGTGTTGATACATCAACATGTTGTACAAAACTTGTTTTGTCCTGCCCCATTCTTTTTGCTATTTTATCTGCATCATCTTGACCTGCTTTTGCACTTTTTTCTATATCTTTTGCATCTTCTTCGACATTGTGTCCTAATTGTCTTATCATATCTTTCAATATGCCCATTTTTTCTCCTTTCGTACTTTACATAATCTCTTTCTTATTATATTTTAGCATTTTTTGTCATTTTTGTCAAATTATGCACGCAATTCTGCATCTATACTGCTTTTCAAATCAGAAATTATTGCATTCATTGTTCCCGTTATTTCATCATCTGTTAATGTTTTATCTTTTGCTCTAAATATCAATTCATATGCAACACTCTTCTTGTTTTCTCCTAATTTTTCACTTCTATATACATCAAATAGTTTTAGTGTTTCTAATACATTTTTTGCTCTTTTCATTATTATTGCTTCTATTTGTCCTACTTCTATGTCTTCATCTACTACAACTGCTAAATCTCTTTCTACCGCTGGATATTTTGGTATTGGTGTATATTTTTTATTATCTTTTCCATATTTAGCAAATTTATTTATATCTATTACTGCATAATATACTTTTTCACCTATATCATAGTTTTCTAATATTTGTGGATGTACTTCACCAAATTTAGCAATACTATCTTTTCCTATTAAAATTTGTGCACTTCTTCCTGGATGTAAATGTGCGTCTTCTGCTCTTTGAATTTGATATCTTGCTATATTTGATACTTCTAATATATTTTCAATTATTCCTTTTACTACATAGAAATCTGCATTATCTCCATACATTGCAAATGCAATTTGGTCTACTTCTGTAGGAATTTCTCCTTTTTGCATATTTCCTTCTTCATCTGAATAGGTTCTTCCAATTTCAAATAATTTAACATTTTTGTTTTTCTTATTATAGTTTGTTGAAATTGATTGTAATACTGTTGGCATCATTTCTGTTCTCATTAATGAATAATCTTCTCCTAATGGATTGCTTATTCTTATTGCTTTACTACTATCTAAATTACATTTGTTAAAGTCGTTTTCAGATATGAAACTGAATGAATACATTTCTGAAAATCCTTTTGTTACTAACAATTCTTTTACTTTATCTTGTAATTTTTGTAGTTTATTCTTTTCTCCAAGTGTACTTTCTGCGTTTATTAATGTAGATTCTAGTTTGTCATATCCATATATTCTTATTACTTCTTCTGCTATGTCTGCCGTTTTTTGTAAGTCTGTTCTAAAGTATGGTATTTCTAAATTATCTCCATCTACTTTCACTTCTAATGCTTCTAGTATTTTTATCATTTCTGTTTTTGGAATTTCTAATCCTAATAAATTATTTATTTTTTCTGGTTCAAATTTAATAACTGTTTTCTTTTCTTTATTTGGATAAACATCTATTTTTGCATCTACTGGAGTTCCTGCTCCAATTTCTTCTGCTAATTCTATTGCTCTATTTATAGCTCTTATTGCTATCTCAGGTGATAATCCTTTTTCGTATCTTGTTGAAGCTTCTGTCCTTAAGCCTATTTTCTTTGCTGTAAATCTTACTGAACCTCTATTGAATACTGCTGCTTCAAATACTACTGTTTTTGTTTCGTCTGTTATTCCTGAATTTGCTCCACCCATTACACCCGCTACTGCTACTGGCTTTTTCTCATCTGCTATTACTAACATTGTATTATCTAACTGTCTTTCTTTTTCATCTAATGTTGTAATTGTTTCATTATCTTTTGCTCTTCTTACAATTATATGTTTTCCTTCAACAGAGTTTATATCAAATGCGTGCATAGGCTCACCAATTTCAAGCATTACATAGTTTGTAATATCTACTATGTTATTTATTGCTCTAACACCTGCAGATTTTAATCTTCTTTTCATCCAATCTGGTGAATCTCCAATTTTTACATCTTTTAAAACTCTTGCTATATATCTATAGCATAAATCCGGTGCTTCTATATCTACTTTTAATCCATCTATATTTTTAACATCTTTTACTTCTTCATCTAAGTTTTTGCGTAGATTTTTAAATTTCTCGCCTAATGATACTGCTGTTTCTCTTCCTAATCCTTCTATTGAAAAACAGTCTGGTCTATTTGATGTTATTTCAAAATCTAAAATATCTTCTCTCAAATTTAAAACTTCTACTATATCTTTTCCTATATCTTTTTCAAACTTTGCAGGTAAAATCATTATTCCATCTTCGATTTGTTCTGGATAATCAGCTATATCTAATGCTAATTCTCCTATTGAACACATCATTCCACAAGATTCTATTCCTCTTAAAAGTCCTTTTTTTATATTAACTCCTCCTGGAAGAAATGAATTATCTTTTGCAATTGGAACAATATCTCCTTCTTTTATATTCTTAGCACCTGTCACTATTTGTACTTTTTCTGTTCCAACATCAACTTGCGTAACTACTAACTTATCTGCATCTGGATGTTTTTTTACTTCTAAGATTTTTCCTACAACAACATTTTTTATATCATTTCCTTTTTCTTCTACTGTTTCTACTTTTGAACCTGTCATTGTTAATCTATCTGCCAAAGTTTTTATATCTACATTTATATCACTATATTCTTTTAACCATTCTACACTTGTTTTCATAAAATACCTCTCTTTTTATTTGTGTTTCTTTGTGGGTGGGTCGGTCAAGACCGACCCCTACATTTATTATAATCTATGTAGCTCCACGTGGAAGTTCATTTTTAAAATTTTAAACAACTGTATTAAAATTTTAAAAATCGAACTTCCAGCAAGATGGAGCGGATTTCTTAAAACTGTCTTAGGAAACGAACATCGTTTTCAAATAGTAGTCTCATATCATCTATTCCATATTTTGCCATTGCTATTCTCTCTACTCCAAATCCAAAAGCAAATCCTGTATATTCATTTGGATCTATTCCACAATTTTCAAGTACATTTGGGTGTACCATTCCACAACCGAAGTAATTCTATCCATCCTTCATTTTTACATACTCTACATCCTTTTCCACCACATACAAAGCATGATACATCTGCCTCTGCACTTGGTTCTGTAAATGGGAAATGATGTGGTCTAAATCTTATTTTAGTGTTTTCTCCTAAACATTTCTTAGCAAACATTTCTAATGTTCCTTTTAAATCTGACATTGTTATATTTTTATCTACTACTAATCCTTCTATTTGATGGAATACTGGTGAGTGTGTTGCATCTACGCTATCTGAACGATATACCTTTCCTGGGCATATTATTTTAATAGGTGGCTTTTCAGTTTCCATTACTCTTGCTTGTACTGGAGATGTTTGACTTCTTAATACTATATCTTCTGTTATATAGAATGTATCTTGTATATCTCTTGCTGGATGGTCTGGTGGAGTATTTAATTTATCAAAGTTATATATCGCTTTTTCAATCTCTGGTCCATCAACTATTTTATAACCCAATCCCAAGAAAATGTCTTTTACATTATCTATTATTGCTGTTATTGGATGAATTGATCCAATTTCTTGTTTTTTACTTGGCATTGTTATATCTATTTTTTCTTTTTCTAATTTTTCTTTAATTATATCTACTTTTAAAGCTTTTTCCTTTTCTCCTATTTCTTTTTCAATTGTATCTCTAGCTTCATTTACTAAACTTCCTACAACTGGTCTTTCTTCTGGAGATAATGCCCCCATTCCTTTTAGTAAACCTGTAAGTTCTCCTTTTTTTCCTAAATATTTTACTCTTACATCATTTAAAGTTTGTAAATTTTCTGCACTTTTAACTTCTTTTACTGCATTTTCTTTTATCTCTAAAACCTTTTCTTTCATAAACCCCTCCATTTAAATTGCTACTATTTTTTCATTACATAATAGAATATCACAAATCAAGCCATTTTTCAAGGTTTTTTTCGAAAAAAAGAACGTTCGGGGGTTGCTAATTAATTGCAACCCCCGAACGCTTTTGTTGTTTGTTGTGTGAGAAAGATTTACAGGTTCATTGCTTTGAAAATTTTACTGCCAGTCGTACTCAAGAGCCCAGGCTCCGCTGCTCTCCTCCTGGTTCAGCCATTCCTCTCCGTAGAGAGTGCAAAGCGAAAATCCATCGCTTACCCAGTTACACCTGGGGTCGCCAGGCTTTACGACAAAACCCGCGCGTTCGTCCGTGTGGTAGGAAATCCCCACAACATCTTTGCCAATCAGGACACTTTCGTCCTTCTCAGTCCAAGACAACTCATAGGCATTGAACTTACTGTTCATCCAGTAGAACTCTCCATATGCCTCGCAGTAGTCCTGGACATCCTCGGCAACCGCTGTGAGATTTCCGTCAGAGTCTAAATGCCAAACGGTATGGGTAGAAATGTCCATCAGCAGAGTGTCAATGGACAAGGTTCTCTCGTCCAGTTCTTCTGCCGAAATGATGCCGTCATTGTTGACATCCAGGTCGTACTCTACAAACGCGACGTCCTCTCTTTTCTTCAGGCTCACATAGCTTTCAATGATATACCACTCGCCCTCATGCAATTCATGTGTTCTCGCCACGTCATTGTAGCGATACCGCGTAATAGAATTGCCCTCGATGAGCCAGCAAGAATATCCATCGGGCCGCCAGATCTTCGAAGACCTTTCGGTAGCATATGGCAGATGCAGATTGCCCATATACTCATCATTGGAAACGGAATAAATGTTTCCGCTATAGGTGCTGTACTTGTCGGAAAGAGCATCTTCCGCTACCCTGCCGGTTTTAGCCATGTTCTGCATTTCCAGGAATTCTTCCTGGAAGTCATCGAGCTTGGTAATGCCCTGGTAGTTCAAGTACCGAATCACACTGTTGCCGGTCTTGGACACACTGGTGCTTTCATTCCAGTTGCACTGGTATTCGCAGTGATCCCAGTCGGTAAAGTACAATGTGTCCTGCACAGGATAGTCGTAATCAAGAGCAGAATCGGTAATGAGCTTACACTCCGCAGACTCAAAGTCGTAAACGAAGATGTAGCTGCCGGTCTTGATAAGAGCGGTCTTCTCAGTTCTGCCAAGCAGAGAGAAATAATAGTAGCTCCCAGGGATATCGATATCCAAGAAAAACCGCTGAACTTCTTCTCCCTGATGGTGTTCCAGGAAGTACAAATACTCCGTTTCACAGATTATTTGACCGAAAGGCCGCTCGCCGTTGATTTCGAACTCATTGGTCCAATAGGTGAAGTCATATGCGTATTTGTTTTCATCGTTAGGATCCAAGAAGGCCACATCAGTATAGGTCTTGTCGACAGTAACCCCGTCTTTGCCGGTGTACCTTTTGACAAGCGTCACCTTGTTGCCCTCATACCCTTCGGGAGTAATGGGAACTTCGTTGGTTACCGTATTAACTTCCCATTTGTCCACAAGAGGGATTGCGACAGGGGTAGGCGCGGGTTCAGGATTAACGTCATCCGACGTAGTGACGGGCTGAGAAGCAGGGGGCGTAGAAGCGCTGGCTTCGGGCTGAGGATTCGGGCTGGAATCAGCGTTCTGTCCCTCCTCGGCTTCACAGCCACAGCAGCACCCCAGAAGGATGCACAGCGCCAGAATAGCGCTAATAACCTTCGTTTTTTTCATCTTTCTGACCTCATCTTTCTAATTTTTTCAAAGTTCTTTTTGGAATGCTCTGCATTTTGTTTTTTCTCACACAACTTGTATAACCGTACACGATCACACAAAATTCAAAGCATTTCATAATATAATTATACTACTTTTTTGTCTATTTTTCAATTATTTCCAGTTTCGTGCAAATAAAACAAAAGACACAGCTAAAAAACTGTGCCTTTTTTATCAAAATGCTATTACAATTATTTTTATTCTGACTATGGTTTTATTATAATTTCACATTCATGTTTTAGTTCAGTAATTTCTCCTGTTATTTTTTCTTTTGTTACTTCATCTTTTACATAAATTTTATTCGCTCCTATGCCACCACCAAACATTCCCATCATATCTGTAACATTTTGCATATCAAAACTGCTTATATCTAATTCTGTTAAACTCCAACAATTAGAAAACATCCATCTCATATTTGTAACATTTTTAGTATCAAATTTACTTAAATCTATCATTTTCAAACTATTGCAGTAATCAAACATACGTCCCATATCAGTAACATTCTGAGTATCAAAATTGCTTACATCTATATTTTCTAATTTCTTACAATATCCAAACATTTCATACATTGTTGTAACATTTCGAGTATCAAAATTACTGACATCCAAACTTGTAAGGTTATTGCAAAATGAGAACATGTCCATCATATTTTTTACTTTACTTGTGTCTAAATTTCTTAAATCCATTGACTGTATTGTATCTTGCCCCTCTTCACCACAACCTCTAAAAAACCAACATACCGTGTTTACTGGCTGTATTTTGTCATATACTAATACATTTGTTATTGGGTCATTTGCCCATTCTGGTAAATTTCCAATTTCTATATCCCAATGGTATTTTTTTGCTGATATATCTCCATAATCCTTACTTAATGTTTTACTTGAATCTATGTAATCTGTACCACTTAGTATAAATGTTCCGTCTTCATAGAATCTTGCATATATTGGACTTGTTGGTGGATAATCTATTTCATCATTTGTTATTGCATCAATTGTAGCTGATATATTATCTATTCCTTCTAATTCCTTCTTTTCTGCATCTCCCCATTTTTCTATTCCTTCTTTTGCATGTCCAAATAAACCACTATCAACAGCTGTTTTTACTGTTACAGCCAATAATATTAGCATTACTATTATTGTTATTATCAAAGCTATTAGTATAATACCATTTTGTTTATCTTTGCAAATACTTCTCATTTGTT
>CANDIF010000010.1 GCA_947384775.1 uncultured Clostridium sp.
TATAATAGTTATTTGCATTTTCATCTTCTTTTCTTGAATACATCATACATGGATAAAATATTGTTTTTACCCCTGATTTTATTAAACTTATTATATGTCCATGACTTAGTTTTGCTGGATAACATACTGATTCTGAAGGCATTGATTCCATACCTTTTTCATATGTTTTCCTATCACTTTTTTCTGACAATATTACTCTGAATCCTAATTTAGTAAATAGAGTAAACCAGAATGGATAATCTTCATACATATTCAAAACTCTTGGTATCCCAATAGTTCCATGTGTTGCTTTTTCTTCTTCTAATGGTTTATATTGAAATAATCTTTGATATTTATATTTATATATATTTGGAATTTGAGTTTTACTTTTTTCTATTCCTGCTCCTCTTTCACATCTATTTCCTGAAATAAATCTTTTTCCATTTGAAAACTCATTTATAGTCAATTGGCAGCTATTTTCACATCCATGACATCTTGTATGTAATATTGTTACTTTTAAATCATCTAATGCTTCGTTTTTTGTTATTTTTGATTCATATTTTTTATCATTATTTAAATCATATTGTTCTTTAGCAATACATGCAATTCCATATGCTCCCATAAGTCCTGCTATATCTGGTCTTATTACTTCTTTTCCTACAATTAATTCAAAAGCTCTTAGAACTGCATCATTATAAAATGTACCGCCTTGTACAACTATATTCTCTCCTAGTGTTTTAACATCTCTTATCTTCATTACTTTTTGAATTGCGTTTTTTATTACTGAATATGAAAGTCCTGCTGATATATCTCCTACTTTGTAACCTTCTTTTTGAGCTTGTTTAATTTTTGAATTCATAAAAACAGTACATCTTGAACCTAAATCTACTGGCCTGTTTGATTTTATTGCTTCTTCCACAAAGTCTTCAATACTTAAGTTCAAATTTTTAGCAAATGTTTCTATAAATGAACCACAGCCTGAAGAGCATGCTTCATTAAGCATTATATTATCTATAACACCATCTTTTATTTTTATGTATTTCATGTCTTGTCCACCAATATCTACAATACTTGTAGCTTCTGGCATAAATCTTTTTGCTGCAGTATAGTGAGAAATTGTTTCAATTTCTCCTATATCTAAGTTTAACGCTGTTTGCATTAATTTTTCTCCATAGCCTGTTGAGCCTGAATATCTTATAACAGCTTTCTTAGGAAGCACTGAATACAAATCTTTTATCATTGCTATAACTGTTTGTAATGGCTTTCCTTCATTGTTTTTATATGCTGAATATAATAAATTATAAGCGTCATCTATTAAAACTATCTTACTTGTAGTTGAACCTGCATCTATTCCCAAGAAACAATCTCCTGTATATTCCTTTATATCTTTCTTTGGAACAGTATGTTTTGAATGTCTTTCTTTAAATTGTTTATATTCATCTTCAATTGTAAATAATGGTTTTAAAGAGTCTGATGAACTATCTCTATATTCTTTTAATAAATTAATTTTTGCTTTTAACTTTTGCGCTGATACTGTATTATAATTTATGGAATCTAATGTAGCTCCCTTTGCTACTAGCAAATGTGCATCTTCTGGAGCAATTACATCTTCTTCTGTCATATTTAAAGTTTCTATAAATCTCTTTCTTAGTTCTGATAAGTAGCTTAATGGTCCTCCCAAAAATGCAACTTTACCTCTTATTGGTCTTCCACAAGCTAGACCACTTATTGTCTGATTTACAACTGCTTGGAATATTGATGCTGCAATATCTTCTTTTGCTGCGCCTTCATTTATTAATGGTTGAATATCTGTTTTTGCAAAGACTCCACATCTTGAAGCAATTGGATAAATTGTATTATAATCTTTTGCAAGTTCATTTAATCCTGGTGTTGTTGTATTTAACAAAGTTGCCATTTGGTCCAAAAATGCCCCTGTTCCACCAGCACATGTTCCATTCATTCTTTGTTCTATTGACTTTCCGAAGTAAATTATTTTAGCATCTTCTCCACCGAGTTCTATTACAACATCCGTTTCTGGAATATATTTTTCTACAACTCTTTTACAAGCTACAACCTCTTGTATAAAAGGTAGTCCTAAAAATTCAGAAACAGAAAGTGCTCCAGAACCTGTTAATGCTATTGTCATTTCATAATCTTCAAAATTATCTATTAACTCTTCTAGGCACTTACATACTGTATTTTTTGTATCAGAAAAGTGTCTTTTATATGTTTTATATAATATATCTAAATCTTGGTTCATTACTACAATTTTTACTGTAGTAGAACCAACGTCTATTCCTACATGTATAATATTTTCCATCTTTACCTCTTTCTTAATCATCCCTGTCATATTATATCATATTTTGTCAACTTATTGTATACTTTATCTTATTTTAAATTTAAAAAATAAATGGTTCATTTGTTATATTTTTCTTTAAACAATATTCATCATTATCTTTAAATATGCATGATTAGCTAACACTATTCTTTAAAATGAAAAATAAGCATGTTTTTTCCCATGCTTATTCGCTTCTTACCTTTCTATTTCTTCTCTAGTTATTTCTATCTGCCTTAAACATTCTTCAATTTCTTTTGCTTGTTTCAAAGTATATAGTCTTTTTAAATCTCGTATTCCTAATATTCTTAAGAATCTTCCTCCCCAACCTTTGCTTAAGTCCATTTTGTCAGCTTTACTACTTCCAACACCCCTATGAGTTGTAGTATAAATATCATCACTTTCTTTGGCAGCTTTTCTTAATCTAGAAATATTAATTCTTTCATTACCATTTCTATCTCTTTGTATTACTTCATCTTCTATTTGTATGTATTCCTCTAATGGCATTGCATAAGTTCTTTTTCCATATGCTGGGTAATTTTTTCCAAACTTCTTATCAAACATTTTCTCGATTACCACTCTATCTAAGTTATCAAAATAAACAATTAAATACCCATCTACATATCTTTTATCATAATTTTCATATAATAAAGAAAATAATCTCCATCTTTGAAATGGGTCTGTTACTGTTTTTCTTGTTGTTGCTATTCTTTCTTTTCCTATTTCCTTTTTGTCTCCATTAGATGTACCTTCATCATGCATATCTCCACTATTAGTATAAATATAATTCATAAGACTATCCCTTAGCTCTTTTTCTGAAACTTGATCATAAGTAGAATAAACTAAAATAATCTTTTCTATATCAATCATATCAGGTCTTGATAGAATTTCTCTTATATCCCATACTTCTCCATTTTCATTGTTTTTAAAGATTTGTTTTGTATCACTTGGTCTTAACTTACCTGTCTTTACCATAGAATTTAAAAGTGTCATACCACCATATTTAATAAGTTCATTTAGTCCAACTATGTTTTCTGCATATAGTCGTGTTACTTCTTCTTTTGAAAGTGTTCCATCTAAAAGTTGTATAACTTTTTGTCTTGACTCTGCTATTTGTTCTTCTGATAATTTCTTTAATATAAGTTCACGATAAGCCAAAGTATATCTTTTAAATTGTTTTTCATTTTTATCTTGTAATAATATAACTATTCCTTCTTCAGTTATTTCATCTTCTACCTTTTGAGCATTATCTCCTAATAATCTAATACTTTCAAAGCCTATTTTTCCTTGTAAATACATATCAAATATCTGTTTTTCATCTCGTAATCCCTTTTCATAAGCTTGCTTAATTATATTTTCATGAATTTTACTTTGTGCATTTTCAAGTACATAAGGAATATCGTCTTCTCTTACTACTCCATCTCTGGCTATTTGATTTAATACACCAATTTCTCCATATTCAACAGCACTTGATAAAGTAATAACACCATCTTTATATAATTGTGTTACAGTATCATCACTAAAGTCATCCTCTAGTCCTAAAATAATATCGTCATCGTTTCTTTGTCCATTTAATTGGTATAACTGTACATTTTTTTCATATTCTTGATATGGGTCATTTTTGTCATTATATTTTTTCCTATATAAATTTAATATTTTTTCTGTACTAGTTAGTCCAGCTATTCTTTCATTTCCATATCTTTCTTTTAAACTTCCTAAAATAGAAGGATTTGCAATGTAACTTTGATAAAGTCTATCATCAGTAATAGCTCCTCTATTCTCTAAATATGCTAGATTTTCTTCATCTTGGTTATTTAATGCTAATACAAATGCTCCATTAATTTCATCATCTGATAATAAATCATATACATTTCCTAATTCTTGCAATGCAACTCTTTCTTCTCCTATTTTTTTTCCATTTAATTTAGTAGATTTTATATCTGCTACTATCGCTTCTTCATCTAAATTCCTTGTTAGAATTATTTTAGATAAATCATCTTTTGACAAATATCCTCTTAAATACATATATCCTATATTTATTTCTGATATCTCTGGAGAACTTAAAAGATTTACTAGTCTAACTCCAAAAATCACACCTTTGTCTGCCAAAAATCTTAAATTATTATCATTTACTTTTGAAAGTTGTATTGTTTCTTGTATAGATAAATATCGATAATATTCTCCCAAATCACTTAACAAAACTTGTCCAGAAGTAATTTCTTCATCAGAATGGTATCTACCATCTTTTGTAATTTTGCATAAATCTTTTCTTATATCTTCGACTGTATAAGTTGCTTTTATACTGAAATCCCCCATATTATTGCCAGCATCTCTCGAAAAAAGTTTAACTTTTGATTTTTCATCTACTAAATTTTTAATAGCACTTAAAAATTCTTTTGCCTCTAATACAAGTTTTTGCATTTCTTCTGGTGTTCTTTCTTTTTCTGAATCTAATATTGCCTCTATTTTTCTATATGCAATCGTTAATAAAAATTTATCATCTACTATTCCATAATGGTAATCCTGCACTCCTTGCATACAAGTTCTTTTTATTTCATCGCCAAATATTAAGTCACAGTTTTTTTCTCTGGAGCCCAAATTATTCATATAATCATTTGCCTCATCTAATGACATATTAAATTCGCTCATTATTGTTTTTCTTTGCATTGTTTGCATAAAAGCTTCTGCAAAGCTATAATTTTTAGAATAAATTAATATCAAATCTGAAAAATCAAAATCTTTATAACTGCTTAAAAGCATTTGTTTGACTGCAGCTAATTTTTCATTTTCTGGTTTTTCTTCTCTGCTTTTATTTCCATATACTAATACATCTGAAGAAATTGTACAAATAATTGGTTTTGTAAAAGTACTATCTATATCTGCTCTATATAAAATAATATTTTCTCCATGATTTATATATCGTTTTGCATATTCCATTATTTTTTGTCTTTTTCTTCTATTTTGTTCTTCTAATATTTGTGAATTATTTGTTCTAGTAAAAATACTACTTGTAGCTCTGTCCATTTTCCAAACACAAGTTAATATTAATTTTTTAATATCAATTTTTCCTGCCATACTTATACAAAAGTCCTTCATTGATTGATTACTTTTCATTTCTTGACTTAACTCGTTTTTATTTGTTTCTATTGCTTCTATATCATACTCATCCACATAATCTATTTCGCAATCTTCAAATAACTTTTTTATTTCTATAACTGTTGCCATATTATTTCCTTTCTAATTTAAATAATCTTCTTTTATCTTATCTTTTTCCATTTGTTTATATGGATTCTCATTAATATAAACATATTTTCCTTTTATTTTTTTTCTTAATTCTTCTTTTGAAATATTTTGTTTCGTTAAAATAACAACTATATCTTTTTCACCATACTCATTTATTTGTTCGATTACTTCTTCTACATTTTCACATTCCTCATATCTTTCCATAAGCATAAAATTATAATCTGCTATTTCACAAATCATTTCTTCAATTTCTTGAAATTTTTCAGAATCACAATAAATTTCTATATTTCCACTAGGATTATAAGATAATTGTTTTAAATTTCTTTTCTTCAACAATTTATATATATCTCTTTCTCCCATTACAATTATCTTATCAAATTTTAATAGATTGTCCTTTTCATTTATTGTATCTCTTTCTAAGTTAATTGTGATATCTACATTTTCTTCGTTTAAAATCTCTTGTATTATTTTTACAATTCCACTATTTAGTCCGTACATAGTTTCTTGTATATCAATCGTAATGTTTATTTCCTTTTGTATTGCTTCTATAGCTAATAACAATGTAAGATATGGATTTCCTGAATGGATTACTAATATATTTTTTCCTTTTATTTCACTTTCTTTTTTGCTTTGCTCTTTCAATTTTATTATTTTAATTAGTTTTGAAGTCTTTATTTGAAAAGAATAATATTCGTTATCTATCTTATTTAATTTTTCTAATATTCTTTTATTTCTTTCTATACTTTTTTCTAATTTTTTCCATATTTCTTCTTGACTATCCATATCTTACCTGCATAATATATTTAACACTCTAAATATATTACACTCCTTTCAATATTTTACAACACTTTTATATTATATCACAAACTTAACATAATTTCCACAAATAAGAAAGGCATTTCGCTAAGTAATCCTTCGAAGTAGGTGCGAAATACATGCCACGAGCTAAATCTCGGGCGGACTAAGGTAGCCTAACCTTGTTGTATACAGAAAAATCTTAAATTGGGTCAAGATAAAAGTCGATTTTTCTTATACAATAAAAAAACATCACAAATAGATGATGTCTTTTCTATATATTTTGTGTTGAATACTTTATATAATTATGCTATAATTTGTTTGGGCTACTTAAATTTTAAGGAGGTCCTTATTTTATGCTCTATTTTTTTAAATCTTACTCTATTTTTGGTATTTCATTCTTTATTTTTTTAATCTTCTCACTTTGTTTCATTATACGTTTTAATTACTATTCTCCAGTTGATAATTCTGATATTTCTTATACAATATCTTCTTCTGGTTTTGTTTGGCCTACTCCTAATTGCTCTCAAATCACCTCTCCTTTTGGTTATAGACACTCTCCTTTTACTGGAAAAATTGCTTATCATTCCGGTATAGATATTGGTGCTCCACAAGGCACAAATGTTCTTTCAGCTTTTTCTGGTACTGTTACATATATTGGTTTTAGTGGTCCTAATGGTTTTACTATTCGTATTTCTAATGGAGATTTTGAAGCAACTTATTCTCATCTTTCTTCAAATTTTATTGTCTATGTAGGTCAACCTGTTTTTATTGGTGATGTAATTGCAATTGTTGGTCCCAAAAATGTTTATTCAGTTCCTAATAATCCTTATAAGGATTCAAATGGCAATCCTACCAATGGTTCTACCACTGGTCCACACTTACATTTTTCTTTGAAAAAGGGTCGGTAAATATACCAACCCTCTTGATTATTTTAATTTTTAATTTTCTTCACTTAGCTTATATAATGCTCCTACACACATTGTATTATCTAAAGATATTCCATAACCTGTAACATCTCTCAATGAGCCATCTGATAATACATAAATCTCTATTTTATCATTTATCTCTTTTGTTGTGTATTCTCCTCCATTACTATGGTCAATATATGTCATACTATAGTAATTTCCTACAAGTTTTCCTCCATCAATTTTGTATGTTCCTTCTTGAACTAAACCTGCAAATGCATCTGATAACATTATTTTTCCATTTTTTAGCTCTATAGAAACACTTTCTTCTAGCATTTCTTCATCTTCACTTTCTGCTACAAATGTATATATTCCATCTTTTATTTGTCCTTTTTCCGTTTTTATTTCTCCTTGTTGTCCTGTGTGTACTTTTTTTACAAGATTCTCCTTATTATTTTTGTTTTCTTCTGATTTTTCATCACAACCTGTTAGTGTAATTAATATAGAAAACATTACTGCTACAATCGCTATTATTAGTCCGCTTTTTTTCATTGCTATGTTCCTTTCTTCTTTTCCTAGTCCTTTGTTATCCATTTTACTAAATTTAAATTAGCACTATCTAATAACATTTCATGTTTAGGCATTACTCTGAATGTGTATCCATAGTCTCCGCCTGTCTTTAGTTCAATCTTTGCTTCATATGTATATTCTTTTTCTGCTTCGTTTGAAGATGTTAAATCCATTGTAACAATATTTGTATCTCCAATTATGCCTATATCTGAAATTCTTCCATAATAGCATTGTACTTCTACATTTTCTTTTTGTATATTTGGTAATTTTACTTTACATGCTACAGCAATTTTATTTCCTGCATTTACAGTAATATTATCTAAGTTCTTTTCTTGAGTTATGGTTATATCATTCCAGTTTGAATATATATTTTGTTTTACTTCATTGTATTCTGTTACTTGATTTAAGTTTTTATAATATGTGTTGTATAAATTACATAATGGCATATATAATTGTTCGGTATAGTCAACTAACATTCTTGATGTACTATATTTTCCTCCTGTTGAAACTATTGAATTTTTCATTAAATCTAACCAGTCTTTTGATATTCCTCTTTTATCTCTGTTGTAATATGCAGGTATTATCTTATTTTCTAGTGTTCTATACAAGCTTTCACTATCTGCTACATCTTGTTCTTCATATGAATAATATTCATCGTTTGTTCCTATTGCCCATCCGTTTTTAAAATTATATCCTTCTGCCCACCATCCATCTAGTACACTAAAGTTAACTACTCCATTTACAGATGCTTTTTCTCCACTTGTTCCTGAAGCTTCCATAGGTCTTCTTGGATTATTAAGCCATACATCTACACCTGAAACTAAGTATCTTGCTACATTTATGTTATAGTTTTCTAACAAGATGATTTTCCCTTTAAATTGTGGCATCATTGATATTTCATGTATGTATTTTATTAAGTCTTGACCTTCTTTATCTGCTGGATGTGCTTTCCCTGCAAAAATAATTTGAACTGGTCTGCTCTCATCATTTAAAATTTGTGTGATTCTTTCTAAATCTTTAAATATTAATGTTGCTCTTTTATATGTTGCAAATCTTCTTGCAAATCCTATTGTTAATGCATCTGGATTTAGTTTTGATAAAATGTCTCTTATCTGTTCATATTGGAATCCTTTTGTTTTTAGTCTGTTTGTTACGTTTTCCCTTACTAATTTCATCAACTTTTCTTTTCTGGCTTTATGTGTATTCCATAATTCCTCATTAGGAATTCTATATATTTTTTCCCATGTTTCATCTGCATATATTTTATCTTGCCAATATGGATCTAAGTATTTATTATATAATTCCTTCATATTTGGTGCAAGCCATGAACAAGTATGAATTCCATTTGTAACATATGTTATTGGTGATTCTTGTGGTGCTATATTAGGCCATACTTCTGAGAATAGTTCTCTTGAAACTGCTCCATGTAATTTACTTACTCCATTTTTCTTTCCTGCAATTTTAAATGCAAGTATTCCCATGTTGAATGAATTTTTTTCTGTTTCTTTTGGTTTCATTCCTAATTCTAAAAACTCTTCTTCTGTTATTCCTAATTCTTTCCAGTAGCCATCAAAATATTTCTTCATTAAATCTACTGGGAATATATCATTTCCTGCTGGTACAGGTGTATGTGTTGTAAATACTGTTTTTGATGATATTATATCTCTTGCTATATTAAATGAAACTTTCTTTTCTTTTATTGTATTTTTTATTGCTTCTAATACTAAGAAAGATGAGTGACCTTCATTCATATGATATACAGTTGGCTCAATTTCTAATTCTTTAAATAGAGTTATTCCTCCTATACCTAGAACCATTTCTTGTCTAATTCTCATTTCTTGGTCTCCACCATATAGTCTCAATGTTATTCCTCTATATTCTGGCTCATTTTCTGGTATATCTGTATCTAATAAATATAATTTCACTCTTCCTACTGATATTTGCCATACTTTTATGTATAATTTACCTTTAGGAATCCTTATACTTATTATTAGATCTTCCCCAGTCTCCTCTTTAACTGATTTTATTGGCAAATTGTCTAATTCTACATCACGATATTGTGTTTGCTGATTTCCAAATTTATCTATAACTTGATTAAAATATCCATTTTTATATAGCAATCCAACAGCAATCATCGGAATTCCTAAATCACTAGCAGATTTTAAATGGTCTCCTGATAAAATTCCAAGACCTCCTGAATATATCGGAATTGTTTCATCTAATCCATACTCTGCTGAAAAGTACCCTATCATATCTTCTTTATTATTTGGATATTTTTTATTAAACCATGTATTTTTACTTTTTATATATGCATCAAAATTATCTACATTTTCTTTATATGCTTTTATAATTTCTGCATTATTTGCTGCTCTTTCTAATTTTTCTTGCTCAACCAATTTTAAGAATTTTATTGGATTTTTTCCACATCTTTCCCATAAATCAATATCTATCATTTTAAATATTCTTAAGAACTCTGTATTCCAAGACCACCATAGATTTTCCGCTATTTCACTTAACCTTTCTATCGATTTTGGTAATTGTGGATTTACTGTTATTTTATTAAATATGTACATTTTCTGTACCCCTCCTTAGTATATTTTTTATTCTTATGTTTAGTTTTTCTTTCCTTAAGAAGCTTTTATTGCTCCTATAGCTCCCATCCATTCAGCATTTTCTGGAATTATATAATTTACATTTTGTAACTTGCTTAACATATTAAGTACTTTTTTTATATGTGTTAATTCTGTGATACTTCCTACAACAATTATATTTTTGTTTTGCATGTTTTGTGTTGCAAAAATTCCCATCATTCCAATTGTTTCAGCTATTAAATTTACAATTCCCAATATTACATCATTAGATGTTGAATCTTCTGTTAATTTTCCGAAATTTGCTATTGTTATTTCGGCTGGAAGTAAATTATTAATCGCATCTTTCTTTATATCTTTTAATCTTAAATCTATTTTTTCTATATCTGCATCTTTTATTCTTTCTTCTATTTCTCTAAAACTATTAATTCCTGCAAATCTCTTACACAAATTTATTAGTGTTCCTCCACCAATTCCAGTACCTCCAATATGTGTATATTTGCCGTTGTCAGCCCTTACAAATGCAGTACCTGTTCCTATACTAATAATCAAAGCTTCTTTTAAATTGGTAGAAAATGTAGCTCCTGTTCCTACAGCTTTAAATTCATCTATCTTAATAGTTTCAATTCCATGAATGTTTTCATTTATTTCAGTTTGTCCAATTCCTGTTATTACAATTTTTGAAATTTCATTTTCATTAATTTCAGATTGTTCCAAAAATTTTTCCAATGCTTTAATAATTTCCATTTTATATAAAAACATTTTATTAGATATTTTTCCTTCTTTATCCATTGCTATTATTTTTACATTGGAAGTTCCCGCATCAATTCCTATGATTTTCATTACAAAGTTCCTCCTGAATTATAAAACTTGTGGTCCATTTCCTATTTCTACCATATAAACATCTGCATAATACTCACTATTTTCTTTATATATCTTTTTAACATTTTGTATAAATGCATCTATTTTGCTTTTCTTTACTAATGCTATTGCACAACCTCCAAATCCTGCGCCTGTCATCCTTGCTCCGTAAACGCCTTCTTGTTGCATCGCTGCATCTACTATAGTATCTAATTCATATCCTGTTACTTCATAATCTTCTTTTAAAGATTTATGTGATTCACACATTAATTCTCCAAATTTTTCTAAGTTATTTTCTTTTAAAGCAGCTACTGCTTCTATTGTTCTTTGATTTTCATAAACTGCATGCTTTGCTCTTTTTCTAATTATTTCATCTTCTATAAGTTCTTTATTTTCTTCAAATTGCTCTTTTGTCATATCTCCTAAAGTATTTATTTGTATTCCATTTTTCTTAAATATGTCTAATGCTTTTTCACATTCTGCTCTTCTTACATTATATTTAGAATCTTCTAACACTCTTTTTTTTCTTGTGTTTAATATTACAATTCTTGCTTTTTCTAAATTTATTGGCACATACTCGTACTCTAAGGTTGCTGTATCTAAGAACATTGCTGTATTTTCTTTCCCCCTTGATATTATAAATTGATCCATTATTCCACAATTAATTCCTACATATTCTATTTCTGCTTTTTGTGCCATCAATGCCATTTGTGTTAAATCTATTTTTAATTTTAGCATATCTTTTATTATATATACTGTTAAAACTTCAAGTGAAGCAGATGATGATAATCCTGTACCTATTGGAATATTTCCACCATAAACTATATCAAATCCATGCTCTATATCTCCAACTTGGTCCATTACAGCCCAGATTGCACCTTTAACATACTTGGTCCATCCTTCATTTTCAGTAGTCTTTAAATTATCTAATGAAATAGTTACAATTCCTGTTTTTTCAAAATTAGTTGAATATAGATTTACATTTCTATCTTCTCTTTTTCTTACTGCTGCATATGTACCTAAAGTAAGTGAACAAGGAAAAACATGTCCTCCGTTATAATCTGTATGTTCACCAATTAAATTTACTCTTCCTGGTGCAAAATATATTTTAATTCGTCCTTCTGTTCCAAAAATTTCTTTAAATTTTTCTTCAATTATTTCTCTCATTTTTGCCTCCCGCTTGCATAGTAAAAGTAAAATATTTTATTCAGATACATTCTATCACAAAAGGTTTTTAATATTCAATACTTTTTAAAAATTATATTGAATATTTTTATGTATCATTTTCGCTTTGCATGGATGTTTTGTTTTTCAATGCGTGCTTTAGTCAAGCATGAAAAACAAAATTATCCAGCAAGATGGAGCGGACTGCAAGAGTAAAACAAACTGCAATTTATCTTTTGAATTCATCTAATGTCTTAAACTCATACCCCATATTCTTTATTTCTTTTATAACAGAGTCTAATATATTGCTATTGTCTTTTGAATTTGCATGTAGCAATATGACTGCTCCATTATGTACATTCTTTAATATTTTTTCCTTTCCATACTCTTCCCTTCCCTGTTTGTTTTCGTCCCAGTCATCATATGCAAAGCTCCACATTACTGTTGTATAGCCTAATTGTTTAGTTTGCCACAATGTTCTTTCACTAAATTCTCCTTTTGGCGGGCGTAAATATTTCATCTCATAATTAAATTTTTCATACACTGTTGTATGTAATTTCATTACTTCTTCTTTTAGTTTTTCTTCACTTAAGCTTGGCATACTAGGATGATTTACTGTATGGTTTCCTACTATATGTCCTTCTTGTATCATTCTTTCTACTAATTCTGGCTGAGTATTCAAATAATGTCCTGTTATAAAAAATGCTGCTTTTACATCATTTTCTTTCAATGTATCTAAAATGCTACTACTATATCCTGCTTCATATCCCTCATCAAATGTTAAATATACATACTTTTCCTCTTTATTTCCCATTGCAATATCTTCATTTTCATCTATTAATTTTTTATTCTTACTTCCTAAGTCTGGCTGTTCATGATTATCTGAACGTTTAATTCCCCATTCTACTTTTTTATTATCTAAATTTACTCCAGCACTTGTTTGTACCGTCTTTTTGTTTTCTACTACATTAGTACTTATTGTTAATACTGCTAGTAATATTACCAACATTCCAATTTTTATATATGCTCTCTTTATCATATTTTTCCTCCTCATTTTATATTATGAAAAGCATAAAAAAAAATAACTAATTCTACATTAGTTATTTTTTTAAAATTTATTTCTTCCACAGCGAGCATTATGTGATTTATATTTTTATTACCTCTTAAACTTTTTCTAAATCTATGTCCTCTTCTTTATATTGGTTTGGTCTTAACCCTACTCTTGTTCTCATATAATCTAATAATATCACAAATACCGCTAAAAACAATAATCCTATCCATAAAGTTGCTGTCCCTATACTGGTTACATCTAGTACAATTCCTGCTCCAAACATACAGGCAGATTCTATTATGTTTGTTATTGTCTCACTTGCAAATGAGATTCTTCCTCTTGTTTTCGGTGTTGAGAAATTTTTTAAGTATCTTTCTGATAAAATATAGTACAATGACATTGTTACATTTCTAATACATAATAGTATTAATACTAGAGGTAGTACTGTTTTACTTTTTGTTAATACTAATGCTCCCATTGCAATCATGCTTAGAACATAAGAAATTGCTAGTATTCCTAATGATTTATTTCTATATTTTTTATGAAATTTATTTTGATATATTGTTGTAAGTCCTGCTATTACTGTTATACTTGCAATTATTATTGAAAAGCTTTCTGGTTTTACTTCCAACTCTGTAAGTATGTTGCCTCTATATGTATTCATTATATTAATAATTGCATTAAATACTGATAAGAATATAATAAGGGCTCGCAATCTCTTTGATTTTATTATTGCTTTTATTGAATATTTAAAATCTTCTTTATATTCTTTAAAGCTTTCTTTTATATTGCTTCTAGATTGCAAGTTATTTTTATAAATATCCTTAAATCCAAAAGATATGGCTGTTGCAATCATTGTAAGTATTAAACACATAATCATTGGCAAATATTCATTTATTACAAATAAATATCCTGCTGCAAGTGAAGCGATTCCATCTAGAACATAATATCCTGTTGCCCCTCTTCCATTTATTTTTGGGTATAGCCCTTCTCCCCCTCTTGTTGAGGTTGAATCATATAATAAATTAGTTTCTTGTGTATTTTTTAATGCATATCCAAATGCCCAAATGATATTTGCTATGAATAATCCTGTTTTACCTGGAATCCACATTAATATTATCACATAAAATGATACTAGTGCATTTCCAATTACAATGCTTTTTTTTCTACCTAATACATCCCCACACATTATTGCTGGTAATTGCATTACCATTGTAAATAATGGATAAAACGCATCAATTTTTAAAATATCTCCTGGTGATATGCCTTTTGTCATTGTTAAAAATAAATATTGTATAGAATAGAAAAATAGCAAGTCCCATGAAAACATTTTATAAACCGCATATAGTTTTGCATTTCTTTTTTTTGCTTTTAGTAACTCTTTCTTATTTTTATATTTCAATACTGCTTTCATTTGTTTTCCTTCATTTTTATCATTTTATTTATTTTCATTTTTATAATATCACATTTTATGACATAAAACAATATATGTTTTTTTATCCGACTTTTTTTATTTTGGTCACTCTTTTTGCTTTTATTTTACTTTTAAAGTAATTATTTTGCTTATATAATGTTTCAGATTTCTCCTTTTCGCTGTTTTGTGTTTATTTACTCCTATGTTCCATTTTCAACTTTTTATCATTTTTTCATTGACATGTTTCAAATTTTGAATTATATTAGTTATGTTTTTGCCTTTTAATTTTTTCTTAATAGATTTACAAATGATAATAAATAGATATTTTTTCGAGGTGTACAAATGTTAAATTTTGTTATATGTGATGATAGTTCTCCAATACTTACTAGATTTTCTAAGATGTTAGAGGCTATTTTTATTAACCACAATATTGATGCTAATATTGGATTAGCTACTACTGATTTATCAGAGCTTCTTAATTATACAAAAAGTAATACTATTGATGTATTAATACTAGATATTAATTTAAAATCTGATGTTTCGGGTTGCGATATTGCCGAAATGGTTAGAAAGAAAAATAAGTCTGTTTACATCATATTTTATACAGGTCATTTAGAATATGCATTGCTTGCATATAAATATAAAACTTTTGATTACCTTTGTAAACCAATAACTCAAGAAAGATTAGAAGAAACTGTGTTAAGATTACTTGAAGATATGAGAGTTTCTTCTTCTAATTTTATTAAAATTAATAGCAAAACCGTCATAAATGAAAAGGATATTAACTATATACGAAAAGATGGTATGAAACTTGTATTTTGCACTTTTGAACATGCTTACTCAACCTATAATTCTTTTAGCAAAATTTCTAGTTCACTACCAGATAACTTTGTTAGATGTCATAAATCTTTCATAATAAATATCAATAATGTAACTGAGGTTGATGTAAAAAACAATTCTGTTTTATTTAACAATAATGACTTTTGCTCTATTGGTGCAAAATATAAAAATCATTTTTTGGAGGTCTTTAACAAATGAAAATTACACAATTACTTGTTTCTTTATTCATGGGAGAAAATTTAATTTTCTCTACTATTTTTGCAGTAATCTTTTCTTTTTTAGAAATATATTTATACTACTTAATATTATCTGTATTTCTGGACACTAAAATTAGTCGTAATAAACAACTTGCTTTTACTATCACATTAGCTTTATCTAGTATTCTAACTTCATCAGTCATTCCTTCTCCATATTATCCTGTGGTAAATGTATTTTTATCCATTCTGTTATCGCATTTTATATTTAAATTTTCTGTTTTAAAAGTCGCTTCTGCAACATTTTGTTTTTATGCTCTTACATTTTTTATAAATATTATTTGGGTAACTTTATATACTCTATTATTTAATTGTTCTGCTGAAAAGCTTAATAATGTGTTAATTTATAGAATTCTTTTTTCAATTTCTACATATGCATCTTATTATATTTTTTATAGACTTTTCAAAAAATATAATATAAATATCAGTCTGTTCTATAAATTAAGGAATCACAAAATTGTATTTTTGAATTTAATTGTAGGTCTAATTACAATAACTACACAATTTATAGTAACTTTTTTATATTTTGATTATATACCTCTTGCTTTAACTGTTTTTAGTTCCATAATTTTATTATCATATTTTTTGATTAGTGTTTTTAGTTTATACAGAACTAATAAATTGGAAATAACTACTCAATTATTAGAAGAAGAAAAATTATATAATAAAACATTATCTACATTACATGATAATATAAGAGGTTTCAAACATGATTTTAATAATATAGTTCAAGCCATTGGTGGTTATATTTCTTCAGATAACATGCCTGCATTAAAATTATATTATAATGATTTATTAACTGATTGCCAAATTAATAATAATCTTTCTGGATTAGATCCAGAAGCTATTAACAATCCTGCTCTTTATAGTTTATTATCAGATAAATATTATAAAGCTAGCAAAGTTGATGTTAAAATTGAACTCACAAATTTAATCGACTTATCTTGTTTAAAAATAAGAGATTATGAACTTACTAGAATTTTAGGAATTCTTTTAGATAATGCAATTGAAGCGAGTTTAAAATCTAATGATAAAAAAGTAAATATTATTTTTATGAAAGATAAAAATGTAGATAGAAATTTAATTATTATAGAAAACACTTATGAAAATAAAAAAATAAATTTAGATAAAATATTTGAAAAAGGTTATACTTCAAAATCTGATACTGATAAAGGTAGCCATGGTCTTGGACTTTGGGAAGTTAAAAATTTTATAAAAAAGCGTAAGAATTTGAATCTACAAACAAATATAAAAGATACTTATTTTATCCAAAGATTCGAAATTTTCAATGATGCATAAAGAAAAGACCTAAAAATAAAATAGGTCTTTTCTCTTTTTAATATACTTACAAAGTCTTTTATTTTTTTATTAATCTTTTTTTATTAAACTTGCTGGCATTTTTGGTTGATGCCAAATTGAAAATACGAATGATGCTGTATTTGTACTTCTTGCATATTTTTCAGCTATTTTGGCTAATATTTTTAGCATTTATATCCCTCCTCCTTTGTTTATTTCTATATATGTAGTTTGTTATAATGTACTTAATATTATTTCTTCTCTTGATTATATACTTCATGTCCGTATTTATTGTTTGTTATTTTATACATAAATCTTGTAATCGCTATAGTTTGTAATAGTACTCCAAATAAAAGTATGTTGGAAATTGTACTATTTCTTATTCTTAATGCTACACATATTGTAATAGTCATTATTCCATATGAAAGTATTTGCTTTATTTTTCTTTCTTTTTTTCTTAATATAGGAACCGCTTCTGTATCTGCAGGTGCATACAATTTAATCATTAGCATTGAAAATATCCATACCACTAAGCATATTATTAATTTAGCTTTTGATTCTAATATGATTGTTTTACTTAAGAATGCATTTCCTATATAAAACAATGCTGTTGCCGTCAAACAACCTAGATGTGTTTTTAAATGAACCCCTCCTGATACCATTCTATATGGTGATATAGTAATCAATGCTAGTATTGATAATTCTAAAACTTTTAATAAATATGCAATCATAAATAGTAATAAAAACTTAGGAATTTCTCCTACTATTAGTTGCAATCCATAGTTTATTATTTCTGCCTTTTCGTCATTTATTTCCGGCATTTCTCTTCTGATTTTTGATGTTATTTTGTTGCAAATTGCATCTATCATTTTTAGCTCCTCTATTTATTTAATTCAACTTTATTATTTTATCTGTTTTTTTACTTTATTTCGGCAATTTTATATAAATAACAAAAAATCATATATGAAAATTGTCACATTAATTTTCATATATGATTTTACTACTATTATATTATTGTTCCCAACGTCCATATATTCCACATGGTAATACTAAATTAGATGAGCTCATTGGTAATCCAACTTCTCCGCTACTAATCTTACCTTTATATTTTTTCATATTTATCTTCAATATATTGCCTAATACTTCTGCTGATATTCCTGTGGTATACGAATTAATTAAAAAGAATAATGGATTATTACTTAAAATTTCAGTACATAAATTTACTAAATCTGCAATATTATTTTCAAATTGCCATACCTCTCCAGATGCTCCTCTTCCATATGATGGAGGGTCCATTATAATTGCATCATATGTATTGCCTCTCCTTATTTCTCTTTGAACAAATTTTACTACATCATCTACAATATATCTAACCGATCTATCTTGTAGTTTTGATGAGATAACATTTTCTTTTGCCCATGCAACCATTCCTTTTGAACTATCTACATGACATACTGAAGCTCCTGCATAAAGACATGCTACTGTTGCTCCTCCTGTGTAAGCAAATAAGTTCAATACCTTTATTGGTCTTTTTGCTTTTTGTATTTTATTTATCATCCAATCCCAGTTTACTGCTTGTTCTGGAAAAAGTCCTGTGTGTTTAAATCCCATTGGTTTTATATTGAATTCTAAATCGTTATATTTTATTTTCCATGATGCTGGTAATCTATCTCTAAAATTCCATGCTCCTCCACCTGTTTTACTTCTTTTATATGTTGCATTTGCCTTTTTCCATTTTTCTGGATAACTTTTTTCTTTCCATATTATTTGTGGATCTGGTCTTATTAATATGTATTTTCCCCATCTTTCTAATTTTTCTCCATTTGCCATGTCTATTATTTCATAATCTTTCCAATCTGTTGTTATATTCATTTTTCACGTTCCTTTTTATATTTTATTTAATAGGTTAAAGAATGTATATATCAGAATTAAATTTGCTGATAATGCTACAAATAGAATCGTTAATCCTATCATTATTACTCTTTTTCCTCTTTTAGCTTCATAGTTTTCCTTTTTTATATCATATTCTGTTTTCCAGATGTTTTCTTTTGTAATTTCTACCATACTTGTATCATTCCTTTCTTTTGTTATCTTTGAAAGCTCACATATATCTTTTATAGTTCGCGTTTCTGGAAATTCATATGCCTTTTATAGTCCTCACTATCTTGCTAAATGTTTTAATTTTTTGCTTTGTTAACTCATGCACAAATAAATTAAAGCATTCATGTAGTGCTACTAACACCTAAATTTTAATAAAGTTCATAATTTATTTCCTTATACAAATATATTCTGTTTATGATACAAATATTCTAACTTTCATCCCAAAAATTCTTTGATTTTTCTAGCTAATTCTTCATTTATACCTTTGATTTGTGCTATTTCTGAAATTTCTGCCTTTTTTATTCCTTCTACGCTTTTAAATGTCTTTAACAATAATTGTTTTTTTGTTTCTCCTATTCCTGGTATTTCATCTAGTTCTGATTTTGTAATTGCTTTTTCTCTTAATTTTCTGTTATATTCTATTGCAACATTGTGTACTTCATCTTGCAGATTTGTTATAAAATTAAATTGTTCTTCTGTTATTTTTATTGTTTTTCGTTCATCATCTATGAGTTCTTTTGTTGAGTGTTTATCGTCTTTTACCATTCCAAATACTGGTATATCTATTCCTTCATATTTTGCTATTGCTCTTTTTATTGCTCTTATTTGTGTTATTCCTCCATCTGCAAAAATTACATCTGGTAAGTTTCCAAATCCTCCTTTTGGATTTTCTAATGAGTGCTTTATTCTTCTTGTAACAACCTCTTCCATACATCTTGGGTCATCTTGTGTAAACACTGTTTTTATTTTAAATCTTCTTGATAAATTTCTTTTAATTGCCCCATCTATAGCTACACACATTCCTGCTACCATATAGTCTCCTGATATATTTGATATATCAAAACATTCTATTTTTCTTGGTAGTTTTTCTAATTTCAAAGTTTCTTTTAATGACAACACAATGCTCTGTTTCTCTTTAGTTTTATTTTCTAATGTTATTTTTGCATTATTAATTGCCATTTCTATAAATCTTAATTTTTCCCCTTTTTGCGGTATTTTAAATTCTACTTTTCTTCCTGCTTTTTCTGATAATATGTTTTTCATAACACTTAAGTCTTCTATTTCTTCTTGTATCATTATTTTCCCTGGAATTTCTTCTCTTCTCATATAATATTGCTTAACAAACTCTGATAGTATTGTTTTATTTTCTTCTTCTCTCATATTGTCTAAAAAGTAATGTTCCCTTGCTATCATTTTACTATTTCTAACAAAGAAAATCTCTATACATACTGAAATATCGTTTTTGTATAATCCTATAACATCTATAGACTTTTCATTTATATTAGACACTTTCTGTTTCTCAGATATTTGTTCTATTGCAAGTTTTCTATCTCTTACCATTGCTGCCTTTTCATATTCTTGTTTTTCTGCATGTTCTTTTATTTCTTTATCTAAAGTCTTAACTATTTCATCTGTCTTTCCTTCTAACAACATGATAATTTGATTTATTTGTTTGCTATATTCTTCTTTTGAAACATAGTTACAACATGGTGCTAAACATCTTTTTATATGATAGTTTAAACATGGTTTCTTGTTTGATTTAAAATTTTTACACTGCCTTATTTTAAATTTCTGTTTTATAAAATTTACCATTTCCTTTGCTGAACCTGAATTTGCATATGGTCCAAAATACTTAGCTCCGTCATTTCTTAGAGTTCGTGTTAAAAATACATTTGGAAAATCCGATTTTACATCTATTTTTATATATGGATATGTTTTATCATCTTTTAATAAAACATTAAATTTAGGCATGTTTTTTTTTATTAAATTGCATTCTAAAATTAGAGCTTCTGCCTCGTTATCTGTTACTATATACTCAAAATGATCTATTAGCGATACCATCTTTTGAATTCTAACAGTTTTATTAGTCTTTCTAAAATACTGTCTTACTCTATTTTTCAGAATTACTGCTTTTCCAACATATATTATATTATCATCTTTGTCCTTCATAATATAAACTCCCGGTTTTGCTGGGAGTTTTTTTAATTCTTCTTCAATATTAAACATCTATATATCCTATATATGGTAAATTTCTGTAAAGTTCATCAACATCTAAACCATATCCTAATACAAATTTATCTGGTATGTTAAACCCAACATATTCTGGTTTCATTTCACATACTCTTCTTTCTTTTTTATCTAATAATGTACAAATTTTTAAGCTCTTTGGTTTTTTAGTTTTTAAATGTTCTTTTAAATAGCTTAGGGTTCTTCCTGTATCTACGATGTCTTCTATTATTATAACATCTTTTCCTTCAATATCTTCCTTTAAATCTAATTTGAGTTCTATTTTTCCTGTACTCTCAGTTCCATGATAGCTTGATACTCTGATGAATTCTAATTTTACATTACTTGGAATATTTTTAGCTAAATCTACTGTGAAAAAAACTGATCCTTTTAATATACATATAAATGTAATATCTTTGCCTTTATAATCTTCTGAGATTTGTTTAGCCATTTCTTTGACTCTTTTTTGTAGTTCTTCTTCGCTGATTAATGTGTTAATCTTACTTATTTTTTCCATTTTAAACCCCTTTTAGGTTAGCAATTTCTAAAACTACTATCCTTTAAAAATTATCGTACTCACATATTATACTATGTTTCACAAAATTTGACAATATCTTTCATTATTTTTAATATATTTTTTTCATAACTTGTAATTTGTTTCACGCTTTATTCCATTTTTTAATACATTATGTTATAATAGATGCGTGTTTTAGAGGTCTTTAGTTTATTTTGTTTTTAAATGCTAATTAGCATTTTTATTAAAACTATTTTTTAGCCTCTAGGAAGGATTGATTTTATACATGAAAACCTATAAATTAGCTCTTGTTGGAGCTACTGGTTTAGTTGGTAGAACTGCCATAAAAGTTCTTGAAGAAAAGAATTTACCTATTTCTGAATATGTATTTTTTGCTTCAAAGCAATCTGCAGGTACTACTGTTCATTTATTAGGAAAGGATTATATTGTTCAGGAATTAACCGAAGATTCTTTTGACTACGGTTTCGATTTTGCAATCTTCTCTGCTGGTGGTGATACTGCTAAAAAGTTTGCTCCTATTGCCGCTTCTAAAGGATGTATAGTTGTTGACAATAGTAGTGCTTTTAGAATGGATGAGGATGTTCCTCTTGTTGTTCCTGAAGTTAACCCTGATGATTTAATAAATCATAAAAATATTATTGCAAACCCAAATTGTTCAACAATACAAGCAGTTGTCCCTCTTAAACCGTTAGATGATAAATATAAAATTAAAAGAATTGTATATTCTACATATCAAGCAGTTTCAGGAGCAGGAAAACATGGAGTTGAAGATTTAGAAAATACTTTGAAAGGATTAGGACCAAAAAAATTTCCATATCCTATAGCTAATAATTGTTTACCACATATCGATGTTTTTATGGATAACGGATATACAAAAGAAGAAATAAAAATGATTAATGAAACTAGAAAAATTCTACATAGACCAGAGCTAAAAGTTACTGCAACAACAGTAAGAGTACCTGTTGTTAACTCTCATAGTGAATCTATCAATGTAGAATTTGAAAATGATTTTAATTTGAAAGAATTAAAACTATTATTACAAAATAGCCCTGGTATAGTAATTCAAGATGACATTCAAAACAATATATATCCCCTTGCTACAAAAGCCTCTGGCTTTGATGATGTATTTGTTGGAAGAATCAGACGAGATGAAAGTGTTCCTTTTGGAATAAATATGTGGGTTGTAGCAGATAACATTCGCAAGGGTGCTGCTTCTAATGCCATCCAAATCGTTGAAAAGATGATTAACAATTTATAGTTGCTTTTAAAAACATCTCCACCAAAGCTGGATATTCATTTTTAAAATTTTAATACAGTTGTTTAAAATTTTAAAAATGAATATCCACATGGAGCTATTTTGTACTATTATCACAAAGTAGCCAAACGCAGGAGTTTAATATTTATTTTGTTTGAAGACCCGAGCCTCCTTCTCTGGCGTATCAAACGTGGGTTCAATTTAAAAATAAATATTAAATCTCCAACGAGATTTGGCGGACTTTATACACCAACACTACATTTAATTATTCATCTGTTTTATCATTGTTTCTCCAAATAACGCATATCCTTGCCTTGGATTATTAATTAGAACATGTGTTATTGCTCCAATAAATTTTCCATTTTGCACTATAGGGGCACCACTCATGCCTTGTATTATTCCTCCTGTTTTTTCAATTAATTCATCATCTGTAATTTCAATTAACATACTTTTATTGTCTTCTGTATTATTTTTATATATTTTTTTAATTTCTATATCATACTCTTTTCTTATTCCATCTTCTAATGCCAAAATTATTTTAGCTGGTCCTTTTTTTATTTCTTTTATTAAAGCAACGTCCATTTCTTCTGTATTATTCAAATCTAATAATGATGTGGTATATACATTACCATAAATCCCAAATCCTGTGTTTATATTTATATTTCCTATTACTTCATCTTCTAGTAATGAACCTTTTATCTCTCCTGGTGCTCCTTCTACTCCTTTTTTTAATTTGGCTATTCTTGCTTTTGTTATCGTTCCACTTTCTACTGTTATTAACGAGTCTGTATCTATATCTACTATTCCATGACCTAGTGTTGCTATCTTTCCATTACTTGGGTTGTAATATGTTGCAGTACCTATTCCAACTGCTCCATCTCGTACCCATAATCCTATTTTATATTCATTATTAGCTGTTTTTATTGGTTCTATATTAGTTGTATATTCGTCTCCGTTTCTTAGATATTTTAGCTCTATTTCTTTTCCTTCTGATGCATTAACACATTCTATTAATTGTTTTGTTGTTGTTATATTTACATTGTCTACTGAAATTATTAAGTCTCCTTCTTTTATATTAGCTCCTTCATATGGCTTTTCTCCTGCAACTTCTGTCATTCCTATCACTAATACTCCATCTGAATATATTTTTAATCCTATTATATTTCCAAGTGGTATTACTTTTTGATTTTCTACAACACTTACTTGTATATCTTTTATATCTATTAAATTAAATAGGCTTAGTGTTACAGTTTTCTCCTCTACTTTATTATTTATATTAGAGGTTTGAACAACTGAATCGCCTTTTTCTTTTATTGTTATTCCAAACATTTGCCCTAATTTTAGTTTTTCGTTTTCAAATATTATTATTTTATTTGGAATTGAGGTTATATTTGT
The DNA here is from genome assembly GCA_947384775.1 of uncultured Clostridium sp. GTDB lineage: Bacteria > Bacillota > Clostridia > TANB77 > CAG-508 > UMGS1781. Next base: position 24,591 of record CANDIF010000010.1, read on the forward strand.
TACATATGCTAATATTAGATATAGTAAACTTATTGTTATTATTTTTTTTATATTCTTTTTTATAAAATTCAAAATGGTCACCCTTAATTAGGGTAACCATTTTTTTTAAATTTATTTTATGAATATAAATTTTTATATAAAGTCTATTTTTACCTGTATATCTTCTAGTTTGAATGAACCTATATCTCCACATGCATGACTCATATGCTCTGAGAAAAATCCAAAACTTTTTGGGTACATTCTATCACCTCTGCCAACAACATCAATTGGTATATCTGGTGAGAAATCAGAAGTAAATATATATCCTGTATCTGTTACTTTGATTGCAACTCTTCCACTAAACATTGCTTGTCTTCCACTTCCTTGGATTGGCACATTTAGACTTTGGACTAAAGTTAAATTCTCAAATGTTGAGCTATTTTTATTTTTATTATATACAAATTTATATATTGATCCACTACCACCTGATGTAAATTGTCCCCTAAAGTTAACACTAAACAAATATCCTTCTAAAGTATTTCCACTCTCGACAACATTAAACATAAGTCCTGCCGCATTAAAACTATGTCCACAGTATACTGCAAAAGAGAAACTATATTCTGTAATTTTTAAATGGTCCGACGCCACTGTAGTCCAAATAGCACCTTTACCTGGATTATATCCATTTCCTACCATATTAATGTTAGATCCATTTGCTGTATCTTCACCACGATTTATTTTAGATATTGATGGCGTAAAGTCTTCTCTCCACTGTAATCCTCCTAAAGAAATTGACCAAATTGCATATAAATCTACACTATCTTCAAATATATAACTGTTTCCTTTTTCGTATGTTACAACTTCTGCATTTGGATCCAGAGACCAACCTGTACATATTAATTTTATATATCGATCATTTGTTGTTGCTACTGGTATTTTTGTTGATATTGTTGTTCTTACATTTGGTAAAGCTTCTTGATCTTCTGGCATATTTGTAACTCCTGTTACTATTCCTATAGAAGATGCTTTTGCTGGTATATTCTCATGGTATCTTATCATTATACCCAAATCTGCTGCAAGTTCTACATTCTGATAATATCTTTCTCGTGCTAATGCCTCTTTATATGCCTTTATTTGCATATGTTTAACTGTTTTTTGGTCAGGTGTTAATGATGCATCTTGTTTTTCATCTAGTCTTTCATATTCAGCTTTATTTATTATACAATCATAGCAGGCTTCATCAGATTTAGTTGATGTTGAATTTTGATCTACATGTTGATAATAATAGGTAGTCTCCTTATTTTTTTGCTCATATGTCCTTAATGAATATTCTACGCTTCTGTAACCTATATAATCATCTTTTACATCATTTTTCGTTAAGTTTACGCAATATGGTCTGTGATACTTTTGAGATTTACTTGAAAAGAATAATTCATCTGGATCTACATAATCTCTATTTTGTGTACTTGTTGCTATTGCATAATTATTATATGTTTTTAATCCTATTGGTACTCCTTGGAAAAATGCTATCATTGAAAGATTTTTAAAAACTTGATCCCAGTCTGAGCTTGTAAGTACTGGTAATTTATATTCATTTTTACTATTTCTTGAATAATTTGATATTGATAAATTCAAATTCGAATTTATACTATCTATCATTATATTTCTTTTATGTTCCCATATTGGTGATCCTTCTACTTCTATATCATTATCCTTTGTTATTACAAATATATTCTTTAGTGTTTCTGTTACATTTTTATATTGTTTGTTTGTTTCATCATATGCAATCTTGGTTTGAACTATTTCTCCACCTAGTCGTTGTCCTATCCATTTTGTAAAAGCATATCCTTCTACATAATAGCTTATAGCACTATAGTCCATATATATTGCACTAAATCCATATTTTAGAACATCTTTTATCTCTGTATCAATTACTTCTACACCTGGACCTACTTCTGTTATTTTTTTAGAATCTGTTTTTAAACTTATATACCATTTTCCCTTATCTCTTCCATTCAATGCCTGAAATAATTTTTTATATGTACTTCCATCACCTGTTAAAACAGATACTGATTTGAATCTACATCCTTCGTCATCTGCTTTTAATGTAGGTGAATTATTAAGATAATTTCTTTTTTTAGTTGCATCACTTATTGTAAAGAATTCATCTTTAGTCTCATCATAGTAAAGCTTTTCACCTGTTATGTCATATATATATTTACATGTTCTAAGAAAAGGTTGATTATTACTTTCTTCTATATATAGTACTTGTTCTGTTAATATCTCTGCATTTATGTTGGAACCTTTATATGTTGCTCCATCTACTCTTGCTTCTAGTACAATATCATCTTCTTTTCTTGGATCACTGCTTTTAAATCTTATTCGTGGTAATTTTCTCCATTCATCGCCTTCAAATGCTATTAAGCATCCTTGCTCTTGTATATCTTTTGCAGCATCTTTTCCATATATATATATTCTATTATCTAATGTATAGTTTATTGTTACATTTACTGTTCCTTTTCTATATGTCCCTGAGTATGCTATTTGATTACTTAGTGAATGTTTATATACTTTTTTTGCTTGTGATGCATCTGTTGTAAATGAAGCTGCTCCATTTGCTGGTTTATATGCTACATCATTTAATGCCCCATCTGTTGAATATTCTGTTGTTAATTCTGTTCCATTATAATATAATTGAACTCCTTGCTCATTTTCCAATACTTCTGATACATATGCTGGTGCATATATATAATATCCACTATACATTGTAACTGCTACTGCGGGTATGTAATTTGTCATATATTCTTTTGAAGTTCCTGATATATTTAAGTTATTTGCTAAACTTGTTAAAAAGGTGTTTACACTTGCATTTACATTTCTTCTTTCTTCGCCTTTTTTCTCTCTCCAATTTACAGTATTTATTTCGTATGCTTTTATTCCTTCTTTTACTGATGATGATAGTTTTGCATTGTATTCTGATTGTTTTTCGAGTGTATCTTCTTGTAATTTCAGGTAATACCCTAGTATCATTAATAAAGGCAATATTATTACTAAAAATATTATAGCTAAATTTTGTATTTTCATATTATTAACTCCTCACCAGTTTATCTTGCATTAAAACTTATTTCTATTGTTACATCATTTAAGTTCGGTTTTCCGATGCTTGCTGCTACATTTCGTAAATCTAAATAATACTTTCCTCCACTTTGTACTATTTCGTTTCCTCTAAAAGGATTTTCTCCATATGTGTATTCTACACCATTTATTTTAATTTTTATTGGTTTACTCATATCTAAACCATCTAATAATACCCTTCCATTATTTGAAGTTACTTCTGCTGTAGAGTCTGTTGTTACCGTTTTAGTTTGTGTAAGCATATTAACGATATCTCCCTTTACAATTCCATTAGGTAAATGCCCTCCATATTTAGTTCCTAAAGTTGTCTTCCATAAATCTATCTTATTTCCTAGAGATCCCGCTCCGCAACATCCCATTGTATAAAGAATATCAATAGTATCTAAATTCGTTTTTATTACGCCATTTGCTGCATTTCGTTCAGTATCAGATCCACCAGTCCAAGACATAAAACAAATTATGTTCAATCTATTGTTTCCCATACTTTCCTGTTTTAGCTTTTGTACTGCTCGTGATAGTGCTTCTTTATAATTACCACTAAATGCTGTAGTACTTATTTGATGAGAATTTGGGGGATTACCCTTACTACATTCTGCTTTTAATGTTCTTGGATTTGCAGTTTCTATAAATCCCAAATAGAATTGAGGTCCCATATTATTTAAACTTGAATAAATACTTTCAATCGCCGTAAACATTCTTGTATCTGTTTTACCAGCGTGATATGGGGTACAGCTACTTTCTGAATCTAATATAACTACCATATTTATGCCTGCTCTTCCTACTGTAATAGTCTCTTCTTTATGTATTTGCATTTTTACTTTTCGTTCTTTAAACTCTCGTATTACTGTTTTTCCATCTGCTTGTTTTGGGTCTTCTTTCCCTGAACTTGTTACTAATGCTGCTGACGATGCCCCTATTGTATATGCATCTTTTCCAACTATTTGGTAAAACATATTTTTAAATTGTGTACCAATTGTTACATTCGTATTTTTTACAGTTACCACAATATAATCATCTTTTTTTAAATTATATTCTCCATTTTCGTTGTTTTTTATTTCATCTAAAATTTTAGCTGTTATATTTTCTGTATATATAGAATAATATAACGTTTCTCCTTTTGTATTTTTATTTGTAATTACTGTTTTTCTTTCTGGGTTATCATCTAAAAGTTGTAGTTCAATTTGAATATCAAAATTATTTCCTGTTGCACTGATTTTTTGAACTAATTGATTATAATCAAATGTTGTTACTTTTCCCTTTTCTGCTATTGTATTTACGAAATCTGCGACAGCTGTTTCTACCGTTGTTTGTGCTATCTCATCGTGTTGACTTGCAACTGCAACTACTGGAAAAATAAACATTATTAAAACTGCTAAAAATATCCCAATTATTTCCATTAGTGTATCTGTCATAAAAAAACCTCATTTACTTTTTATTTTTTATAATATATATGGGCTTGTTTTATACACAACGCCCATACTTTAATTTTATTTAGTTTTATTTTACTCCTGTTACTGATACTAAGGCTGCTGCATTTACATCTATAGTAGCTGTTTTCTTTCCTACTATTTGGTAGAAAAATTGTTGTAATTGTTTTCCTAATGTTACATTTGTATTTTTTACAGACACTATAAAGTAGCTTCCTTTGGTTAACATATATTGTCCTTCTGAGTTTATTTTATTTAAAATTGTGTTATTATATTCTGTATGAGTTAAATTTTCTCCTACTACATTTAATGCTGTTGTTGCTGAACCTTTTACACCTGGATTGTCTCCAAATACTTGAACTTGCATATCTATTTCAAAACTATTTCCTGTTGCATCTAGTGCTCTTAAAAATTCATCATAATCACTAGAAGTAATCTTCCCTTGAGTTGCCTCTTTGTTTACAAATTCTTCAACCAATGCTTTTGTTGCACTTTCTGCTATTTCATCATTTTGATTTGCTGTAAATACGCTTGGTATCATAAACATTATTACAAGTATTGCTGTCATTGTTATTATTGTTATTAATGTATCTGACATATTATTTTACCTCCTATTTATTTTAATGTATACGTCACAATAACTTTATTATCTCCTTGAGTTATTTGTAATTTTGTTCCGTCATCTCCCATTACATATTCTCCCCCAAGGCTTCCTTTGTTAGTTACTTCTACTATATTTTCATAATATGTATCTCTATCGTTTAGTTTATTATTTACAAAGTTTATTAAATAATTAGCATTTGCAACTTCATTTGTATCTATTATTTTTTTTGAGCTACCTTTTATTTCTGTTACTTTACCAGTATAATTGAATATATACTTTTCTGTTGAGCTTTTGTTTACTATTATAAAGGTATCTGATTGTTTTTTGTATAGACTTGCTATTATGGCATCTTTACTTACTTCTCTTCCTTTAATCTGACTTCCACTTTCTACCCATTCATAATAATTAGTTTTATCAGAATGCCATAATATACTATCTGCTGTATCTTTTGCACTTGTGAAAGAGTGCATTGTTATGGATAGTGCTACTACAAATACAAATACTGCAAAAGCCATTTTCAATGCATCTACTGCATTTTCCATAACATATATCCCTCCTTCTTTAAGTTTAAAAATGAGTTATCCTCAACTTAAAGCATAATTTAATTATGCTCTAGGTTCAGGATAAGCTCTTCGCTTATCCTTTTATGTATATCTATTTACCTGTTGTTTCTGCTTTTATAGTTATTTTGCTAATATATCCATTGTCATAATCAGCTTCTACTGTATATTTTTTAGAAGATTTTAAAGTTTTATTTATATCTGCAGGCTCTAATGTAATTTGATGTTCTTGATCGCTGTCTTTTGCATTACTTGCATTAACTGCTGAAACTAATGCACGAATTTGACTTGCAGTTTGGTGTTCTCCTAAATATGGTGTAAAATTAGAGTTGAATGTTCTTATTGCTATTTGTCCTGCACTGTCTTCTACTGATTTTGTTGTATCACCTGTTGAATTCATTATTAAAACACCTACACTTATTAGCAAAATTGAAATTAATATAGCACCAGCTATAATTAAAGCTTTTGATGCATTCTCCATTTGCCTTCACCTCCTTAGTATCTTTTTTATTTTTTTCTTTATTTGTAATCTGGAAATTTCTTCGCCAGAATTTTAAAAACAGTATATTAATTTTTAAAATATAATTATATTATATCATATTTTGTATGTTTTTCAAACTTTTTGTCGTTTATTTTTTTGTATTTTTTTAGTTTTTTAATATTCAATTTGTTCAATTATCATTCTGCTTATTTTTCCTGTTTTTTTGTGATATTCAATAGATGTACATCTAAATTTTATTAAATTGAAATTTTCTAAAAATTGATTCATATCATGATTATTTATTTCTTCCATTGCATAAGTTTTTTCTACACTTATCATTTTAAGTTCTATTCTTATGCTGTCTTTAGCATCATCTATATAATATCCTTTTTCGTCTTTTGCAATTTTATTTTTTTCATTTTCATTTATTGCTTTATTCATAAGTGATGTAACTTCTGTTCCATAAATTTCTTTATTTAAATAATATTCATATTCTTTATTGGTTTTATTTACACTTTCACTTGTTGTTTTCAAATTCATTGCTAGTCCAATTGCTGAGAATAACATTATAAGTAGTGGTATAAACATAAATAGTATTAATTTTTTCATGTACTCCTCCATGTGTTTAGTTATAAAATATATTTAATTTTCTTTAAATGATATTTCACACACTTTACCTTCATTATCATATTTTATAGAATTTGCCACATATGAAAATGTATTTTTGTTTATTGTAGAATCACCTGATTTAACAGTTGTTAGTATATGGTCACTTAAAAATTGATTTAACTTGTTTTTATTCCAGGATGTTAAATTATTATTTCCTTTCACACTTCCTGTTGTTGTTCTAACATAAACAGCTATAGCCTCATCTCTTTGCTGAGATAAACTAACTAATGATACAATATCCTGTGCTGTAACATCTGTTCTTGCTTCATATACTTGAAAACTGCTGTTATATTTATTTAACTCAACTGTTGACCATCTTGTTGTTAGTGCATCTGCTGTATCACTATGTGTGATAAAAATTGTTACTCCTATTGATAAGACTAGTATTGCTAACAAAATTCCACCTGCAATAATTATAGCTTTTGTTGCATTCTCCATAATATCAATCCTTTTTATTTTCTAATAAATTTAAATGTCATACTATCTACATATCCTGTATTTTCATTGTAATGTATGTTTTCACATTTAAATATTGAAAGTTTATTTTGTTCTAGTTCTGTATTTATATCTATTCCATTAACAATTATTGTTACTGTATATGGTGAATCTTTTCCAAATTTGTGATTTACTTCTGCTGCTTTATTTACTACAGTAAGAATATCTGAACCATACATTACTTTTTTATTGTATGCTTCCCATTCTGCATTCCACTCGTTAATTTCTGCAATAACTTCTTTTCTATCTTTTGCTTCTTCCATTTGCTGTATATTGTTGAACATAGCAACCATAACACTTAAAACTAATAGTGCAAGTAATATTCCACCTGATATTAATATTGCTTTTGTTGCATTATCCATATTCTTCTCCTTTTATATACCTGTTTGCAACATAGAGAATGTTTCTCCCATTGATGATAATCCTATGATAATTAATGGTGCAATTAAATATCCAACGAAAAGAACTACCATTGGTGCAAATCCTATAACTTTACCTATCATTCCTTTTCTACTTATTAATCTTTGGTTTGATTCTTCTCTTTTTGCTTGGTAATATTCTCTTTCATTATCTAATTCGTCAAATGCTTCAGAAATTGGTATTTTTTCAACTGCTGATTGCATACTTTCTATTATTCTTTCTAATTGTGGGAATGCTATTTCATCCTTTAATTGTTCTAGTGCTTCCCATGCTCCTGCTTCATAGTTATTAACACATTTTGTAATTGGTTCTCTAAATATGTTTGAATATCTTTCTATCCACTCTAATATCATCTCAACATTTACTCTCTCAATTTTCATTAGCATCAGGATTATTGTTTGATATTCCATTACCTCATTTTCCATTTCAAGTTTTCTTAACGTTTTTTGGAACATCAATAACCATACTGGAACACAGTATCCTACATATCCAAATATAAATGATATTAACAATTCAAACCATTTAAATCCTTCTTTATTAATTATCCCTAATTTACTGTGGATTTTGTCTGCTGCTATTTCTATTTCTGCATCTGTTGCTTCTGCATAAAATTCTGAATTTTTGCGTATATATGTTTGAATTTCTTCTTTTGTTATTTTTTTATTACCTTTTATTTTTTCTATTATTAAATTGTGCGCTTCTGTTACCTGCATTCCTTTTTTCTCTTCTGATTCTGTCAAAGAGCCGAATGCACTATAATCTGCTGTAGGTTCTGTATATACATAGTTTATTGCTGTTTTATGAGCAAAGCTGAATAAGCACATTGTTAGTATCGCTGTTGCAATACATATTGCAATTTTATTTACATAGAATGTTTGCATTTTTTGTTTGTATGCAGATTCTTTCATAAGTTTTGTAAGCATTCTATGCTGTTTACTATTTTTCTTTGGTATAAATAAATCTATTACTTTCTTTCCTATAGGATTATTATACAATTTCATTTGCCATACTTTATTTGGGTCTTTATATTCATTTTTTATAGAACCTGTATCTTTTATTTTCCTTATTAGTATATATGAAAGAAATGTTAACATTAATAATGCAATTTGTACATATAGACCTAATTTTCCATCATAAAATTGTTTTGTAAATGAGAAATTACTAATTGACCAATTTTTTAATGGTGATATGAATAAAACTGGTAATATTGCAATTATAGATAAACTTTGGAAAACATAGTCTAATTTATCTCTTTTTAATATTTCCATTTGCATTTCTTGTGTAATATTATTTAAGTTTTTTAAGTATAGTGATGAACCATTATCTAATGTTCTATCACCAAATTCTCTTGTTAAATATGATACTCCTGCGAATTCTTTCAAGTAGCTATTTGGTGCAACATCATAATACTTTTCAAGTTCACTTTCTGGATCATCAGAAATTAATATTTCATATATTTTTTGTCCTTGTACAGATACCTCTAATTCATCATTTTGTGAAACCTCATATATAGCTTCTTCTACCATGTTATACTCATGGTAAGCATGTCTTATTTCTGCAAAGAAATCAACTTGTTGTTTTAATAATTTAGTATCTAATTTATCTATACTTCCTGTCATTAATGTTTCTGTTAAAAACACTTCCATCAATAGTAATATTATTCTTAGTAGCATATCTCCTTTTGTAAGCATTAATATTATAAATGTTAATGGAATTATTACACATATAGCTTTTGTAATTATTTGAGATGCTTGTTTTCTAGTCTTGTATTCATCTTGCATATGTATAATTTCTAGTTTTCTTCTTATTTTCTTCAAGTATCTTTTTATAAATGGTATTTTATTATATGTGTTGTATAACCTTTGATATATTACATCTGCTGAATAATTTTTGCTTGATGTTCCTTCTCTTAATTGTCTTATCCTTTTTCTATCACCTTTATCAAGTGCTTTTCGGATAATCAAATATGCAACTATTATAGCAACAAATCCTCCTCCAGCAATACCCATCAAGTAAAAAATTGCTTGATTATTCATTTGGTTTTCACCTCTTAACTTCTAGTTACTTTTTTTGTTGTCTTTCCCCAGTTTCTTTCAATAAATTTGTCAAATTCTACTGCATCTGTTTCATTCATGTTGTTTCTCATTTCTTTTATATTTTGCTCTGAAAGTTTATTTGTTAGCACATATGCGTCGTTATGATATTCCATTACATTTTGATATTTATACATTTCTCTGTTAGTAACTTTATGGAAGTATCTTGTTGCATTATCCATGAATTTTTCAATTTTACCTTCCATTGTTTTTTCATTTCTATAATCATATGTATAATCTTCATTATCTTCAATTGGAATACATTCTGTTACTCTTTCTATATATCTTCTTCCTCTGAAGTCTTTTACTAAGTGTATATCAAAGTTTAATACACTTACAACCTGCTCTTCTGCAGTTTTTTCATCAGAGAAAGCTCCTGTTCTTAACATTGAGTTTCTAAGTGCTGTTATTAAGTTTGGAAATGTCTTAGCGTGGTGAGTAAATAATGTGAATTTAGATGCAACCTGTGCAGATTGTATCATCCAAGATGCTACGGGGTCTGTTGCAACCTCTCCGGATTATATTAACACTACCATCAGTCTTCTTTTGAACGTCCAAACATTGTTGTCCTGATATTGTCTCTGTTTCACGCATTGATAGTATATTTCTTGTTGGATAAATTTTTCTTAAGTGCAACTCGAAAGCTGTTTCTGTGATACGTAAGTTCATTGTATCATATATGTTTTCAATCATACCCATAAGCATTGTTGTCTTACCACAACCTTGTTCTCCTGTAAGTGCTATTACTCTGGCACCTTTTACTAGGTATTTTAAAAGGTCTATTGCGTTTTCTTTTCCTTCTACTGTAATTATTTGTTCTAGTGTTGCCCTTTTAACGTCGAACTTTCTTACGAAGAAAGCCCATGTTTCAGACATACTTGGTCTAACAACAACGACTCTGGAACCATCCTTCATCTCATTAATTTTATAACCATTTGTATCTGACAATTGTCCTGGATTATTGTATTTATATATGTTTTGACATACTCTTTTTAGTTCACTTTCTTTTCCAAAAGAAAGGAATGCTAGTCTTATAGATTTACCTTGGAAGAATATCCAAATACTATCACATGCTCTAGGAACTTTATTTTCAGATATTTGTGATAAGTAGTCTCCATCTGTTTGTGCAACTTGGCTTAAAAAGCTTTCTGGTAAACCAGATACACCACCAGATACACCATCTATATTCATATCTCTTACTTCATCAATACTACTGTATCCCTTGTAATATTGATATATTCTTTGCGTTACTACTGATAGTTTATCTGCAAAATCTAATGTAAAATTTTCTTTTTCATATATTTCATCAATTTCTTGTGATGTTATAACATATGAAGGTTTTGAATCTCCGTCTATATATTTTTCAACTGCTAAATTATATTTTTTTATCATCTGTGTTAAAGATTCGTAGCCAAAATCTTTCTTGTACATATGCATTATTATATCAAACTTATCCTGTGCTGTAAGTAGTGATGGTATATCAAAAGAAATTGCCTTTGATATATTAATTTCATTTACACCATATTCTTTATATAATAAATCATATATTAATTCTTTAACATATTTCTTATCATTAACATCTCCATATGTACAGCCTTTTAAGGCTTTTCTTAATTCATACTTTTTAGCTTTTCTTCTTTTTAATTCTTCTTCTGATAATCCTATATCATATAAGTTTACTTTTGTTATTTCATCTAATCTATTTTTTATAAAATCCATCATAGCATCTATTGTATATGATTTTTCATCAACTACTTTTTCTTCGACTTCTGCATTTTTATTTTTTCTTACTGCATATACAATTAATATTGCTGCTACGGCTATAACTCCAAGCATTAAAACTATATTCATTGTTCAGGATTCCTCCTTCTTTCTTCATTTAAGTTTGCATTTGAGCTTGCATTTGCAATTCTTTTAGTCTATAAATCATCTTTTCTGAAAACTCTTCCATTGAATTTATAAGATTTGCTTGTGGATGTGTTGGCTTTAGTTTTCTGTATTGTGTAAAGAAGTCGGCTAAGCCTCCTTCATTAGCGCTTTCAAAAAATAAGGTATTATACGGTATTCCTACTACATCTCTTAGTCTATATGTTCTTTCAACATTTTTAGCATTGAACTTAGAGTTTTTATCATATTTTCCCATTAAAAACATAGCATTGTTTTTGTTTAATAAACTATTCGTTTGTTGGATATTTACAAGTTCTTTAATTATCTTTTCTCTTTGTGTTATATTAACTACAACTAAATTTGACTCTCCAATCATTTCTTGTACAAATGGTTCTTCTATACTTCCTTCTAAATCCACAAAAACCAAATCATATGCTTTTTTTGCTATTTTCACAATATTTTTCATATATGTTTTTTGTTTATCATATGTGTCTTGTAAAATATTTCCATCTGTCAATACTTCTAATCTGTCTTTAAAAACTGCCCTAGTATAATTTGTGATTACTTCTGGTGTTGCTTTATTACTTGATATTGCTTTTATCAATCCTGTTATACCTGTTTCTAAGTCTGTTTGTTTCATACTTGTAGTTTGTTTCCAGAAACATTCTTCCAAGCTTGAATCATTATATTTTGTGTTTATCAATAGGATTTTGTAATTGTGTTCTACCGTTAGTTGTGTTGCAATTCCTGCCATTGATGTTGTTTGAGCTGTCTCTACTTTGCCATTTCCCCAAAATGTTATAACAGACATCTTTTTTCTCCTCTCTATCTTATGTTATATATTTTTAAACATTTTCTTTACTGTTCCACCTTTGATTTCTGGTGCTATTTCTTCAACTAATTGCATTAATCCATCTTTATATTGTAGGCTTAATTCTCTAAAGCTTATTCTTGCAGATCTTTGATTTTCTATAATAATAGATTCATCACCTTCATCAAAAGGAAAATATATCTTTCCTTTTGTCCATTCAATTGCATAGTAGAATGATAAAAAGTTCAAATATTCTTCTTCTGTTTTCTCCATATGTTTAGAGAATAATATCTTTGACATTTGTATTTTTTCTTCATTTTTTCCTACTATCTCTAATCCTCTTCTTAATGAATAATCATCAAAACCTGTAACAAAATAGTTTGCATCGTTGTTCTTTATATCTAAATCTTTTATTTTTTCATTTTGGTCGATATCCATTAATATATAATCATAATCTAATTCTTGAACACCTGCATAATGTTTAATTTCATCAATTGTTTCGAATCCTATTGCAACATCTATTCCTTCATGCGAAGTTATATAACATTTGCTTGGAGATATTGCAGGTATAGTATATCTTGATTTTTGTAATATTGTTGTATCTATTACTAACACTTTAAATCCAGATTCCACAAAAATTTTTGAGAGATATATTAACATGTTAGTTTTATCATATGCTCCTATAAAACCTATCTTTTTCAAGTTTTTTCCTCCCTATGTATCTTCTTTTTGTTTAAACTTATTAATATCCTGACATTCCTGATAAGTATTCTTCTCTTGCTGTTCTTGCTGCTTCTATTTGTTTTTGTACTCCTGCTTCTATATTTAAATCTTTTGCTTCTTCGTATCTTTGTGCTATTTCATTAATATTATTTCTGAATTCACCATTTTTTGAATATCTCGCATTGAAGTTTTCTTTTGCTTCTTTTAAAATATTTGGATTATTTACTAATAGCGTTGCAGCTTGTGCTGTAGGCATATATGTTGCTGTAATTTCCCCATGATCTTCAGGAACTACTTCTGATGAATATTTAGCTACATAAAGATTTGTTGATGGCATTATATATGCTTCAATAATAGCACTGTTCATCATTATTATTTCTTCTTCTGTTAATAATAATGTAATTGTATTTCCATTTATTTCTTGTACTTGTTTATTTACTACAACAGCTAAATCTTGTCCATTCGCAAATGCTACTCTGACATCTATAGTATCTCCAAATTCAAGCATTGTTGGAAGTGTTATCATGTTATATTCTACTAATCTCCATGATTTATCAACATCTTTCATTGTTGTTAATACTGAGCTACTCAAAATTGTTCCTGCATCTAGATTAATTTTTGCTATATTTTCTTCTCCTAATCCTATGTCTACATTTTTTTGTAATCTTTCGTCATATTTTTCAGCTAATTTTTTATCAGAAGGAAGGCTTGTAACTGGCAAAGTTACTTTTTGTAACATTGGACCAGTAATTTCATTTCCTGATTTTACACTTGATTTTAACTGATATACTGTTGCATATTGAATTCCTTCTTCTGCTTTCTTTTTATTTAACATTGGTTTTACTATAACCATAAATAGTAGCATTCCTATTAATAAAGCCACTAATAACATTATAAACATTCCTAAAAGAAATGAATTTTTTACTTTTCTTTGCATTGGGTTTGATGACATAACGCAACTCCTCCTATTATCATTTTATTTATTTTTTATTTTACAACAAAATTTTCAAAAAAACAACACTTTTCTGAATTTGTAATATGATTGTAATATTCCTGTAATATTGCGTTTTTTGTAAAAAATTTCTAGTTTATTTTTCAGAATTTTGCACATTCTAAATATTGAAAAAGCTTTGAATTGCTTTTCAAGATAATTTCATATTCTAGGAGGTGAAATGAAAATGGCAAACTCAAACTCAAACAGAACATTAGTACCAGAAGCTAAAGACTCTTTAAATCAGTTCAAATATGAAGTAGCAAACGAAGTTGGTGTTAACTTAAAGAACGGATATAATGGTGATATATCTGCAAAAGACGCTGGAAGAATCGGTGGTAACATGGTAAAAAAAATGATTCAAAAAGCTGAAAGTCAAATGTTAAGCAAATAATTGAATTTATTGTAAAATATAAAACTCCCTTATAGTAATTTACATACTATAACGGAGTTTTATATTTTATAGTTTTATTCTTAAATTCCTAACACAGAATAATTTCTTTCTGCATTATATATTAAATTTCCTTTTTCTGTTTTTACATTTATTTCAAAGTTTTGCCCATTAAATGTGCCTGTTAAAAGTCCCTGTGCTCTAAGTTCATTTATTCCAATCCATGTAACTGTAGTTACATTAACTTCTATAAGTCCTTGAAGATTATTTACTGTGTATTCTCCAAACTTATTTGCATACTTTGTTATATACTTCTCTACATCAAAATATATATTATCCTTTAAAATGTAATTTTTATCTGCTGAGCACTTATAAATTTTTCCATTTACTACTATTTCTTTGTTAGAACCAATACTAAGTAATTGATCTGCATTTGTTATTGGTACACTCTCTGTCTCTGTTGCAAAATAATTTTGATATATTGCTTCCCTGTTATTCATTTTCTTTCCGTATAAATCCGCTGTTTCTTTTTTTATTTCTGCTTGTGATTGCATTCTATTTTGAATTATAACAAATGAACTTAGCAAAAATGCAAGCATAAAAATTACTGTTCCAAGTGTTACTAATGCTATTGCTCCTCTTTGATTTTTCATTTGTTTACCCCTCTTTCATTTTTATTCACTTGTTGAACCAAATCCACCTGTTCTCTCTGCTGTAGCATTATCATCATCTATTGTTAAAAATTTTTGAAATATTCCTTGTCCTATGGCATCACCTTTTTTAATCTGAACATCCTCTTCTTTTATGTTATAGAATGAAAACATTATATGTCCGTCATTATCTGGATTTCCGTAGTAGTCACTATCTATTACTCCTATACTATTTGCCATTACTAGTCCTTTTTTACCTGGATTAGAACTTCTATTAGCTAATATCAAAACTTCGTCTTCTTTCATATATGCTTTTATCCCTGTTTTTACTAAAGTCGGCTTTGCACCTTTCTTAAAGCTTGGTATAATTGTATCTTCAGCAGCTTCAAAATCGTATCCCGCTGAACATCTAGTTTTTCTTAATGGCAAATTAATATTACAATTTTCAAATCCCTTTGCTATTTCAAATCCTCTTTGTCTATCCATTTTTCACATTCCTTCCAATATTTAAAATATACTAATTATTTCTTCTACCGTTTTTTGTTCTTGTTCTCCTGTTTCCATATTTTTTATTGTTAATTTTCCAGTCTTTATTTCATCTTCTCCTATGACTATTACATATGGAATTTTCAACTTATCTGCATATTTGAACTGTGTTTTCATTTTTTTGTTGTCAAAATAAATTTCCGTATTAATCCCTGCTTTTCTTAAAGTATTGGCAGTTTCTATTGCTGGTTTTAAGTCTTCTGTCATTGATATTATTAAAATTTCTGATATTGATTTTTTGTCTGCTTTTATTAGTCCTATATCATTAAGCACAAAGAATAGACGTGTCAATCCTATTGATATTCCTACTCCTGGTAATTTTTTATCTGTATAGTATCCTGCTAAATCGCTATACCTACCACCTGAGCAAATACTTCCTATTCCTTTGTGTTCATTTAAAAATGTCTCATATACTGTTCCTGTATAATAGTCAAGACCTCTTGCTATACTTATATCTATATCAAAATATTGCTCTGGTACATTAAATAGTCTAATATAATTTATAACATCTGTTAGTTCTTGTACACCTTCATTAAACATTTCATTTTTTACATTTAATTTCTTTAATTTATCTAACTTTTCATCTTTTGTTCCATTAATTCTTATAAACTCTACTATTTTACTTACTGCTTGTTCTGGAACTCCTAGTTCTCTTAGCTCACTTTTTACATTTTCTTCTCCAATTTTTTCTATCTTATCTATTATTCTCATTATGTTTACAGCATCTTCTTTTTGTTCAAGTTCTTCAAAAAATCCTGTTAATATTTTTCTATTATTTATTTTTATTGTGAAATTATCTAATCCTAATTCCTTAAAAGTTTCATAGATTATACTTGGAATTTCTGCATCATTTATTATGTTTAATTCACCATCTCCTATAACATCTATATCGCATTGATAAAACTCCCTAAATCTTCCTCTTTGAGCTCTTTCTCCTCTATATACTTTTCCAATCTGATATCTTCTAAACGGAAAACTTAAATTGTTTGTATACAATGATGCATATTTTGCTAGTGGTACTGTTAAGTCAAATCTTAGTGTCAAATCACTATCACCTTTTGTAAAACTGTATAGTTGCTTTTCAGTTTCTCCACCAGCTTTTGCTAAAAGTACATCTGTACTTTCTATTACTGGTGTATCTATTGGTAAAAATCCAAACCTTTCATATGTTTTTTGAATTTTCTCTTTCATTTGATTAAATAAAACTTGCTCATTTGGTAGTAATTCCATAAATCCTGATAATGTTTTTGGTTCTGTTCTTTGCATAATTTCCTCCTTTTATTATAGTTCTTATTCTTAATTAGCTCCACGTGGATATTCATTTTTAAATTTTTAAACAACTGTATTAATCGAATATCCATCAAAATGGATGGTGTTTTAATTGTACAAATGTGAATAGCAATTTTATTATTCCCATTCTTTTTGTCTCATCTCCAAATATATTGGTTTTTCTTCTTGTATCATTGTAGACTTTCCATGCCCCGGATACACTATTGTATCTGCTGGCAAAACCATTAATTTATTTGTTATTGAATTTATTACATTCTCGAAGCTACTTGTTGGTAAGTCTGTTCTTCCCCATGCACCTCTAAATAAAGTATCTCCTGAAAATAATAATTTTTCTTTTTCGCAATAAAGGCATATACTTCCATTTGTATGTCCTGGTGTATATATTACTTTAAATTCTAAATCATCTATATGTAGTAAGTCTCCATCATTTAAACGTGAATCTGCAGTAATTCTTATGTCGTCATTTAATCCTATATAGTATCCTAAGTTTATTTCTGGTTTTTTTAATCCTTCAGCATCTTCTCTATGTATCAATATTTTTCCACCATATTTTTGCTTTATCTTTTCTGCTCCACTAATATGGTCTGCATGACAATGTGTTAGCACTATATATTTAAGTTTTGCACCCAAAGCCTCTAACATTTCACTTAATTCTTCTGTCAGATTTCCTGGGTCAATAACCATTGTTTCTTTATTTTTCTCATCTTGAATTATGTAGCAGTTTTCTCCAAGCATTGTTCCTACATCAACTTTTATTCTCTTTAGTATCATTGCTTTTTCCTTCCTAACTTATTTTTTTCTTGTAACCTCATACACGCTATCAATTTTTCTTATTTGTTTTACTACTTTATTCAATTGTTCTGTGTTTTGAACTTCTAACGTTACATATATTGTAGCAATTCTATCTCTATTAGTTCTAGTGTTTACTCCCATTATATTTATTTTTAAGTTTGTTATTTCTTTAACAACATCTGCTAAAAGTCCTGTTCTGTCGTTTGCCAGCACTTCTACATCTACATTATATACAGTTGGAGCTTTATCTTCATACCATTCTACTTCTATAATTCTTTCTTCTTCTGATAATAAGTCTTCTATATTTGTACAATCTTTTCTATGTATTGACACTCCTCTTCCTTTTGTTACATACCCTATTATATCATCTCCTGGCACTGGATTACAACATTTTGAAAATTTTACTAAACAATTGTCTACTCCTTTAACAATTACTCCTGATTTTGGAGCCTTTGGTTTTCTTGTTTTTTCCGTTATCAATTCCTGAATTTTTTCTTCTATCACTGCTTCTTGATGTTCTTTTTTGTATTCTTCCAATAATCTTGTTAGAATTTTATTTGGAGATATTCCTCCAAATCCTACATTTGCATACATATCTTCAACTGTATTATAGTTATATCTATTTAACACTATTTGTATCCATTCAGGTTTCAAAAGATCATTATGTTGCATTCCCAATTTCTTTATTTCTTTATTTAATATTTCCTTGCCTTTTTCTATGTTTTCTTCTCTTTCTGTCTTTTTAAACCATTGTTGAATTCTTGTTTTAGCACTTGAGCTTTTTACTAATTTTAACCAATCTCTACTTGGTCCTTTTGATGTATCTGATGTTATAATTTCTACTATATCTCCGCTTTTTAATGGTGTTACAATTGGCATCATCTTACTATTTATTTTGCATCCTACCATTTTATGTCCAACTTCTGCATGTATTGCATATGCAAAATCTATTGGAGTAGAATCTCTCGGAAGCGTTTTTATTTCACCTACTGGTGTAAATACATAAACTTCATCTTCAAATAATTCTGTTTTTAATGTTTTTAAAAATTCATCTGGGTCTTGCATTTCTTTTTGCCATTCTAGTGTTTCCCTAAGCCATGCTAGTTTATCATCTTGAACTATAACATTTGATTTTTTAAATCTATTTGCTTCTTTATATGCCCAATGGGCAGCAATTCCAAATTCTGCAATTTTATGCATTTCCCATGTACGAACTTGAACTTCAAATGGAGTTCCATTTGGACCTATTAATGTAGTATGTATTGATTGATACATATTTGGTTTTGGTACAGATATATAATCCTTAAATCTTCCTGGCATTGGTGTATATAAATCGTGGACTACTCCGAGAGCTGCATAACAGTCTTTTACAGAATTCACAATTATACGAAGTGCAAATAAATCGTAAACTTGATCTATCGTAATATTATCTCTTTGCATTTTTCTATATATACTATAAAAATGTTTTGCTCTTCCTGTTATTTCTGCAACAATTTTAACTCGTTTTAATTCTTTTCGTATTTCCTCTGTTATACTATCTATAAATTTAATACGTTCTTCTCTTTTCTTTTCAATGCTTAATACTAATTCTCTATACTCCTCTGGGTATAAATATCTAAAAGCCAAATCTTCAAGCTCCCATTTTAATGAATATATACCTAATCTATTGGCAAGTGGTGCATATAATTCCATTGTTTCCTTTGCATTAGCTATTTGCCTATCTCTTTTTAAGCTAGACAGTGTTCTCATATTATGCAATCTATCTGCTAATTTTATTAAAATTACGCGTATGTCTTTTCCCATGGCTAAAAACATTTTTCTGTAGTTTTCTACTTGTTGTTCTTCTATTGTTACATATCTTATTTTACTTAATTTTGTAACTCCAGCCACCATATCTGCAATTTCTTGGCTGAAATTTTTAATGATATCTTCATTCGTAGCTGGTGTATCTTCTACCACATCATGTAAAAGTGCTGCACATATTGTTGCATCATCTAATTGTAAATCTGCTAGTATATATGCTACTGCTAGTGGATGTATAATATAGTCTTCTCCGGAAACCCTTTTTTGTCCTTTATGATGTGCTTCTGCATATTTATATGCTTTTAAAATTAAATTTGTGTTATATCTTCTCTTATTAGATTTAAGCTTTTTCATTAAATCATTAATTGTTTTTTCTTCTTGCATAGGCTTCACTAATCCCTTCGTTTATGTCTTTATTGATTTCATTATATCTCTTAAATTCATTTGTATTGTTTCTATTCCATTAAATTTGTTTATTTCTAAAGTTCCAACAACATCAACCTTATCTCCCATCAAAAATTCATCTGCTAAATCTCCTAAATTAAATCCTATTGCATTTAGTGTAAAATTTCCATCTTTTAAATTTAATTTTAAGTGCTTTCCTTCTGATAATGTTCTTATTGAATCTATCTTTAAATTCTTATATATAAATATTGGTTGTTTATTTTGTTCTCCAAATGGTTCCAATAGTTTTATCTGTTCTATTGATTTTTTATCCATATCTTTAACAGTTAATTGACTGTCTATTTTAATAACTGGTTGTATTTCCTTTATGTTTTCGTATTCTGCTATTTGTTCAAATTTATCTCCAAACGCTTCAAACTGTTCTTCAGATACTGTTAAACCTATTGCCATTTCATGTCCACCATATTTTTCTAACACATCTGTGCATTTGCTTAGTGCCCCATGTAAATCAAATCCCGGAACACTTCTGCCTGAGCCTTTTCCTATCTCATCCTCAAAGCAAATTAAAATTGTTGGTTTGAAAAATTTTTCTGTAATTTTTGATGCCACTATTCCAATTACCCCGTGATGCCAATTTTTTGAGCCTAATACAATTGTATTTTTTTCTAACATGTTCTCTTTATTGATTAATTCTATAACTTCATCATATATTCTTTTTTCAGTTTCTTGCCTTTCAAGATTATATTCATTCAATTTATGCGTAATCTTTTTTGCCTCTGAAATGTCTTTTGTTAAAAACAACTCTAATGCCTCCATTTGTTTTCCCATTCTACCAGAAGCATTTATTCTTGGTGCTATTCCAAATGATATAGTAGTTGAATTTATTTCTTTATTCCCTGATGCAATTATTAATTCTTTAAGTCCGATATTTCTTGTTTGTTTTATTAATTTCAATCCTAAAGTTGCAATTGTTCTATTTTCATCTACTAATGGAACAATATCAGATATTGTTCCAACACAAACTATATCTAAATATTTTAAATATTCTTTTGCATCTAATTCTAATTTTATTGAAATTGCTTGTATCAGTTTAAATACTACTCCAACGCCAGCTAAACCTCTAAATGGATATGTATCATCCTTCTTTTTTGGATCTATAATACAATATGCATTTGGTAAAATATCTGCTTGCTCATGATGATCTGTGATTATCGTTTCTATTCCTAACTTATTTGCAAGTTCTACCTCTTCTATTCCAGAAATACCACAATCAACTGTTATCATTAAAGTGTATTTGTTATCTGAAATTTGTTTTATTGCTTCTTTATTTAATCCATATCCTTCTTCTAGTCTATTTGGAATATAGCTATCTACTTCTATTCCTCTTTCTTCTAGAAATTTTTTTAGCACTGTTATACTAGTTATTCCATCTACATCATAATCTCCATATATAATAATTTTTTCTTTTTTATTTATTGCTTCTATAATTCTTTCTGTTGCCTTGTCCATATCTTTCATCAAAAATGGATCTGTAAAATCATTTCTTGTTGGATTTAAAAATACTTGTATTTCTTTTTCTTCAACAATTCCTCTGTTTACTAATACTTGTGCTATTAAGCGAGATATATTATGTTTTTTCATTATATTTTCTACCATATTTTCATCTATGTCATAATACTCCCATTTTTTCTTCATAAATTCACCCATTTCTTTCTCATAATATTTTATATTATTTTTTTCAATTTTTAAAGTGTTTTTGTGAAATTTATGATATTTATTCATCTGTTCGTTTGTCAAATAAATATAATAAAATTATTCAGCTCATTTGTCGCCTTCATGTTCATAGAAATTCTAAATAAATTTTATTATATTTATTTGATTTAATAATAGATTAATTTATTGAAGCAAAAATCCCTGCTTTGATTTTTATTCCTTGGCTTTTGAATTTGATTTCATGTTCTGTTTCTATGTTGTTCCAAAACTCTGGTTCGCTTTCTAAATCCATTGTTGTTTTTATAGTTTCAAAACCTGCCTCTTTGAAGTACTTTAAGCTTTCCTTAAATAGTTCATCATCATCTGTTTTGAAATATATTTCTCCATTTTCTTTTAAAAATTTTTTATATTTTTCAAGTTGCTTTGTGTGTGTCAGTCTTCTTTTTTTATGTCTTGGTTTTGGCCAAGGATTGCAAAAGTTAATATATATCCTTTCTATTCTGTCACTCTTATCAAAAATCTTATCAATTTCCTCTACATCATATCTTACTAAGATTATATTATTTATTTCTTTACCATCAAATTCTTCCAAAATCTTTCTATTTGCCACACCCAATATTACATCAACTAAATCTACTGCTATATAATTTATATCTGAATTTTCAAGTGCTGCAGTTTTTACAAAATATCCTTTACCACATCCCAATTCTAAATGAATTGGATTATTATCTTTTATAAAATTTTCTCTCCATTTTCCTTTATACTTTTCTGGATTTTGTATATATATTTTGCTTTCATTTAATTCCTCTTTAGCCCAAGGCTTGCTTCGCATCCTCATTTTTTTATTTTCTCCTTATAATATTTTAATAAATATGGAAGTTCAGAAGCACCATATTGTTCTATTGCCTTGTTTACTGCATAGTTCACTTCTTCAAATGTTCCAACGCATTCAAATGGTTTTATTTCACCATAGCCACATAATCCTTTAAAAATTTCTAATAATTCTTGTTTTTCAAATACATTTTCTCCAAATATTTCTATTAATTCTTTAGGAGTTAAAAATGGACTTAATATAATATATACAAATAAGCACTTTGGACAATTACAGCACCATTTCCACGGTATGGTTTTGCTTCCTACATTACAACTTTTAAACACTTTATGGTATTGTTTGTATTTCGAAAACATTTCTGCAATTTGTAATTCACTATACTCTCTCAGAATACTGAAATATTCTACACCTGTTTTCAAATATTTTTCTGAATATTTTTTAAAATCTTCCTCAAATTCCAAACTTTTTGAGTATTGATGATTTATATTTTCTCCCTTAACATTGCTCTCATTTGCACTTGATTCATTTGATAAGGCAACATATTTTTTATTTGTTAAATATGCTATCAAATATGATAAAAATGCTAGTATTGAAGAAAACGGAGTATGACCATTCAAATATCCTTCTTTGTTTAAGTTTAATAAATTAGGATCAATAGTTCTCTTAACTTCTATTATCTGATTATCTTCGTATCCTGCTATCTTGCAACATTCAATTACTGGTTCCTTTCCTCCTACAGTTAAGCAGTAATTGTTTTCTTTATCTTCTTTTAGTCTTTCAAGTGTAACAACAGAATCCTTTCCTCCTCCTACTGGAATTATATATCCTGATAATGTATCTTCAGAAATCGATTCAGGAATTATTGATTTGATATTTTCATTTGTTATGAAATTAACAAATTCTTCTTGTTCTATATGTATATTATTTATATATCTAAATTCCCCTGTACCATTATAATATAACTTCTTGAACCATTGTTTTTGTTCCTCATTTAAATTGCCACATTCGATAACTATATTTTCTGCACAAACACATTTCCAATAACTAATAACTTCTATCATTCCAAGACTAAATACAATATTTTTTACATATTTATCATCTATTGATTTATATTTTATATCCTTTTTCATTATTTGTATGCTAGGTTCAAACTTTGCTAAATCTGGAATTTCAAAATAATATTTAATATTTATACTTTCTTTATCTTCAGTTATTTCAAAATCTTTATATATAAAAGTTTTATACTTTTCTCTTAATGTGTTAAAATCCATGTTAAACCTCCACTTTCGAAAATAGACGACCTAAAGGTCGTCTATTTTAATTCTATTCTTCTGTAATGTCTTTTATTAATTCTAGTTGTGAAATTAGTAAAGATTCCATTTTAGCTTTATAAACTTCAAATTTTTTCTTTAATTCTGCAAGTTCTTTTTCCTTTACTATTATATCATTCTCTATTCCTGCAGTTCTTTCTTTTGCTGTTAACTCAGCATCTTTTATTATCTGTTCTGCTTGTTTTTCTGCTGTCTTTTTAACTTCATCTGCCGTTTTTTGTGCTATTACTAATGTATTTTGGAGTGTTGATTCTATGTCTTTATATTGTCCAACATCATTGTGCAATTCCTCTGCATTTTTCTTTAGTTCTATATTTTCTTTATATAGTTTTTCATAATCTATCATTAGTTCATCTAGGAATTCGTCTA
>CANDIF010000011.1 GCA_947384775.1 uncultured Clostridium sp.
AGTAACAGCAAAATACAATGATGGAAGCGAAGAAAATGTAACAGAATTTACATTAGAAGGAACATTAGTAGCAGGACAAGACAATACAATAACAGTAAAAGCATTAAATAAAGAAACAACAATAACAGTAACTGTTGAAAAGAAAACTGGCATACCAGTTATCGAAGTTACAAGTGATGAAGTAATCACATTAGAAGTAAACAGAGATACTTATACAGCACCAACTGTAAGAATTAAAGACTTTGAAGGAAATCTAATTGCAGGAGCTATAGCAGTAGTAGGTGGAGATACAGTAGATACATCTAAAGTAGCAACATATGTTGTAACATATAATTACACAGATAGTGAAGGAAATGCAGCTGAGCAAGTATCAAGAACAATAAAAGTTGTAGATACAACAGCACCAGTATTTGAAAGCATTGACAGAACTGTAAAAGTAGTTGAAGCTGGATCAGAATTACCAGTTGCAGATTATGTAGTTACAGATAACTACGATTCTTCAGAAGACATAAAAGTAGAAATAACAGGA
The DNA here is from genome assembly GCA_947384775.1 of uncultured Clostridium sp. GTDB lineage: Bacteria > Bacillota > Clostridia > TANB77 > CAG-508 > UMGS1781. The sequence goes on from CANDIF010000011.1 coordinate 530, forward strand.
TTTGATAGTAGAAAAACAGGAATCCAAACAATAAGATATACAGCAACAGATACAAATGGAAATTCAAATTATGAAGAAATAAAAATAAATGTTGTAGATACAACAGCACCAACAATTACTCTTGTTGATGAAAGTCTTCTAACACAAACATTTACAAAAGGTGAGGGAAGATACCAAGTACCTACATTTAGAGTAACAGATAATTCATTTGAAGGAACAATCGATATATCAGAAGAAATGCCAGATGAAAATAATAGAATTATTCTTGTTAGAGATGGGGTTATAAGACCAGAAATACCAGGAACATATACAGTAAAATATACAGTTTACGATGCTTCATTAAAGAGCTCAGAAATTGTTATAACAGTAAAAGTCCTAGAATATCCACCAGATATTGGTTACTTCGATGGAGATGAACCAATACTTATAAAAGATGGAGACGAATTTGCAACAAGTATAATACCTGTATTTGGAGGAACTGGAGAATTAACTAATTTAAAAACAGAAGTAGTAAGCACAATTATTTCAGGAGTAACTTCATTATCAGACGGAAATTACAAATTGACAGCAACACTTCCAGACGGAGCAACTACAACTGTAAGATTTACGATTAATACACAACCACCAAAAGTAAATGTATTAAGTAAAAATGCAGAAACAGGACTATTTGACCAAGAAGAAGGTACATTAAAACAAAATGGTTGGTATAAAAAAGAAGTTAAAATTGTAATACCTAACGTAGAAAATATTTCAGAAGCAAGATTAGTTTGTAAAGATATTAAATTAGTAGTTAACGATATCAATCAAATTAATGGAATGATACTTAATGAAGGAGCAAACGATTGGTATACATACAGCTTATACTTGAAAGACACAAAAGGAAGAGAAATTACATATACATTTGATGTAGACACATAAAAATTATAAATAAAGAAGAATCAGTATTAAAATGCTGATTCTTCTTTATTATACTTTAATAGAAGAAGACTTCTATTTCTATAAATATGTAAATATAATTGTATAGAAATTTTTCCAAAAATTAGTTACAAATTCTTTCCAAAAATCGTTGACTATTTATAAAAAAGAATGTATAATTAAAGGGAAAATTTGTATAAAACAAAGAAAAACAAGGAAAAAAGAGAGGAAGATAATCAAATGAAAGAGAAAATTTTATCAATTTTTATTTTTGCATTTTTATTAATAATAATAGGGATGACAAGTGTAAATGCAGCGAGCTGTGGAATAAGTGTAAGTGCACCAGCAGAGGTTAAAGTGGGAGATTCTGTAACTGTTAGGGTTTCTTTCACAACTCCAATTCCAGGAGCACAATTAAATTTAAATTATAATAATTCAGTTGTACAATATCAAAGTGATACTTTAAATGGAAGCAATTTAGGAAACAGGATAGAAGTAATACATGCGGACTATGTGAATATGTCAACAATTAGTAGTATTACATTTAATTTTACAGCTATTGCAGAGGGAACTGCAAATTTTAGTGTAAGTAGTGCAAAATTATCAGATGATATGGGAGAGAAAATTCCAATAACTTCTAATACAAGTGATAGTACTAAAATAGTTGTTGAAAAACCATCAGGTGGAGAAGAAAACCCACCATCACAGCCAGAACAACCAAGTCAACCATCACAACCAGAACAACCATCACAACCAGAACAACCAAGTCAACCATCACAACCAGAACAACCATCACAACCAAGTCAACCAACAGAGCCAACATTTAGAAGTGACAATTCAACAGTATATACAACAACTGCAGTAAATGTAAGATCAAGTTGTTCAACAGAAAATAGAAATAATATTTTAGGATTATTGAAACAAGGAGAAGAGATAAAAAGAACAGGAATTAGTACTGATAATGCATGGGACAGAGTTACATATAAAGGAAGAGTAGCATATATTCGTCATGGATATTTAACTACAGAGAAGCCAGATGAAACAGACGAAAATAATACAGTAAATGAAACGCCAGCTGATGATAATGTAATAGGAAATGTGGTTGATAATAATGTAGTTGATGAGAACACAGCTATAGAAAATACAAATGTAAATGAAGAAAATGCTATACCAGAAGATAACAATGCTATAGCAAGTGCTACAAATGTAAAAAACAAAAAAGATGGAAAATTAATAGCAATAGTAATTAGTGCTGCAGCAATTGTAGTAGTAGGGATTATAATGTTTATTATATACAAAAAAGTAAATGACGAAGATGAGGATGACGAAGAAGAGGAAGAAGAAAAGCCTGCACCAAAGGCAACAAAAACAAACACATCAGGAAGTAATAGAACAACAGGAACAAGAAATACAGGAACAAAAAATTCAAACAGCACAACTAGAAGTACAGGAGCAAGAACAACGGGAACAAGAAAAACAACAAATAAAACGACTACTGGAAAAAAATAATAATCAAAAGGAAGAAGGGTAAAGTATGAGAAAATCAAAAAAAGGATTTATTTTACTAGGAATAACAACGTCAATTATTGCTGCTAATGGAATTATGCAAGCGGTAAAACCTCTAAAGATGAACATAAATGAAAAAAGTATATTAGAATATAACCATAATCCAGAAACAGCATTAGATAATATATTTATAGAAGATGGAATGACTATATTGCCATTTATATTTAAAACTCCTACTGAAAAATTAACAGAAACTAAGATAAGAGAAGAATTTGAAAAATGTGGACTAACAATAGAAAGTATTTCAACAGGGAATGAAGTTGGAACAGGAACAGAAATTATTGCTAATGGAAATAAATATACAGTATTGGTATATGGAGATGTAAATGGAGATGGAGAAGTAGATATATATGATGCTATGAGAATTATTAGAGCAATGAAACAAACAACAGAATCAAATTTAAATGGAATTTATTTTAAGGCAGGAAATGTATCAAACGATGATAATATAATAGATATATATGATGCTATGAGAGAAATATCTTTCATGAAACGTATTCAAAAGAAATTAGTATTAGTTGAACCAATATCAATAAAAGAAAGCAGAACATTAACAAAAATTACAGCAACATATAATAATACAACACCGGTATCAGCTGCAACAACTTTAGACCAAATAAAACAAAATATTGAAGTAAAAGCTCATTACAGTAATGGAGATATTGAAACAGTAGCTGAATTTGAATTAACAGGAACATTAGTTGCAGGACAAACTAATACGTTAACAATAACATTTGGTGGACAAACAGCTAATATAACAGTAACAGTTGCTGAAAGAGAATTAACAGGAATAACAGCAAGTTATGATAATACAACACCAGTTCCAGCAACAACAACATTAGAGGAATTAAAATCAAAAATAACAGTAACAGGAACTTATAATAACAACACAACAGGAACAATTACTGACTTTACATTAGCAGGAAATCTAGAACCAGGTGAAACAAATACAATAACGGTAAAAGCCCAAGGACAAGAATATGAAATAACAGTAACTGTTGAAGCAGCTTCTGTAGAAAGCATAGCATTAGAAAAAGCACCTGATAAAAATAAATATAATTATGGCGAAAAAGAATTAGATTTAACAGGTGGAAAGATAATAGTAAACTGGACAGTAGGAAATCCAACTTCTTTAGATTTATCAAATGCAAAAGTAACGGGATATGATCCAAAACAAGAAGGAGAACAAACATTAACAGTAACATATGCTGGAACAGAAACAACATTTAAAGTAACAGTTTTAGATAAAATTTCTGCACTTGAATTAACAAATACAGGAAGAACAAGCAATGTAACAGCAGTTTCAGGTGGATATAGAACAAACTCAAAATCAGAATTCGCATTAGGAACTATTCAAGCTGTTAACAAAGATAATGTAAGTGCATTAGATCCAAATATGATAACTTTAAGTAAAGAATTAGTTTCTTCTGATGATGCAGATGCAACTGAAGAATCTTTAACAATAGAAAAAGTTATAGATGAAAATGGAAATGTTATATTAAAGGGAAAAACAACAACAGCTGGAACATATAAGATTATAGTAACACTTACATATGAAGGAGAAACACCAATTAATTTAGAAATTAATTTAGTAGCAGAAAAAAGTACAATTCTAGGCAGAGTGGAAGCTAAAACTGATATTGATGAGTTAAAAGTTGGACATCCAATAGAAGCAAATATTTTTGTTTATAATGAAAATGGAGAACCAATTGCACCAGAAACAATTGAAATTGGAGAAGTACCAGGAATTACTATAACTAAATTAGATGAATATGGGGCAATTACAACTGATTCTTCAAGAGTAAAGGCAATAAGAATTTCAACGACTTTAGAAACAGCACAAAAAGTAACCTTTACTATAAAAGCTAAAGGAACAGGTGCTAACAATGAAGTATCAACAGAAGTTTCTCTACAAGTAAAGGATGCACCAGTTTTAACTAGTGTAACAATGGATGAAACGGATATTTCACTATATACAGAAGAAAAAGAAAACACCAAAGTAGATGGAGTAAACATATATACTGTTTTCGGAGTTGATTTCTTAGATCAATTAGGAGAAGCAATAGAATATGCACCATCTAACCTTAAGATTGTAAATGAAGATGATTTAGAATATTTATCAATGCAAAAAGGGCAAGCAGCTATTGTTGTACCAAATGTATTAATAAAAAAGACAGGAGGAACAGCACAAAAACAGGGAGTCGGATTAGATGTTAAATTCTATGACGAATCTGGAAAAGATGCAACAACAGTTGTAAAACAATTAGGTGTAGCATATAAAAAAGATTTAGAAGGAAGAGAAGTAGTATTATCTTCAATACCTGGAAAGAAAATAAAGATTATTGATTATAATAAAAATGTTATAAAAGAAATTCCTTTAAATGTAGTTCTTAAAGAATTAACTATACTAAGAATAAGTGAAGATGGAAGACAAAATATTACTAAAGATTCTACTACAGGTGCTTATGTGACACAACTAAACCAAGAATTTATTATAGGAACTATAACAGTTGGAACAGATGAAGGACCTCTAACACCTGAAATGTTAACAACAGAACTAGAGGGAAATACTGATGGAATAACAATAACATACGAATATAATGATGCTAATCAGATAATAATAAAAGGAACTATTACAGAAGTTGGAGAATACAAAATAACACCAAAAGCAGGGGATATTAAAGTAATAAATCCAATTATCCTAGAAGCAAAAGAAATACCAACTATACCAACAGTTTTAAATGTAGAATTATCTAAGGAGACTGTAGAGATAGGAAAGGCAACAATTTCTAACTTAAAAGTAATAACAGATTTAAACCCAAATGGAGAACAAGTTCTAGTAAGAGATATTACATTAAGTTATGATACTAATAAGATTGATGTTAAGTATTTAAGTGCTACTAGTGGGTTTGAAACTGATAAAGCATTAGATGAAGTTAGTGGATTAAAAATTACAGCAAAAACAACAGAAGATACTGAAGTTGATTTAACAATGACATTATTTGCAGGTAAAGAAAACGAAAAAACAATTACAACTAAAATTTCAGTATATAATTCAGTGCCAAGATATATTGAAGTAGATGATAGTGTTGCTTTAAGTAAATCAGACTATAATGCAGTTGCAATAAGAGCATATGCAGATGCTGAAAAGAAAAAACCAGTTACATTAACATATGATATGTTCGAAGTCAACCCAATGGAAGGAACAACAGAAGTAGCCGATAAAATTTATATAACAATACCAAGTGTTTTGATTTCAAATGGAACTAAAGAGAAAGAAAGAGAAATAATATTGAATAATTTCCAAGATAAGGATAACAATATTATAAGTTCAAGTGGTAATAAAGAAATAACATATATAGGATTTACAGTTGAAGTACCAGACGGATTTACAGTAGAAGATACAGCTTTAAATGGAGTAACAATAACTTTAAAATCTACTGCAACAGGAGGAGAAACAAAGACAATAACTACAACATATACAGCACCATAATTAAGAAATAAAAACAGGGCGAACAAATATGTTCGCCCTGTTTATCTTTATAAAAAAATAATTTTAAAAATTTTGTAAAAACCTATTGCATTTTTTCGAAAAATGTAGTAATATTTTTTAGGTGTAGAAAAATGAAGAAATTATTAAAAGGAAGAAGTAAATATGAAAAAGTAAAAGCAATTTCTGTAATTGCTTACTTTGTATTTTTATTTTCTCTTTTAATAATCAATATAAATATTATTAATTAACACTAATAGTTTTATTAGTGTTTTTTTATGTATTTAAGTTTCATCAATCTACAAAAAGATAAGGGTACAGTTTTATATTATTAAAACGACCAAAAATAAAAGGGGGAAATTTATTTATGGAAGAGAGCAAAATGGTTTTAGACGTAAATGAAAAACCAACAATCGTAAAATGGATTATTTTAGCAATCCAACATGTATTTGCTATGTTTGGAGCTACAGTGTTAGTACCAATATTAGTAAATTCAGCAGCAGGAGAAACAGTTCTTACAATACCAGTTGCATTAGTTGCATCAGGAATAGGAACATTACTTTACATATTATGTACAAAAGGTAAATCACCAGTTTACTTAGGAAGCTCATTTGCATTTATAGCTCCACTTGCAGCAGCATATTTAAAAGGTGGAATTTCAGGGGCTATGACAGGAGTTATGGCAGTAGGTTTAATTTATATAGTAGTTGCTACTATAATACACTTTACAGGCAAAACTTGGTTAGAAAAATTACTACCACCAGTTGTAATAGGACCAATGATTATGATAATAGGATTAGGATTAGCTCCAAATGCAGTTTCACAAATGGGCTTATCTATAGCAATGACAACAGCAAACTCAGCAACAGAAATATCAATAAAAGAAAATAAATATGTAGTTGAGTTAGGAGATAAATATTCAGTTAATCCAGATAAAGAATTTACAATAGGAACTATTAAAGCAACAGATAAAAAAGATGAAAATATAAAAATAGATGAACAAATAGATATTACTTCTTCAAAAGAAAATTTAAAAATTGAAAAAATAATAGATAATGAAGGAAATGTTACTCTAAAAGGAAAAACTGATGAAATAGGAAATTACACAGCTGAGATAGCTTTAAAAAATGGAGAAGAAACAGTTAAACTTGCTCCAGTTCAAGTAGATACAGTTCATGAAACATGGAAAGTTATTTTAGTTGCACTTGCAACATTCATTATAACAGCAGTTGTTATGACAATGGCAAAAGGTTTCTTAAAAGTAATTCCTTTCCTAGTAGGAATTGCAGGAGGATACATAGTAGCAGTAATAGTAGGAATAGTAGATTTTACACCAGTAATAGAAGCAGCATGGTTTAGTGTTCCAACATTTATAGTACCATTCTTACATTATACACCAAGCTTCAGCGCATTAATTACAATAGCACCAATAGCATTAGTAACAATGTGCGAACATATTGGAGACCATACATCTTTAAGTAACATTATAGGAAAAGACTTAATTAAAGACCCAGGATTAGATAGAACATTATTAGGAGACGGTTTAGCAACATTTGTAGCAGGAGCAATAGGAGGACCTGCAAACACAACTTATGGAGAAAATACTTCGGTTGTAGGATTAACAAAAGTAGCATCAGTATGGGTTATAGGACTAGCTGCAATTATAGCAATTGCAATAGGATTCTTTGGAAAATTCACAGCCCTAGTTTCTACTATACCTAATGCAGTTTTAGGGGGAGTTTCTTTACTACTATATGGATTTATAGCAGTTAACGGATTAAAAGTTTTAATTAAAAATCAAATGAATTTTGATGATCCTAAAAATGTAGTTGTAGCTTCTTCAATGCTAGTTCTTGGATTAGGTGGAGCTGTAATATCAATAATAAGTGGTGACTTATCAGTTACAATATCAGGAATGAGTTTATCAGCAGTAGTTGGTATTTTACTAAACTTGATTTTACCAGCACAAAAAGCAGAAAAAATCTCAATTAAAAAAGAAAAGAAAGAAAAAGTAAAAGCATAGAATTAAACAGATAAAAATCATTGTAAAAGCTAAAATAAGAGAGATTGGAATAAATTTCAATCTCTTTTATTGTTTCAAAATGTGAAACATTTGAAGTTAAAAGTCACAAAAAAAGTTTCACATTTTTTAATTATCTACCATTGACAATATATTTTTTTGATATATAATAAAAAGCGATTGGACAAAATAAGCACTCATTATAAGTAAAACATACAAAAGAAGATATAAACAAAATATTAAAGATGAGGTAGAATATGAATACAGTTATATCTATTATAAAATTACTTGGTGGAGTGGCATTATTAATTTATGGAATGAAAATTTTAAGCACTAATTTGAAGCAAATATCGGGTGGAAAATTAGAAAAAATTTTAATATCTGTTACAGATAATAAATTTAAAGGCTTAATAACTGGAATATTAATTACAGTGGCAACTCAAAGCTCTTCTGCAACGACAGTAATTGTTGTTGGATTAGTTAATGCTGAAATTTTAAAACTAAGGAATGCAATTCCAATTATAATGGGAGCCAATATTGGGACAACTATAACGTCACAAATTCTAAGGCTTACTAGTCTAGAAGGAAGTAGTTGGATTTCTTTGTTTACACCAGCTGTAATAGCACCAATATTGATTGTTATTGGACTATTATTAACACAATTTGCAAAAAATAAAAGAATGACAACAGTTGGGCAGATGGTAATTGGAGTAGGATTATTATTTACGGGTATGATTACAATGGTAGATATAGCAAGTGGATTTAGTGAGTTGCCTATATTATCTGAAATTTTATCAAAATTATCTAATCCTATTTTGGGAGTTTTAGCCGGGGCTTTAATTACTTTACTTGTGCAAAGTTCTGCGGCTACAGTTGGGATTTTACAGGCATTATCAACTACCGGTATAATTACATATTCGACTACAATTCCTGTAATTTTAGGGCAAAACATAGGAACTTGTGGAACTTCAATACTTTCAAGCATAGGTGGGTCAAAAAATGCAAAAAGAACTGCAATGGTACATTTATATTTCAATCTAATTGGGACAATAATATTTTTGATATTTATATATTCTTTCCAATTCTTAATAGGTTTTCCTTTCTGGGAAGAAGCAGTAGATATGGGAAAAATAGCTAACTTCCATACTTCATTTAATGTAGTATCAACAATAATTTTATTCCCATTTATAGGACTAATTGAAAAATTGACAATGATTACTATAAGAGATAACAAGAGAACTTCAGAAGATGATGATGAGGGAGATTACTTATCAGTATTAAATATGTTAGATGAAAGAGTTTCTAAGATGCCAAGTTTAGCTATCACAAATAGTACAAATGTTATAGAATCAATGGGAGTATTAGCAGAGAAGAATTTTAGAAAGTCAATGTTTTTGTTGAAAGATTTTCAGACAAAGAAGTTAGATAAAATTCAACAAAGAGAAGATGCAATTGATAGATTAGATGAAGAAGTAGTAGAATTTTTAGTAAAACTCGGAAGTTTAGACCTTTCAAAACAAGAAAGTGTAAGTGTTACAGCATTACTAAAAATTGAAACCGAATTTGAAAAAATAGGAGATTATGCATATAAATTTTCTAAAAAGATAGAAAATATGCATGAGAAAAATATTCAGTTTTCTGAATTTGCTTATAGTGATTTTGAAAAAATATATAATGTTGCAGAGGATGCTATTTTAACGACAATACGAGTGTTAAAAAAGAGAGATGCTAATGATATTATTGAAATTGAAGCTTTAAAAGAATTTGCAGAGATGCAAATTGAAAAAAATCGAAATGCACATATTCAAAGACTTAAAGTAGGAAAATGTAATGTGGAGAGCGGAATTGCTTTCTTAGAATTATTAACAATATGTGAAAAAGTAATAGACCATTGTTTAAATATATCAATAGCGACAACAAATTATATGAATAATGAAAACTTTGTAACAAAACAAGAATTTAGAAAGAAAGTATATAAAACAAAAACTGAAATATTAAAAAATAAATTAAATGAATGCAATCATAAGTATGCAACATAATAAAATTAGAAAGAGAAAGACAATGCTAAAGAAAAGGAAAATAGAAAATTAACTTTTAACAAGGTATGGAAAATGCCTTGTTTTTTAATAATCAAAAATTAGGTTGACAGAAATAGGTAGTTATATTAAAATATAGTTAGTTTTATCAATTAAGTGAAAGGAAGTTAAAGATGGAAAATAATAAGAAAAATAATTATAACAAAAGCTATGAGAAACAAAATGGGAATAATAGACAACAAGAAAGAGATATAACAAAACAAATGCAAGAAATTGATAAAAAACTAAAGCAAAAACAAGATGAAATAAATAAAGAGTTAGATAGAAAACAAGAAGAATTTAACATAAAGATAGAACAATCAAAAATTGAAATAATTAAAAGTTTGAATAACGATATAGACGATCAAATAAAAACAAGCATTAGCAAAAAATTAAGGGAAGAAGAAAAGAAAATCATAGGTAATAAAAACAGAAAAATAATAACAAGAGATTTTATAATTATTTTATTACTTGCCTTAATTGGATTTTTGACATATTGCCTTTACGATTTAGATTTCTATAATATAAAAACAATTGTTGAAAATAAGGAAAAAATAGATAATGCGATTGCTAGTAATAATTTAGGACAAGATAATAATGTCGTAAAAGATGATGAAACTCAAAAAGAAGAGAAAAAGGACGAAAAACAAGAAGAAGTAAAGACAAGTAAATATTATATAGAAAATTATAAATACCTGTTAGATAAAATTCAAATTACAGGAGATAATGAACTATATTTTTATAAAAACCCATTTAGCAAAAATGAAATTCCAAATAGTATAAAGCTACAAATAGCATATAAAAACTTAGATAGTGATAAAAAGAAAACTGAGAATGGAACAATTAGTTTTAAAGCAGAAGATTTATTGAAAACTTGCAAAGAATTATTTGGAGAAGATGCGACAATAAATAATGAGATATTTGAATATAACAATAATAAATTCCTTTTCTTTAACGATACATATTTAGGATTCTTGGGAAAAGATGAGCAGATAACGTCTAATGTTATATATGTAATAGAGAATGCTTATGAGAAAGATAATGAATTGATTTTTGAAATTGTGGCGGCTAAAAAGCAAGAAAACAAACTTGTTAACATTATAACAGAACAACCTGTAGTAGAAGAATACAATGGAGAAGATATATTAACTTATAGAAACAGTTTATCTCAATATAAATTTATTTATTCTAAAGTAAAAGATAATTACTATTTTGAAAGAGTAGAAGTAGAGAAAGCTATAGTAGAAATATAAAATGTTAGTTAAAAATAAGTAAGGGGGGAATTTTATGAATGATGTAGACAATAAAAAGGTAGCAGATATTGCCATACAACATTTGCAAAGATTAATGCAATTCCATAAAGAAACAATTGAAAAATGGCAAAATAGTGAATATTGTGATAATGATATAGCAAAAGATATAATAGAAGGATGTAAAAAATCTATTGCAGAAATCGAGGAAGAAATAGCTGCATATGAACAATATAAAGCAACAGGAGTTTTTATTTCAAGACAAGCAAGAGAAATGTTAAAGAATGCAAAAAAAGAAAGAAAAGTAAGTAAAAATAGACAAGAGGAAGAAGGACGATAAAAGACTATAAAAATATAAAAGACAAGGTTCAAGCCTTGTTTTTTTATGGAAAAGATGATAAAATGTTGTAACGAAATAATGTTTGATTTAAATTATTATGATTGGAGAATTATTCATGTTTAAATTACATTCAGAATATAAGCCAACTGGAGACCAACCAGAGGCAATAGATAAAATAGTTAAAGGAATAGAAGAAGGTAAGAAATTCCAGACGTTACTAGGAGTTACAGGTTCTGGAAAAACCTTTACAATGGCAAATGTTATAGCTAGAATTAACAAACCAACATTAGTTTTAGCCCATAATAAGACATTAGCTGGACAACTTTATTCCGAATTCAAAGAGCTTTTTCCAGAAAATAGTGTTGAATACTTTGTATCCTATTATGACTATTATCAGCCAGAAAGCTACATTCCATCATCAGATACCTATATAGAAAAGGACTCTTCTATAAATGATGAAATAGATAAATTAAGACATTCTGCTACTTTAGCTTTGTTTGAACGAAAAGATGTTATAATAGTTGCTTCTGTTTCATGTATTTATGGTTTGGGTGACCCTGAAGATTATCAAGAATTAATGATGTCTTTGCGAGCTGGAATGGAAAAGTCTAGAAATGATGTAATGAAAAAGCTAGTAGAAATGCAATATTCTAGAAATGAAATTGATTTTAAAAGAGGTACTTTTAGAGCGAAAGGGGATATTTTAGAAATCTATCCTTCCAATACTGGAGAAAGTGCAGTAAGAGTAGAGTTCTGGGGGGATGAAATAGAAAAAATTACAGAAATAAATCCTTTAAATGGAAAACCAATAGGGGTTAGGAAACATGCTCTTATTGGACCAAATTCTCATTATGCAACTTCTGAAGGAAAATTAAAATCTGCTATTTCTACAATTGAGGAAGAATTAGAAGAAAGAGTAAAATATTTTAAAGACAACAATAAATTAATAGAAGCACAAAGAATTGAAGAAAGAACAAACTTTGATGTTGAAATGTTAATTGAAACAGGATTTTGCCAAGGAATAGAAAATTATTCAAGGCATATAAGCGGAAGAAAGCCAGGTTCAGCTCCATATACATTATTTGATTATTTCCCAGATGATTTTATGCTAATGATTGATGAGTCACATGCAACAATACCACAGGTAAGAGCAATGTACAATGGAGATAAAGCTAGAAAAGATTCATTAGTAAATTATGGATTTAGGCTTCCATCAGCATATGATAATAGACCATTAAAATTTCCAGAGTTTGAAAAAAAGATAAATCAATGTTTATTTGTTAGTGCAACACCAGCAGATTATGAAAATGAACATACAGAACAAGTTGTAGAACAAATAATTAGACCAACAGGATTACTAGATCCTAAAATTGTAGTGAAACCAGCATTAAACCAAATCGATGATTTAATAAATGAAATAAGAATTAGAACAGAAAGAAATGAAAGAGTATTAGTTACAACCTTAACTAAGAAAATGGCAGAAGACTTAACAGATTATTTAAAAAATATTGATATAAAAGTAAATTATATGCATTCAGATATAAAAGCATTAGAAAGAATGGAAATAATAAGAAACTTGAGATTGGGAGAATTTGATGTACTAGTAGGCATAAATCTTTTAAGAGAAGGGCTAGATATACCAGAAGTTTCTTTAGTTGCAATATTAGATGCAGATAAAGAAGGATTTCTACGTTCAGAAAGATCTCTAATACAAACAATAGGAAGGGCAGCAAGAAACTCAAATGGAATGGTAATAATGTATGCAGATGAACTAACAGAAAGTATGGAAAAGGCAATAAATGAGACAAATAGAAGAAGAAAAATACAAATGGAGTATAATGAAAAACATAATATAACGCCACAAACAATTATAAAAGGAATAAGAGATACCATAAAGGCAACTATAGTAGAAGATATAAGTACAGAATACAAAATTACTGAAGATGAGAGCGTTGAAACAATAATAAACAAATTAACAGATGAAATGCTAGAACATGCTAGCAAAATGGAATTTGAAAAGGCAGCAGAGCTTAGAGATAAAATAAAAGAACTATCAAAACTTGTCTAAGTAATAATTGGAGGTATTTATATGGAAATAGGTAATGAAGAATTAAAATATTTAAAAGTATTGTCTGAAAATTTTCCAACAGTACAAAGTGTATGTACAGAAATAATTAATTTAGAAGCAATATCAAACTTACCAAAAGGAACAGAACATTTTATAAGTGATTTACATGGTGAATATGAATCTTTTTTGCATATGTTAAAAAATGCATCAGGAGCTATAAAGACTAAAATTGATAACTTATTTAAAAACAGTATGACACAGGAAGAACGAAGAAAATTAGCAACATTAATTTATTATCCAGAAGAAAAATTGAAATTAATAAAAAAAGAAACAAATAATATAGAAGAGTATTATAGAATAACTTTATATAGACTTATTGAATTGTGTAAAGTTGTAGATTCTAAATATAGTAGATCAAAGGTAAGAAAGGCAATACCTAAAGAATATGAATATATAATTGATGAGTTATTACATGCAAATCAAAATGATAATCAAGATGATTATTATGAACAAATAATAGATACTATAATAAAACTAGGAAGAGCAGATGCATTTATAATTGCAATTTCTAATTTAATACAACAGTTATCAATAGACCATTTACATATAATAGGAGATATCTACGATAGAGGACCTGGACCACATATTATAATGGATGAACTTATGAAATATCATTCAATTGATATTCAATGGGGAAATCATGATGTAATATGGATGGGAGCGGCAGCAGGAAGTGAAGCTTGTATATTCAATGTAATAAGAATTTGCTTAAGATACAATAACTTAGATATATTAGAAGATGGATATGGTATAAATATAAGAACATTGACAGAATTTGCAATGGAAGAATATACTAATGAACCATCAAATATATTTATGCCTAAAAATATGGATGAAAATACAGATAAAACAATACTTGCAAAAACGCATCAAGCGGCTAGTATTATCCAATTTAAACTAGAAGGGCAATTAATACAAAGACATCCAGAATATAAAATGAATGATAGATTATTGCTAGATAAAATAGATTATAAAAAAGGAAAAATATCAATAAATGGAAATACATATAAATTAATAGAAAACGATTTTCCAACAATCGATTCAGAAAATCCATATAAATTAACACCAAAAGAGGAAGAAGTAGTAAATAAAATAACTAAATGCTTCATTAATAGTGAAAAGTTACAAAGACATGTACAATTTTTATATTCAAAAGGAAATATATATAAGATATATAATAATAACTTACTAATACATGGATGTGTTCCAATGGACATCTTTGGAGAGTTTGTAGAAGTAGAAATTGAAGGAAAAAATTTAAAAGGAAGAGAATATTTAGATTATGTAGAGACAAAGACAAGAGATGCATTTTTTGAACAAGAAGATTTGGAAAAAAGAGAATCCGGTAAAGATTTTATGTGGTACTTATGGTGTGGAAAAGATTCACCAATTTTCTGTAAAGATAAGATGAAAACTTTTGAAAGATATTACTTAGCAGAAAAAGAAACATGGGAAGAAATAAAAAATCCATTTTATAATTTTGAAAATGATGAACAAATATCAGAAAAAGTGTTAAAAGAATTTGGCTTAAATCCAAATGAAGGACATATAATTTGCGGACATATACCAGTTAAATTTAAAGCAGGAGAAAGTCCAATAAAAGCAAATGGAAGACTTTTCATAATAGATGGAGGATTATCAAAGGCTTATCAGAAAACAACTGGAATTGCTGGATATACACTAAGATATAATTCATATGGATTGACATTAGTTGCACATCAGCCATTTACATCAATAGAATCAGCAATTGTAAAGGAAACAGATTTACATTCAGAAAAACAAATTGTAGAGAAAGTTGAAAGAAAGAGAATAAAAGATACGGATAAAGGAAAAGAATTGAGACTTCAAATAGAAGACTTAGAAAGGTTGCTAGTTGCCTATAAAAAAGGAATTATAAGTGAAAAAACAAATTAATATATAATTTTATTAAATCTATAGACATTTAGAAATATAATGATATAATAAAACAAAAAATGAGGAGGAAATATGTCAATAATTTTAGATGGAAAAGAGACAGCTAAGAAGATAAGAGAAAGATTAACAATTGAAGTAACAGAATTAAAAAACAACGGAACAACACCTAAATTAGCAGTTATAATGGTTGGAGATGATAACAGTTCAAAAATTTATGTTAGAAATAAAAGCAAAGCATGTGATGAAATAGGAATAGAATTTACAGAGCATTTATTACCAGAGAGCACAACACAAGAAGAATTATTGGAACTTATAGATGAATTAAATAGTAATAAAGAAATAAATGGGATTTTATTACAAAGTCCAATACCAAAGAATTTAGACATAAATGAAGCATTTAGAAGAATTTCTCCAGATAAAGATGTTGATGGATTTAATCCTGTGAATGTCGGAAAATTAGTATTGGGGCAAAATACTTTTATATCTTGTACTCCTTTTGGAATAATAAAACTATTAGAGGAATACAATATTCCATTAGAAGGAAAGAATGCTGTAATTATAGGAAGAAGTAATATTGTAGGAAAACCAATGTCTCAGTGCCTTTTAAATAAAAATGCAACAGTTACAATTTGTCATTCTAAGACAGACAATTTAAAAGAATTTACTAAGAAAGCAGATATTTTAGTTTCTGCAATTGGTAAACCTAAATTTGTAACAAAAGATATGGTAAAAGAAGGCGCAATAGTTATTGATGTTGGCATAAACAGAAATTCAGAAGGAAAAGTATGTGGAGACGTAGACTTTGAAAATATCAAAGATATGACTGATTATATTACACCAGTTCCAGGTGGGGTTGGACCAATGACTATTGCTATGCTTATGAATAACGTTGTTAAAGCTACTAAAATACAAAATAAATAATGAAATAAATTATATATATTGAGGGCTACATAAAAGGAGAGATATTTATGAATAAATATTGGGTGTGGCTCTCATGTCTTTATAAAATAGGAACGAAGAGTCAAAATGAATTGTTGAAAAAATATAAAACACCAGAGGCAGTTTGGAATTTATCGAGAGAAGAGCTAAAACAAAATACTTTTTTAGAACAAAATCAAATAGAAAACATTTTGAATGAGCTATATAGAAAAAAACTAGATGAATACATAGAATATATGAAAAAAAATCAAATATCTATGATTACAATAAATGATGAAAATTATCCAAGTAAATTAAGAGAAATATATGACCCACCAGTAACATTATTTGTTAAAGGAAATAAAAAATTATTAGAACAAAAATCGATTGCAGTAATTGGAAGTAGGAATTGCAGTGAATATGGAAAACTTGTTGCTGAAAATTTTGCATATAAATTAGCTCAAAATAATATTATTGTAATAAGTGGATTAGCAAGAGGAATTGATTCATATGCACATTTGGGAGCATTGAAAGAATCTAATAGTACTATTGCTGTAACTCGGATGCGGACTAGATCAAGTCTACCCAAAAGAAAACAAAGTGATTTTTGATAAAATTATAGAGCAAAATGGTGCAATAATTTCAGAATATATTGTTGGTACGAAACCAGAAAGAGAAAATTTTCCAGCAAGAAATAGAATAATAAGTGCTATTTCAGATGGAGTTTTAGTTGTAGAAGCAAATAGTAGAAGCGGAAGCTTTATAACAGTTGATTTTGCGTTAGAACAGGGGAAAAATGTATATGTAGTCCCACGGAAATATTTTTAGTCAAACTTCAAAAGGAACGAATGGACTTATAAAACAAGGTGCAAAAATTACTACAAATTTACAAGACATATTAGAAGATTTTTAAAACAGAATATATTTTCTTGAAATTTAAAGATAAATGTAATATAATAAACTACATATATATTTTAGGTATATAGGAGGTAACATATGAGTAACGAAAATGAGAAAAAAAATCAAGATAATCAACCGATAAAGAGCCCAACTAAAAAGAAAGCTAAGAATAAAGATATTGAGAAAACAAAAAAATATAAAATAAAAACTAAGAAACATCCTAAAATTAAAAAAATTATAAAGATTACATTATTAACAATATTACTTATAATTATAATAGCTGCAGGGATTATTGCAGGTAAGGTTTATGGAATTTTCAAATCAGCAAAGCTTAGCATGGAGCAAATAGGAATAGAATTTGAAAATACTATCTTAATAGATTCAGAAGGAAATGTTATAGGAGAATTAACTGGTGATGAAAATAGAAAAGTAATTAAATTAAATGATATGTCAGAGTATATAAGAAAAGCTTTTGTAGCAATAGAAGATGAAAGATTTTATGACCATGAAGGTGTTGATATAAAAAGAACGGCTTCTGCTACTTTCAAGTATGCTTTAAGTAAAATAGGAATAGGAAGAGCAAATTATGGTGGAAGTACAATTACACAACAATTAATAAAAAATTTAACTAAAGAAGATGAAAGAACAGCAGAAAGAAAAATTCAGGAAATGGCAAGAGCTCATTATTTAGAGAAAGAGCTATCTAAAGATCAGATATTAGAATTATATTTGAATTTAATATTCTTAGGAGACAGAGCATCAGGAGTTGAAGTTGCTTCAAATTATTACTTTAGCAAAAATGCAAAAGATTTGAGTTTGATAGAATCAGCATTTTTGGCAGGAATAAATGATGGACCAAACTATTATCATCCATTTTCAGAAGAGCAAGATGATAAAGATAAAATTAAAAGAAGAGTAAAAGTTGTTTTAGATAAAATGTATGAATTAAACAGCTCAGACTCTCAATTTAAAGATAAATTTTCAATAACAAAAGAAGAGCATGATACTGCTATAAAAGAATTAGAAGAAACAGGAATTATCTTTACAAAAGGTGTGATTTCAAATAATAATTATTCATACCACACAGAAGCAGCAATACAACAAGTAAAAAGAGAATTAAGAGAATTACATCCAGAATGGACAGACGAATATACAGATTTATATGTAAAAAGTGGAGGCTTAACGATATATACTACTCAAAATACTACAATTCAACATATAATGGAAGAGGAAGTTAAAAAAGATAAATATATTGTTAAATCTAAATATCAGACAGATGGAAATGGAAATCTTGTAAATGCACAAACAGCAATGGTTTTAATGAACCATAAAAATGGGCAAGTGCTAGCAACAGTTGGTGCTATAGGAGAAAAAACAACAACATTTGGATGGAATAGGGCAACTCAAATGACTAGATCATCAGGTTCTTCAATAAAACCATTAGCAGTGGTAGCACCTGGAATAGATAAAGGAATTATAACTGCTGCAACAGTATTTGACGATATAAGCTATTCATCAGGGCAATATTCAACTTTTAAAAATTATGGCCATGCATATAAAGGATTAATAACAGTAAGATATGCAATTGCGGCTTCACAAAATATACCAATGCTTAAAGGAATTAATAAAATAGGAATTCAAACTTCAATGAATTTCTTAAAGAGTGCAGGAATAACTACATTAGATGATGAAAAAGATGCACAAATGAGTCTTACTTTAGGAGGAATGTCAAGAGGTGTAACTCCTTTGGAGATGGCAGGAGCATATTCAGCAATAGCAAATGATGGAGTGTATATAGAACCTACTTTCTATACAAAAGTTGTAGATTCAAACGGTAAGGAAGTTTTGGTAAACAAACAAGAAAAAAGAACAATAATGTCTTCAGCAACAGCATATGTTGTAAAAGAAATTTTAACAGAAGTTGTAAGATCTGGAGCAGGAGGATATGCAGCAATACAAGGAATAAGTGTAGGAGTTAAAACCGGAACAAGCCAAAACGATGTGGATAGATGGTTCTGTGGGTTTACACCATATTATACAGCAGCAACATGGTTTGGATTTGATAATGATACTGAATGGGCTGAAAAAAATGGAGCAGAAACAGTTGTATATCCAGGTAATGCAAATCCATCTGGAAAAATATGGGATGGAGTAATGGAGCAAATTCACAAAGGATTACCAGCAGCTAAATTCTCTGATACAAGACCAAATGGTGTAACAACAAGACAAGTGTGCAAATCTTCAGGATTACTTGCAACAGACTTGTGTTCAAATGATCCAAGAGGCAATCAGGTATATACAGAATATTTTGTAAAAGGAACGGAACCAACAACAAGTTGTACTTGTCATGTTCAAGTTGAAATCTGTAATGAAACAGGATTACTTGCAAATGAATATTGTACAAATAAAACACCAAAAGTATTTATAACAAGAGATCCAGGAGAAACTGGAAATTGGCAAAAAGCTGCAGATGCAGAATACATGTTAACAATAACTGAGACATGTACAGCACATACAAAACCAGAAGAAAAACCACCAGTAGAAGAACCACCAATAGAGGTTCCACCAACTTCAGATGAAAATACGACGAATACTTCAAATGAGAATAATACAGTTAGTGGAAACACAACACCAGAGCCACCGCCAGAAGAAAATAATACAAATACAAATACAAATACAACACCAGAGCCACCTGTAAACAATACACCAGAACCACCGCCGATAGAAAACAATACAGGAGAAGCTCCGGCAGCATAAAAGATTTATAAAGGAGAAGAAAATTTGGAAATTAAATTTTATAATACATTAACAAAAACTAAAGACAAATTTGAACCACTAGATGGGAACACAGTTAGAATATATAGCTGTGGTCCTACAGTATATAAAGATGCAACAATTGGAAATATGAAATCATATATATTTATGGATACTTTAAGAAGAGTTCTAAAATATAATGGATATAATATAAAACATGCAATGAATATAACAGATGTTGGACATTTAGTATCTGATGGAGATGAAGGAGAAGATAAAATGTTAAAAGCAGCAAGAGAAGAAAAAAAATCTCCATTAGAAATAGCAGCATTCTATACAGAAAGATTTTTCAAAGACTTTGAAAGATTAAATATAGATAAACCAGAAATTATATGTAAAGCGACAGAACATATAACTGATATGCTTGAATTTGTAAAGAAATTAATAGAAAATGGATATGCATATGAAACATCGACTGCAATATATTTTGATGTTTCAAAATTAGATAGATATGGAATTTTATCAGGAATAGATTTAAGAAACCAAAGAGCAGGTGCAAGAGTCGAAATTGATGAAGAAAAAAGAAATCCATATGATTTTGCACTTTGGATTAAAGCACCAGAAAATCATATTATGAAATGGGAAAGCCCATGGGGATTATGTTATCCAGGTTGGCATATTGAATGTTCTGCCATGAGTAATAAATACTTAGGAGAACAGTTCGACATACATACTGGAGGAATAGATTTAGTTCCAACACATCATGAGAATGAAATAGCACAGAGTAAGGGAGCTACAGGAAAAATACCTGCTAGATTTTGGATGCATTGTGAATTCCTATTAATAGACGGAGGGAAAATGTCTAAGAGTCTAGGAAATACATATCTTGTTCAAGATATAATTGATAGAGGATATGATCCATTATCTTATAAAATGTTATGTTTTACTTCTCATTATAGAAACAAATTGAATTTTACTTGGGAAGGATTAGAAAATGCCCAGAATTCTTTAATTAAATTAAAAGAAGGATATACAAAGCATAATGCTGGAACAGATAATGTAGAACCTCAAAAAATAGAAGAATATAAAACAAAATTTTTAGAAGCAATTGATGATGACTTAAATATGCCAGTAGCAATGAGTGTAGTATGGGATATAGTTAAAAATCCAGAAAAGTCAAAACAATTAGCAGAACTTTTACTAGAATTTGATAGAGTTTTGGGAATAAAAATTGATGAACTTGTAGAAAAGAAATGTGAGGATATTCCAGAAGAAATATTAAAGCTTGTTGAACAAAGGAAAACAGCAAAAGCAAATAAAGATTGGGCTTTAGCAGATGAATTAAGGAATAAAGTTCAAGAAAAAGGATATACAATAAAAGATACAAAAACAGAAACAATAGTAGAGAAAATATAAAGGGGAAAATATATGCCAAAAAGAAGCAATTATATAAATTGGGATGAATACTTTATGGGAGTTGCATTATTATCAGGAGAACGTAGTAAAGATCCTAATTCTCAAGTTGGAGCTTGTATAGTAAGTGAAGATAATAAAATTTTATCTATAGGATATAATGGATTTCCAAGGGGATGCTCTGATGATGAAATTTCTTGGGAAAGAGAAGGAGAATTTGCAGATACAAAATATCCATATGTATGTCATGGAGAATTAAATGCCATACTAAATTATACAGGTACAACACTAAAGAATAGTAGAATTTATGTTGCACTGTTTCCTTGCAATGAATGTGCAAAAGCAATAATACAATCAGGAATTAAAGAAGTTATATATAAATCTGATAAATATGCAGATACAGAGGTAACAAAAATTTCAAAAAAAATGTTAGAGATGAGTAATGTGAAATATAGACAATACACACCATCAGGAAAAAATATAATATTAGATTTGTAAAAAGTAAAAGGTTTGGAACTTGGGAAACATAATTCACAAGTTTCAAACCTACTTCAAGTAACATAAGGAAAGTTATCTTATGGAAGGAATGATAAAATAATGGAGATATTATCAGATAAAGATAGACAAGCATATAAAGAGTTCTTGCAAAAAAATGAAAGATGTAATTTTCAACAGTCAATTGAATGGGGCAAAGTGAAAGAAAATTGGAAAAATGAAATAATCATATCTAGAAACTCTAATAATGAAATTGTTGGAGGAATGAGCGTTTTAATAAGAAAAATACCTATTTTTGGCAATATCTTATATGTATCAAGAGGACCAATATGTGATGCTCATGATGAAACTGTTTTAAAAGATTTAACAGATGGTTTAAAAGAATTAGGAAGAAAATATAAAGCATTTACAATGAAATGGGAACCAGATGTAAAAAGTGATGATGCTAAATTTAGAGAAATTGTTACAAAGCTAGGATTTAAAATAAAAGATGATGCAAAAGATTTTAGTGAAGGTATACAACCAAGATATGTATTTAGATTGGATATAAAAGATAAAACAGAGGAAGAAGTATTTACAGCGTTCCATTCAAAAACAAGATACAACATTAGGTTAGCAACTAAAAAAGGAGTAGAAATAAAAGAAGGAACCAGAGAAGATTTAAAAGATTTTCATAGAATAATGGAGATAACAGGAAAAAGAGATAATTTTATGATAAGACCTTTATCATATTTTGAAAAAATGTATGATGAACTTGCTCCAGAACATTTAAAACTGATGATGGCATATTACGAAGGAAAACCAATATCTGGAATAGTTGATATTATTTATGGAAATAAAATATGGTATTTATATGGAGCTAGTAGTAATGAACACAGAAACTTGATGCCAAATTATTTATTACAATGGGAAATGATTAAATATTCAATTAAACAAAAAAAGGACATGTATGATTTTAGAGGTGTTGTGGGAGTTGTTGATGAATCACATACACAGTATGGATTGTACAGATTTAAAAAGGGATTTAATGCAGAGTTTACAGAATTTTTAGGAGAAGTATATATAAATAGAAAACCACTTGTATATAAAATGTATAAAATATCAGAAAAATTATATAAGAAGTTAGCAGGGATAAAAAATAGGCTAAGAGAAAGAGGAAAATCAGCTTGAAAAAATTAATTGTAAATAAACAAGACCTAAAATCTAATATAAAAAAAATAAAACAATATGCGCCTAAATTAGATGATGGACAAGAATATACAATTATAGGAATTGTTAAAGGAAATGGATATGGATTTCGGATTAGTTCAATATTCAAAAACTTTAATTGAAAATGGTATAAAAATTCTTGCTGTTGCAACAGTTGAAGAAGCGATAGAATTAAGAAAATCTAAGATAGAAGCAGACATATTAATGTTGTCAACGGTAAACAATATAGAAGAACTTAAAATTTTAATTGAGAACAATATTATTATTACAATAGGTTCAAAAAAATCTGCTGAATTTGCAAATGAAATGGCTAAAAAAGGGAATAATATAAGAGCACATATTAAGATTGATACAGGATTTGGTAGATATGGTTTTGTATATAATGACTTTAGAACAATAGTTGAGACTATTGAGGGATTAGAAAAAAATATTGATATAGAAGGTATTTTTTCACATTTTTCAATATCATATTACAAAGATAATAAATGGACAAAAGAACAATTTAATAGATTTATAAAAGTTTTAGAGGTATTAAAAACAAATAGTATAGAAATAAAATTAAAACATATTTGTAATTCTCCAGGATTTATAAATTATCCAGAAATGCACTTAAATGCAGCAAGAATAGGATCAGCATTTTTAGGAAGAGTAGCTGCTGAAAAGAATATAGGACTAACAAAAATCGGAAAGTTCGAAACAAACATTTCAGAAATAAAAACAATACCAAAAGGCTTTAATATAGGGTATGCAAATGCATATAAAACAAAAAAGGAAACAAAAATTGCAGTTATTCCATTTGGATATGCTGAAGGATATAATATAGGACCTAGAAATGATATGTTTAGGAGAATAGATAAATTAAGAACATTTTATAGAACAGTTAAAAGCTTTTTTAAAAAGCAAAGCTTAACAGTGATGATTAATGAAAAAAAATATGATATAATAGGAACATTGGGGATGTATCATGCGGTTATAGATATAACAAATAGCGATGTACAAATTAATGATTTAGTACAGATAGATATAAATCCAATATATTTAGATAGACAAATTAGAAGGGAGTATATATAAATGGAAGGAAAGGATAAGAATAAGCAGAAACATAGTGAAAGAAATTTATATATTGTATTAGGGATTTTACTTGTTATAAGTCTTATAATTTTGACAGTTGTATTAATGAAACCAAAGAATGAGGATAATGAAATAGCTTATACAGATTTGATTTATAAAATAATGAAAGAAAAATCAGTAGAGAAGATAGAAATGACTGTTGGAAGTACATCAGTAAAAGTAAAATTGAGAAATGAGGAAGAAGAAAAAAAAGGAATAGTTCCAAATATACAAGCTTTTATGGAATTAATACAAGATCAAGCTAAAGAAGAAAATTACGTAGAAGTAATTCAAAAACCAGGAAACACTTGGTTAAAAGTGGCAAGTGGTATATATAGTTTATTGCCTACAATCTTACTTGTAGTTTTATTTGTTGTCCTACTAAAGATGCAAGGATTAGGAGATAAAAGCAAAACTTATGATGCAGAAAGCCAAAAGACAGGAACAACATTCAAAGATGTTGCAGGATTAGATGAAGAAAAGAATGAATTAATAGAAATTGTTAAATTTTTAAAACATCCAAAAGAATTTCAAGAAATGGGTGCAAGAATACCTAGAGGAATTTTACTTTATGGTAAGCCAGGAACTGGAAAGACATTAATAGCAAAGGCAATTGCAGGTGAAGCAGGTGTTCCGTTTATATCTATGAGTGGTTCAGAATTTATAGAAATGTTTGCAGGACTAGGTGCATCAAGAGTAAGAAAATTATTTGACAAAGCAAAAAAAGTAGCACCATGTATAGTGTTTATAGATGAAATTGATGCAATAGGATCAAGAAGAACAGGAGGAAGTGGAGCTGAATCTGAAAACAATCAAACACTAAATCAATTATTAGTTGAAATGGACGGATTTGGAACAAATGAAACTGTTATTGTTTTGGCTGCTACAAATAGACCAGAGATGTTAGATAAAGCTTTATTAAGACCTGGAAGGTTTGATAGA
Organism: uncultured Clostridium sp.; assembly: GCA_947384775.1. Lineage (GTDB taxonomy): Bacteria > Bacillota > Clostridia > TANB77 > CAG-508 > UMGS1781. The sequence continues at coordinate 25,969 of CANDIF010000011.1, forward strand.
CAAGTAACTATAGCGGCACCAGATGCAAGAGGAAGAGAAGAAATATTAAAAATACATTCAGCAGATAAGAAGTTAGCTAGTGACATTAACCTAGAAGAGATTGCTAAAGATACAGCTGGATTTACAGGAGCTGAATTATCAAATATATTAAATGAAGCAGCAATTATTGCTACAATTAATAAACATGAAGAAATTAATATGAGTGATTTAGAAGAAGCAATAAAAAAAGTAACAGTAGGGCTTCAAAAACAAAGTAGAGTTATATCTGATAAAGACAAAAACTTAACAGCTTATCATGAAGCAGGACATGCAGTAGTAAGTAAATTTTTGCCAACACAAGAAAATGTAAAAGAAATTTCAATTATACCAAGAGGTTTAGCTGGTGGTTACACCATGTATAAGACTAATGAGGATAAGTATTATATTTCAAAAACAGAAATGGAAGAACGAATTGTTGCATTACTTGGTGGAAGAGCAGCAGAAAAAATTGCTTTAGACGATATTTCGACAGGTGCAAGTAATGATATAGAAGTTGCTACAGAAGTTGCAAAAGATATGGTGAAAAAATATGGAATGAGTGAAAAAATAGGACCAATTAACTTAGAAACAAAAGATCAATATGAATTACAAACATTTGGAAATAACATTGAAGATGTGGTTGGAGTAGAAGTAAAAACAATAATAGATACAGCATATGCAAAAGCACAGAATATAATTTTAAGCCATATGGATAAACTACACGCAGTAGCACAATCCTTATTAGAGAATGAAACTATTTCAGAAGAAGAGTTTGAAAGAATTTTTGAAGAAAAATAAAGGAATGAATAAATATCTATGAAAAAAACAAAGGCAATTATAGAAGCAATACTGTTTGCAGCAGGAAGACCAGTTGAAATAAAAGAATTAATAACAGTTTTAGAATTATCAGCTGATGAAATTAAATTAGAAATACAAAACATGCAAGAAAGATATAATAAAGAAGATAGAGGACTTGAAATTATAAAGATTGAAAATGGATACCAATTATGCAGTAAAAAAGAATGCTATGAATATATATATCCAATATTAGATAATAGAGTTAAACCATCGATTTCTAATGCTGCAATGGAAACACTTGCAATAATAGCATACAACCCAAAGATTACTAGGGCAGAAATAGAAACTATTAGAGGAGTAAATTCTGATGGGACTATATATAAATTGTTAGAATATAATTTAATTGAAGATGCAGGAAAATTAGATGCACCAGGAAGACCAACAACATATAAAACGACTAAGGAGTTTTTAAAACTATTTGGAATGGCAAATTTAGAAGAATTACCAGAATTACCAAGATATAAATTAGATGAAAATGAACAAATTGTTATTGATGAGTTACTGGAAGAAAAGAAAGAGGCTCCATTCCCCGAAGGGGAAGAACTAGAAAATAAACAAGAAAAAAAGAACAATGAAGGGAATGAAGAAAATGAGTAAAAATGAAGATAACTTTGTAAAAGAGATTACAAATATAGAAGATAACTTTGCAAAATGGTATACAGATATAGTTATAAAAGCAGATTTAGCAGATTATACTGATACCAAAGGATGTATAGCCATAAAACCATATGGATATGCTATATGGGAAAATATACAAAAATATGCAGATGAAAAATTTAAAGCAAGTGGCGTTAAAAATATATATTTACCAGTATTAATTCCGGAAAGCTTATTAAATAAGGAAAAAGATCACGTAGAAGGTTTTGCTCCAGAAGTTGCATGGGTTACTGTTGGAGGACAAGAAGAATTAGAAGAAAAATTATGTATAAGACCAACTTCTGAAACCATGTTTTCAACATTATATTCAAAATGGGTTAAATCATGGAGAGACTTACCAATGGTATATAACCAATGGTGTAATGTTTTAAGATGGGAAAAAGAAACAAGGCCATTCTTACGTTCAAGAGAATTTTTATGGCAAGAAGGGCATACAGTACATAGTACAGCAGAAGAAGCAGAAGAAAGAACACAGACTATGCTTAACATTTATGCAGAAGTAATAGAAGAACTATTAGCAATACCAGTAATAAAAGGAAAGAAAACAGAGAAAGAAAAATTCGCAGGGGCAGTTGATACATATACTGTAGAAACATTAATGCATGATGGAAGAGCATTACAAGCAGGAACTTCTCATTATTTTGGACAAAATTTCACAAAGCCATTTGATGTAACTTTCCAAAACAAAGATGGAAAAGAAGAATATGCATATCAAACATCTTGGGGAATAAGTACAAGATTAATAGGTGCAACGATTATGGCACATGGAGATAATAGAGGATTAAAATTACCACCCAAAGTAGCTCCAATACAAGCAGTTATTGTTCCAATAGCTATAAAAAAAGAAGGTGTATTAGAAAAAACACAAGAATTATATGAAACTTTAAGTAAAAAATATAGAATGGAATGTGATACAAGAGAAAACTATACACCAGGATATAAATTTAATGATTGGGAAATGCGAGGAGTACCTACAAGAATAGAATTAGGACCTCGTGATATAGAAAATGGAGAATGTGTAGTTGTAAGAAGAGATACTTCAGAGAAAATAGTTGTAAAATTAGATGAACTAGAAACGAAATTGGAGAAAATCTTAGATGATATACAAATAAATATGTTTAATGAATGTAAAGCAAATATGGAAAGACGAACTTCAATAGTGCATAATTTAGACGAATTTGTAGAAAAAATAAATACGAACCAAGGACTTATAAAATCTATGTGGTGCGGAAGTGAAGAGTGCGAAAACAAGATAAAAGAACTTACAGGAGCACATTCAAGATGCATGCCATTCGAAAAAGAAGTTATTGGAGATAAATGTGTATGCTGTGGAAAACCAGCGGATAAATACATTATATGGGGGAGACAATACTAAATAAAAAACCATCATACAAATCAAAAGTTAATGATTTGTATGATGTTAATTAATATGGAAAAATAAAAAGAATATTGAAAATTCTATCGTAATATAATTTCTTAGGTGGTTAATATATGTTAGTATATTTAAATGAACTTGAAGAAATAAAAATAACAGATAAGATTTTTAATATAATAAAACATGAGCATCTTTTTGAAAAAGAAATATTTTCATTGCCGATAAATGAAAATGTTAAAATGAAGAAAAATAAAAAAGTTGCAACGAAATTAATAAAAATATTAAAAGAAGAAAATGCAAGAAAAGTAGTTCTTTCAAATAATTTATTTGAAAATGAAATTCTATTGAGCACATTAAAAGAAAATAGAATGGATATAATAGATGGAAAGCTTATATATAAGATTTTATTGCCAAAAATTATTGAAAAAATTTGCTATTATAAAAATTCTAAAATAGAAGAAGAAAAAATAACAATTTTGACAGACGAATATAACGAGATAAATAAAAGTAATATTTTGGTATTCTCACAAAATGCTAAGATGTTAAATATAGTGACTAATTTTACAAATAAATTTGTAACAACAGCTAATTATTTATATGAAGAGTTTGGAATACTAGTGAAAGTATCAAATAATATAAGAAAAGATTTATTGAACTCAAATATTATTATTAATATAGATTTTAATAATGATTTAATAAACAAATATTATATTAATACAAAGGCAATAATAGTTAACATACCAGAAGAGATAAAAATAAAATCTAAAAAATTCACAGGAATAAATATCAATTCTTATAATATAATAATTCCAGAAGACTACGAGTTAAATGGATTTGATAATAAACATATATATGAAGCTAAAATATATAATAAAAGTATAGCAGAAATGCAAAAAAGTATAGAAGAAGATGAAATAAAAATTAAAAATTTTATAGGAGAAAAAGGAATAATAAATAAAAAAGAATTTTTAGACTTTTAGTATTGACAAATTTTCTTTTGTAGAGTAAGATTAGTTAAACAATAAAAAGGGGTAATTGTAATGGAAGAAAAAGAAATTTTATTGACACAAGACGGATATGATAAATTAGAAAAAGAACTAGAATACTTAAAAACAGAGGTTAGAGCAGAAATTTCAGAAAGAATAAAGGTAGCACTAGGTTTTGGAGATTTATCAGAAAATTCTGAATATGATGAAGCAAAAAATGCACAAGCATCAAATGAAATAAAAATAGCAGATTTAGAAAATAAATTAAGATATGCAAGAATAATTGATGAATCTGAAATTGATACAAAAACAGTTCAAGTTGGAAATACAGTAAAAATATTAGATATGGAATTTGACGAAGAACTAGAATACACAATAGTAGGTTCAACAGAAGTTGATTTGAAAAATAATAAAATATCTAATGAATCACCAATAGGAGCGGCTTTAATTGGAGCTAAAAAAAATCAAGTAGTTGAAGCACATACCCCAGGAGGAATAGTAAAATACAAAATTTTAGCAATAACAAAACAAAAATAATATATAAGTAAACATATGAAAACATTCCGAATAGTCTTTTTATCTTTAGCCAGTTAATGACATGAAAAATTTACAAAAAAACAAACGAATTTACATAATTTTAAATTTTATGTAGACAAAACTGGAAAAAAGTAGTATAATAGTATATGTCTGGGAAATACAGACTAGTCTAAAGTAAAAATATTATGTACTTAAGACGAAAAGAAGGAGGAAATAAAATTGGTTACAAATTATTCACAAAACAACTCTTTAATATTAGTTGGTAAAGTTACAAGTGAAAAAGAGTTTAGTCATGAAATTTATGGAGAAAGCTTTTATAGTTTTAATTTAGAAATACCACGTTTAAGTGGAACAGCAGATATTATTCCAATTACAATATCTGAAAGATTGATAACAAATTTTAATTTACAAATAGGAAAAGAAGTCGTAGTGGAAGGTCAATTTAGATCATATAATACGTACGAAGATACAAAAAGCAGATTAATATTAACTGTTTTTGTAAAAGAAATAAGAGAAAAGAATGATGAAGAAGAAATAAAAGTACCTAATGAGGTAGAATTAATAGGACATATATGCAGAAAGCCAATATATAGAAAAACACCATTTGGAAGAGAAATTTCTGATATATTACTAGCAGTAAATAGAGCATATAATAAATCAGATTACATACCATGTATAGCATGGGGAAGAAATGCAAGATTCTGTTCAGATATGGAAACAGGAACTGAAATAAGAATAGTAGGTAGAGTACAATCAAGAGCATATGAAAAGAAACATGAAGATGGTACAGTAGAAGCAAAAACAGCTTATGAAGTGTCTGTAAGTAGCTTAGAACTAATAGAAAAAGAATCAGAAACAGAAACAGAGGAAAGCGCAGAAGAAAACAAAGAAGCTATATAATTTTATGTAAAAAAGGAGAAAATAAATGGAGTATTTGTATATTTTACAACAAGCACTAATGTGGCTTATAACAATATTTTGGGCGTATAATATAGGGATTAGCGTTTGTTCATTAATAAAATTCAAAGAAAAACCATTATTAGTTGATAAAGAACATAAATTTATGGCATTAATTCCAGCACATAATGAGGAAAAAGTAATAGCAAATTTAGTTGAAAGCTTAAAAAAACAAAACTACCCAAAAGATAAGTTTGATATATTTGTTATTGCTGATAATTGTACAGATAAAACCGCAGAGGTTGCAAGAAACGCCGGAGCAATTGTTTATGAAAGAACTGATCCAGACCATAAAACAAAAGGATATGCAATGCAATGGTTCTTTAACAAAAAGAATGAAGAAAAAGCAGAGTATGATGCAGTATGTGTGTTTGATGCAGATAATATTGTAGATTCAGAATTTATTAAAGTTATGAATAAAAAACTTTGTCAAGGAGAAGAAGTCGTACAAGGATATAGAGATATAAAGAATCCATCAGATACATGGGTTACTGCTGGATATGCATTATTCTATTGGACAATGCATAGATTTTATCATTTAGCAAGATATAATATAGGATTATCTCCTTTACTAAATGGTACAGGATTTATGGTAAAGTATGATTTAATAAAACAAGAGGGATGGAATACAAAAACTCTAACAGAGGATATAGAATTCTCATTGATAAATATCTCTAAAGGAAGAGCATTAGGATGGGCAACAGAAGCTAAAGTGTATGATGAACAACCTTTGGGATTTAAACAATCTTGGACACAGAGAACAAGATGGTCAGTAGGACATTTACAATGTTTTAGATATTATGTTAAAGATTTAGCAAAAAGTGTTGTAAGAAATAAAAAAGTAATGAATTTTGATGGCTTATTATATCTTATGGGAATGCCAATATTAATAGTAACTTTAGCATTACTTGGAGTAAATTTAGCAATATATTTAGCAGACGGAATGACATTAGCAGGCTTAATTTGGAATTATGCAAAATATATAGTTGCAACATTCTTATTACCACCATTAACAGGATTGCTTACATTGTTACTAGATAAGAGACCAGTAAAACCTATGATAAAAGGACTATTATGCTATCCATTATTTATGGGTTCTTGGATATTAATAAATTTAAAAGCATTAGTAAAACCAAATACAACATGGGAAAAAATAGACCATGTAAGAGATATAAAAATGAAAGAAATGACATAATCATAAAAATGCATCAGCAATATAAAACTGATGCGTTTTTTTTGATTAAATTTGTAAAAAATCTACAAATAAACTTGCTATTTTTTTCATAATATTGTATGATATATAAGTGAGAAAAATAATCTATGGAGGTAAATAATGAAGAAGACAATAGCAGTAATAGTTATTTTAATGTTAGGCATATTTATGGTAATAAGCCCAGTTTATGCTACGGAAGTAAATAACCTAGAAGAAAAAAATAAAAGTGAAATGTCACAAGCACAAGATGAAATGGAACAAAAAAAGATTGAATATACAAAAAAATATGGTTCAGAGGAATATTGGCTAGCAGGATACATATTAGAAGAAATAGTAAGAATATATAGTATACCTATTTGCTTTGTTGGAATTGCAGCAGGAGCAATATTTCAATATGTTTTAGGAACAAGAAGATTAGATTATAAACACAGAGGATTTGGACTAATAATAACATTTGTTACAATACTAGTAATATGTCAAGTGTTGCCATTTATATATGCTATAGTAGTTACAGGTTGGAGGGGTTAAACGGATGAAAGTCTTATTTGCAGTAAATAATGATAATGTATCAGAAGCAATAGCAAAAAAATATGAAAAAGAATACAAGGATATATTGTCATATAAGAATGTATATTATTTTAATGCAATTATAAGAGAATTACAAAAAGACAAAACTTATAATAGAATAGTTATAAGCGAAGATTTAGAACCATTTGCAAATAATAATTATGATATGATAGATAAATTCTTATTAGAAAAATATAATAATATTAGCAGAGAAGCCAAAACAGCAAACGAACAAAGAATAGAAGTAATCATACTTTGCGCAGACAGAAGAAGAAAAGCTGAAGATATGTTTATAAAAATGTATAATTTAGAAATATACAATGCAATAATTGGACAAGATAGAAGTATTGAAGAAGTATGCAAATTAATTTATAGTCCAAGAGATAAAAATATCGCAAAACAATATTATGAAATACCAATAAGTGATCTGTCAGGACAAGACGACAATGAAAATAATGTAAGTGAAGCAGAAGTTGAAAATATATTAGCACATTATAAGAGATTAGGAAAAAATGAAGATAAATATGTAGATAGCTTTAACAATATTATTTCACAGTATACAGATATACAGTTAAAAATAATAATAAAATATCTACCAATACATGTAAAAGCTGTTTTAGAAGAACGATCAGCTAAATATCAACAATTAGTAACTTCTGGATTACCAGGACAAAATGCTAATTTTGAAGCAAAAGCAAATAAATACAAACAAAAGACTCAAAAGAAAGGTGGATTCTGGAAAAGCAAAAATGATAATATTGAAGACGATGATGAAGATGACGATGAGACAATTATAGATAGAGAATTTACATCACCAAAAATGTCACAACCAATAGTAATTCCATCAGATATGAACACAAATAATGTTCAAAAAATAAACACTCAAAATAAAATGGGAGGATTTAATAATACAACAGAAAGTAGAATTGAAACTGAGCCAGTTGACAATTTCCCTAAACCAGATTTCTTAAGAGAAGATACAATACCAACACAACAACCTTCTCCTGTGCAGCCAGTAGAGCAAATACCGCAAAAACAAATAAATCAAGAATCAGAAAAACAAAATCAGTCAATAAATGTAGAAAATACTACACAAAAAATAGAACAACAACAGTCAACACAAGAAAGACCAATCCCACAAAATATTGTAAAACCAGAAGTTCAAATAAGAGATGTACAAGTACCAACTCCAGAGCAGATTGTAGGACAAAACACTATACCTCAAGAAAACAGCACTATACCACAAAATATTGAAAACACAGATGGTTTAGATATATTCGAAACTTCACAAAAACAAGAAAGCATGTCAGAACAAAATAAAATAGAAAAAATTGAAGACGATTTATTTTCAGAATTAATTACAGAATCAGTTGATAGTAAAGAAGAAAAAAATATAGAAAGTTCAAATATGGCGCCTGAAGAACAGGCAGTAGAACCAGTAAAAAGAGGAAGAGGAAGACCAAGAACAAAACCAATAGTGCCAGTTGATCCAAATAAACCAAAAAGAGGAAGAGGAAGACCAAGAAAGATACCGGCAGGACAACTTCAAGGAGAACAATTAGAAGTAAAGCAACAAGAAAAAATAGAACAAGTACAAACAATGCAAGAAGAAATAAAACCAATAGAAACAATACAAGAAGAAGTAGCACCAATACAAAATGAACAAGAAGAAGTAAAACCAGTAAATGTGCTTCAAGATGCAGTAAAGCAAGAAGTAGTAGAGAATGATTTATTTAGTATGAGTGAAGAGATTGAAACAACAAATACAAACAATATTACAAACGAGCAAGCATCAGTAAACATAAATAAAACCAAAGATGTTGATTTGTTTAATATGGAAAATGAACAACCAGAAGAAACAAAAACGCAACAGGAAAATGATTTAATTGATTTATTTGATATGAATGATACAGAACCAATTAATGATCAAACTTCATATACTCAAGAACCAATTAATCAAACGCCAGCTTCTGAGCCAGAAACATATGAGCCAATAAACACCGATGATAAAGTAGAATCAGACTTATTTAATAGTAATAGAGATAGTAGCACAGTAAATCTTTATGAAGACAATAAGGATATTACAACTACAAATAGAGTAACATCATATAGCAGCTTAAATACATTATTAACTGCAGATAAAAAAATAGTTGCTTTTGTCGGAACAACCAAAAATGGAACATCTTTTGTTGTAAATAATACAGCCGAAATGCTATCATCAATGGGAATATCTACAGCAGTATTAGACATGACAAAATCAAAAAATTCATATTACATATATACAAACAATGAAGAAGAATTAAGAAAGATTTCAACAAAATGCATGAAAAATCTAGAAAATGGTATAGCAGAAGGGATAAAAGTCACAAAAACATTGACGATATATACTCAAATGCCAGGAGAGGAAGAACACTATAATATTGACAATGTACTATCTACATTAGTTCAAAATTACTCAGCAGTATTAATTGATACTGATTTTGATACACCAGCAGAGATTTTTGATAGAGTGCAAGAAATATATTTAGTTCAATCAATGGATGTATTAACAATACAACCACTTACAGCGTTCTTAAGAAACTTAAAGTCAAAAAATATATTAAGACAAGAAAAATTAAGAATAGTAATAAATAAATCAGAACGAGTAAGAAGCTTAAATATAAAAACTTTAATAGGTGGAATGTCTTGTTATAATGCACCAAATATGTCATATATGACAGAATTGTTTGATAAAGATAATGTAAGATATTGTGAAATACCTTTCGAAACACAGAACTATGTAAAATACTTGGAATCTTTAGTGGTTTGCTCAGTAACATTAAGTGGTTATACAAAATCTTTACTAGCTTCATTAAAAGAATTGGCAAGTATTGTATATCCTTTAGTTGGAAAACAAACATATTCTCCAATGAATGGTAATAACAAAAAAGATCCTTTTTCAAAACAGATGAGTAATACTCTAAACAAAATGAAAAATAAAGGATATTAAGATAAAGAGGTGAAAAAATGAATGTAGGCTTATTGGTTATAGTAATATTTTTAGCCATCATTCTTATTGGATTAATTTTCTATAATTTATCAATTCACAAAAAAGTCAAAGGTCTTAGCAATACTAGTGAAAAAATTGCAAATTTAAAGGTATTGCAAGACTTCATGGATACTATTGCTAAAGAAACAACGGTTGAAAACAAAATAAGAATTATAAATGATATATTAATAGAAAAATATGATAAAATAAAATATTCAACTATAGTAGTATTTAATGGTGCTGAATATATTTTAAAAGCCTCAAACACTGATGAAAGACTATGGGACCATATGAAGAATTTACATATGGAACCAATTTTTCAAGAAAGCATAAAAACAGCAACACCTAAATATATAACAATTAATAAACCAGAAGAAAAATTAACTTATCAAAAAATGGAAACAGCAAGAGCAAAATCTGCAATGTTCTTTCCGTTATATATAGATAATATATATATAGGATATTGGATAATAGAGAGCAGCGAGGCACATGCATTCGATAATATGGATACAAGCATTTTAGAAATTATAAGAGAAAATATTATAGGAGTATTAAAAACAGTAACATATCAAAACACTTTAGAAAATATATATAGAGTAGATAAGTCTACTGGACTGAACTCAGCGGAATACTTATATGGAAAAGGAAAACTTGCAATAAACAGATATGGAAAATCTACAATATGTATGTTTACAATAAATAATATAGAACAAATTAATGATGATTATGGCAGAAAAATAGGAACTGAAACTATAATAAATGTAGCAAATGCGGTAAAGACCAGCATAATTTCAGATTATGTGTTTGTAAGATATATGGGGCCTAAATTTGCGATAGCATTTTCAGGACTTGAAATAGAAACATCGGTAGAGACAGTATCTAAAATAAAACAAGACATAGAAAGTGTTCAAATAACAATTGCAGATAAAAGGACAAAACAAAAAATATGTATTAATCCTAAAACTAATTTTGTATTAGGAACATATTACAAAGGAACAGGAATAGAAGAAGTTACAAAAAAACTAGAGGAGTATTTAGACAATTGTGACAAAAATGAAAGCACAATAAATTATATTTAAAGGGAGGTTTTTAATATGGCAAGTGATAAAACTATGAGCTTTAAAGTTGAGAAAGAAAAAAATCTAAAAACAAAGGAAATCTTGAAAGAGGTTTATGAAGCATTACAGGAAAAAGGATACAATCCAATAAACCAAATCGTAGGTTATATATTATCAGGAGATCCAACATATATAACTAGCCACAAAGAAGCAAGAAATATAATTAGGATGATAGAAAGAGACGAATTATTAGAAAATATGGTAAAAAACTATATTGGAATCGAAGAGTAAAATATGAGAACTCTTAGTATAGATTATGGAGATGCAAGAGTAGGAGTGGCAATTACTGATGAATTAAATATAACGGTTCAAGGATTAATGACAATACATCACAATCAAAATGATAAAATTGTATTAGCCAAATTAGATGAAATACTTGAACGATATGAAATTTCTACAATAGTGATAGGAATGCCATTAAATATGGATGGCTCAAAAACAGAAAGAGCTGAGATAACAGAAAAATTCATTCATAAGCTAAAATGCAAATATAACAAAATAAAAATAGAAAGTATTGATGAAAGATTAACAACTGTACAAGCTCATAAAACAATGAGAGAACTTAATATAAAAGCCAAAAACAAAAAAAATATCGTAGATACAATTTCAGCAGAATATATACTTGAGGCATATTTAAGAAGATAATTTTGATAATTCGGGGTTACAAAAAAATGTAATCCCGATAGCTCATATGGAGGAAAAATGAATTTATATCCAGACATATACCTAGATAATGTAAAAGAAATAAATATGGAATTATTAAAGAAACATGACATACGAGGATTAATTCTTGATATTGATAATACTTTAATTGATTATGATAAAAATATTTTAGAAGGTGCAAAAGAATGGTGCAATAACTTGAAAAGACAAGGAATAAAAATGTGCATATTATCAAACACAAATAAAGTATATAAAGTAAAAAAAGTAGCAGATGAATTAAGCTTAGAATATGAATATTTTGCACATAAACCAAGTAAAAAAGGATTTAGAAAAGCGAAAGAACTTTTAAAATTAGAATGTATAAATATTGGAGTTGTGGGAGATCAAATATTTACAGATGTTCTTGGCGGAAATCGTAGCAATATGAAAACAATCCTTACAAAACCGATAGATCAGAGAGACATATTAATAACAAGAATAAAAAGACCATTTGAAAAAATATTTATTAATAAATATGTAAAAAAGAAAGGAGCACAAGAAAAATGAATATTTGGCACGAAATAAATGAAGAAAGAATACAAAAAGATGATTTTGTAACAGTAATAGAAATTACAAAGGGCGGTAAAAATAAATATGAATTGGATAAAGAAACAGGAATGTTAAGATTAGATAGGGTATTATATACAGCAACACATTATCCAGCAAATTATGGATTTATTCCAAGAACATATGCAGAAGATAATGACCCATTAGATGCATTAGTTTTATGTCATGAAGATATAATGCCACTAACATTAGTTGAATGCTATCCTGTAGGGGTTCTTATAATGACAGACTCAGAACAAAGAGATGAAAAAATAATTGCAATACCAAAAAAAGACCCATTTTTAAATATATATAATGATATTACAGATATTCCACAACATTTAGAAATAGAGATAAAGCATTTCTTCGAAGTGTACAAACAATTAGAAAATAAAAAAACAGTAGTAGAGAAAATTTTAAATAGAGAAGCAGCAGAAAAAATAATACAAGACTGTATGAATAGATATAAAGAAAAATTTAGTAAAATTTAAGGAGTTCTATTATGGTAGGAAAAATAATATTGACAGTAACTTCATTTGTACTTTTTATTTATATTTTGCTATTTAAAATGATAAAAAAAAATGATACAACATATTTAGCAATACTAGTATCTCAGGCAATAGGCATATTAATTAATTTGTTGCAAATAACCTTAAATATTTTACAATCAACACCTTTTGATATTTTTATATATTTATTGTGTATAATAATTCCAATATTAGTTTTCTTATTAGAATTTAAAAAAATCAATGTATCAGAAATAATAAATTTATCAATGGCACAAATATTTATATGGACTAAAAATGATAAAAAATCGAAAGAAATTTTAATAAACACATTGACTAAATACAGAGACAGCTATAGAGGACACAAAATGTTAGCTCAAATCTATGAACGTGAAGGCGGAATGAGAAAGGCAATAGATGAATATGTTAAAGTAATAGAAATCAATAATAAAGATTATAGATCATATTACAAAATATCAATACTATTGAAAGATTTAGGAAAAAAAGATGAAGCGATAGAAATGCTGAATAATTTGCTATCAGTAAAGCCAGAAATATATGAAGCAGTAAAAATGCTAGGAGATTTATATTTAGAAAAAGAAGAATACAAAAAAGTAATAAAAGTATATACTAAGTCATTGAAATGTAATAAGGAAAACTATGAAATATATTATAATTTGGCGATAGCGTATTCAATGATAAATGATTTTGAAACAGCAAGAAAATGTTATGAAAAGACTGTAGAATTAAATGATGAATATTATAGAGCTTATTATAAATTAGGACAAATAGCGTTATTATATAGGGATTTTGATACAGCAGAACAAAATTTTTCAAAAAGTATATATAACGAGAAAGAAGTTAAATCATACATTGAACTAGCTAAAATAAATATAATAAAAAACAGAAAAGAAAAGGCAATAATATATTTGAATAATGCAGTGAAAATTGATACAGGGTGTTATGATATAATAAAAAAAGAACCAATGTTTTTTTCAATAAAAAATTTACTTGAAAAACCAGAGAAAGAAGTAAAGAGCGAGTATAAATATGATGAATTGGAAGAAAAAATTGAAAATTATTTAAGCAATACATATGAACTTGTTCAAGTTTTAAATAAAAATAAAGAAAAAGATAAAAGTAATAAAAAGAATATTAATACATAACATATAAAAAGAAAGGATACAATATATATGGAAATTTATCAAGCTATAATATTAGGAATAGTACAAGGGCTAACGGAATTATTACCAATATCTAGTTCAGCACATCTTTATTTAATTCCATGGCTCCTAAATTGGAATATCCCAGAAGCATTTGATGTAGCTTTGCACTTTGGAACATTATTAGCGATAGGAATATTCTTCTTTAAAGATTGGATAGAGCTTATAAAAGGAGGATATAATTTAGCAATAAAGAAAGAGAAAAGTGCAGAAGGAAAAATGTTTTGGTATATAGTTCTTGCAACAATTCCAGGAGGAATAATCGGTTTTGTGCTAGACAAATATGCAGAAGGTTTTTTACAAAAACCAATTATAATAGCTATATCATTAATGGTAATGGGAATAGTTTTATACATTGTAGATAAATATGCTAAAAAAGAAATAGAATATAAGGATATGTCTATTAAACAGACTTTTCTAATAGGATTATCACAGGCATTAGCATTTATTCCTGGAGTATCAAGATCAGGAATAACTATGACAACTGGTAGAGCATTACATATAAAAAGAGAAGCTGTTGCAAAATATTCATTTATGCTATCAGCACCAATTGTTTTAGCGGCAACAATACTTAAAATAACTGAATTTCAATTTAATGTAGCTTTTCTTTTACGGAGTATTGGCAAGTTTTATAGTAGGGATTTTAGTAATAAAATTTTTGCTAAAATTTTTGGAAAAAGGAAGTTTCAAAATTTTTGCTATATATAGGGTATTATTAGGAATGGCAGTTTTATCAATTATACTGCTAAAGATATAATTGTAATATAATTGTAATAATTCTGTAACATAAATGTAATAAAAAAATAAAAATTTACTATTGTAGTTTTAAAAAAAAGAATGTATAATATATAATATTATTAAAGAGCAATTTTGCGTACACATGAAAAAGGAGGATGAGTTTGCAATGCTATTTAAAAGAAAACCAGGCATAGTAAACGTGAAGATGATAATCACAGAAGAAAAAATTTTGTCTAATATAGACAAAGTTGAGAAATTAATAAATCCAAACAGTAAGAAACAAATAATACAATTAGATGAAGATGCTTACTTTAAAGATTTAATTGATTCAATAAAAATATATCTAGCAGAATATCCAAATAAAAAGAATTTCCCTGCTAGTGTTTATAAAGCATGTTTTAATTTAGTAGAATATGCAACAAACCAATTTGAAGAAAATACAAAACAAATAGAAGTTTTAATAAGACAAAGGGAAAAGAATATTAATTTAGCAAATGAATTAAAGATAGCTTTACAACTTGTAGAAGACAGAGAAAAGGATTGGAAAGCAAGAGTAAAACAACTATCTGAAGGTGTATCAGAAGATATTATAGAAGCTCTTGTAATAATAGGAAAAAGCAAAGGAAGACCAAGCGAAAATTATGATGTTGCAGAAAAATTAGTAAATGCAAGAATACAAAACTTAGAAACTAATTTGCATATTGAAATAGATATGGAAAGAATAGAGGATAGATCAAAAGCTTTAAGTTATATAGGAATAGAAATTGCTGAAGCGTTAAGAGGAATTCCAACCCCTGTATTTGTAGAGAAAGAAGCAGAAGAAAGTGAAACAGTGGAAGAAACAACTACAGCTACGACTACAATTGCAGGAAAAGTAAAAGGAGTAGCAACTAATGTTGCAGCAGCTACAACATTAGGAGCAGAAGACAATAAGGTAGCAACAGATACTTCTGAAGAGGACAGCCTATATATTGCTGAAACTAGATTTGAAGTTAAAGAATCAATTTGGGAAAGATTAAAAAAGAGTAAATTTATTAGAAGTATAGCAAATTTATGGAAAATAAAAATTGTTTTGGACATTCCAGCTCTTCCAGAAGGCAAGAAGAATGGCTAATAAGAAAAAAACTACAAAGGCAGAGTTATAAAATCTGCCTTTTATAGTGCAAAAAAATAGAAAGTAGGATGAAAATGAAAATAATTGAACCAATAATACAAGTAGAAAAAGTAGATTATAAGCAAATAATGAAGAACTTAGAAAGAGCATGCAGAACATGTTATCGTTCTGAGGGGAAAATAACAGAAGAAAGTTATAAAACATTGTTGAAAAATTGTATAAATAGAGGACATGAATCAATTTTAGAGCATGAAAAGATTACAATAAGAATGGTATGTGATATCGGAGTGTATAAAGATTTAACAAGACATAGAATAGCATCTTTCTCAATTGAAAGCACAAGATATTGTAATTATGGAAAAGATAAATTTGATAATCAAATAAAATTTATCAAACCAGTTAATATGGAAGAGGGAACAGAGCTGTATGAAAAATGGTACAATACTTGTAAAATAATAGAGGAAAATTATATAGAAATGTCTAAAATGGAAGCAACTCCAGACCAATTAAGAATGCTATTGCCACATTCAACAGCTGCAGAAGTAACAATGACAGCAAATATAAGAGAATGGAAACATATTTTTTCATTAAGATGCACAAAGCATACTCACCCGGCAGTAGAACAATTAATGATACCATTGCTTTTAAAATTCAAAAAAGAAATGCCAGAAATTTTTGATAGTATCGAATATGATGAAGCTTTTGAACCAACAAAATATGCCAAAATTACAGAAATTTAATTGCAATATATTAACATAATGTGGTATAATAAAAAAAAGAAGCTAAAAAATAGGAGGTACTAGTATGTTTAAAAGTAAATATAGTACATTACTAACAGTTTTATTAGTAATTTTAATAGTTGCAATTATAGTAATAGTTTTAGTATTAGGAATAAAAACATATAAAGATTATCAAAATGAAAAAGATGCAAAAATGGCTTTTCAAGATGGAGGTTATGAAGAACCAGAAAAAGAAAATAAGGTAAAAAATGAAAATAAAACAGATGATGATCCTTATGGAGATATTTCAACTGGAAATTTCTCAGAAACTAATAACACAACTGGAAACAATACAGATGATAATAAACAGACATCATCAAAATTACCTAAAGTTAAATTTTATAAAGGATTTACACAAGTAGGAAATATAGAAATTCCAAAAACAAAGGCATCTTATCCAATTGTGTTGGAAACATCTGCTGAAGCATTAGAAGTAGCAGTTGGGGTTACATATCCAAGTAGCCCAAACCTTAATAAGCCAGGGAATATAGTCATAATAGGGCACAATTACAGAAATGGAAAATTATTTTCAAATAATAAAAATTTAGTTAATGGTGATACAATAAAAATAAAAGATATAGAAGGAAAAGTCCTAACATATACAATATATGAAATCTTTGAAACTACACCTACAGATACAGCATATATGTCAAGAAAGACAGAAGGAAAAACAGAGATATCATTATCAACATGTACTGATGATGGAAATAATAGACTTGTAATATTAGCAAGAGTTGAAGAATAAAAAAATACACCCTAATGTAAAGGGTGTATTTTAGTGATAGAAAAAATAAGAAGCATCTTAGATGATACTTCTTATTTTTTCTATTATCATATTTAAAGCAACTCGATTATATCCACCTTCTGGAACAATTATGTCAGCATGTTTCTTACTAGGTTCAACAAATTCTTCATGCATAGGCTTTACCGTTGTTTTATATTGTTCTATTACTGATTCAAGAGTACGACCTCTATCTCTAACATCACGAGTTAGCCTTCTTATAAAACGAATATCTGCATCGGTATCGACAAAAATTTTTATGTCCATCATATTACGTAATTCTTTGTTTTCAAAAATTAAAATTCCATCAACTATAATAACTTTTTTGGGAACAACTTCTACAGTTTTTTCTTCACGTATATGTTCAACAAATGAGTAATTAGGTCTTTGAATAACTTCACCTTTTTTCAGTCTATTTAAATGTTCAATAAGTAAATCTGTATCAAATGCATTGGGATGATCGAAATTAAGTTTTTTTCTTTCATCAAATGAAAGCTCTGAATGACTTTTATAATAGTAATCATGTGATAACATTGTAATATTATTATCAAATTCTTTTCTTATGTTATTTGCAAGTGTACTTTTACCTGAACCAGTACCACCGGCAATTCCTATAATAATTGGATTAAGTCCCATAAAAAAATACCTCCATAAATTCACTAAAATATATTGTAAAACATAATTGAAATAAATGCAACAAAAAGCGACAAAAAAACTTACAAAATAAATTTAAAAATTTTCACAAAAAGTATTGACAGTAAAAAGTAAAAATGTTATTATAAATAAGTACCTGATTTATGAAGACACAATTATATATATAGTATATAATTAGTAATAAACGAGGCAAAAAAGAGGAAGCAGAAAATTACTAATTTTTTTGTTGAAATTTTTTGTAAAAAGTGTTGACAAAGAATAAATAAAGTGGTACAATAATGAACGTTCTCAATTTGAGAACAAAGTACATTGAAAAATAAACAATAAAATCCTTTAAATGAGTTTAGAATTGTCTAACCAACAATTCGTACTTAACCAAGAATTTTGGAGAAAACCAATTAAAAAACAAATCAAACTAGTACATTAAAATGTGCAACGATATGTAACATACCTTATGGTATGATATATATACAAAATAATTAGAGAGTTTGATCCTGGCTCAGGATTAACGCTGGCGGTGCACATAAGACATGCAAGTCGAACGGGAATCGTTATTAATGGAAATAAGATTTATCTGAAATAAGTTAATAACAATGATTTTAGTGGCGGACTGGTGAGTAACACGTAAGCAACCTGCCTATTAGAGGGGAATAACAGTGAGAAATCATTGCTAATACCGCATAAGCTGACGCTATCGCATGATAGAGTTAGAAAAGGAGAAATCCGCTAATAGATGGGCTTGCGTCCGATTAGCTAGTTGGTGGGGTAAAGGCCTACCAAGGCAACGATCGGTAGCCGAGCTGAGAGGCTCAACGGCCACATTGGGACTGAGATACGGCCCAGACTCCTACGGGAGGCAGCAGTCGGGAATATTGCGCAATGGAGGAAACTCTGACGCAGTGACGCCGCGTGCAGGAAGAAGGTTTTCGGATTGTAAACTGCTTTAGACAGGGAAGAAAAAAGACAGTACCTGTAGAATAAGCTCCGGCTAACTACGTGCCAGCAGCCGCGGTAATACGTAGGGAGCAAGCGTTATCCGGAATTATTGGGTGTAAAGGGTGCGTAGACGGGACAGCAAGTTAGTTGTGAAAGCCCTCGGCTTAACTGAGGAACTGCAACTAAAACTATTGTTCTTGAGTGCAGGAGAGGAAAGCGGAATTCCTAGTGTAGCGGTGAAATGCGTAGATATTAGGAGGAACACCAGTGGCGAAGGCGGCTTTCTGGACTGTAACTGACGTTGAGGCACGAAAGTGTGGGGAGCAAACAGGATTAGATACCCTGGTAGTCCACACTGTAAACGATGGATACTAGGTGTAGGAGATGATTTCATCATCTGTGCCGAAAGCAAACGCAATAAGTATCCCACCTGGGGAGTACGGCCGCAAGGTTGAAACTCAAA
>CANDIF010000012.1 GCA_947384775.1 uncultured Clostridium sp.
CAGATTTCTCGAGATGGCGGAACTGCTGATAGCCCTAGAACTTTAAGCAAATAATGAACAAAAGGTAAAAAATGTCACTAAGAAGGCCTTTGGTCTTCTAGTGACTTACAATATTTTTAAAGGAGTGATTAAAATTAGTATTGTAACAATGGTGAAAGAAATAAAAGAAATACACCCTGAAAATATTGTAATGATAAAGTGCGGAAACTTTTATAAAGTGTATGGAAAAGATGCATTCATAATATCTAACTTGTTTAAGTATTCAATAAAAGAAGAACAAGAAATAGTAAGCTCGGGATTTCCTGTAAATTCCATAAAAAAAGTTGAAGCAAATACTTGTGAAGATACCAGAAGAAAAAGTGAACTTCTAGACAAGTGTATTGCTAAAATTAAAATTATAGATTTTCTAATTAATTTAAGCTATACAAAACAAATAATCAATAATAAAAGATACCTTAAATTTGGGGAAGCTATTGATGAAATTGTTAAATACTTAATTGGTTGGAAAAAATCTATAAATAAAGGGGCATAGTTGTCGATCTGTGCAGAGTGTTTTTGTGATTGGTTCGTTTGGCTTGCTTCGCGTTATGCTAATTGCAATACGAGCAATGCTAACTTCGGTTTGCGCAATGTAAACAGTGCTAACCTTAACAGTAACAACTTGTTCAATTCGAACGGTACAGCTAATAACAACAACAACTTCGTGCGCCCGGTAGCTTCTGTAAACTGTGGTTATGCAATTATAAATTGTATAAGAGATAATATAGAAACAAACTGTTGTCCCATAGTTAAAAATTTTTTAACTGTAAATCAAAAATAGATAAATATATTGGTTAGTAGGCATTTGCTCGAAGGGGAGTATATTTTAGAACTATTTTTAAAAGTAGCCAATTAAGGCTACTTTTTTTAAAAATTTAATTTGTTATTAGATAAATGTTTATAACAAATTCTTGAATCAACTAGACTGCTTAAAGAGAGTTTTCCAATAGAATAAAGGTATTCTTTTTTTGCTAGTCTTCTTTTTACAGTTCTATATCTGGCATAACCTCCAAATTTATTTCTGCCTAAAAAAATAAAGTTATCAGTGCTTTTAAAAATGCGGGTCTTTTTATTTAACACTAATTTTTCTTTATTTAAAAATTTCGTGATTTCTTTTAAACAGTATTGCAAATACTCTTTAGAATGATGAAAGATTAAGAAATCATCTTGGTAACGAATGACACATTTTATTTTTAGAGTTTCTTTTATGAAATAATCTAAGTCATTTAAATAAAATATAGCAAGAATTTGACTCGTCATATTACCGGATACTTAATCCTTTTTCATCACTATCAATAATATCAAAAACAATTTTCAAAGCTTTTTTATCTTTAATTTTTTTTAGTAATTTTTTTTTCAAAATATCATGATCAATACTCTGAAAAAATTTACTTATGTCACATTTTAAAATATAATAAATGTTATATTTATTTGAATAGTAGTTTCTATATTTTATGTACAGTTCAAATGCATGACTAGTACCAAGATTTTTTCTGCTAGCAACATTAAAATCTAGTAAAGAAGGAAGAAGAGAAGGATACAAGATATGTCTAGCAACTAAGTGATTTATAACTTTATCTTGCATGTTTTGACTTACAATTCGTCTTTCTTTAGGTTCATAAATTGTAAAAACATTATATGGACCAACTATGTATTGTTCGTTTTTAAGGATATTATAAATTCTAGAAATATAAGTACATTTATATTCTTTGAAAAATTCAACTTTCTTTTTATTTTTTGTATTTCTACAAACTTCATTAAAAGCATCAAATATATTTTCCATATTATAAATATTTTGATACAGATTAGATTTCCTTTTCATCAAATTACTCCACTTTATTAATTTCTATAATTTTATTTTTTAAGTTTGTTATGAATTGGTAAGCTTCAGATACTGAAAGAGTATCAATATCAATTGAAGAGATAGTACTTAAAAGCTCTGTAATAGCTTCTTTTTGCTGATATTCAGTAATACTATATAAAGTATTGTCATCAGGTTCAATTATTCTAACAGTAAAATTATTAGTCTGAAATAAAGAATAATATTTATAAAAGCTAGAACAAGGGAAACCACATTTTACAATAGAATCATTTAGATTGGTGAGCTTGAAATTAAAGGCATCAGATAATATGCGTGCATCTTCATCAAGTGCAATAAAGAAAATTCCACTTTTAAATAAATATATGGATTTAGAATCTTGTTTTTTTAAAGAAAGATAAGTATTATATAATTTACTCAAATTTACACCTCCCGAATAAATATAGAAAAATTATATACTACAAAATTCTACAGAAAGTGACAAAAAGGGACAAACAAATGTGAAAAATAATGAAAAAAAGTGAAAAAATAGTGAATGGAATATTAATTAATTTACAAAATCCATTAAAAAATGTATAATACTATTTGAAATATATATATAAATGATAGGAGATAATCAAAATGAATGATTATATAACTGTAATAGGTGGAGGTTTAGCTGGATGTGAAGCTGCATATCAGATTGCAAAAAAAGGTATAAAGGTTAAATTATATGAAATGAAACCCAATAAGTATTCACCAGCACATTCAAATAAAAATTTAGCTGAAATAGTCTGTAGTAATTCTTTTAAATCAAATAATTTAACTAATGCATGTGGATTATTAAAAGAAGAACTAAGAAAGTTAGACTCTTTATTAATAAAAATTGCAGATAGAACATCAGTACCTGCAGGACAAGCATTAGCAGTGGATAGAGAAAAGTTTTCAAAAGCTGTTACAGAAGAAATAGAGAAAAATCCCAATATAGAAATTGTAAGAAAAGAAGTGGAAAAGATAGAAACTGATGAAATAACAATAATTGCAACAGGACCATTAACATCAGAAAAATTATCAAAGGAAATAAATAAACTTACAGGAGATGAAAACCTTTATTTTTATGATGCAGCAGCACCTATAATAGATAAATCAACTATAGATTTTAATATAGCTTTTTATGGAGATAGATATGGAAAACAAGGAGATAATAGCTACATAAATTTGCCAATGAATAAGGAAGAATATGAAGCTTTTTATAATGAACTCGTAAATGCTGAAATAGTAACTTTGCATGATTTTGAAAAAAAGGAAATTTTTGAAGGCTGTATGCCAATAGAAATAATGGCAAAAAGAGGAGCAGACACAATAAGGTTTGGACCATTGAAACCTGTAGGATTTACTGATCCAAGAACAGGAAATAGGCCATATGCATTAGTACAGTTGAGACAGGATAATGAACAAGGTACATTGTATAATATGGTTGGATTTCAAACAAATTTAAAATATGGAGAGCAAAAAAGAGTCTTTTCTATGATACCAGGATTAGAAAATGCAGAATTTGTGAAATATGGAGTAATGCATAGAAATACTTTTATAAATTCATCTAAAATATTAACAAATACATATAATTTAAAAGAGAATACTAGCATATATTTTGCAGGACAAATTTCTGGAGTGGAAGGATATGTAGAATCTATAGCATCAGGTTTGGCAGCCGGACTAAATGCAGTAGCACAATTTGAAAATAAAGAAAGAATAGTACTTCCAAAAGAAACGGTAATAGGAGCACTTGCAGATTATATATCAACAGAAAATGAGAAATTTCAGCCGATGAATGCAAATTTTGGAATATTACCAGAATTAGAAGAAAAGATAAAAGATAAATGGCAGAGATATGAAAAATTAAGCAAAAGGTCATTACAGAAATTGGATGAAACATTTACAAATTAAGCAAAATATGATATAATATATTTCTCTACTCTTAGGAGTGGAAGAAATTTTATGTTAGGAGAATCATGATGACTGAATCTGGAAAGCGCATGTCGAGGTTGCAGCAGCAGCTCGATGCCATTAGGCAGAAGGGTGCTACCGAGACCTCCATGAGGCTGAGCGAAGAGCAGGCCGCATTCGTGAAGAACGAGTTGAAGCTCAAGACCATTCCGTGCCTGTACGAAATCCAGACAAAAAGGATTACAAACGTTTCTGGGGCCATGGGCATCCTGAAGGAAGTCCACCGCGCCAGCAAGCGTGGCCAGAAGACTGTCCGTAAGGATCTCCGCCAGAAAGAAGTTGGCGCGCTCCAGCGTGCCAAAGTGGATTTCCGGCCGGTGAAATATCGCATTATTTTCTAACGCGGATAAATATTTAACCGTAAAACAAACTGTAAAGGCGGCTCTCTGAATAGGGAGCCCGCCTTTTTATATACAAAAAAATATTATAAATTAAAATAGAGCTTATATTAATTAGATGAAGCGTTTACAAATACAGAAAAATATGATATAATATAAACTTCTACTTCGAGGAGTAGAAAAAAATTTATGTTAGGAGAATCGGAATGGTCAATTCTGGGAAAAACATGAAAAAACTGGAGAAAAAGCTCAATGCCAGCCGGCAGAAGGGCCAACGGGAGGTAAACCTGGAGCTGAGTGAAGCACAGGCGGCTTTCGTGAAGGATGAGCTGAGGTTCCCAATCTCTGTGCTCTTATACGAAATCCAGACCCAACGGATCGAAAACGTGACCACCACAAAGGGCCTCTTGCAGGAGATTCACCGCTCGCACAAGCGTGGCGACAACACTATCCGCAAGAGCGTCCGACCCAGGGACTTGGACGTGTTGGAAAGCGCGGGAGTGAAATTCCGTCCGGTGAGGTATCGCATCATCTTGAGTGCGACTTAAATACTTCAACGTTACTCTAAATAAGCGGGAGAGGACCAGACTGGGCCTCTCCCGCAAACCATTATAAAGAAAGCACACATATTTAATATGTGTGTTTATGATTTAAGAGTATTTATATAAATTAATAATTAGCTGTTTTTTAGTTTAACAATACTATGTACCTCATCTGTGAATTTATTTTTTATAGTTATTGTATATTCATCATCATCTGGAATATCAGATTTATAATAATACATTTCTAATATATCGTCTAATTTTGCTTCATTTTTATACATTATTTCAACATCAGAAAAATTACAAGAGATATTTACGGGCAAAGCTTCACAAGCAAAATCTAAATAATTTAAATTATTTACATGATGATTAGTATCTAAGTCTCTTTGCAAGACAACATATTCTTTCATAAAAGCAGAATTTTCAGGTTCTGTAAATTTTTCTTGAATAGGTTCACTAAAAACATGTTTATCTACTACTTTATAACGATTTGAAAATTCAGGAGTTATTTTAGCAAAAGAATGAGTAGTTATATCCATAGGAATCCACTTTGAACTTGCTGTTGCAACTAAATTATTATTTTCATCAGTGATTTCAAAATCCCTATAAAATGATACAAATTTTTGCTTACTAGGCCAAGTTTTTACAATTAGGGTAGTATTCCAACGTGGTCTAGAATAAACATGAAGTTTCCAATTTAAAACAATCCATGCTATGCCAGTTTCTTTTACGGTATTTGGGCTGGAACCACAAAGACCTGAATGAATACATGCAATTTCTTGCAAAAATCTTAAAATACCTTTATTAGAAAGCTCATTATTTTCTCCAACGTCAGATAAGGTTACTTCAAACTTTTTCGAATAAATATCCATGATTGCCTCCAATTCTTTATATATATTATCATAAAAAGTGACAAAAAACAAATAAGTTGACATTTTCGCTAATAGAATATACAATAGATTAGCTAGGAGGCAGACAAAATGGAAAATATATTACAACAAATAAACAATCCTGAAGATTTAAGAAAATTGAATTTACAAGAGAAAAAGGAACTAGCAGAAGAAATAAGAAATTTAATAATAGATGTAACTTCAAAAAATGGAGGACATTTAGCATCAAATTTAGGAATTGTAGAACTTACAATTGCAATTCATTCAGTATTCAATACTCCAGTAGATAAAGTTGTTTGGGATGTTGGGCATCAATGCTATATACACAAAATATTAACAGATAGAAAAGAAGAGTTTAAAAATATTAGAAAACTTGGAGGAATATCTGGGTTTCCAAAGATTTCTGAATCTAAGTATGATACTTTTAATACAGGGCATAGTAGTACTTCTATTTCAATTGCAACAGGAATGGCAAGAGCAAGAGATGTGTTAAAACAGGATTATGAAGTCCTTGCAGTAATTGGAGATGGTTCACTTACAGGTGGAATGGCACTAGAAGCTCTAAATGATGCAGCAAGTACCAAAACAAATATGACAGTAATATTAAATGATAATGAGATGAGCATTTCAAAAAATGTTGGGGGAATACCATTATATTTAAGCAAAATAAGAACAAAAAGAGAATATACACATTCGAATAAAAGAGTAAAAGAGTTTACAAATAAAATTCCACTTATAGGAAAACCAATTGTAAAAATAGCACATTATACAAAACAAATTATAAAAAGAGCAGTTATCCATAATATGTATTTTGAAGATATTGGATTTACATATTTAGGTCCGGTAGATGGACACAATATTGAAGATCTAGAGAGTATTATGGAAAACAGCAAGACAATAAAAGGACCAGTTCTTATACATGTAATAACTAAAAAAGGCAAAGGATATGAACCAGCTGAAAAAAATCCAGACAAATTCCATGGGGTATCTAGTTTTAATAAAGAAACTGGAGAGGCAACTAAAATAAAAGGAAAAGACTATTCAGCTACTTTTGGAGAAGCTTTAATAAATCTGGCAGAAAAGGATAATACAATAGTTGCAGTAACTGCTGCAATGAAAGATGGAACAGGTCTAAAGTCATATGCTGAAAAATTTCCTGATAGGATTTTTGATGTAGGAATAGCAGAACAGCATGCATTAGGATTGATTGCTGGTATGGCAAAAAATGGATTAAAACCAGTCCTTCCAATATATTCTTCATTTTTGCAAAGAGGATATGACCAGATTGTGCATGATATAGCATTATCTAATATGCCTGTAACAGTTTGCATAGATAGAGCAGGAATTGTAGGCAATGATGGAGAGACACATCAAGGAATATTAGATTTATCATTCCTTTCATCAATTCCAAATATAAATATTATGGCACCAAAAAATTTTGAAGAATTAAGAAAAATGCTTGAATTTGCAGTAAATGCAAACAAACCGATATTTATACGTTATCCAAGAGGTGGAGAAAACTATAGCTTTGAAAAAACAGAAGATATAGAATATGGAAAAGCAGAAATAGTGCAAGAAGGAACCGATTTAACCATAGTTGGAATAGGCAAAATGGTAGGTAGAGCAATGGAAGTTGCAAAACTGTTAGAAGAAAAAAGTGTGGAAGTAATAAATGCAAGATTTCTAAAACCGCTAGATGAAGAAACAATTTTAAAATCTATTGAAAAAACAAAACATGTGATAACAATAGAGGATAATTTGAAAAAAGGTGGTTTGGGATCAGCAATATTAGAATTAATAAATAAAAATAATATTGAAGATGTAAAAGTTCAAATATTTGGATATGATGATACTTTTGTAGAGCATGGAAGTGTAAATGAATTAGAAGAAAAATATGGACTTTCAGCACAGAAAATTGCAGATAATATTCAAGAAAATTTTGAAAAAGAAGAAATTGATGAAAGCATAGAGGTATAAATTGTAGTTTGTATTATTAAATTTTTGATAACTTCACAAATCATTATGAATTATTTTCAAACTCCGTTCTCCATCCGCCTTAAGTGAAGAGGATGCAGTAAGAATAGTAGTCCGATAATTAGTTTGAGTTAAAGCAAATCGCTTCGGCAAAAATGCTACGCATTTAGGTTGCCTTGAAGCGATAGTCCCCGAACTCGTTTTCAAATAATTATAATGATTTGCTTTTTCAATTTAACATAAAACTAGCTCCACGTGGATGTTTTGTTTTTCAATGCGTGCTTCAGCCAAAGCATGAAAAACAAAATCATCTAGCAAGATGGAGCGGATTGCAATTGTAAGACAAACTGCAATTTGGATTAAACCCTACATTTAATGGAAAAAAGTAAAAAAATGATTGATTTTTTGAAATCTATGATATATAATAAGGCAGTAAATTAGAAAAGGAAGGAAGGATTAATTTATGAGCAAAAAATATGTATACCTTTTTAAAGAAGGAAATGCAAACATGCGTGAATTACTAGGTGGTAAAGGTGCCAACTTAGCAGAAATGACTAACTTAGGATTACCAATTCCACAAGGATTTACAGTTTCAACAGAAGCTTGTACAGAATACTACAATGACGGTAAAAAAATAAATGATGAAATAAAAGATCAAATATTTGCCGCATTAAAACAATTAGAAGAAATGCAAGGAAAGAAATTTGGAGATAATAATGATCCATTATTAGTATCAGTAAGAAGTGGTGCTAGAGCATCAATGCCTGGTATGATGGATACAATATTAAACTTAGGTTTAAATGATGTTGCAGTTGAAGGATTTGCAGCAAAAACAGGAAATCCAAGATTTGCATATGATTCATATAGAAGATTTATTCAAATGTATTCTGATGTTGTTATGGAAGTTCCAAAGTCTTACTTCGAAAAAATAATTGATGAAGTAAAAGCTGAAAAAGGAGTTCATTTCGATACAGAATTAACAACAGATGATTTAAAAGAATTAGTAAAGAGATTTAAAGAAGTATATAAAGAAAAAATGAATGGGGAAGAATTCCCACAAGAACCAATTGAACAATTAATGGGAGCTGTTAAAGCAGTTTTCAGAAGCTGGGACAACCCTAGAGCTATCGTTTATAGAAGAATGAATGATATCCCAGGAGATTGGGGAACAGCTGTAAACGTTCAAGCAATGGTATTTGGAAACATGGGAGAAACATCTGGAACAGGTGTTGCATTCACACGTAACCCATCTACAGGTGAAAAAGGAATATTTGGTGAATACTTAATTAATGCACAAGGTGAAGACGTTGTTGCAGGTGTTAGAACACCACAACCAATCACAAAATTAGCAGAAGATTTACCAGATTGTTATAAACAATTCATGGAAATTGCAAACAAACTAGAAAATCACTACAAAGATATGCAAGACATGGAATTCACAATCCAAGAAGGAAAATTATATTTCTTACAAACAAGAAATGGAAAAAGAACAGCTCCAGCTGCTATAAACATTGCTTGTGATTTAGTTGATGAAGGTATGATTGATGAAAAAGAAGCAGTTTTAAGAATAGAAGCTAAATCTTTAGATCAATTATTACACCCAACATTTGATAAAGATAGTTTAAAAGCAGGAGAAGTAATTGGAGAAGCTCTTCCAGCATCACCAGGAGCTGCTGCAGGTAAAGTTGTATTTACAGCAGAAGAAGCTAAAGTTCTAGGAAAAGGTGGAAAAGGAGAAAGAGTTATCCTAGTTCGTCTTGAAACAACACCAGAAGATATCGAAGGTATGGTTGCTGCACAAGGTATATTAACAGTACGCGGTGGTATGACATCACATGCAGCCGTTGTTGCACGTGGTATGGGAACATGCTGTGTATCAGGATGTGGAGATATCAAAATGAATGAAGAAGCTAAGGAATTTGAACTTGGCGGATATAAATTCCATGAAGGAGATTATATTTCTTTAGATGGAACAACAGGAAAAATCTACAAAGGAGATATAAAAACAGTTGAAGCTAGTGTTAGTGGAAACTTTGGAAGAATAATGGGATGGGCAGACAAATACAGAACATTAAAAGTTCGTACAAATGCTGATAATCCAAGAGATACAGCAAATGCAGTTCATTTAGGAGCTGAAGGTATAGGACTTTGCCGTACAGAGCATATGTTCTTCGAAGAAGACAGAATACCAAAAATAAGAAAAATGATATTATCAGAAACAGTTGAAGCTAGAGAAGCAGCTTTAAATGAATTAATACCATTCCAAAAAGGTGACTTCAAAGCTATGTACAAAGAATTAAAAGGTCTACCAATGACAGTTCGTTATTTAGACCCACCTCTACATGAATTCTTACCAACAGACGAAGAAGATATCAAACAACTAGCTAAAGATATGGGAGTTACTGTAGAACACTTAAAAGAAAAATGTACAGAACTACATGAATTCAACCCAATGATGGGACATAGAGGATGCCGTTTAGCTGTAACATATCCAGAAATAGCTAAAATGCAAACAAGAGCATTAATGGAAGCAGCTATAGAAGTTAAAGAAGAAGATGGATACGATATCGTTCCAGAAATAATGATTCCATTAGTAGGAGAAAAGAAAGAATTAAAATTCGTTAAAGATGTAGTAGTAGAAGTTGCAGAACAAGTTAAGAAAGAAAAAGGTTCAGATATACAATATCATATCGGAACAATGATAGAAATACCAAGAGCTGCATTATTAGCAAACGAAGTTGCAGAAGAAGCTGAATTCTTCTCATTCGGAACAAACGACTTAACACAAATGACATTTGGATTTAGCCGTGATGATGCAGGTAAATTCTTAGATGCATACTACAAATCAAAGATTTACGAATCAGATCCATTTGCTAAATTAGATCAAAATGGTGTTGGTCAATTAGTAAAAATGGCAGTAGAAAAAGGAAGAGCTACAAGACCTAATATTAAATTAGGAATATGTGGAGAACATGGAGGAGAACCTTCAAGTGTTGAATTCTGCCATAATGTAGGATTAACATATGTATCATGCTCACCATTCAGAGTGCCAATCGCAAGATTAGCAGCAGCGCAAGCAGCACTTAAAAATCCAAGAGCATAATTAAAGCATATAGATAAAAGATAAGGACGAGCGTAGCTCGTCCTTGATGTTTAAGAGGGGGTTAAAATGAGTAGAGCAATTTGGAAAGCAGGAACATTCGTATATCCAATACCAGCAGTAATGGTAAGCTGTGGTGACATGGAAAAATCAAATATAATAACAGTAGCTTGGACAGGAATATTAAATACTGACCCTGCAATGGTATATATTTCAGTAAGACCAGAAAGATATTCAAATAAAATAATAAGAGAAAATGGAGAATTTGCAATTAATCTAATAAGCTCAGACTTGACATATGCAACAGATTGGTGCGGAGTGAAAAGTGGAGCAAAAGTAGATAAATTCAAAGAAATGAAGCTAACAAAAGAAAAATTACAATTCATAAAAGCACCAGGAATAAAAGAAAGTCCTGTAACAATAGAGTGTAAAGTAAAAGAAGTGAAAAATTTAGGTTCGCATGATTTGTTTGTAGCAGAAGTATTATCAATAGATGCAGACGAAAAGTACATAGATGAAAAAGGAGCATTTGATATATCAAAATGTAATCTAGTGGCATATGCAAATGGAAGATATTTTGAAATGGGAAAACAAATAGGAACATTTGGATATTCGGTAAAGAAAAAATAATTGCAAAAAACTTGACTTTTTGTAATATTATATGCTATTATAAATATAATAATTAAGAGCATTTTTATACTCTTAATAAATGTGTTTATCGCCGCCTCTTTGGCGAGTTATAAATGAGAGAGTGAATAAATGTGTTTATCGCTGCCTCTTTGGCGAGTTATAAATGAGAGAGTGAATAAAATAATAGGGCTTATCAGAAATGATAAGCTCTTGTTTTTTGAGGTGATTATTACGAAAATTGAAGAAGGATATTTTTACTTTGTCAAGGATTGTTTCTTTGATATTGTAGATGATCTAGAATTAATGAAAAATAAAGAAAATGGAATAAAAAGACCTTGTTATTATTGTTTTAAGAATTCTGAAAATAGTAAGATTATATGGTTTATACCAGTAAGCACAAAAATAGATAAATATAAAAAAATTTTTGATAATAAGATAAAAAAACAAATTAAATTAGGTAGAAAACCATCAGTCGATACTATTGTTTTTGGATATGTTGCTAATATATATAGTACATTTTTAATACAAAATATGTTTCCAGTAACAGAAGAGTACATAGAAAGCCAATATATAAAAAATAAAATACCAATTAGATTATCAAATAAATTACAAAATGAAATAATAAGTAAAGCAAAAAAAGTATTGAAATTATATGAACATGGAATGAAAAATATATTATTTCCTAATATAGATGAAATACTTAAAAAATTGATTTAAAATACGAAGGAATATGGTTTAATAATAGTAAATCCACAAATTTCTAATTTTCAGTTGAATTTGCAAGAGAAAAATGTTAAAATAAAAATGCATGAAAATTCGACAAAAAAATTAATTTGTAGGAGGAATATCATGAAAGATATTAAAATATTTGCCTGTAATTCAGCAGAAGAATTTACAAAGGAAATATGTGATACTTTAGGATTACCAATGGGTCAAAAGGATTCATTTAAATTTGCTAATGATAACAACTTTGTACAGCTAAAAGAAACTGTTAGAGACCAAGATGTTTTTATTGTACAAACAACAAAGCCACCAGTTAATGAAAGAATTATGGAATTATTAATAACTATTGAAGCAGTAAGAAGAGCATCAGCAGCAAGAATTAATGTAGTTTTACCATATTTTATGTATTCAAGATCAGATAAAAAAGATCAAGCACGTATACCTGTAACAGCTAAGCTTATGGCAACTTTATTAGAAGCAGCAGGAGCAGATAGAATAATCACATGTGACCTACATAACCCAGCAATACAAGCATATTTTGATATTAATTGTGATAGATTAACAGCAAAACATTTATTAGAGAGATATTTTAAGAATAAAAATTTAAAAGATATAGTAGTTGTAGCAACAGATGCAGGAAGTTCAAAGAAAGCGTATAAATATTCACATTTCTTTGATTGCCCTTTAGCATTAATTGATAAAAGAAGAGAAGATAATAACGATAAAGCAGTTGCAACAAACATAATAGGAAATATAAAAGGAAAGACAGCTTTAATATTTGATGATGAAGTAAGTACAGCAGGAACTTTAGTGGAAGCTGCAAATATTTTAAAAGAGCATGGAGCAAAAGAGATATATGCTGGAGCAGCACATGGAGTTTTAGTAGGCCCTGCTATCGAAAGAATTCAAAATTCACCAATCAAAGAATTAGTAGTAACAAATACAATTCCAATTGAACCTGAAAAAATGATAGATAAAATAAAGGTAGTTTCAATAGCACCATTATTTGCAGAAGCAATTAAGAGATTGAATGAATCACAACCATTAGGAGATTTATTTGAATATGATAAGTAAGAACCCGACCTACCTCACAAGCAAAGCTTGTGGGTGAGATGTCCCAGAACCTTGTTGTTTTAATTGAAAAATTTAAACGTCTAACTATTAGTTAGGCGTTTTTTTATGAAATTATTGTTATATAGTCTGCTCCACGTGGAGCTATTTTAATTAGACAAACTGCAATTTGCTATTTGTGAGCATTAAAATATTTTTCAAAGTCTTCTTTTGAAATTGGCTTTGAATAGTAATATCCTTGAATTATGTCACAATTTATTTTCCTTATAAAATCAACTTGTTCTTTATTTTCTACACCTTCTACTATTGTTTCTACTCCAAGGTGTTCAGCAATAAGCATAATATAATTAATAATATTTTGATTACTATTTAAATCAGCTTGATCAACAAATACTTTGTCAATCTTTAGTATATCAAATGGCATACTTTGTATCATGCTTAGAGAAGAATAACCTGTACCAAAGTCATCTATTGAAATTAAGAATCCTTTAGACTTAATATTCTTTAATATTTTTAGAATATCAATATTTTCATCAATAGTAGCACTTTCTGTAATTTCTAAATCAATCTTACCTCTATCAACATTATATTTATTTGTAATATCAACATATTTCTTTATGAAATTTTCATCTACAAAATGTTCTTTTGAAACATTAATTGAAACAGTTGTAGTAAAATTATATTTTTCTTTCCAATCTGCCATATCCTTACATACTTGTTCGAAGATATATAAATCTAATTTTATAATAAATTTATTTTCCTCAAATAAAGGAATAAAGTAACTTGGAGAAACTAATTTTCCATTTTTGTACCATCTTACTAGAGCCTCTGCACCAGCTAATTTTTCTGTTTTTGTAAATATCTTTGGCTGATAAACTATTTTAAATTCTTGATTTTCTAAGGCTTTATTCATAGTAGATTCAATTTGTTGTTCTTCTAATAGCTTATTTTCAAGAATATCATCATAGATATAATAGTTTGTATCATATACTCCTTTTGTTTTACCTCTTGCCATATAAGTTTTATCTAATACTTTGTTTATGTCCTTATCATTATCAGTAATTTTATAAATTCCTATAGATAAGTTAATTGGAATATTTGCATTATCAACTTTTAAATCTGATATTTCACTTAGGAAGTTGTCAATTAATATATCAATATTATCAGAGTAAGAAAACATTGATACAAATATATCAGCAGAAATTCTACAAGTAATACTATTAGATGGAAATACTTCTAATAGTTTTTGACCTATAGACTTTAATAATACATTACAGAAATCGTATCCATAAATATTGTTTAAAGCTTTGAATTTATTAATATCAAGTGAAATCATATATTTATTATTAGAGGAATTTTGTAAATATTTTGCACCAGTTTCTTTGAAAAATGTCTCATTTCCAAGAGATGTTATAGGGTCTATATATGCTGCTTTATATAGTTTATGGTTTTGCTTTTGTGTTGAAATATCAATATATATGAAGGTTCCAATAATAATGATATTAATTAAAAAGCAAAGCCCAAGAGAAATACCTAAAAATAGATTAAGTTCTTTGGCAATAATACTAGCAGGAGCTATTGTAACTACATACCAATCATTTTCAGAAAGTTTTTCATAATGAATGAAGTAAGTATTAGAGTTGAATTTCGCATCAAAAGTTCCATTTATTTTATTTTTAATATTATTGGACATAATATCAATTTGTTCTGAACTGTGAGAACTTACTGTACCATTTTGCTCTTTCATAAAATCATATAGATTAACATTATTTTCAGTTACGATATTAAAAGAGTCAATCAATATAGAGCCATTATTATTTATTAAATATGTACCACCCTGGCCATTAAATAAACGTCTTGTTAATATATCTTTGTAATTTGCTGTATTAATAGTTGCAAATAAAACTAAATCTTTATTCTGAAATTTAAAAGTTTTTGAGTAGATATTAACTTGGTTATCAGATACTGTGCTAGGTCTGTTTTCAGATAAATAGACTTCATTTTGAGCAAAAAACTCTTCCATATTTTTGTAGTTTTCAACTGTGAATCCATCACTAGTACTTCCATTACCATTTTTATCTAATATTACAAGTCTTGTAATATGATAGTCATCTAAAACATCTTTAAATCTTTCAAAAACTTCCTCTGGTGTTTTGGCATAACCTTTATCTATAAAGTCAACCATTTGTTGAACAAACTGCTTTTGTGTATCAATAGAATTATTTAATTGATTAGTAGTTTGCATGCTAAGTTCAGAGATATTATCATAAGTGTTTCTATAAATTAAATCTCTTAGAAAATTTACATAGAAAAGTGAAACTGCGATAATAATTGTAAATATAGCAAGAAGCCACCAAATTCTTATTTTATAACGATTATTATATATAACTTTAATTTTCATAATTCACCTCAAAAACGTACTTATAATTGTAAAACAAATATATCATAGATTTTGTATAAAATAAACCTATATTGGCAAAAATATGTATTAAATTACATATTTTAATTAGTTTTTACAGTTGATTTATTTGTTATCTCTTAAACAGCTCCATGTGGATGTTCATTTTTTAATTTTTAAACAACTGTATTAAAAATTAAAAAATCGAATATCCAGTAAGATGAAGCGAATTTTTATAAGTAAACTATGAATTTTTTAGGAGTGAGGTTTGTGAATTATAATAAAAATAAATTTATAAGTATAAAAGGGTTTATTTTAAACAAAGAACAAATTCAAGAATATATGCGAAAACTAGCTGTAGAGTACGAAACAAAGGAAAAATCAAGTATAACAACGTATCCTATACCAAGACTAAATGATAATTTTAAGTTTATAGAAAAGACTTATAATTTATTAAATGAACATATAAAGAAAAATATAAATATATATTCAGCAGGAGAATGGCTTTTAGACAATTTTTATATTATAGAAGAAACTGTAAAAAGAATAAGATTTTCCATAAATGCAAAAGAATATAAGAATTTCAAAGCAATAGCAAATGGAACATATAAAGATTTTGCAAGAATATATGTACTAGCATCAGAAATAGTAGCATGTGCAGATAATATAATCAATGAAGAAGTTTTAAAAATAAGCTTACAAGCATATGAGAATGAAAGAACTCTAAAAATGGAAGAAATATGGAATTTGCCATTATTTTTAGAAATATCAATAATTGAAAATATTAGGAAAATTTGTGAAAAAATATATATAAATCAAATACAAAAAGAAAGAGTAGAAGATATTGTATCAAGACTAATTGAAAAGAAAGATACATTTAAACAAAGCTATAAATTAACAAAAGAAGAGTCAAGTATATACAAAAATAAAAGATATTCATTTATAGAATATATGTCATATAAATTAAAAAGATATGGAAAACAAGGAACTCCATATCTAGATATATTAGAGCAAGAAGTAAATAAAACAGGAATAACAATATCAGAAGCAATAAAAAAAGAACATGTAGATATGGCAATTCAAAAGGTTTCTATGGGGAATAGCATTACAAGTTTAAGAGAGATAAGTAGAATAAGTTTTTTAAATTTATTTGAAGAAATTAATGGAGTAGAGGAAATTTTAAAAAAAGATCCATCAAATGTATATATCAAAATGGATTATAAAACAAAAGAACATTACAGAAATTCAATAAAAATATTATCAGAAAAATCAAAAGTTTCAGAAATATATATAGCAAAAAAAGTATTAGAATTAGCTCAAAGTTCTAGAAGTGATAAAAAAAGACACATTGGATATTATTTAATATCTGATGGAATTGATATATTAAAAAAAGAAATAGGAATTAAAGTTAAGAAAAAAAGAAATAAAGCAAAATTATATATATATTCTATTTTTGCAGTTACAACAGTATTATCAATTTTATTTGGACTATATATTTTTTACAAATCAAATCTTACTTTAGCTGTAATATCAGGAATTTTAGCATATATACCTATTTCAGAAATTTATATACAAATATTAAACTATATTTTTATAAAAATGGTTAAACCTAAAGTACTACCCAAATTAGATTTTACAAATGGAATACCAAAAGAATATGGAACAATTGTTGTAATTCCAACAATTATAGGCAATAGTGAAAAAGTAAAGGAATTATTTAGAAAATTAGAAATTTATTATCTAGCAAATAAAAGTGAAAACTTATATTTTGCATTATTAGGAGATTGTACATCATCGAACAACGAGATAGAAGAATTTGATGAAGAAGTAGTAAGCACTGGTATTGCAGAATCAGAAAGGTTAAACAAAAAATATGGAGACAAAAAATTCAGTTTTTTATATAGAAAAAGAACCTGGAATACAGGAGAACACTGCTATTTGGGCTGGGAAAGAAAGAGAGGATTATTATGCGAATTTAATGATTATTTAGTAAGTGGAGAAAATAAGTTTAAAGAAAATAATTTGGATAGAACACTAGAAATAAAATATGTAATAACACTAGATGCAGATACAAATTTAGTATTAGAAACAGCAAAACAATTAGTAGGAGCAATGGCACATATTTTAAATACACCAGTACTTGATAAACAAAGAAATGTAGTAATAGAAGGGCACGCACTAATTCAACCTAGAGTAGGAGTTGAACTAAATGCTAGTAGAAAAAGCATATTCACTAAAATATATGCAGGTTCTGGAGGAACAGATTCGTACGCAAATGCAATCTCAGATGTGTATCAGGATAATTTTGATGAAGGGATTTTCACGGGAAAAGGAATATATGATTTAGAATTATTTCATAAGATACTGAGCAAAGAAATTCCAGAAAACAAGGTTCTTAGCCATGACTTGCTTGAGGGAAGCTATTTAAGATGTGGATTAGCAAGTGATATATTATTACTAGATGGAACTCCATTCAAATATAGTAGTTATATGGTAAGAGGACATAGATGGGTAAGAGGAGATTGGCAAATATGTGGATGGCTAAAAAGTAAAATAAAAATAAAAGACAGAACAACTAAAATAAATCCATTAAATAAATTAGCAAAGTTTAAAATATTTGATAATTTAAGAAGAAGTTTGTTATCAATTTTTGTAATTTTACTCATTTTATCTTCGGTAATAAATTTTATAATTACCAAAAAATTTATATGGAGCATTAATATATTAGCATTAATTGCATATAGTATTCCAACATTATTAGATTTAGTTAATTTCGTTATTTTTAAGAAAAACATAAATCCAGAATTTGTATCAGCACATAAGAATATGGTTAAAGTTATAAGTGGAATACAAGCAAGTATATATAGAGGAATATTAGAAATTT
The DNA here is from genome assembly GCA_947384775.1 of uncultured Clostridium sp. Lineage (GTDB taxonomy): Bacteria > Bacillota > Clostridia > TANB77 > CAG-508 > UMGS1781. Next base: position 18,395 of record CANDIF010000012.1, read on the forward strand.
CATTTTTACCATATAAAGCATATATGATGCTAAATGCAATTATCAAAACTATTTATAGATTAACTATAAGCAAACAGAACTTATTAGAATGGATGACATCAGAAGAAGCGGAGAAACAAAGTAAGAATACTTTAAACTCATATTATAAAAATATGGCTATAAATAGTATTTTAGGCGGAATTTTTATTATAATTGGAATAATTTACACTAATATATATTTAATTATAATTGGGTTGCTATTTGCAATAGGACCGTTTTTAGCATATTTTATAAGCCAAGAATATAAAAAAGTAGAGAAAATAACTAGTGAAGAAAGAACGTATTTATTAGATATTGGAGAAAGAACTTGGAGATTTTTTAGTGATAACATAAATGAAAAAAATAACTTTTTACCACCAGATAATTATCAAGAAGATAGAAAAGAACAAGTAGCATATAGAACATCTCCTACAAATATAGGACTAGGATTACTTGCTGTTTGTTCAGCATATGACTTAAAATATATAGAACTTGATAAATGCTTAGAATTACTATCAAAAATGTTGCAAACTATTAGTAGAATGCCAAAATGGGAGGGCCATTTATATAATTGGTACAATACTTTAAACTTAGAACCACTTATTCCAAGATATATATCAACAGTAGATAGTGGAAACTTTGTGGGTTATTTATATACTTTAAAGCAATTTTTACTAGATATAAATATAGAAGAAGCAAAAGAGTTAATAAGTATAGTAGATAAATTAATACAAGATACAAACTTTAGTATTTTGTATGATTATAAGAAAAAGATATTTTCAATAGGATTTAATGTAGAAGAAAATAAATTAACTGATTCATATTATGATTTACTTGCATCTGAAGCAAGACAAGCAAGTTTGATTGCTATAGCAAAGCATGAAGTTCCGAGCAAACATTGGAATAATTTAAGTAGAACACTAACTACTTTAAATAAGTACAAGGGACTTGTATCTTGGTCAGGAACTGCATTTGAGTATTTAATGCCAAACATAAATGTAAAAAGTTACAAAGGAAGTTTATTAGATGAATCTTGTAGATTTATGATAATGAGTCAAAAGGAATATGCAAAAAAATTGGGAACTCCATGGGGAATTTCAGAAGCGGCATTTAATTTAAGAGATTTGAATAATAATTATCAATATAAAGCTTTTGGAATTCCATGGCTTGGATTAAAACGTGGACTAGAAGAAGATATGGTAATTTCTCCATATTCAATATTCTTAAGCATGAAATACGATATAAAAGAGTCTATAAACAATTTAAAAAGACTAGAAAAAGAAAATATGTATGATAAATATGGATTTTATGAATCAATAGATTATACAATAGCAAGATTAAAATATGGAAATACGGCAGAACGAGTAAAAACATATATGGCACATCATCAAGGACTAATTTTACTTTCAATAAATAATTTAATCAATAAAGAAATTTTGGTAGAAAGATTTAGTAAAAACCCCGAAATAGAAGCGATTGATATATTATTACAAGAAAGAATGCCAGAAAAAGCAATTATAACAAAAGAGAAAAAAGAAAAAGTAGAAAAGTTGAAAATAAAAAACCATGAAAACTATATAGAAAAAGTATATACAAAAGTTAATAAAAATTTGAACAACTGTAATATTATTTCTAATGGGACATACACAATATGTAATACAATTGAAGGAACAGGATTTAGCAAATACAACAATATACTAGTAAATAGATACAAAGAAACTGCAGATTATAAACAAGGAATATTTTTCTATATAAAAAATCTAAACAATAAACAAATATGGAAAAATACTCCAAATGATAATAGCAAGATAGTTTTTGCACCAGATAGAACAGAGTTTCAAAGAAGAGATGGAAATATAGATACAAAAACAAAAATAATAGTATCTCCTGAAGATAATGTGGAGATAAGGAGATTAGAGCTAAAAAATATTGGAAATAATACAGAAACTTTAGAAATAACAAGTTGTTTTGAACCTGTATTATCAACAGATATGCAAGACTATGCACATACAGCATTCAATAATTTATTTCTAATATTTAATAAAACAGAAGATGGAAGTATTCTTATAAAAAGAAAAAAAAGAGGAGAAAAACAAAAAGATGTATTTTTAGGAGTTAACCTATATACAGAAAATGGAATAATTGGAGATGTAGAATATGAAATAGATAAAGAAAAATTTGCTGGGGTAGGTAACTTCAAAATGCCGGAATCTGTTAAAAATTCAAAACCACATTCTAAAAAAATATCATTAGTAACAGAGCCTGAAGTTGCAATAAAGAAGACTTTAAGAATCATGTCAAAAGAAACAGTTAAATTAGATTTAATTATATGTATTTCACATGATGAAGAAAAAGTAAATAAAATGTTAAAAGAATATACCAATATGAACAATCTCGAAAAGACGTTTGAACTTTCAAAAGCACAAGCAGAAGCGGAAAATATATATTTAGGAATTACTGGAAAAAACATAGAAACATATCAAAAAATGTTAGCATATTTAATATTACAAAATCCAATGAAAAAAGAGCTTTTAAACAAATTACCAGAAAGAATATACTCACAAAGTGAACTCTGGAAATATGGAATTTCAGGAGATTTACCAATATTACTAGTTAGAATAAAAGATATAAATGACATTGATATTATTGAGGAATGTTTGAAAGCGATTGAATTTTTTAGAGCTAAAAATATAAAAATAGACTTAATTATACTGAATGAAGAAAAAAACTCCTATGAAAATTATATGAAGTTTGAAATAGAAGATGTTATACAAAATAAACAATTATCATATTTGAAAAATGTATTTGGCGGAATTTTTATAATAAACAAAAAAGAAATAAAAGCAAAAGATGTTGATTTATTACGCTTTAGAGCAAATTTAGAGTTAGATGCAAGTTTAGGTAGTATACGAACTCAAATAAATGATATGGAAGAAGACTATGAGAGAACTGTTATGAGAAGTGAGGAAAAAAGAAATGCAATAATTTTCAAAGATGATAGGACAGAAACATTAGCATTAGAAGAATATGATAATTTAAAATATTATAACGAATATGGTGGATTTTCGGAAAATGGTTTAGAATACAAAATGAAGTTAAATAAAGAAAATAAGCTACCAACTGTGTGGAGTATGGTTCTTGCAAATCCAAAATTTGGAACTGTAGTTACGCAAAATTTAGGAGGATTTACCTGGAATAAAAATAGTAGATTATCTAGAATAAGTGCATGGAACAATAATCCATTGGTAGATATTCCATCAGAAATAATATATGTAAAAGATAAAAAAACAGGAGAATTCTGGAGTTTATCAGAAAATATCAATCAAAGAATGCAAGAATATTATATAACATATGGATTTGGATATGTATATTTAAAAACACTAAAAAATCAGATAATTCAAGAAGTTGAAACATTTGTTGCAAAAGATGATAGGATAAAAATAAATATTTTAAAATTAACCAATACTTCTTCGGAAAAGAAAAAATTAAAATTACTATACTATATAAAACCAGTAATTGGAGAAGATGAAATAAAAACATCGGGATATATAAAAGTAAGTAAAGAAAACAATATTATTATGGCAAAAAATTTATACGCAAATGAATTGAAAAACGGAGTAGTATATTGCAGTAGTAATGAAAAAATAAAATCATTCACTGGAAGTAAACTTGAATTCGTAGGACACAAAGACATAGACGAACCTCAAGCGATAAGTTTAGCAGGGTTAGGAGATAGCAATGGGTTAGGAGAAAAGTCATGTATTGCAATGGAAGTAGAAGTTGAATTAGAAGCATATGAAAATAAAGAATTAGTATTACTTTTAGGGGAAGAAGATAATGTGCTAGATGCTAAAAATATGGCATATAAATATTCAAAAGTATCAAATTGTAAGCAAGAGCTAAACGAAGTAAAAAGATATTGGTATGAATTATTAACGAGAATACAAGTAAAAACTCCGATTGAATCAATGAATATAATGCTTAATGGTTGGGCTGTTTATCAAACAATAACGGCAAGGTTATGGGCGAAAAGCGGATATTATCAATCAGGAGGAGCAACACGGTTTTAGGGACCAACTTCAAGATACTTTAGGTTTAAAATATATTGATAGTAATTTAATGAAAGAACAAATTATGACACAGGCGAGTCATCAATTTATAGAAGGAGATGTTGAACATTGGTGGCACGAAGAAACAAATAGAGGAATTAGAACAAAATTCTCTGATGATTTTTTGTGGCTTGTTTATATAGTATGTGAATATATTGAATATAATGGAGATATGAGCATTTTAGAAATAGAAACTCCATATTTGAAAGGGGCAAGATTAGAAGATAATATGGACGAAAGATATGACGAATATTTGCCATCTGATATAAAAGGAACGATTTATGAACATTGTGTAAAAGCAATAGAAAAATCATTAAATTTTGGAGAAAATGGACTTCCTAAAATAGGCTCAGGAGACTGGAATGACGGGTTAAACACAGTTGGAAATAAAAACAGAGGAGAAAGCATTTGGCTTGGATTCTTCATATATAATATTTTACAAAGATTTATACCAATTGTAGAAAAAAAAGGAGACTTAGAACTTGCAAACAAATACAAAGGTATCCAGGAAGATTTAAAAAGAGCACTTAACACATCTGGATGGGACGGAAGATGGTTTAAAAGAGCATATACAGATGATGGGGATCCAATAGGAAGTATAGAAAATGAAGAATGTAGAATAGATAGCATTTCTCAAAGTTGGGGAGTAATATCAGGAGCAGCTGATAATGATAAAAAATATATATCAATGGAATCCTTAGAAAATCATTTAATAGATAAAGAAAATGGTATTATAAAATTACTTGATCCACCATTTGAAAAAACTAAAATAGAACCAGGTTATATAAAATCATATTTGCCAGGGGTACGAGAAAACGGAGGACAATATACACATGCAGCGATGTGGGCTATTATGGCATTTGCAAAATTGGGATTTGGAGATAAAGCAGTAGAGTATTATAGAATGATAAACCCAATAGAACATGCCAGAACGAAGGAAACAGCTATAAAATATAAAGTAGAACCATATGTAGTTGCTGCAGATGTATACGGAGCAGAAAGCCTAGCAGGACGAGGTGGTTGGACATGGTATACAGGATCAAGCAGTTGGTTTTATAAAGTAGGAATAGAAGAAATTTTAGGTTTGAAAATAAGAAATGGAGTATTAAGAATAGAACCATGTATAACAAGAGAATGGAAAGAATATAGTATTAGATATAGATACAAAAATAGTATATATAATATAAAAGTAAAGAATGAACACGGAAAAAATACAGGAGTAGAAAAGTTTATTGTTAATGGAAAAGAAGTACCAGAAAAAGAGATACACTTGAGTGGCAGTGAGGGTATATATGAAATAGAAGTTGAAATGTAAAAAATGATATAATTTACAGTTGTTCTATAACACCCGCTCCATCTTGCAGGATGATTTTGTTTTTCATGCTTTGACTAAAGCACGCATTGAAAAACAAAACATCCATGTGGAGCTGTATAGTACAAAATTTATTTTAAGCTTGACTTTTTCTAGAAATATTTGTATAATAAAAGTAGAAAATGAGAAACCACAGAGTGGTTGCCAAAGAATGATAAAATAAACCATTTCACTCGGCGAAGCAGAATGGTTTATTTTTTATTGCCTATGTCACCTAATATTATCATTATGACAAAAAAACAACAAGTAAAAACAAATTTTTGCAACTAATTAGACAAATAATCGAGATAGCTCAAGAGATGTTCTTTGTTTTGAGTTGAGAGAGAATTGTATTTTTCAAGTAGCATTTGTTTTTCAAGTTCATTTTCAGTAAAAGATATTATTTTTTTGGGGTTCTTTGTGAGGCCAAGTAAATAATCAGTAGAACAATTGAAGAAGTTTGCTAGTTTTATTAAGTTTGAAACAGTGGGGAGAGAAACTCCTTTTTCATATTGAGATATAAGCTCTTGGCTTACTTCCATATCTATAGAAAGTCTTACTTGTGTAAGATTTTTTCTTTTTCTAATTTCTTTTAAATTATCCATTTTAAAATTAGTATCCATTTTGCCACCTCTAAAACAGTTATATTATACAAAGAATAACTGTTGCTTATAGTAGTGGCAATTATAATGTATAGAAGTGGCACTTGTGAAAGGTAAAAAATTATGTAGTATAATATACTTGCTTTTGGTAGATGTTCTATAAAAGCCGCTCCATCTTGCTGGATGTTCAATTTTTAATACAGTTGTTTAAAAATAAACCTCCATGTGGAGCTACTATGAAAAATTATATAATTACTGCAAAATGTAGGGGTAATTTTAATTGCCTGTATTAAAGAAACTTTGAACAATAAAATTTGTAAAACTATTGAAAACAACAATTAAACGCAGTATAATTAGGTAGAAATTAAAAAAGGTGATAAAAGGAGGAAAATATGGGATTAGAGTTAAAAGATGTTTGTAAAGTCTTTGGAGACAAAGAAGCTGTACATAAGATAAATCTAAAACTTGATAAACCTGGAGTTTATGGGTTATTAGGAACCAATGGCGCTGGAAAAACTACTACTATAAGAATGATTCTTGGAATTATTAAAAAAACTTCTGGTACAGTTACTTGGAATGGAAAAGAGGTAGTTAGAGAAAATGTTAACTTTGGATATTTACCAGAAGAAAGAGGAGTTTATCCAAAAACAAAAGTATATGATCAATTACTATATTTTGCAAAGTTAAAAGGAATGAAGAAAGAAGAGGCAAGCAAAGCAATAGATTATTGGTTGAAGAGATTGGAAGTTGAAGAATATAGAAATATGCTAGCAGACAAGCTATCAAAAGGAAATCAACAAAAAATTCAATTTATAACAGCAATTTTGCATGACCCAGAATTAGTAGTATTAGATGAACCTTTTAGTGGATTAGATCCAATTAATACAGAAATTTTAAAAGGTGTAATGAAAGAATTAATAAGTAAAGACAAATACATAATAATGTCAAGCCATCAAATGGCATCTGTTGAAGAATTTTGCACAGATATAACAATATTAACCAAAGGAAAAACTGTAGTACAAGGTAATCTACAAAAAATAAAAAACAGTTATAAATCTGATAAAATAGAAATAAGTACAGAAGAACCTATAGAAGATTTTATTAAAAAATCTGGATTAGAAATTTTAGAGAAAAGAGAAGAAGACTATATTTTGAAAATACAAAGTGAAGAACAAGGACACGAAATATTAAAAGAATTAATGAATCAAAATGTAGGAATAAGAAAATTTGAGATGAAGAAACCTAGCTTAAATGAAATCTTTATAGAAAAGGTTGGTGATGTACAATGAAAAATTTATGGACAGTAACTTGGTTTACAATAAAAGATATGCTAAGTAGGAAGTCATTCATTATTTCTACAATAATTATTTTAGCTATAATTGTAGTAGCATTTAACATACCAAACATAATAAATAAATTTAATGGAGATGGATTTAACGAAAAAGTATTAGTAATAGATTCAGAAGAATTATTTGGCGATAGCACAGCACTATTAGATCAAATGGAATTAGAATATGATTTTGAATTTACAAAAGAAAATTTAACTAAAGAACAAGTAAAAGAAAAAATAGATAGTAAAGAAATAGATACTTGTCTTAGATTTACAGAGGAAAATGGCAAAGTTAATATGGAGTACATAGTAGAAAGTATGGCAAGTAACATGGGAGAAGTTCCAAAAAGTTTAATTATGGCATTCCAAAGCTTATATAGTAGTAAGAGAATTACTGAATTAAATATAACAACAGAAGAATTAGAGGCTATTTCTCCGCAATTTGATATAGAAGTAGTGGAAACAGATGAAAATGCAGCAAAGGGAAATTTATTTATAATGATGATGATTTCAATAGTATTATTCTATGCAATAATATTCTGTGCACAACAAGTATCAACAGCAATAACAACAGAGAAAACATCAAAAATAATAGAAACATTAGTAACATCAACAAAACCATCAACAATAGTGCTTGGAAAAACACTGGGAATAGGATTGATAGGAATTTTGCAAATAGTTTTACTAATAGTAACAGCAATATTATCAGCACATTTTTGCATGTCTCCAGAGATTTTAGAAGCATTATTTGATTTATCAAATATAACACCACAATTAGTAGCCATAACAATAGTATATTTCATTTTTGGATATGCTTTATATTCTTTAGGATTTGCGTTAACTGGTTCAACAGTAAACAAACCAGAAGAAGTACAAGCAGCAAATACACCAATAACATTTATAGCAATAGCAGGATTTTATTTAGCATATTTCTCAATGATGAATCCAAGTAGCAGCTTAAATAAGCTTTCAGGATTATTACCAATATCATCACCATTTAGTATGCCACTTAGAGTAATGATGGGAACAGCAACAACAGGCGAATTAATCTCATCAATAGCAATTCTTGCAGTTACAACACTAATTGTTGCAGTTATTTCAATAAAGATATATTCATCAGCAATATTGAATATAGGAACAAAAAAGGGATTATTTAGAAGAGCAAAGAAATAGAATGTGTGAGGTGCCACTTAAAGGCACCCATATTTTTTACTGTTTGTCTCACTCCTGCAGTCCGCTCCATCTTGCTGGATGTCCGATTTTTAAAATGTTTGATGCAGTTGCTCAAAATTTTAAAAATGAATATTCACGTGGAGCTGTTTTTATGTTAAAAATCAATTTAGAGGGTCACAGAGGGTCTATTTATAACTAATAAAACTTCAATGCCATTAACTATTTTATAATTATTTGTATCATTTGGCGTATAAGTTAACGTAAGAGTATATGTGCCTACATTTGTAGAAAGACCAGTACTATTTTCAATACTGAATCCTTCAGGTAATTCTATTTCAGATAATACAGTACCATATGTTATTTCAAATTTCTCTGGAACAGTATATTCAGGAACTGCTTTTTCTACTTCTATTTCTACTTCGATTCCTCTAGCAGTTTTATTATCAGCAGATGTATATGAAACAGTAAATTTGTTTCTTCCAGCATTTCCAACAGTTGTATTGTCTTCAATGTTTTCAAAAGTAAAGCCGTCAGGTAAGACTACGCTTGATAATAAGTCCCCATATGTAGCTTTTAATCCTATTGGAACAGTATATTCTACATTACTATTTTCATTGGTGTAGTGATTTACAGTATCATTTATATAGTTATCGCTTCCTATAGATTTTTCTTGTTCTTCTGCAGCCTTCCAATCGTCTGTAGCTTTTTTAGCATGTCCAAATAATCCACTATCAATTGCTACTTTTACTGTTACTGCTACCAATATTAGCATTACTATTATTGTGATTATTAGGGCAATAAGTGTGATACCACTTTGTGATAATTTTTTCTTTTGCATTTTATTTCCTCCTTTGAATGTTACGACGTAAAATGTCGCACATATTAACTCAATTATACTTGTAAAATAAGTAATAGTAAATAGAGAGAGCGAAAATGTAATAAAAATGTAATATAACTTGCAGTTTGTCTTACTCTTGCAGTCCGCCAAATCTCGTCGGAGATTTAATATTTCTTTTTAATTGAACCCACGTCTGATACGCCAAAGAAGGAGGCTCGGGTCTTCAAACAAAAGAAATATTAAACTCCTGCGTTTGGCTGTTTTGTAGCAAATTTAATAAAAGCAAATCATTATAATTATTTGAAAACGAGTTCGGGGACTAACGCTTCAAGGCAACGTAAATGCGTAGCATTTTTGCCGAAGCGATTTGCTTTAATCCAAATTAATTATCGGACTATTACACTTATGGCAAGCTCTTCATTTAAAGCGGATGGAGAACGGAGTTTGAAAATAATTCATAATGATTTGCTTAAAAAATTTACTCATAAAAACTACAATTTATAATAATGATTAGCATATTTTGTCGAATTTTGTCGAACGTTTTTTCTTGCAAAATACCATAAAATATGATAAATTTAGAACAATCAAGGCAATTTCTGATTGCCTAAATAAATTTTAATTTCAAAGAAATTTAATTCTGTAAATGATACCACAAAAATATAAGGAAGTAACTATGAAAAATTTAGAAAATATAAATATAGATGGATTATATGAAGAAATAATTAAATTAATAGAAAATTCAAAAAAAAGTGTTTTAAGGAAAGTAAATAGGGAAATGACATGCTTATATTGGAATATTGGAAAAAGTATAACAGAAAGTGTACTAAAAAGTAAAAAAGCAGAATATGGAAAAGGACTAATAAAAGAGATAAGTAAAAAATTAGTAAATAAATATGGTCAAGGATATAGCCAACAAAATATATTTAGAATGTTGAAACTATATGGAAATTTTAGAAATTTCGAAAATTTCTCGACACTGTCGGTAAAATTAAGTTGGTCTCATTTTGTTGAATTATTACAAATACAAAACAACTTAAAAAGAGAGTTCTATATTACTATGTGTTTAAATGAAAATTGGTCTGTGAGGACATTAAGAGAAAGAATTAGTTCAGCATTATTCGAAAGGACAGAAATATCAAAAAAACCAGAAGAAACAATAATGAATGAATTGAAATTATTAAACAATGGAAACAAAATGACTACTGACTTATTTTTTAGAGATCCATATATATTAGATTTTCTTGAATTGGAAGATACATATAGTGAAAAGGATTTTGAATCTTCAATAATTAGAGAATTAGAAAAGTTTATTCTTGAAATGGGAAATGATTTTGCATTTCTTGCTAGACAAAAGAGAATAACCATAGATGGAGAAGACTATTATATAGATTTACTATTTTATCATAGAAAATTGAAGAGATTGGTTGTTGTTGAATTAAAGTTAGATAAATTTAGACCAGAATATAAGGGACAAGTAGAACTATATTTGAAATGGTTAGATAAATATGAAAAGGCAGAAGGAGAAGAATCACCAATAGCAATAATTTTATGTGCAACAAAAAGTGATATGATATCAGAACTTATGGAATTAGATGCTAGCGGAATCCATGTGGCACAGTACATTACAAAATATGTATCGAAAGAATTATTAGAGGAAAAAGCTTTAGCAAGTATAAAAAATGCAAAAATTCAGATGGAACAAAGAAATAAAAAATAGTATATTAATAAAATAATTCAAGGCAATTTCTGATTGCCTAAATAAATTTTAATTTCAAAGAAATTTAATTCTGCAAATTATTCAATAAATTAATAAATAAAATAAGGAGGAGATAACATATGTTATCTATAGTCAAAAGCATGGCTTTACATGGACTGGATGGTTATTTAGTTGATGTGCAAGTTGATGTTTCATCAGGATTGCCTAATTGGGAAGTGGTTCGGTTTGCCAGATGCAAGTGTTAAAGAAGCAAAAGAGAGGGTAAAAACTGCAATAAAGAATTCAGATATGGAATTTCAAAGTAAAAGAATAGTTGTAAATTTGGCGCCTGCAGATACAAAAAAGGCGGGTTCTAGTTACGATTTACCAATTGCAGTAGGAATATTACTTTCTATGGAAACTATAGAAAACTGCATAAATATAGAAAGAACTGTTTTTATTGGGGAGCTATCTTTAAATGGAAAAGTTAATAAAATAAATGGGATTTTGCCAATGTGCATAGAGGCTAAAAGACTTGGAATGGAAAAAATTATAGTGCCTGAAGAAAATGCCAAAGAAGCAGGAATAGTAAAGGGAATAACGGTTATACCTGCTAGAGATTTAAAACAAATTATAAGTTATTTAAATAAAGAAAAAGATATAAAACCTATGGGAATTGATATTGATGAATTTTTTAAAACTAATAATCAATATAAATTTGATTTTTCAGAAGTGAAGGGGCAGGAGAATATTAAGAGAGCTTTAGAAGTTGCAGCAGCAGGGGCTCACAACTGTCTACTTATAGGAAGTCCTGGGTCTCGGCAAAACAATGCTTGCAAGAAGACTTCCTTCAATACTCCCAGACTTAAGTTTTGAAGAAGCTTTAGAAATAACAAAAATTCATAGTATTGCAGGAATTCTGCCAGTAAATACCCCACTTATAACAACAAGACCTTTTAGAGCACCACATCATACCGTATCTGGAGTTTCTTTGGTTGGGGGAGGTAGAATTCCAAGACCTGGAGAAATTAGTTTGGCACATTATGGAGTTTTGTTTTTAGATGAATTGACAGAATTCAAAAAGAATACTTTAGAAGTTTTAAGGGGACCTTTGGAGGATAGAATAGTTACAATATCAAGAGTAAATGCAAGTTTAACATATCCTGCTAATTTTATGTTTGCAGCGAGTATGAATCCGTGTCCTTGTGGCTATTATGGTTCTAAAGAAAAGGAATGTACTTGCTCTAGCCAAGCAATTACAAAGTATATGGGAAAAATTAGTGGGCCTTTATTAGATAGAATTGATATATGTGTGGAAGTAAGCCCAGTAAAATATGAAAAATTAGATAATTCTGAAAAAGTAGAAACTTCAGAGGAAATAAAAAAACGAGTAAATAAAGCAAGAGAAATACAATTAAAAAGATATAAAAATATTGGAATATATTCAAATTCAGAACTTACTCCAAGTCTAATTGAAGAACATTGTAGATTGGATGAAAACGGGAAAAAAATTTTGGAAAATGCTTTTAATAAGCTAAAACTGAGTGCTAGAGCATATGGAAGAATTCTAAAAGTAGCAAGAACAATAGCAGATTTAGAAGAAAGCAAAAATATAGAGGTAAAACATATAGCAGAAGCCATACAGTATAGAGCTCTTGACAGAAAGTATTGGGGGAATTAAGATAAATGAAGGAAATTGATATAGAAAATAAGTTTTATCCCAAACTTTTAAGAAACATTATTAATCCACCTAAAACATTGTATTTACTAGGAAATGAAAATAACTTAAGAAAAAAGAGTTTATCAATAATAGGATCGAGAAATGCAAGTGATTATGGAAGAAAAAATGCAAGGATTTTTGCAAAAGGAATAGCAATGCAAGGGATTAATATTGTAAGTGGAATGGCAGAGGGAATAGATAGTGAGGCACATTTAGGAGCAATGGAAGTAGAAGGTAGTACAATAGCAGTTTTAGGTTCAGGATTTAATCATATTTTTCCACACAGAAAAGTATTTGAAGATATATTGAAACATGATGGGACTATAATAACAGAATATGAACCAGATGTAGAAGTTTTTTCAGATGGATTCAGAAAACGAAATAGAATAGTTGCGGGAATATCTTTAGGTACATTGGTCATAGAGGCAAAAGCTAAAAGCGGAACAAGTATAACAGCAGGATTTGCAAGACAATTTGAAAGAAAAGTATTTTGCATTCCACATAGAATGGAAGATGAATATGGAAAAGGAACAAATAGGCTACTAAAAAATGGGGGGATTTTAGTAACAAGTATATTGGACATTTTAAGATATTATGATATTTCAGAGATAATAGATTCTGCAGATATAGAAGAAAACATAGAAGTTCCAAAAGAGTATAGAGAATGCTATGAAAGGATAGGAAAGAATCCAATTAGTAGTAATCAAATTAGTAAATTGACTAATAAAAGCATATCAGAGGTAAATACAGTACTTACGATGCTAGAGCTAGAAGGATTTATAAAAAGTTTACCTGGGAATTATTTTTGCAAAAAAGATTGAAAGAAGGTGCAGGAAATGTATTTTAAACAGGAAATTGGAAAAAATGGAGAAAGCTTAGCAGAAGCTTATTTAAAATTGATAGGATATGAAATTTTAGAAAAAAATTTTCGATGCTTTAGAGGTGAAATTGATTTAATAGCACTAAATGAGGAACAAGTTATTTTTATAGAAATAAAGTCAAGACATAGCAAAAAATATGGATTAGCAGCAGAAGCAGTAACAGAAGAAAAACTTAAACATATATATAAGACAGCAGAGTACTATTTAATTACGAAAAAATTAGAAAAAAATGATGTTAGAATTGATGTAATAGAAATATATATTGGAAAAGATGAATGTAGTATTAATCATCTAAAGCAAGTTATATGAAAGGTTAAATATTTTCATAAAGTTATTTTAATAAGGTAGAGTTACTAGATAATACTGGATGTATGTGGTATAATTACAAAAAATAGGATAGGGGATGTAATAAATGAAAAATATAGTTGTTACAGGTGGTTCAAGAGGAATTGGGAAGTGTTTAGTAGAAAACTTTGCAAAAGAAGGAAATAATGTTATTTTAAATTATAATAAATCTAAAAAGCAGGCAGAAAAAATAAAGGCAGAACTTGCAGAGAAAGGAATAAGAATAGAAATATATAAAGCAGATGTTTCAAAAAGGGAAGATGTAAATAAACTAATAAAATTTGCAGTAAAAACTATGGGGAGCATTGATACATTAATTAATAACGCAGGTATAGCAAAACTTCAAATGTTTCAAGATGTTACAGAAGATGATTGGAATGAAATTATGGATACTAATTTAAAATCGGTATATTATACAATACAAGGAGTATTACCAGAAATGCTACATAATAAAGTAGGATGTATAATTAATATTTCTTCCATATGGGGAATTACAGGAGCTTCATGTGAAGCAGTTTATGCAGCATCAAAAGCTGGAATGGATGCTATTACTAAATCGTTAGCAAAAGAATTAGGACCATCAAATATAAGAGTGAATTCTATAGCTCCAGGGGTAATTAATACAGATATGAATAGTGTACTAGATGAAAAAATAAAGGAAGAAATAAAAAAAGAAACTCCATTAGAAAAAATTGGAGAACCAATAGATATTTATAGATGTGCAAAATGGATAGTAGAAGATGAATTTACTACAGGACAAGTCATTTCTGTAAATGGAGGGTATGTGATATAAGAATTCGCAATGAAAAACGTCGAAAGAAAAACTTTCGACGTAACAATCTAAAATTATATTAATATTATTGATTTTCAATTTTTCTCTTGTAATTTCCAGAAATAAGTTTTGGAATGAAGTGTAATATTTTATATACTGCAAGTTTAATTTTCTTGTTCCAGATGTATGTTTTTCTTAATCTATTAGGTCTATCTAAAGAATAAGAATTATCAGTAACTGTTAAGTCTAAACAAGGTGATTCAACTGCAAATACATAATTTTGACCATCATTATTATCCCATTCTCCGTTTTCATTTTTGAAACACAAATTAAGGGTAGTATAATCCCCTAAAAGTTCTATTTCACATTGAAAACCTAATTCTGTTTTTTCCATTTCAACATCAGATAAACCTTCCCAGCCATCTCCGAAACCATAATGAATGTGAGTTTCTTCAGATCCATTTTCAAAAAACTTACCTGTATATGAGATTTTTACAGTTGTATTTTGTACTAACTTATCAGTATTGAAAAATATATTCTTTAATAATTCCATTTTTTTACCTCTTTATTAATATTTTATCTTTAGCTTAAACCATTATATTATTAAAAAATATATATTGCAAGACTTTTTTACAAAAAAAATAAAATTTTTTGGTATTACAACAAAAAGTAATGATAGTTATGTATACAAAATTCCCCATTCTTAATTGAATGGGGAAGTATAAAATTTACTATGATTATAAAATTTTTCCAACAATGTAGAAATCATCATTCTCAGCAATAGCAAGATCTTCTATAGATTTATTATCAGCTTTTAATACGATTTTTCCTCTTTTTAAAGAAAATCTTCTTATATAGAATTTTTTGTTAAGAAAAAACAATCCAATTTCTTTATTATCTAAAGGGGAATTGTATTCTATAAAAACATAATCACCTTTTTTTAGAGTAGGTTCCATTGAATCATCAAATACTTTTATTGCTAAAGAAGCACTTGGAGCAGTAGATGGGCAATCTACAAAAGTATTTAAATTATCAATTGCAAGAACCTTGGTAGGGGAAATATGATCAATAAAGTTATATTTCTCTTGACTTTCATTTAGTTCTTTATCATATGTATACATTAATTGTTGGTAAGGAATGTCTAAAGCTTGGCAAATATTCTTTAAAGCTTTATGACTAGGGTTTCTTTCTCCTTTTTCAATATGTGTTAAATGTCCTATGTTAATATCTGTAAGGTTAGCAAGTTCAGTTTTTGTCATATTTTTCTCTTTTCTAACCTTAGAAATCATGTCACCTATCATAAAAATACCTCTTTCTATAAAAATTATGTTTATATTATACAAAAAAATTGAGAATTTGTCTAGTAGTAAATAATAAATTATTGAAAAAAACGAAAAAACTTTAAAAAAGTATTAAAACAACGGCAATACAAATTTATTTAATAATAATATCACAAAAGTATTGACTTGTCAAAATGATTTATGATATATTTTAATTGTCAATTAAACAAAAAAAGGAGAAGATAAAATGTATTTTAGTAGATTAAAGAAAATAAGAAAACAAAAAGGCATTACATTAGAAAAACTTTCAGAATTGTCAAATATTTCAATTCGGGTACTTATGTCATTTAGAAAATGGGACAAGGAAAAACCCTTCAATAGAAATAATGGAAAGAATTGCTAAAGCCTTAGATACAACTATTTTTGAAATATTTTTTAAATCAGAATAATATAATTGAATAAGCAGATAAATTTGTACAAAATATATTGAAAAAAACGACATTATATGATAATATAAAACAAAAAATGATTGCAAGTGGGTGTAATAAAATGGATGAAAAGGAAGAAAATGTAAAAAAAGAAAATACAGAAAAAGTAAACAGTGTAAATTCAGAAAAAAATTTAAAAGAAAAAAAGCCAGAAGATACTAAAAAAGAACAGAATGAAGTTACAGAATCTTTAAAAAGTAAAAAAGAGGAAGAAAAGGTACAAAAGGAAGAAAAACACGAAAAGAAGAAAATTGCAGAGGAAGAGGAAACACCTAAATATGTACCATATACACCACTTACTAACAAAAAAAAGGATAAATTTAAAGTTGTAGAAAGGCCGGATATAGAAAAGGAATTTAACCGACTTAAGAAAAAACGAAGAAGACAAATTATAGTAACATTGATTATAGTAATACTGATGCTGGCAATTGGAATATTCTGCACAGGATTTGCACTTATGAACATTAATAGTAATACCATATTATCAGGAATAAGCATTAGAAATATAGATGTTGGAGGATTAAGTAAAGAACAAGCAATAGAAGCTTTAAACAAAACTTTAGAATATGAAAAAACAAGGGAAGTAAAATTAACAGCAGATGGAGAAACAACAACAATAACATTAGAGCAAATTGAAATAGAATATTTAGTTGAAGATGCTGTAAATAAAGCATATGAAATTGGAAGAAATGGAAATATATTCCAAAATAATTTTACAATAATGAAAAGTATGAAAAATAAGCAAAATATAGATTTAGAAGTTAAATATAATGATCAATTATTAGAAGATACAATAAAATCTATAAATTCTAAACTTCCAAATTCAATGATAGATAATACATACAATATAGAAGATGATGAGTTAGTAATAACAAGAGGAACAGCAGGACTTGCATTAGATATTAACAAAAATAAAGAGATAATAGTAGACCTTGCAAAAAAGGGAGAACTAACTGAATTAAAGCTAGAAACAGTGCATAAGGAATGCCCAGAAATAGACATACAAAAAATATATGAAGAAGTTTATGCAGAACCACAAGATGCATATTATACAACAGAACCATTCCAAATATATCCACATAAAAATGGTATAGATTTTGATGTAGCACAAGCAAAAGAAGAAATAAAAAAAGAGAGAAAAGATGAATATGTTATAAAATTAAAAATAACACAACCAAAGGTTCTTACAAATCAAATAGGAACTGAAGCATTTCCAGATTTGCTATCAACTTTTTCAACAAAATATGATTCAACAAATATATCAAGATCAACCAATATAGCGATAGCATCATCAAAAATAGATGGAACAGTAGTAATGCCAGGAGAAGTATTTTCATATAATAAAACTGTAGGAAAAAGAACTGTAGAAGCTGGCTATAAAGAAGCAGCGGGATTTTCAGGCGGAAGAGTAGTTCCAATGTTGGGTGGCGGAATTTGTCAAGTCTCATCAACACTATATGATGCTGTAGTATATGCAAATTTAGGAATAGTAGAAAGACATAATCATATGTTCCAAGTTGCATATGTAGATACAGGTAAAGATGCAACAGTAGTATATGGTTCATTAGATTTCAAATTTGAAAATACTAGAAAATATCCTATAATGCTAAAAGCAAGTGCAAAAAGTGGACAATTAAAAATACAAGTATATGGAGTAAAAGAAGAAGTTGAATACAATGTAGAGATAGTTACAAAAGTATTAAACTACACACCATATAAAGTAATATATGAAACAGATTCAAGCCTGGGAGCAGGTCAAGAAAGAGTAGAACAAGCTGGAATAAGAGGTTGCAAGAGTATAACATACAAGATATTAAAACTAAATGGAACAGAGGTAAGTCAAACCGTATTATCATCAGATTCATATGATCCACAAAATAAAATAATAAAACGTGGACCAACAAGTGCAACATCTACTACACCAACAGCTCCAACAGAACCTACTACACCTGTAGAACCAGAAGTTCCAGAGACACCAACAGAGCCTACAACGCCAGAAACTCCAACAACGCCAACTACGCCGGAAACACCAACAGAACCAACAACTCAAACTAACCCAACAACACCAACAGAACCAACAACTCAAACTAACCCAACAACACCAGCAGAACCAGCAGCATAGAGTAAATAAATACCGATAAATAACTAAAATTTCCACTTGACTAAGTGGAAATTTTAATGTATTATATAAAATAGATAATTTTAAGAAATAGGTGAAGTATATATATGTTATGTTCAGTTTGCCACAAAAATATGGCAGTAATTTTTACTAAAAAAATAGATGGAGAAAAGTCTTCAATGGAAGGATACTGCTACAATTGTGCAAAAGAAAAAGGAATAAACCCATTAGAAGTTTTAGCAGAACAATCAGGAATGACAGAAGAACAATTAAATAATATGAACGAACAATTTGAATCAATATTAGAAGAAATAACAGAAGGAATGGAAAATGAAGAAATTTCACCAGAAATGCATGGAAATGATGCAGCGGCATTAGGATCTATTTTTTCTAATTTGTTTAACAGCAATGGCACAGGAACTGGACCAAAAGCAGAAAAACAAGAATCTAATAAAAAAGTAAAAACAAAACCAAAAGAAGCAAAAAAGAGCTTTTTAGATGTATATGGAACAAACTTAACAATAAAGGCAAGAAAAAAAGAGCTAGATGTAGTAATAGGCAGAGATAAAGAAATTGAGAGAGTAATACAAATTTTAAATAGACGTTCAAAAAATAATCCATGTTTAATAGGAGAGCCAGGAGTTGGAAAAACAGCAATTGCAAATGGTTTGGCAATAAAAATTGCAAACCAAGATGTACCAGCAAAACTTCTAAATAAACAAGTGTATTTATTGGATATGACAGCCGTGGTTGCAGGAACTCAATTTAGAGGTCAATTTGAAGGCAGAATGAAAGCTATTATAGATGAATGCAAGCAGTCTAAAAATATAATTTTGGTAATTGATGAAATACACAATATAATAGGAGCTGGAGATGCAGAGCATTCAATGAATGCGGCTAATATTTTAAAACCATCTTTGGCAAATGGAGATATACAATTAGTAGGAACAACAACACTAAAAGAATATAGAAAATATATTGAAAAAGATAGTGCATTAGAAAGAAGATTTCAACCAGTACTTGTAGAAGAACCTACAGTTGATGCAACAATAGAAATATTAAAAGAAATAAAAAAATATTATGAAGACTACCACAAAGTAGCGATATCAAATGATGTGATAATACAAACAGTTAAGATGTCTGAGAAATATATACATGATAGATTTTTACCAGACAAAGCAATAGATGTCTTAGATGAAGCATGTTCAAAAATAAACCTAAATAACAAGGAATTATATGAATTAGAGTTATTAAAAGAAGAATTATTAAAAATACAAAATGATAAAGAAGAAGCAGTGCAATCAGACTCTATCGAAGATTATCAAAAGGCAGCAGATTTAAAGACAGCAGAATGCAATTTATTAGATAGAATTGAAGAAATAGAAAAGAAATTCAAACCAACAAAACTTACTGTTCAGGATATTGCAGAAGTAATTGAACATACAACCAAAATACCAGTAAAGAAAATAACAGAGGCAGAAACACAAAAATTACTAAACTTAGAAGAAAATTTACATAATAGAATAATAGGTCAAGATGAAGCTGTAAAAGCAGTAGCAAAGGCAATTAGGAGAAATAGAGTTGGATTGCAAAGTTCAAAAAGACCACCATCATTTATATTTGTTGGACCTACAGGAGTTGGAAAAACAGAACTTGCAAAAACTTTAGCATATGAAATGTTTGGAAGTGAAGAAGCAATTATAAGAGTGGATATGTCTGAATATATGGAAAGTCATTCAACAGCAAAATTGATAGGTTCACCTCCGGGATATGTAGGGTATGATGATGCAGGACAGCTGACAGAAAAAGTAAAAAGAAAACCATACTCAATTGTATTACTAGATGAAATTGAAAAAGCACATCAAGATGTTTTCAATTTATTATTACAAATATTAGATGATGGAAAATTAACAGATGCACAAGGTAATACTGTAAGCTTTGAAAACACAATAATAATAATGACTTCAAATGCAGGTTCAAACACAAATGTAAACTCAATAGGATTTGGAAAATCAACTGTAGATAAAAGCAAAACAGAAGCAGCATTAAAAGAAATTTTTAGACCAGAATTTCTAAATAGAGTAGATGAAATAGTTAATTTTGATAGTCTGAATGAAGAACAATTAATAAAAATAATAGATTTATTATTGAAAAATACAGAAAATGCATTAGCAAATAAAGAAATGAAATTAGAAGTTTCAAAAGAAGCAAAAATGTATTTACTAAAAAAAGGAACAGACTTAAAGTATGGAGCAAGACCATTAAGAAGAGCAATTCAAAGATATATAGAAGATGAAATTTCAGAAATGATTTTAAAATCAGAAATTTCAGAATATCAAACTATAAAAGTAGATATAGAAGGTGAAAAACTAACATTTAAAGCAGAATAGGAGGCAACAATGTTTAAGCATATACCAAATATACTAACAATTGTAAGATTTTTACTAATACCTGTTATTGTAGTTTTCTGCTTACAAGAAAATTATATTTTGGCCATCATTTTCTTAACAATATCAGGAATAACAGATATATTAGATGGAACTATTGCGAGAAAATATAACTTAATAACAGATTTTGGAAAGCTAATGGATCCTCTTGCAGATAAGGCAACACAAGTTAGCTTGTTAACAATATTAGTTATAAAAAATATGATACCAATTTGGATTTTAGTAATAGTGGTACTTAAAGAATTTTGCATGGTATCAGGAGCATCATTTCTATATGGTAAAGAACTTGTAGTATCAAGCAAATGGTATGGAAAATTAGCAACAGTATTATTTTATTTGGCAATAGTAACATCACTTGTAGTTGAACAATTACAAGGAATGATACAATTCAATGTAGAATTGGTAAAAAACATTAATATTGCAATATATTATGCGGCTGTGCTTACAGCAGTAATGTCGCTGATATTATATATGAAAGCTTTTTATGTTCAAGGATATTTAAAGAAAGATATAAAATAATTGTAAAAATAAATTAATATATAAAAAGAAGACAACACAAAAAAAAGTGTGGTCTTCTTTTTGCTGTAATACAGAAATTCAAGGGAGTTCAAAAAATTCGGCAAAACCTCTTATTTTTCATCGAAGGGAAAAATATTACAAAGGAGAATATATAGTTATGCAAAAATAGGAGGGATTATTTTGAAAGTTGAATATAATGAAAAGGACAAGCTGCTAGTTTTAAAAATTACAGAAGAAATAGATCATCATATAGCAGAAAAGATAAGAACAAGAGCAGATTTTGAAATACAAAAATATCTACCTAAAAAAGTAGTTTTTGATTTTAATAATGTAACATTTATGGATAGTGCAGGTATTGGAATGCTAATAGGAAGATATAAGATGGCAACAATGTTTGGAGGTTCTATAAATATGATAAATGTAAAACCTAATGTTAAGAAGATATTTGAGATGGCGGGCATTTTAAAATTAATACCAATAATCGAAGAAAAAGGAGGAATAAATAATGGAAGAGCTATATAGAAATAAGATGCAACTAGAATTTTTAAGTAAATCTGAAAATGAAGCGTTTGCAAGAATAACTGTGGCAACTTTTGCTTCACAATTAGATCCAACTATTGAACAAATTTCAGATATAAAAACTGCTGTTTCAGAGGCTGTAACTAATTGCATAATACATGGATATGAAAATAAAGTAGGAATAATAAAAATCGAATGTGAAATACAAGAAAAAAGCATAGAAATTACAATTATAGACAATGGTAAAGGAATAAAAGATATAGA
This sequence comes from uncultured Clostridium sp., assembly GCA_947384775.1. Lineage (GTDB taxonomy): Bacteria > Bacillota > Clostridia > TANB77 > CAG-508 > UMGS1781. The sequence continues at coordinate 40,866 of CANDIF010000012.1, forward strand.
AAAAGCAAAGGAACCTTTATATACAACCAAACCAGAATTAGAAAGGTCTGGAATGGGATTTACAATAATGGAAAGCTTTATGGATGAACTAGAAGTAGAATCTGTTCAAGAAGTAGGCACAAAAATAAAAATGAAAAAAATTATTACATAGGAGAAAATTATGTACGAAATAGAAACTGAAGAGATATTAAAAGCAAAGCAAGGCTCTGAAGAAGCAATGAGTAAAATAGTTCAGAACAATTCAGGATTAATATGGAGTATAGTAAATAGATTTAGTAATAGAGGACACACAAAGGAAGATTTATATCAAATAGGTTGTATACGGTTTGATAAAAGCGATAAAAAGATTTGATTCAAGTTATAATGTAAAAATAACAACATATTCAGTACCATATATAATAGGAGAAATAAAAAGATTTATAAGAGATGATGGACCAATAAAAGTGAGTCGAAGTATAAAAGAATTATCATATAAGATAAATGAAATACAAAGGCAAAATATTAATCAAAAAGGAGAAGAATTAAGTGTACAACAACTGGCAGAAAAATTAAATGTGGAGAAGGAAGAAATAGTTGTAGCGTTAGAAGCAAGTAAAAAATTAGAATCTATAGATGAGGAATTATATGATGAAGACAATAGGGGAGAAAGCAAAATATCTAGAATTACAAGTAATAAAGATGAAAGCAATAGTATAGTAGATAAATTATGTGTAAAAGAGTTGATTTCTGAATTAGAAACTAGAGAAAAGCAAATAATTATTTTGAGATATTATAAAGATAAAACTCAAACAGAAGTTGCTAATATGCTAGGAATAACGCAAGTGCAAGTTTCAAGATTGGAAAAGAAAATTTTGCTAGAAATGAGGAGAAAAATTGCATAGTATTAATTATATTGGATAGTGTAAATTAATCTAAAAATGTAGGGCGATTATTAATCGCCAGTATCTTCAAAAAAATTACTGAAAAGAGCATATTTAAGGGAAGAAGGAAGCATGAAAAAGATTTTTATCATAATCATTATATTTATAATTCTCTGCTTTACAATACCAATAATTTTAACTAAGAGAAATAATATTGAAGTGAGCAAAGAGGTGGAGATAAATAATAGTATAAACAATGTAGAAGAAAATAATAACTATACATATAAAAATTATGCTACAGTTAAATTATTGTATGTTGAAACCGGAAATGTAGAGGAAATAAGTATGGACGAATATCTTTATGGAGTTGTTTCAGCAGAAATGCCAGCAAGTTTTGAAATTGAAGCACTTAAAGCACAAGCAATAGTTGCAAGAACATACACGGCATATAAAATTTTGCATGCTGGAAAACACTCAGAAGCAGATATATGCAACGATTCCAAATGTTGCCAGGCATGGATATCAAAAGAAAATAGATTAGCAAAATGGAATGAAGGGGAAAGAGAAAGCAATTGGAACAAAATTGTATCAGCAGTGGACTCAACGGCAGGTAAGATAATAACATACAATGGAGAACCAATAAATGCTTTTTTTCATTCAAATAGTGGAGGTAGTACAGAAATAGTATCAAATGTATGGGGAGGAACAGATTATCCATATTTACAGAGTGTACAAACATCAGGTGAAGAAGGATATTCACAATATGAGTCTACTGTTACATTAAGCAGAGAAGAACTTTTAGAAAAGATTAAAACTACACATCCAGAAGTAGAAATTGATTACGATACAGATAATTCTATACAAATAACAGAGTATACAGATAGTGGAAGAGTGAAAACAATAAAATTTGGTAATTTATCAATATCAGGAGTAGAAACTAGAACACTACTAGGACTAAGGTCTGCAAAGTTTAATGTATCCATTGGAGAGAATATAACTTTTAATGTTACAGGATATGGACATGGAGTGGGTTTAAGCCAAACAGGTGCAGATAGTATGGCAAAAGCGGGTTCGACATTTGAAGAAATAATAAACCATTATTATACAGGAATAAAAATAGAAAATATTTGAATAAAATAGAAAAAAATTGTAAATAATTAAACTAAAGAAAAATAAATAGGAGGAGACAAATGAAGAAAAAAAATAATGGTTTAAAAAAGATATTATATATTTATGGAGGTGTTTTTTTACTATTAGTTATAACGTGCATAACAGTATATAGTATATACAACAAAAAATTAGCAGAAGCTACAAAACAAAGCTTACTTGCTACAGAAAAACTAGAAAATATAGTTCCAAATGATACGATAGAAGATGTAAGTTTACAATTAAGTCAAAGTATCCAAGAAGCATTAGCAGAGCGTAAAGAAAATACAGAAAATAAAGTAGAAGAAAATAATGTAATTACAAATGTTCCAGAAGAGGTTGATCCAGAGCAGCAAGAGCCAATACAAGAAGAAGTAAAACCACTAGAATTTATGTATCCAGTAGAAGGAGAAATTATAAAGGAATTTGCAACAGAAAAATTAGTATTTTCAGAAACATTGCAAGAATGGGTAGTTCATAATGGAATAGATATAAAAGCAGAAAGAACAGCAATAGTAAAATCAGTAGAAGAAGGAAAAGTAATAGCTATAAAAAATGATCCTAGATATGGTTTAACTGTAATAGTAGAACATAAAGATGGATATAAAAGTATATATTCAAATTTATTGACTGCAGAATTTGTAGAAGAAGGAGATACTGTAGAAAAGGGACAGACCTTAGGAACTATAGGAAATTCAGCAATATTTGAAATAGCTGATGAGCCACATTTGCATTTTGAATTATTAAAAGATGAAGAATATATAGATCCTATGGTACACTTAAAATAGGCAATAAAACCAAGGCAACAAATAAAAAAATTAACTTTACTTTTTCCAGTTTTTGTGTTATAATAGTTAATGTTGATAGAACAAAAAAACACTAAAAGGAGTGACGTAAATGTTTAATGTAGGAGATAAAGTTGTATATCCAATGCACGGAGCAGGAATAATAGAAAACATAGAAGAAAAAAACATAAGTGGACAAAAACAAGAATACTATTCGATAAAAATGCCAGGCGAAGTAAAAGTTATGGTACCAATTGCAAAAGCAGATCAAGTGGGTGTACGTGGGATAATAGATGAAGAAACAGCAGGAAAAGTGTTTAAGGTTCTAGAAGCAAATTCAACAGAAATGTCTATGAATTGGAATAAAAGATATAGAGACAATATGGAAAAAATAAAAAGTGGAGATGTTTATGAAGTTGCAGATGTTGTTAGAAATTTAAGCCTTAAGCAGAAGGATAGGGGACTATCAACAGCGGAGAAAAAAATGTTGTTAAACGCTAAACAAATTTTAGTAAGTGAACTTACATTAGTAAGTAAATTAGGACAAGAGAAAGTAGAAGAAATGATAGAAACAAAAATAAATACATCATTTGAAGAATATACAAAAGTAGAAGAAAAAGCAGAACCAACGATTAAAAAATTTATACCTTTTGAAGGGTAAGAAAAATAAAATAAAGAGACAGAACTCAATCATCGAGTTCTGTTTTTCAGTTTCATGTGTAGGGGTCGCTGCCAATCTGCGACCCGTCTTCGAAGAAATGCTAAAAACTATTCACCATTAACTATTCACTCTTTCACTATTCACCAAAAAATAAAACCAGATTTTTCTGGTTTTATTTTTTAGCTAAGTCTATTTGCTTAAAGTTCTAGGGCTATCAGCAGTTCCGCCATCAGTTGAAATCTTGA
>CANDIF010000013.1 GCA_947384775.1 uncultured Clostridium sp.
AAGGCCCCGTGGTCAAGCGGTTAAGACATCGCCCTTTCACGGCGGAGACATGGGTTCGATTCCCGTCGGGGTCACCAATAAAATATGCCGCTGTAGCTCAGCTGGTAGAGCAACTGACTTGTAATCAGTAGGTCGTCAGTTCAAATCTGACTAGCGGCTCCATTACAAAACCCTAGACTTTCAAAGGATTGTTTAGGGTTTTGTTTTATTTTAAATTGTTATTGCGTTTGAATTAAGTTTGTGGTATAACAAAGCATGGGTGAATTATATGAAATTGATATCATGGAATGTAAATGGCTTAAGAGCCATTTATAAAAAAGGATTCTTAGATTTTTTCAATGAAATAGATGCAGATATATTTTGCATACAAGAAACAAAAATGCAAGAAGGACAGATAGAATTAGATTTACCAGAATATGAACAATATTTTAATTCAGCAGAAAGAAAGGGCTATTCAGGAACAGCAATATTTACAAAAATAAAACCAGAAAAAGTAACATATGGAATAGGAATAGAAAAGCATGATAAAGAAGGAAGAGTAATAACATTAGAATTTAAAAAATTCTATTTTGTAGGATGCTATACACCAAATTCTGGAAGAGACTTGGCAAGACTAGGATATAGAATGGAATGGGAAGAAGATTTTAAAGAATATCTAAAAAAATTAAACAAAAATAAGCCAGTAATTCTATGTGGAGACTTAAATGTAGCACATAAAGAAATAGATTTAAAGAATCCAAAAACAAATAGAAAAAATGCAGGATTTACAGATGAAGAAAGAAACAAAATGACGAAACTGCAAGAAGCAGGATTCACAGATACTTATAGAAAATTATACCCAAATAGAGAAAATGCATATACATGGTGGTCATATATGGGAAGAGCAAGAGAAAAAAATGTAGGCTGGAGAATAGACTATTTTTTGACATCTGAGAAAATAAATAGTAAAATAAAAGAAACATATATATATGACAAAATAATGGGAAGTGATCATTGCCCAATAGGATTAGACATAGATATATAATCAAAAGGAGAGATATATTATGAGAAGAGAAAAAAACGAAATGAAAAAGACTCATTGGTTTATCTTAGCAGTAGCTTTAATTGTAGTATATATGGTATTAAAGAATTTAGGAGGAGTATCGAAATGGATTTCAGGCTTGTTAAGTGTACTTGGACCATTTCTTATGGCAGTATTGGTTGCATATCTATTATACATCCCATGTAGAAAAGTTGAAAAATTATTCAAAAAGAGTAAACTATTTAAAAAGAGAGCAAGAGTATTGTCAGTGCTATTTATATATATTATAGCGGTACTACTTATTGTATTATTAATAAAAACAGTAATACCAACAGTAACAGAAAGTGTAATAGACTTAACAAAAAACATCCCATCATATTATGATATGGCAATAGAATATGTAGAAGAAATTCCAGAGGATAGTATAATTAGTAGAGAAACAGTTGAAGGAATTATAGGTAAAATTCAAAATATAAAAATAGAAGAAATTCTCACACTGGATAATATTAGCATGTATATAGAAAAAGCTGTAGGACTAGCAAGTGGAGTATTTAATATTGTAGTTACAATAATAGTTTCAGTATATATTCTACTAGAAAGAACAGAAATATTAACATACTTAAGAAGATTGACTAAAGCAATGTTTCCACAAGAAACATATAGAAGAATTGATAGATATTTTATAAAAGGAAATACAATATTTTTTAAATATGTATCAAGCCAAGTATTAGATGCAATTATAGTAGGAATAATTATGACAATAGCATTAACAATAATGAAAGTAAAATATGCAGTATTATTGGGAACAATGATAGGACTATTCAACTTAATTCCATTCTTTGGTGCAATTATAGCAGTAGCACTAGCAGCATTAATAACATTATTTACAGGTGGAATTACTCAAGCACTATGGGTAATTGCAGTATTAGTAATACTACAACAAATTGATGCAAACATATTAAACCCAAAAATAGTAGGAGATGCGTTAGAAATAAGTAAAATATTAATAATCCTATCAGTAACAGTTGCAGGAGCATATTTTGGAATATTAGGAATGTTCTTAGGAGTACCAATAGTTGCAGTAATAAAAATGATGATAGATGATTATATAGAAAACAATGAAGAACAAACAACAAAAGAATTATCTTGACAAATAAAATAAATAAATATATAATTGCTCCATAAAAGAGCAAAAAAACCTCTTTTGCAAAAAGAGGTTTTTTAATAAACATTTGACACAGCATAAAATCGCTCGGAATGGAGGTTTTTATGAAAAAAGCAAAAAAGATAACAATGATGATAGGAACAGCTACAATCATATTAAGTACAACAATACTGGCACAAACAGGAACTGTAAATGCACCAAGTGGGCTAGTATTAAGAGGTGAGCCAGAAAAAGGTGGCTCAATAATAACAACAGTAGAAGATGATACAAAAGTGGAAATAATAGAAAAAAGTGGCGATTGGTATAAAGTTAAATATGATGGTGATGAAGGATACCTATTTGCAGAATATGTAAAAGTAGAAGAAACAGAAACACCTTCTACAAATTTAGCTCCAAACACAACTACTGAAAATCCAGCTACGAATGAAACTCCAAATACAACTACTGAAAAACCAATAGAAAATACAAATACACAAGTAGAAGTGCCAGAAGTAGCAGTAGGAACAAGCACACAAATAAAAAATGAAGCTAAAATTTATATAATGCCACTTATTTCATCAACACCAATAGGCACAATTGCAGTAGGAACAACAATTACAGTAGAAAAGACAATAACAAATTGGAGTTATGTAAAAGATGGAACAAATGAGGGATGGATAAGAACATATCTAATAAATGGAGAAGTAAAATCAGTAAATCAAGTAACTCCAGAGCAACCAGAACAACCTACAGATACTAAAAAACCAGATACACCGCCAACAAACAATACGCAGGAAACGCCAATAGCAAAAAAAGGTGTAGTAAATGTTGACTTTGCAAATGTAAGAAAAGAAGCTTCACAAACATCAGAAGTTGTTACAACATTAGCAAGAGGAGCAGATATTGAAATAAATGCAGAAACAGAAGAATGGTACAAAATAACATATACAGGAACAGATGAATCTGTATATGAAGGATATATTGCAAAAAGACTTGTAAAAACAGAATAGAATGGAAGTGAAAAATATAAAGAGACCACTGGTAGTAATTGCGATAGGAATGATAATAGGAATAATATATGGGCTATACTTAAAAATGAGTATAGTCCTATTTTTTATTTTACTTATAATTCTTAAAAGCAAAAAATATGAAAAAATAAATAGAAACAGAAAAGTGTTAATAACATTACTAATAAGTGCATTAATCTTTAACATATATGTAAATATATTAAACTACAAGTATGAGAGATTTTATGGAGAAAGTAAAGAAACCATTGAAACAGAAGCAACAATAATAAGTAATAAAAAGGAAACTGATTATTATAATATATATACTGTAAAAACAAATAACAAAAAATTTATACTATACACCAAAAATTCAAATCTAAAATATGGAATGAAAATAAAGTTGGAAGGAGTACTTAAAAATCCAGAAAGTGCAAGAAATTACAAAGGATTTAATTATAGAGAATACCTAAAAACAAAGAAAATTTATGGTACTATAAAAAGCATTAACATAGAAATTATAAGTGAAAATCAGATTAATTTTATAGCTATGGCAAGTAACAATGTAAGAAATCAGATAATAGGAACAGCAAATAAAATTTTACCCAATAATACTCAAGGATTATTAGTGGGAATTTTGATAGGAGAAAAGGATAATATACCAGAAGATGTAGTAAATAGTTTTAGCAAAAGCAGTTTATCACACATATTAGCAACTTCAGGAACACATATATCATATATAATTTTAGGAATAACATATTTGTTATTAAAGAGTAAAATACCAAAAAGAACTTCATATTTTCTAATAGATTTAATTCTAATATTTTTTATGTTCATAGTAGGATTTACAACGTCTGTTGTAAGAGCAAGTATAATGGGAATACTATTAATTTCAGGAAAGATTGTACATCGAAAACCAGATGTATTAACATCAATGGCAATAAGTTTAATAATTACATTAACATACAATCCATTTTTGATACAGGATATTGGACTAGAACTATCTTACTTAGGAACTCTAGGAATAGTCATATTAAATAGACCAATTAAAAACTATATTATAAATAAGTTACCTAAAATGCAAAAAGAGATTATAGAGATAGCATCAGTAACAGTATCTGCTCAAATTCTAATAATCCCAATATTAATACTAAAATTTAATACAGTTTCATTAACATTCATATTATCAAATATGCTTGCAATTCCAATAACAGGAATAATTATCTTATATGGATATATAAATATTTTTATAGGAATTTTTGCTATAAAAGTGGCAAATAAAATGTCTATTGTTTTAAATGTCTTATTAAAAATTATAATTTCAATTTCGAATATTGTATCTAAATTGCCGTTTTCTAAAATACTAATTCCAACACCAAATATAATATATATAACTTTATATTACTTGATAATAATTAATTTCAGAAAAAAGAAAAAGCTAATAATATTGATAATAGTGCTTATATTTGCACTAGCAATTAATATCATTTATAATCTTTTCCCAAAACAGCTAAGAATACATATAATAGATGTAGGACAAGGAGATTCAGAATTAATAATAACACCTAAAGGAAAAAAAGTGTTAATAGATGCTGGAGAAAAAGAAAATGTATTATTAGAATATTTACTAGATAGGAAAATAATGAAAATAGATTATGTTTTAATTTCACATTTCGATTCAGATCATTGTTATAACGTAATTCAGATAATAGAAGAACTAAAAATAGAAAATCTGATAATTAGTAGACAAACAAAAAATACAGAATTATTTAATACAATAATAAATCTATGCAATGAAAATAGAGTAAATATAATAATAGTAGAAGCAGGATATGAAATAGAAATTGATAAAAACATAAAACTCAAGATTTTGTGGCCAATAAAAAATGAAAATGTAATAAATTCACTAAATAATAATTCAATAGTTGCAAAATTAGAATACAATGAATTTAGCATGTTATTTACAGGTGATATAGAAGAAAAGATAGAAAATAAGCTGTTAGAAAAATATCAAAGGAACATATTAAAATCAACAGTTTTAAAAGTTGCACATCATGGTTCAGAAAGTTCAAGTAAGGAAGAGATAGTAAAACTAATATCACCTAAAATTTCAGTAATTGGAGTAGGAAAAGAGAACAAATTTGGTCATCCAAATAAAGATGTAATTAGGAGACTTAAGGAACAAAATAGTAAAATTTTTAGAACAGATTTAAATGGTGAAATAACGATAAAAGTAAATAAAAAAGGAAAAATAAAAATAAATTGTATGAATATGTAAAAAAGTGGTTAAAATATTATTGGTGATAAATTTGAAAAAATCTATTGTAATATTGGTAATCTTAACAGTTGCTTTCAGCTTTTTTTTAGGAGTATATCTATACAAAATGGATAAAATTGAAGAAGAATTGGCTTTCGAAGCAGAATATATAAGTAATAAAGAAGAAAAAGATATTGAAGAAACAAAAAACTTATTGCAAAAAACAAGTAGCACAGAAGTAAAAATAAATCCAAATACTAAACTAATAGAAAAAACATACTATAATGATTGTAATCATATAATACAAAAAGAAAAAGAAATAACAAAAGAAATGATAAATAAAACAAAAGAAGAATTACAAGCAGAATATATAGGCTGGGAAATACAAAAATTTACAAATGAAGAAGCGGTACTATATAAAGAGGTATATGATTTTTGCAATGAACATTATTTGCTAAAAGACAAAAATGGTTATATATATATTTATAAACTAGATAAAAATGGAAAGGAAAAAGAATTAATAGAAAAAACAGAAATACAAACAAAATATCTAGCAGAAGCAGATTTAGAAGAACTAAAAAAAGGAATAACAGTTTATAGTAAGAAAGATGTAAATAAAAAAATAGAGGATTTTGAGTAGACATTTAGAGATAGGATAAAAAACAACCTATCTCTAATATTACATATTTCATGAATGAGTCCAGTATTGATGTGCCTGAAGAAGAACTTGAACCCCTGTTTGGAACGATTCAGCCTGAACAGTATGAAGAGCAAGTTCAAAAGATAAAGAACCTTTATCAGCAGTATGAATGAAGGTATAAGCCTTTGATGTGAAAATGGGAAAGTTTAAGAAGTATTTTATAACGATGATAAGTTTTACCAAAAAAAAAGGGGCGGCTAACGCCCCCGCTTTATATAAGATTTAATCTAAAATATTAATTTTCTTTATAATATCACCTTCGAGAGATTTTAATACTATATAAGTATCATCAATAATAATATAACTTTTTTTAGTTCCACCTCTAGGCTTAGAGATAGAACCAGGATTTGCGATTATATTTTTTCCAATTTTTTCTAAACTCCCAATGTGAGAATGACCAGAAATGAAAATCTTGCCACAGCTTTCCGGCAAATTATTTCTATTATAAATATGACCATGTGTTATAGTAATCGTAATATTGTTAAAAGAAATATCTCTAGTATAGGGTAAAGCAAAATTAAATAAATCATCAGCTCGTTGACTATCACAATTACCTTTAACAGCAATTATACTTCCTGCCATATTATTTAAGATTTCTGCAACTTCAAAATCTGAAGAAGATAAAAATCCATAACCAGAAAAATCTCCCAAAATAATAAGCTTATCAGCTTTTTCCTGAGAAAATCTATCAAGAGCTTTTTTTAAACAATCAATATTACCATGAATATCAGAAATGCACATTAACTTTTTCATAGAGAACCTCCAAATAAATTAATATAAAATGTTTATTTCCGTAAGGGTTTCAAGTTATAATTTTAGTAAATAGTGAAAAATTAATAGTGAATAGTCAATAGTACAAATGTGCTTTAGGCACTATTAACTATTAACTATTCACCATTAACCATTCACTGCATTGTGTTAACAACGCACATTTGGTGGGCAATCGGGGGGTCGAACCCCGGACCTTCTGATTAAGAGTCAGCTGCTCTACCAACTGAGCTAATCACCCAAAAATAGCAAAGCAATGATAATAATAAAATTATCATTGCCATACTGAATTTGGAGGCGACACCCGGATTTGAACCGGGGAATCAGAGTTTTGCAGACTCGTGCCTTACCACTTGGCTATGTCGCCATATACTATATTATATGCCAATGAAATATAAAAATGAACACAAAATTGAAAAATTTTGTGCTTTTCTGAATCTGTGGAATCTGTGGAGCGGAAGACGGGGCTCAAACCCGCGACCTATGCCTTGGCAAGGCATCGCTCTATCAACTGAGCTACTTCCGCAGAACGAAAAGCAATATAATAATAACAAAATTACAAGTAAAAGTCAATACAAAAAAGTTAAAAAAACAACTAATTTTACATAATTAGTTGAAAAAAATCATGAAATGTAGTATAATTAAAGCGTTGGCAAAATTAACTACATATAAAAATAATAATTAATAAGAAATATACTTAAAAAATCTATCTAAAAAAGCTTAAACAAAGGTAAAATTTTAGATATAAAAATGTAAAGAAAATGTAATAATTAACGAAAGAGCAAGTTAGAAGCATGAAAAAACGGCTTCCGTAAAGAGAAAAAAACAGGGGTAAAAAGTCCCCAAAAAGTATATATTGATTTTTTTAAAAAAATATATATAATAATAAATTAGTAAATATAGTGCTATTTAAGAAGGAGAGTATTTATGAAGAAGATAAGAGTATCACTAATTGCAACAATTATTATTTTAATTTTGATTGGTCTAACGAATATGACATATGCAGCATCAACTATGGATTTAAACATAACAGATACAAGACCATTTACAAATTCAAAATTCACAATAACAGTAGGAGGAGCAGGAATACAAAAAGATGCATCAGTATTCAAAGTTCTTAGAAGAAATGGCGGAGCTTTTGTAACAGACGATACATTCGCATTATATTGTTTAAGAAGTGGATTAGGATTTGGAGATATTGATTCATTAGGATTGTATGGAACACATGATGTAACATATACAGAATATGGAGATATGAATCAAGAAGCCGATAAAATAATAGAATATTATAAAAATACAATAGGGTATACAGGAATAGATACAGATAACTCATACAATGCAATGTTATGGATTATAGACAACATGTATGTTCCAGAAAATCCTGATATGGATAGAGAAAAATTTTTAAAACAAGTTGGAATGGACGGAGCAACATTATCAGACGATGAGATAGAAGTTATACAACAAGCAGCATTATGGTATTTTGCAAACTTTGATACAAACGGACAAGAATATTCATTATCATTAGCAGATACAGTAGACTTAGGAAACTTCTTAAAGAAAAATGGAGCATCATATGATACAAGCTATGCTGATTGGAACCAAGTAAATACACTATATAAGTATTTTATAAATGGAGCAAAAGCAAATGCAGCACAATATGGAAATGCAAATATAAGAAAAGTAAATGTAGGATTAAAGAGAGTAGAAATAAATAAAACAAACCCATTAACAATAACAGTAGACACAAATGGAGACTATGTAATAGGACCAGTAAATATTAACAAAACAAATACAGTAAATGATTTTGACTTAGAAATAAAAATAAAAGATGCATTAGGAATTGAAATACCAGAAAAAGATCCATCAAGCAATGTCCCAATTTTATTCAATATGACAGATACACAATTAAAAATGGATGACCTTGTGAATAATGGAGATGTATATATAAAAATACCAGCTATATGGGATCAAGGATATGACTTATCAGAAATCACAATAGAAACAACAGTAACATACTTTGAAACTAAAGCAAGTTTATGGGTAGCATCAGCAGAAGAACAACCAATATTAAAAGTAGAAAAAGAGAAAAAAGTAGAAACAGATAGAATAACAACAAAAAGAATAACAGGAGATTTACTATTAAAAATAAATAAAACAGACAAAGATGGAAACTTATTAGTAGGAGCAAGTTTTAGAATAATAGATGAAACAAATGGACGTACACAATTATCAATAACAGATAATGGAGATGGAACATTTCAAACACCAAGTATGCTAATAAATACAGAAGGACAAACATTTATATTTGAAATAGAAGAAACAAGAATTCCATCAGGATATGCAGGACTAGATGCACCATTTAAAATAAAAGTAACAACAAAATTAAATGCAACTGGAACAAAATATATAATAGATGATGTAAAAATAGTAGACTCAACAGGAGCACCAGTTGTAGTTCCAGGAGTACAAATAGGAAGCTTTGTGGCAGACACAGGTGTAATTACAATAGTAGTACAAAATGATAAAAGTAAGGAATTTGATTTAGCATTAAGAAAATACATAACAAAAATAAATGGAAAAGCTCTAACAGGAGCAGATGATAGAACACCAAAAGTTGATACAAGCAAATTAAACACAGTAGATGCATCAGGAAATAAAATAACAACATCAAAATACACACACTCAAAAACACCAATAGTAGTAAAACAAGGAGATATAGTTACATATAAAATAAGAATCTACAACGAAGGTGAATTAGATGGTTATGCAACAGAAGTAGCCGACTACATACCAGAAGGATTAGGCTATTTAATGAATCATAAAACAAATACAGATAACTTATGGCACCCAGTAGTAGATGGAACAAATCAAACAATGAAGTTAGTAGGAGAAGATGGTCTATATAGAAATGAAGCAGACATCAAAAACTTAACAACGGGAGATTTCTTTGGATTAACATCTCTAAATGATGTAGAAATATTAAAAGGAAAAGCAAAAATATACTCAACAGCATTAGAAAACTCAAAAATAAAAGCATATAATAAAGAAACAACATCAGCAGATATAGATGCAGCAGATACATGGCAACAATCAACAAATGGAACAGATGGACTATATTATAGAGAAGTAGAAGTAACATGTATAGTACTTGCAGAAAATTCATATGAAGGAATTTTAAGAAATATTGCTGAAATAGAAAAAGACAAAGCATTAGACAAATCAGGAAATGAAGTAATAGTAAGCGATAGAGACTCAGAACCAGGAAATGTAGATACAGGTAACTACAATCCACCAGCAGACAACAGCTCATATCAACAAGATGATGATGATTATGAACCATTAATATTAAGACATTTCGACTTAGCATTAAGAAAATTCATAACAGGTGTAAACGATGATGCAGTAACAACAAGAATACCACAACCAGTACCAGATACAGAGAAAAAGATAAAATATGAGCATGACAAAACACCAGTGTTTGTAGCAAATAGTGATATAGTTACATATACAATAAGAGTATATAATGAAGGAACAGTATTAGGTTATGCAACAGAAATATCAGATGATATTCCAGATGGATTAGAATTCCTTCCAAACAATGATATAAACAAACAAAACGAATGGAAAATGTATGATATAACAGGACAAGAAACAACAAATGCAAGTGAAGCAGTAGAAATAAGAACAAGAAAGTTAGAAAATTCACTATTAAATCCATATGATTCAAATAGACCAATAAGCACAACAAATCCATTTAACCCAGACTATGCAGAAGTACAAGTAGCATTCCAAGTAGTAGAAAAAAACATCACATCAGAAGACAGAATAATCACCAATAAAGCACAAATTACAGAGGATAAAGCAGTAGATGAAGATGGAAATGAAATTGATATAGATGATGATGACTCAATTCCAAACGAATGGAATGAAGGAGAAGACGATCAAGATACAGAAAAACTATATGTAAAGAAATTCGACTTAGCACTATTAAAATGGGTAACACAAACAATAGTAACAGTAGATGGAAACACAACAACAACAGACACAGGATTCACACCATATGATGATCCAGAACCAGTAGCAAAAGTAGTAATAGACAAGAAGAAAATAAATAAAACAACAGTAAAATTTGTATATAACATAATGATTATAAATCAAGGCGAAATAGCAGGATATGCAACAGAAATAACAGACTATATTCCAGCAGGACTAGAATTTGTTCAGGAAGACAATCCACAATGGACACTAGAAGAAGGTGGGAAAATAACAACAAGAGAGTTAGAAGGAACTTTATTACAACCAGGAGAAACAGCAACAGTTTCAGTAACATTTACCTGGATAAATGGTTCAGAAAACTTAGGAACAAAAACAAACATAGCAGAAATTAGTGAAGACTATAACGAACATGGTTCACCAGATATAGACTCAACACCAGATAATGTTAAACCAGATGGATATGAAGAACAACAAGAAGACGATGATGACAGAGCATTAGTAATATTAGAATTAAAAACAGGTGGAGAAACATCATATATATGGTTAGTATTAGTAGTATTAACAATAATAACAGGTGGAATAATCGCCATAAAAAAATATGTATTAGAATAATCTAACTAAAAAGAGTTTTCGAAAGAAAACTCTTTTTGTGTATAAATTTAATATAAATATTGTAATTGTAAGCAAAATGGTATATAATTATAGAGTTTGAAAAGGGAGGTAAGCATGAGTTTTATTGATGAAATAAAGAAACAAGCAAAAACAGTGATAAAAACAATAGTTTTGCCAGAGGCGACTGATGTAAGAACGCTAGAAGCAACAGATAAGATTATTAAAGAAGGGTTTGCAAAAATAGTATTAATAGGAAACAAAGAAGAAATAATCAAGCTAGCTAATGAAAACAATTTTAATATTTCAAATGCAAATATAGTAGAACCATTAACATCAGATAAATACGAAGAATATGCAGAAAGCCTTTATGAATTAAGAAAAGCAAAAGGAATGACAATAGAACAAGCAAAAGAACTTTTAAAAGATCCAGTGTATTTTGGAATGATGATGGTAAAAAAAGAAGAAGCAGATGGATTAGTATCAGGAGCTGCACACTCAACAGCAGATACATTAAGACCAGCACTTCAAATATTAAAAACAAAACCAGGAACTAAGATAGTATCAACATTTAATGTGTTAGTGCTTCCTCACAAAGAATATGGAGAAGATGGAGTTTTAATGTTTGCAGATTGTGGATTAAATCCAAAACCAAATAGTGATGAATTATCAGAAATAGCTATATCTTCAGCAGAAAGCTTTAAAGCAATAATAAAAAAAGAACCCAAAGTAGCAATGCTATCATTTTCAACATATGGAAGTGCAAAAGCAGAAGACGTAGAAAAAGTACAAGAAGCAACAAAACTTGCAAAAGAAAAAGCACCAGAATTATTGATAGATGGAGAAATGCAATTAGATGCGGCACTAGTACCAACAGTTGCAGCTAGCAAAGCACCAGGAAGCAACGTTGCAGGAAAAGCAAACATATTAGTGTTTCCAGATTTAAACGCAGGAAATATAGGATATAAATTAACAGAAAGATTAGCAAAAGCAGAAGCATATGGTCCAATATGCCAAGGAATAGCAAAACCAGTAAATGACTTATCAAGAGGATGCAAAGCAGATGACATAGTAGGAGCAGTAGCAATAACATGTTTGCAAGCAATCCAATAAAAGAAAAATGATTGGATAAATTAATAATAAATATAAAGTAGCTCCACATAGATGTTTTAATTTATTTGTGCATGTTTTAACAAAACAAAAAATTAAAGCATCCGGCAAGATGGAGCAGACTTACATAAATAAAAAATATTTATATGAAAAAGGAGAGAAAGAAAAATGAAAATATTAGTAGTAAACTGTGGAAGTTCATCATTAAAATACCAATTAATTAATATGGACAACAACGATGTATTAGCATCAGGAAAATGTGATAGAATAGGTGTAGAATCTATAGAGAGTCCATTTATAGAATACAAAAGCAATGGTCAAAAACTAAGAGAAGAATTACCATTACCAAATCATACAGTGGCATTTGAAGCAATAATGAAATACTTGTTAGACGAAAAAGTAGGAGCAATAAAAGATGTAAGTGAAATAGATGCAATAGGACATAGAATAGTACATGGCGGACCAAACTTCACAAAATCAGTATTAGTAACAGACGAAGTTATGAAAGAATATAACACATCAATAGAATATGCACCATTACATAACCCAGCACATTTACAAGGAATAAATGCATGTATGAAATTAATGCCAAGTGTACCAGAAGTATTAGTATTTGATACAGCATTCCATACTACAATACCAGAATATGCAGCAAGATATGCAATACCAGATGAATATTATGAAAAATATGCAATAAAAAGATATGGAGCACATGGAAGCTCACATAAATTCATAGCAGAAGAAGCAGCAAAACAATTAGGAAAGAATAAAGAAGATATAAATATCATATCATGCCACTTAGGAAATGGATCAAGCATAGCAGCAATAAAGGCAGGAGTATGTGTTGATACAACAATGGGCTTAACACCACTTGAAGGATTAATGATGGGAACAAGATCAGGAGACTTAGATCCAGCAGTATTAGAATTCGTAATGAAAAAAGAAAATTTAAGCATAGATGAAATGATGACAGTATTAAACAAGAAGTCAGGACTATTAGGAATATCAACAACAACAGGAGATATTAGAGACTTAAAAGGACTAATAGAAAAAGGAGACGAAAAAGCTAAGCTTGCAATTGATATGTTTGCATATAGAGTAAAAAAATACATAGGAGCATACATGGCAGTATTAGGAAAAGTAGATGCAATTATTTTTGAAGGTGGTATTGGAGAACACAATCCAGATGTACTAAATAAATGTGTAGAAGGATTAGAACCATTAGGAATAGTATTTGATAGCTCTCACAATGATGATGAAAATTATTCAGGAGTAATTAGTAAACCAGAATCAAAAATAAAAATGATAGTTATACAAACAAACGAAGAATTAGAAATAGCTAGAGAAACAATGAAACTAGTAAAGTAGTAAAAGATAAATAGAGGTTAGAAAACTAACCTCTAATTTCTTAAGTAGGAGAAGATAAATAGATGGATACACTTATTGTTACAGGTGGGGAAATAAGTAGAAATTTTGTAAAAAAGCACCTAAAATATAGTAAATATGATATAATAATAGCTGTAGATAAGGGATTAGAAATATTAGACATACTAAATATTAAGCCAAATTACATAGTTGGAGACTTTGATTCTATAGATAGAAATGTATTAAAAAAGTATGAAAAAACTAATATAAACATAATAAAATTAAATCCAGAGAAAGACCTAACAGATACTCACTCAGCAATAAATTTGGCTATTGAAATAAAAAGTGAAAATATAACTATTTTAGGTGCAATAGGAACGAGATTAGATCATACAATAGCTAACATACATACTTTAAAGATAGCCACAGACAAAAACGTTAATATAAAAATAGTGAATGAAACAAATGAAATAACATTAATAGAACATAATGTGAAATTATACAAAGACAAGAAATATAAATATATATCTCTAATTCCACTAACAACGGTAGTAGAAAATGTAACTCTAAAAGGACTTAAATACCCTTTAGAAAATAGAACATTATATATAGGTGATAGTTTAGGAATAAGCAATGAGCAATTGCAAGAGCAAGCAGAGATACAATTAGGAAAAGGAATATTAATACTTATAAAGTCAAAAGATTAGAAAGGGCAGGAGCAATATATGAATCTAGAAGAATTTCAAGAAGAAATAGGATATAAATTTAAAAACATTAATTTATTACAAACTGCACTCACGCATACATCATATGCAAATGAAAACAAGAAAGAAAGTAATGAAAAACTAGAATTTTTAGGAGATGCAATATTAGAATTTATTGTTAGCAACTATTTATTTAGAAATTATCATCAATTAAAAGAAGGAACAATGACAAAAGTAAGAGCAACAGTAGTATGTGAAAAAAGCTTATATCAAGTTGCATTGAAATATAACTTTGGAGACATGTTATATTTAGGAAAAAGTGAGAAAAAAAGTGGTGGAAATCAAAAAGCAGCAATATTGGCAGATAGTGTAGAAGCTGTAATTGCGGCAATATATGAAGATGGGGGACTAAACCAAGCAGAAAAATTTATTTTAAATAATTTAAAAGTAGCAATAGAACAAGAAAGCAAAAATGCAGGAGAAAAAGATTACAAAACAGTATTGCAAGAAGAACTACAAAAAAATGGAAGTGTAGATATAAAATATGTAATAATTAGTGAAAAAGGTCCAGATCATGATAAAAGTTTTATAGCAGAAGTTAGACTAAATGATAAATGTTTAGCACGAGGAGTAGGAAAAACGAAAAAAGAAGCAGAAATGCAAGCAGCAAAACAAGCATTAGAAAATATATAATGGAGGAAAGAATGTCAAAACAATATATTATACCAATATTTGTACCACATTTAGGATGTCCAAATGACTGTACATTTTGCAATCAAAAAAGTATAAGTGGACAAATGAAACAAATAACAGAAGAAGAGGTAGATAAAACAATACAAGACTTTTTAAAAAGCTTTAAAGATAAAGATACATATAAAGAAATTGCTTTTTTTGGAGGAAGTTTTACAGGAATTGATATGAAGCTTCAAGAAAAGTTACTTAGAATTGCATATAGATATGTAAAAAATGGTAAAGTAGATGGAATAAGAGTATCAACCAGACCAGACTATATAGATAAAGAAAAGTTAAAGTTATTAAAGAAATATGGAGTAAAGACAATAGAATTAGGAGTACAATCAACAAATGACTATATTTTGAAAAAATGTAAAAGAGGTCATACCTATAAAGATGTAGTAAAAGCTTCAAAATTAATAAGACGAAACCATTTTAAATTAGGACACCAAATGATGATTGGACTTCCAGAAAGTACATGGCTAGACGAATTAAACACAGCAAGGGATTTAGTAAAACTAAAACCAAAAATGGTAAGACTATATCCAGTGCTTGTAATAAAAAACACGGAACTTGCAAGAGAATATTTAAAAAGGGAATATGAGCCAATAACATTAATTCAGGCAGTAGAAAGATGTAAAGAATTATCTAATTATTTTGAAAGTAAAAAAGTAAAAGTAATAAGAGTAGGATTACAAAATACAGATATAATATCAAATCCAAAAAATATTCAAAGTGAAGTAATTGCAGGGCCATACCATGAAGCATTTGGACAACTTGTAGATGATAGCATTTGGTATGATAAAATTTTAGATGTTATAAAGAAAATAAACACAAAAGTAGCAGAAATAGAAATAGAAGTAAACCCACAAGATGCAAATAATGTAATAGGACATAAGAAAGAAAATTTAGGCAAGATGAAGGAACTTTACGAAGTAGAAGTAAAGGTAAAACAGAATTTAAGTGTAAAACCAGGAAAGTTTAATTTAAAGATTCTAAAAACATATAAGGATTTTTTAGATGACTAATTAATTTGAATAATATAGACAAATCATTATGAATTATTATCAAACTCCGTTCTCCATCCGCTTTAAGTGAAGAAGGTGCCATGAGTGTATTAGTCCGATAATTAGTTTGGAATAAAGCAAATCGCTTCGGCAAAAATGCTACGCATTTATGTTGCCTTGAAGCGTTAGTTCCCGAACTCGTTTTCGAATAATTATAATGATTTGCTTATACAAAAATAGCTCCACATGGATGTTCATTTTTGAAATTTTAAGCAACTGCATTAAAATTTTAAAAATGAACATCCAGCAAGATGGAGCAGACTTAGAGAAAAATAGAAGGAAATGAAAAAATGAAATCTAAATATATAAACTTAAAAGAAAGTAAAAATTATGAAGAAATTAAACAAGTCTCAGAAACAATAAAACAAGGAAAGCTAGTGCTATTTCCAACAGAAACAGTATATGGAATAGGTGCAAATGCACTAGATGAAGAAGCTGTAAAAAAGATATATGAAGCAAAAGGAAGAGCAAGTGATAATCCATTAATAGCTCATATATCAAATTTAGAAATGCTAAGAAAGCTGGTAAAAGAAATAGGTACAATAGAACAAAAACTAATAAATGCTTTTTGGCCAGGTCCATTAACAATAATATTTAATAAAACAGAAATTGTACCAAATATAATAACAGCAGGATTGGAAACAGTAGCAATAAGAATGCCAAGCAATGAAATAGCAAGAAAGTTAATAGAATATTCAGAAACCCCAATAGCAGCACCAAGTGCAAATATATCTGGAAAACCAAGTGGAACACTAGTAGAAGATATATTACAAGAACTAGATGGAAAAGTAGAATATATAATAGATGGAGGCAAAGTAGATATAGGATTAGAATCAACAGTTGTAAGAGTAATAGATAATAAGGTACATATATTAAGACCAGGAAAAATAACAAAAGAAGAAATGGAAAAATTAGGAATAGAAGTTGAGATAGAAAAACAAATACTAGGAGAATATGTGGAAGGAGAAAAGGTATTATCACCAGGAATAAAATATAAACACTATTCTCCAGATACAAAATGTGTATTAGTATATAGTAAAAACAATCAAAAAATGGTAGACAAGATAAATGAAATGGCTTCAAAACAAAAATCAATTATATTATGTAGAACGTCAAATTTAGAAAAATACAGTAATGAAATAAAACTTGCAATGGGAGATAGCTTAGAAGAAATTTGCAATAATATATTTACTTTACTAAGAAAAGTAGATAAATACGAGGCAGATTTAGTAATTATTGAAGGAGTAGAAAAAGACGGACTAGGCCTAGCAATAATGAACAGACTCCTAAGAGCATGCACACATAATTACATAGAAATATAAAATGTTTTTTTGTTTTATGCTTGCAGACTGCTCCATCTTGCTGGATGATTTTATTTTTCATGCTTTGACTAAAGCACGCATTGAAAAACACAACCTACAATTTGAACAATCATTTCTATCATATAATAAAAGAAAAAAGCATAATATAGAATATGAAAAAAGTATGTATATCAATGATAATTTTAACATTATTTATAATTTCATTACACTTAACAGAAAAAGAAGAAACAGCTATATACACAAGTACTACAGTAGATGAGTGCTATAGTATCTTTGTAGATGTAGAGGAATCAAAATTATATTTATTTGAAAATGGGGAATTAATAAATACATATAAATGTTCAGGAGGGAAATGGTCAACTCCATCACCAATAGGAACATGGCAGATAACCAATAAAGCACTATGGGGAGAAGGCTTTGGAGGAAGTTGGATGGGACTAAATGTTCCATGGGGAGATTTTGGAATACATGGAACATTAGAACCAGATTCATTAGGATGGGCAAGCTCACATGGATGCATAAGAATGGATAATAATGAAGTTGCAGAATTATATAAAATAATACCAATAGGAACAAAAGTAACAATAGTAGATGGACCATATGGTGCATTTGGAAAGGGATTTAGGTATTTAAAGTCAGGAATGTATGGTTCAGATGTGCTAGAGATACAAAAAAGATTAAAGGAATTAGGCTTTTTTGAAGGAAATCCAAACGGAAAATTTGGAGCAGAAACTGAAATTGCCACAAAAAGATATTGCAAAGAAAATGGTTTATATATACGAAAGACAATAGATATAGAATTACAGATGCACATGGGATTTAAATTAATTGAATAAATTTTAAAAAAAGTATTGACAAAGAATAAAAAAAGGTCTATAATCTATATTCGTAAGAGAGATGCAGGTGTAGTTCAATGGTAGAACCTCAGCCTTCCAAGCTGATGACGTGGGTTCGATTCCCACTACCTGCTCCAAATGTGCGACCATAGTAGGTCGCATTTTTATTTAAGAGTGAATAAGTGAATAGTTAATAATGAATAGTAATTTAATGTAACCTAAGGAGCACATTTGTACTATTCACTATTAACTATTCATTTTTCAATATTCACTAAATTTAAAACTTCTATATCGATAGTTGAATGGAGATACATAAAAAATATAAATCGAAAAATTGGAATAAACGATAAAACTTTATCAGAAATGTACATATAAAATAAAAGACTTTTTATGTAAATAAAAAGTAAATCTATTGACAAATTCACAAAAAAACATTAAAATATACATGAAAACTCAAAAAAATAACAAAAATAGGCAAAAAAAGTTGCAACAACGGGAAAAAAATGCTATAATAAAAATGATATGATGACATAGGAGGTGCTAATTTTATGAAAAAAACAATAACTAAATTAATTATTTTGATTAGCATCATACTCATATTATTTTCTAATAATGTATTTGCACTAGAAAACTTAAACAATTATGACCCAAGCCCAACATTAAATAGTACAGATTCATTTATAACAAAAGCAGAACCAATACTAGGGTTCATACAAAATGTAGGAATGATAGTAGCACTAATAGCCTTAGCAATAATTGGACTTAAATATATGATGACAAGCCCAGAAGGAAAAGCTGACTATAAAAAAGAAATGATACCATATATAGTAGGATGCTTTATGCTAGGCGGAGTATCACTTATATTAGGAATAATAGCAGAACTAAGTTTTTAAAGTAGGTGATGATATGAAAAAAATTATGCTAAGTTTAATAATGTTTATTGCAATAATATCTATATGCTTTTCAAATCAAACATATGCAATGGGAAACATTACACAAGATGGAGATAGCTTTATAAATATAGGAAAGCAAGAATATGCAAATAATAAACCACTTGATGAAGGAGCATTACAAGTAACATCTAAAGAAATTTACAATTTGCTATTCACACTAGCTGTTGTACTTGCATTTGGAGTAGGACTAATAATAGGAATTCAATTTATAACAGGAAGTGTTGATGAAAAAGCAAAAATAAAAGAAACATTGATACCATATGTAGTTGGATGTATAGTAGTGTTTTCAGCATTTACAATATGGAAAATAGTAATAGAAGTGGGAAATTCAATGGAAGGAACAGCTAAAGCAGAAAGTATAAAAGTAGCTGAAATTAAAGAAGAAAACGATAAAGTTTTTAACATTTTCTTAAAAGCTTAAGAAAGTGCAAAATATATAAAAAATAAAGAAAGGGGAAAGATATGAGAAAATCAATAAAAGTGATTTCTGTACTAATGATGATTTTAGTTTTAACAATGACAGTAGCAGCACCAGTATTTGCAGGACAAGTTGACGTTGGTTCAATAACTCCTACATATGGAGATTCAACATCAATGAAAACTTTAGCAGGAAAAATCTTAGGATTTATTAGAAATATTGCAATAGTTGGTGGTGTAGTTGTTATTGCCGTTCTAGGTGTTAAATACATGATGGGAAGCTTAGAAGAAAAAGCAGAATACAAAAAATCTATGATTCCTTTAATAGTAGGTATAGTAGTAGTAATGAGTGCTTCAACAATAGCTAAATTACTATTTGATACATTCTCACTATAATATTGTAAAAACAAAAAGATGCCAGTTTAAACTGACATCTTTTTTTGTTACATAAATATTACAAAAAAATTAAATTTTCATTACATATAAGCAAATAGGTTACAATTATAGTTAAAATTTGATATAATAAACTAAAATATTACTTACAAAAGGGGGAAGTGTTTTGGCAATTCATAAAATTCCAAGAAATGTAAAGGGAGAACGGAAGAATTTTGATGATATTTACAGCAAGATCCCTAATATATACATGTGCTACAGGAGCGTTAGGCTTAGTGTTTTTTTATTTGTTCATGACCTTAGGAATGCCAATAATTGGTATATTAATTACTGTAGGTTTTGCTGCTGTAGGATTTTCAATAGGAACATTTAAAATACCAGAAAATAGCAATATAGAATTCTTCAGAAAGGCTGGGGGAGAAAGAATAGATGAGGCAATAATAAAATGGTATAAATTTAAGAAAAAAAGGAATGTAATTTATACATACACAGAAGATAGAGGAGGAAAATAGAAATGGATAATATAATGAACTTATTAACAACACTGTTAATTATATTAATATTTGCAATAGTAATATTGCTTTTTGTTGCATGGTATATGTCATACAAAAACAAACAAAATAGCGAAGAAGAAAAAACACAAGGAACAGGACCAACAGGTGGAAAAACAAAAGTTGCAAAAGAATACACAAAAAAATCTATTTTCCAATTTATGCAATTTGATAAAATAGAAGACAACATGATAATTCAAGATGATTCAAAGAAATATTTAATGGTGGTAGAATGTGAAGGGATAAACTACGACTTAATGTCACAAGTAGAAAAAACAGCTGTAGAGGCAGGATTTGTACAATTTTTAAACACATTAAGACACCCAATACAGATATATACACAAACAAGAACAATAAATATATCAGATAGTATTTCAAACTATACAACCAAATTAGAAGAGACAAAGAAAGAGTTGGATGTAAAACAAGCAACATATACTAGACTATTGAGAACAGAAAATTATAATGAAAAACAAGCAGAGTCATTATCAAGAGATATAATAAGACTAAAGAATCTATATGAATATGGAAATGATGTAATAGAAAACATACAAAAAACAAGTCAAAACAAAAATGTATTAAGAAAACACTATTATATAGTGATTCCATATTATTCAGCAGAATTAGCAGGTGAACTATTAGACGAAGAAGAAAGAAAAAGCATGATTTTCTCAGAATTATACACAAGAGCACAATCGTTAATAAGAACACTGTCAGCATGTAGTGTAAAAAGTAGAGTACTAAATTCTAACGAATTAGTAGAATTATTGTATATTGCATATAACAGAGATGAATCAGATGTATATAGTGTATCAAAAGCAATAAGAGCAGGATATAACGAGCTATATGCAACAGCACCAGATGTGTTAGATAAGAAAATGAAAGCATTAGACGAAAAAATAGAAAAAGAAGCATTAAACTTAGCAATGGAAACAATAAATGTTGTTAGAGAAGAAAAAGAAAGAAAAATTAAAAAGAAAGAAAAAAATTTCGAAGAATTAGTTAAAAAAATGGCAACAGACATGCTAAAAGAAAATCAAAAATATGTTGGAAGAGAAGTAACAGAGAAAGCTATTAAAAAAATAAAAGATACAGAAGAAGGAGGAGAAGAAGATCATGAGTAAAAAGCAAAAACAAGCAGAAGCATTAAGAAGAGAGCAAGAAAGTTTAGCAATGCAAGAACCTGAGTATGATATCTTAAGAAAAAAGACAATAAAAGAATTAATAGCACCAGCAGGAATAGATGCTTCAAACATTGACCACCTAGAGATAATATCAAACACAACAAGATATGCAAGAAGCTTCTTTGTATCAAGTCTTCCTAGAATGTGTACTTTCCCAGAATTGTTTAGAGACATGTATTTATTTGGAGATATAAATACATCTATATACATAAAACCAGTAGCAGAAGCAAAGTCTCAAAATGAATTAAATAAAGTAATAAATCAGTTAGAAACAGAAAGAATTGTTGCCGCAGATAGAGGCAATATAAATAGGGAAAGTATATTAGCACAAAAAAGATTAGAAGCTGAAGGATTGAGAGATGAAATAGCTTCAGGATTTAACAAACTATTTGAAGCTTCAATAATAGCAACATTGTATTCATACAATTTACAATCACTAGATGCATATACAAAATTATTAGCAACAGAAATGTCAAAAACATTAGTAGGCATAAAATCAGCATGGGGAATGCAAGATGAAGCATTACAATCAAATATGCCATTAATGAAGAACCAAATAAACACAGTACATACATTTGATAGAAATTCAATGGCAACAATATTCCCATTTACAACATCAGAAGTAGGTCACTTAACAGGGATTCCAATTGGAATGAATAAACAAACTGGGGTACCAGTATTATTCGATAATTTCCATCCAAGTTTAGCCAATTATAATATGGTTATATTTGCTAAATCTGGTGCAGGAAAGTCTGTAACAATGAAAACATTAATCTCAAGATCAGCAGTGCTTATGGGAATAGAAAGTTTAGCGCTGGATGCTGAAGGAGAGTATAAAATAGTGGCAGAAGCACTAGGAGGAATAAATGTAGTATTAGGACCAACTTCATCAACAGTAATAAACTTATTTGATATAGAAGAAGAAAAAGTTAGAGATGAAATAACAGGAAGAGAAAGAACAGTATTGAACGTAGAAAATAAAATAGAAGACGTTACACAAGCTTTAATTACAATGGCAAGAGGAAGTACAAGAAGTGAAGAAGTAAACGAATTAACAAAGCAAATAATAGCAGAAGCAGTAGCAGAAGAATATACAAGATGTGGAATAACATCAGATCCAGAAAGCTTATACGAACCAAATTCTTTAGGAAAACTTGGAAAAGCAAGTAGAGACAAAAAATTAATGCCAACAATAGGATCATGGTATAAAACTTTATTAAAGAAAGCTGCAGAAAATGTGGATGAAAACTATACTTTCCATTATAGTTATTTAAGCAAAGTTATGAAACAATATGTAAGAGAATTAAATGGACAAATGGCTTATTTTGATGGACAATCTACATTCGATTTATTAGATTCAGTGCCATTTATAAATTTGGATATATCACAATTGGAAGAAAGATTTGCAAGACCACTTGCACAGCAAATACTATTATCATGGATATGGGAAAAATTCGTTAAGAAAAACAGTGAAGACAGAAAAAAAGCTGTCAAAAAAAGAGTTTTAGTTGATGAGGCATGGATGTTATTACCATTCCCAGAAGCAGTAGAATTTTTAAATAAGATGGCAAGACGTGCAAGAAAAAGAAATGTATCACTTGCAATTGTATCACAAAGATTCCAAGACTTTTATGAAAAACCAGAAGCACAAGCAGTATTAACATCATCAGATACAAAGCTATTCTTAGCACAAGATAAATCAGAAATAGCATACTTAAAAGAAGTATTCAAATTAAGTGAAGGAGAGGCAAACTTCCTAGTAACATGTTTAATAGGAGAAGGACTATTTAAAGTCGGTTCAGATACAGCAATATTACAAATTACACCAACAAAGAGAGAATTTGAATTTATGGAGACAAATTTAAACAAAATAGCTGAAAAAAACGCATAAAATTGACATAAAAACTTTTAAAAAATACCAAAATATGGTATAATAAAATAAATTGAAACCTTTAAGAAAGGGGAAACTATGCCCAATGAAAATAAAAAATAGTATTCTTAAAAAATTTTTAATAGTAATAATAGTAATAATAATGTCAGCCAATTTTATTATGCCAAATTACGTATATGCTGAAACAGTCGGAGAAAAGGTTGTTTCTGGAATTTTTTACTTGGTTGCATATTTAGGAGATGCAGGACTATCAATAATGCAAAAACTCATGGTAGGTACAGGAGATTTACAAGAATTTGGAGAGTATAAAATAAAGTATTCTCCAGGAATTATATTTTCAAATGTAGTTCCAATGTTAGATATTAACTTTATTGGAGCGAATGCAGATTCTGATAAGACAGTTGTAAGAGCAGATTTAGATATAAGCAATCAAGAAGACATGCTAAAAGTATTAGGAAAATTAAATAAAAGTGATTTTAGTAATGTATACGAATTTAAGATGAGCGATGACTTTGATACAGTTAATGAAGAAACTATAAAATATGGTGTATATGCGTATTCATATACTTCAGACTATAATGGAGGAGGTTATAGTTCAACTAGTAAGGGATTGAGTCTTGTAAATGACCGGAGCACAACAATATGTATTAAGGGCTCAAAACTATGGATGGTTTAGTGATCTTTTAAAAAGAGAAGCAGTAAAAAATTTATTAGAACATGGTATAGGGTTTTGGGATAGCTCTGGAATAGAATATGCATGGTTTTACACATTTTCTCCAGAAGAAAGTGAAGATAGAAAATTATATAAAATAGAAAAGCTTAATAATGGAGAAGTAACAATTTATGAGTGCACACAAGATTTAAAAAGTATTACACAATCTGTTGCATCATCAGAAACAATTACATTGAAATCAACAGCATTTGCTTTAAAAGATAATATAGCAAAATGGTACATCGCATTAAGAACATTTGCATTAGTTGGATTATTATCAGTATTGCTATACTTAGGTATAAGAATTATTCTAAGCAGTACATCAGCACAAAATAAAGCAAAATATCAAAGTATATTAAAAGATTGGTTAGTAGCAATATGCATTCTGTTTTTACTACACTATTTAATGGCGTTTATGCTAAGTTTTACAGCTAAAATAAATGATATGTTTAGTGCAAATATTTTGGTAAGTTCAACAGATGCAAATATGCCATCACTACCATCAGACAAAATAATGAACGAAGTTAGAAATAAAATCGGAACTAACTTTAATAATGCATATATGGGAGAAACAGCAGGATTCACATTAATGTATTTAGTATTAGTTATATTAACAGGTGCATTTACATTCCAATATGTAAAAAGGGTTGTATACATGGCATTCTTAACAATGATAGCACCACTTATAGCATTAACATACCCTATAGATAAAGTAAAAGATGGAAAAGCACAGGCATTTAGTTTCTGGCTAAGAGAGTACATAGTAAACTGTTTAATACAACCAGTACATTTATTGCTATATACTTTATTAATTCAAAATGCAATAGACTTTGCAACAGAGAATGTATTATATGCAATAATTGCATTAACATTTATAATGCCAGCAGAGAAAATCATAAAGCAGATGTTTGGATTGAATTCTCAACAATCAGGATACAATACTTTAGGGGCAGCAGCAGGTGGAGCAATGGTAATGAATATGTTAAATAAAGTAAAAGGAGTAGGTCCAAAAGGCGGAGGAAAAGCAGGAGATAATTCAAGTTCTGGAAATTCAGGAAACAATAATGTAAGAACTGCGACAAGAAATGGAGCAGATCCAGCAGGACAAGCAGATGGAGGAGCAGCAGGAAATGGTGGTTCAGCTAGAGCAGGAGGAGCAGGAGGAGCTGGTGGCTCAGGCGGCTCAGGAGGAACAAATGGTTCAGGAGGAGCTGGTGGAGCAGGTTCAACGGGTAATGGAGCATCAGGATCTTCATCAAGAAGAGGTCCAGGAGCATTGAAAACAGCATCTAATGCATTAAAAGCAATAAATGGCGTAGATAAATTAAAATCAGCAGGAAAATGGACAATGAAAGCCGGAGGAGCAATAGCCGGAGGAACAATAGGATTTGCAGCAGCAATAGCCGATGGACAAGTTGATGATTTATTTGGAAAAACTATGATGGGTGCAGGAGCTGGTGCAGCAATTGGAAATAACCTTTCAAATGCACCAGGAGCAATAGCAGGAGGAATAAAAGGAGAGGCATCAGCTATAAAGGAAAGATTTTTGAGAGCACAAATGGGAGACGAAGCATATGAAAATGCACAACATGATAAGCAATTCTATGAAGGAGATGGATTTAAAAAGATATTATCAAGTGGCACATTAAGTTCAAGATATACTGATTCACAAATAAGACAACAAACGCAAATGTTCTTAGATAATGGAATAACAGATGCAGGAACAATAAAAGATGCTTTAGAAGCAGGAGTAACAGGAGATGAATATAAAGCAGTATCAGATTTAGGCGTAACAGATATGAAAAAATATTCAAAACTTAAAAATTCAAAAGGTAGTCTAAAAGCAGGAGAAATCGCATCAAGAATGGCAATTGCAAAAAATATGCCAACAGAATTATATAACGATAAAAATGCGTTTGTAAGATATGCAAAAAGATATGGAATTGGACAAAAAGACGCAGAAAGTCTATTCAATGATATAGATGATTTTGTATAAAATAAAAGGCAGATTTTATATCTGCCTATTTGTATAAAAAGAGGTGATAAGATATGGAAGATAATAATAATCAATTGGACCAAATGGAAGCGGACAGACAAAATAAACTTGCTGAAAAAAGCGGAATGGAAACATTAAAAAGACATGCTAAAAAAGATAAAAGAAAGCAAATTATAAAAGCAATTATAAAAATGGTTGTGGCAAAAATTAAAGCAATAATGCTTCCAACAATAATAACAACAATGATAGTATCAATAGTAGTATCAGTATTCATATCAATTTTTGGAGGAGACATTACAAGACCAAATATATTTAGTGGAAAAAACAAAGAAGAAGTAAGAGTTATATCACTAAGAGAATATCTACAACAGTTTTCTCATTCAGGAGAAGCTCCACAAAGTGAAGATGGAAGATTTTACAAGATGTATAGTGATGCACCATCAAGTGGTTGGCCAACAATAGGAAATTCAGATTTACAATGGAAATCACACCAAGCAAAATTTGCATGTAAAGGTAAAGTACTAAAAACAACGGGAGAAAATACAGAAAAAGATGTTCAAGCCTATGTAAATAGTTTGTTAACGAGAGGGGCTGACCAGCAATATTCTCAAGCAGAAATTGATGGAATGGGAATATATATAGAAAAAGCATTAGTAGATAGTGTTGGTCAAACTGTAGCAGAAACATATTATCAAGCAGTAGTTACATATACAGAAGGATTGAATTTATCAGAGCAACAGCTATATGCATTAACAGCAATACAATATAATTTTGAACACCTACCTACAAGGAATGGGTATACTTTTAAATCAGTATATGAAGAAGCAACAGGTCTTTATGCAATAAATTCTTGGGAACATATGATGTACATATGGGATAACTGGTGGGCTTATATAGGAGGAAATAAATCAGGACATATTCCATCAAGAGATGCAGCATTTGAAACATATGTAAAAGGAGTATATGATTTTACATATTCAGAAGCGGGAGAAGTTTTTGGAAGAACTTGTTACTTATTCTATACACAAGAACAATTAGATGCTTTGGCAGAAAAATTAGATGAAGGAGAAAGCGTACCAGATAAACCTCTTAAGAGAACTGAAACAAATGAGCAGGAAACTTTTTCATATAAACAATTAAGTTCAGGAGTATTTGATGGAGAAACAGTTACAGCAGCAGGATACACTTTCCCACATTATTTACAAAAAAACTTTAATAGAGCATATGGAAGTTCAACAATTAAAGCAGCAGGATGTGGACCAACAAGTATGGCTATGATTTTAGCAGGTCTTTGTAGAGATTCATCAATAACGCCTATAACATTTGTAGATAACATGTATGAATACTATAAAGACTGGCGTAAATTTTATCTACCAGGAGCTGGATCATATTGGGGACCTCTTTGTAATACAGAGTTTTTGCAAAAATATTATAACTGTAAATCTACAGCAGTAAATAGCATGCAGGGAGTCATAGATGCAGTTTCAGCAGGAAAATGTGTTGTAGGAGCTGAGAAAGGGCATATATTAGCAATAATACCGCTACCTGATGAATATAAATCAGGAGGATATGCATTCTTTGTATTAGATTCTGCAAGAGGACATAATGGAGCATTTAAATCAAAGGAAGACTTTATAAATACAACAAGTGCAACAATGCTTGTACCACATTATATAATAGAACCAATGAATTAAGTTTATGGAGGTAATTATGGAAAATTCTCGGAATAAAAAAGATTATTATTATACTTATAATTATAGCACTGATAATAGGAATAACATTAATTGTACTATTAGCCAAGAACCAAAAAGGAAATAATAATGAAAATACAGCACAAAAAAATACAGTACCAGGAAATATGGCACCAGGAAATGCAGTAAAAAATAATAATGATATTTCAACTTCGCAAGAAGAAAGACCTCAAGAAGAATTAAACATAAACCAAAAAGTACACAGGGTAGATAGTGAAAATGAATACTATAGCATAGAAAGAAATTTAAAAACATATTTGTTATATTCAAAAGTAGGAAATGAAAAAGCAATAAAAGCAATAAGCAATGGACAGGCAATTTTTGATAGAGATAGTGCAGCAGGACAATTAAACATAAATACAATGTATTCAATAGATAATGACAATGGAAGTACATATGTTATGAATGTAGTATTATCTGGAAATACATATTATATAGTTCTTAGAACTGATTCAGAAAATGAAACATTTAGAGTAAATGAAATAGAGGAAAGAGAGTATGATAACATTGTAAAAGGAGAAAGTTCATCATATGATAATGCGGTAAAAATTTCAAAAAATGATTATAACAAAATAGAATATGTAAATCTAAACAATTCACAAATTGCAGAAAAATATTTAAAATCATATATACAAAATGCTAGATACAATCCACAAGCAGCATATAACTCATTAGACGAAAGATATAGAAGTGCTAGATTTGGCAGTTATAATAACTTTGTAGAATATTTAGAAGAACATACTAAAGCAAATCAATTGGAAAGCTTAGATCCAAATAGTATTCGAAAACAAGAAGAATTTTCAACTGATGAACAATACAAAGAATACCTTGATGGATTAGAGCAAAAAGGATTAGAGAGATATGATACATATTCAGAAAATGGAAAAGAATATTTTATATGTATAGATTCTTATGATAATTTTTATATATTTGAAATAGATGGAGTTATGAACTATAAATTATACTTAGACACATATACAATAGAATTAGGATATTTCATGAAAAAATATGAAAATTTAGGAACAGATGATATACTAAAAAGAAGAATAGAAGAAATTTTCGAAGCACTAAACAGCAAAGACTATAGATATGTTTACAACAAAATGGAAGAGTCATTAAAAACAGGAGAGTATAAAACGTATGAAGGTTTTGCACAATATGTAAATGGAAATTTATTTAGTAATAATGAAATGGTATTTGATGACAATTCAAATGAAGAAGATAACTATAGATATAAAATAATTGTAACAGATAAAGATGGAAGAAATGCAAGACAAGTAATAATCAACATAGCAATAGAAATAAATGAAGAAAAAGATTATATAATTAAAGCATTGATATTTGAAAAATAATAAGGAGGCGAATTTGATGGAAGAGAATGAAGGAAAAGATTTAGCAGCAGATATGAAGAAAGATGAAGAATTACTAGAAAAAATTAAAGGAATAGAAGACAGAATAAAAAGAGAAGGAGAAAGCCAAGACGTATCAGTTAAATATTTTGAAGATGCAAATTTGCAATTAGGAAAAAACATATTAAAAGTATCAATAGCAGAAATTACCCAAAAGTTTTTAGATGATAAAGCAGAAGAACAGACTGAAACAACATATGAAGTATATATGAGATTTGCTGGAGAAGATGTTCTAATAGCAAATATAGATGCAGACGGAACACTAAAAGTAAATAAAGATGCAGTGCAAAGAATAGACCCAGATAATCAATTAGGACTATTAGAATTAGGAGACCAAGAAAAGCCAGATTTATCAGTACTAAAAGACTTAGAGGGAAAAACAAAAGAAGATTTGGAAAAAGAACTAGAAGAAAAAGGAAAAGAAAGAGAAAAAGGCAAGGAAAATCCAGAGCAGGATGAAGAAGAACCTGGCGAAGAAAAAGACGATGAAGAAAGAGATGATGAGGAGAAAGCTGAAGAAATAGCAAGGGCAAAAAATATTCCAGCTAAAAACATATATAGAATAAGAAGAGATAGCCAATTCTTCAAAAACTATCCAATGGTAGATAAATCAACATATTTCTATAGAGACAATGATGGAAAAATGAAAGCAGAATATATAGATAAAAACGGAAGAACTGTGGCCTCACCATTTTTCCAAGATTCGACAACACGTTTAACAGATCCAGTTATAAGTGTAGGAACAGATGGTCAAAATGTAAAATCACAAAGACCATATCAGTCAATGCAAACAAATGGATTAAGCAGACAATATGGGGTAAGAGATGTAAGAATGTCTATTTACTTTGATGGTGGCTATATAGATATGGAGGAAAGTAGACTAGGTGATGATGGAAAATGGGTTGGATATGGAATAGAAAGAACAGGAAGAAATTATAAT
This sequence comes from uncultured Clostridium sp., assembly GCA_947384775.1. Taxonomy (GTDB): domain Bacteria; phylum Bacillota; class Clostridia; order TANB77; family CAG-508; genus UMGS1781. The sequence goes on from CANDIF010000013.1 coordinate 30,836, forward strand.
AGTAAACAAGTAAATGCCATGAGTGATACTACTAGAAAAGAAGATAAATCAGAACTTGTTAGTGGAAGCTTTGAGAGAATAGAAGATACTGGATTTAAAGAAGACGGAATTACAATAGACGAGCTAAGCCCTAAAAAGACATTAGATAGACTAATGGGTGAAGGATATAACAAAAATGAGGCAGTAAGAATTATAAACTATATGATAGGACCAGAAAAAATGGGAGAAGACAAAGCAAAAGAAACAGTTAATCAAGAGATAGAATTAGAGGCACAAGAAAAGGCAAAAGATGATAGTGACCAAAAAGTACCATGGGATTCTGTAGGTAATAGAAGAGGACACTAAATTTGAATTATGTTAATAAAAATGGTATAATTAAGGTATACTTAAATTTATGAAAAGAGGTATTCACATCATGAAGCTCATCGGTTTTCTGGTTTTGGTCTTTCTCAGCTTTCATACTCCCGCTTGGGTCGGAGCGCTGATTGCAGCAATTGCTCTTGTAATCACCATTGTACACTTTGGTTTCCGGGTCATTAAAAAAGAAAAACTTGAGATTCTGAACACAATCGGAACAGTGACATTTTGCGTACTTTTCATTTGGTTTATGGTACGCTAACCTGACTGACCTCTCGTGCGAATGCGCGGGAGGTCAGTTTTGCGTTTATTTGCATAAAATTCCAAAAAGAATAAATAATATTATTAGGAGAGTGATAAAAAATGAAAACTAAAAAAATTATTGTTTTAATAATGTTATTAGGAATGCTTTTATTTGGTATACCAAAAGAAAGTATTGCAATGTCACATTATCAAACAGTTGGAACAACAACAGGTCTAGTTACAGCAAATGCTTTAAATGTAAGACAGGGACCAGGAACAAGCTATAAAGTAGTAACAGTAATTCCAAAAAATCAATATATACGAGTATTTGCACAAATAGGAGATTGGTATGTAATACAAACAGAAGGCGACTATGTAGGTATGGTAAGTAAAAAATATGTAAAACTAATATATCCAACAGGAGGAGTAACAGAAACAACAAATCCATCTAATAATAATGAAACACAAAATAACAATGAATTAACAGCAGATGAACAAGAGACATTTAATTTAATAAATGCACAAAGAACAGCAGCAGGGTTACAACCATTGCAAATAGACTCAGAAGTGCAAAATGTAGCAAGAGCAAAAGCACAGGATATGGTAAACAACAATTATTTTTCACACACATCGCCAACATATGGATCACCATTTGATATGCTAAAAAACTATGGAGTAAAATACAAAGCAGCAGGAGAAAACATTGCAGGAAATTCAAGCAACCAAGGAGCTGTAACTGCATGGATGAATTCAGAAGGACACAAAGCCAATATACTAAGCAATAACTACAATTATACAGGATTAGGAGTAGTAAGTAGCCCAAAATATGGAAAAATATATGTACAAATGTTTATAGGAAAATAAAATATGGGCTGGCTTTAGCCAGCCTTATATGTTATAATAATCCTACATATAACAAAGGAGGAAATAATGGGACTAACACTAACAATAATAATGATGATAATAGGATTTTTATTATTAGTATTAGGCGCAGATATGCTAGTAAGAGGATCTAGTAATATAGCTAAAAGGTTTCATATTCCAGAAATGCTAATAGGATTAACCATAGTAGCTATTCGGAACATCTATGCCAGAATTAGTTATAACAATATCCTCTGCAGGGAAAGGTGCAACAGATTTAATAATAGGAAATGCAATAGGAAGTAATATATGTAATTTATTGCTAATATTAGGTGTAACAGCCATATTAAGAACTATAGAAATAGATAAAGAGACAAGAAGAATTCATCTTCCTGTAGCATTAATTTCTAACATAACTATTTTATTCATGGGCTTAGGCTTTTTAGGTAGTAAGTCTAATGTTATAAGTAGAGAAGATGGTAGAATATTAATTATATTGTATTCATTGTATTTTTTATACCCAATTCTAGTAGAATTAAAAGATATTATAATTTCAATCAAAAAAGAAAAAAATAATAAGACTGAAAAAAGAAGCAGTTTTATATTATCAATTTTAGTTATTGTAATAGGTGCAATATTGTTAAAATATGGGGGAGACATAGTAGTAGATGAAGCAAGTAAAATAGCTGCTATATATGGAATTTCAGAAAGAGTTATAGGATTAACAATTGTGGCTATAGGAACGGCACTTCCAGAACTAATAACTTCAATAATTGCAAGTGTGAAAGGAGAACAAGGGCTAGCCTTAGGAAATCTAATTGGTTCATGCATATTGAATTCATTTTTAATATTGGGAGTAGGAGCTATAATCACACCGCTTATTTTTACAATGGAGTTTGTGAAAAGTTTAATACTTTTAATTGCATCAATAGTGCTTATTATGATGTTTTCATATATTGGAAAAAGAAACACAATTACAAGATACGATGCAGGGATATTATTAGTAATTTATGTAATATATGTGTTTAATTTAATATGGTAAAGCTGCAAGTCATAGTTAAACTATAACAATCCGCTCCATCTTGATGGATGTTAGACTTTTTAAAAATCCTCTTTAATCGGTTTTTAAAAAGTTAACATCCACGTGGAGCTAGATAGTTAAATTAGTTATAGTTTGGGATATGTAAGGAAGGATTAGATATGCAAAGAAAAGAAGCAATAGAACTAATAAAGATATTAAAAGAATATTATAGTGATGCTACATGTAGTTTAGATTTTACTACACCATTTGAAATGGTAATAGCAGTTATGTTATCAGCACAATGTACAGATGAGAGAGTAAATAAAGTTACTCCAAATTTGTTTGAGAAATATTCAACACCTGAGCAAATTAATGATATGCCAATAGAAGAGCTAGAAAGAATAATTCATCCATGCGGATTTTATAAAACTAAATCTAAAAATATAAAAGCAATGGCAAAAATGATAATAGAAAAATATAATGGTATTGTACCAGAAGATATGGAAGATTTAATGAGTCTTCCTGGAGTGGGTAGAAAATGTGCTAATGTTATAATGCTAGAAGCATTTAATAAGCCACAAGGAATAGCAGTAGATACACATGCAAAAAGGATTTCAATGAGATTAAAACTTTCAAAAAACAGTGTACCTGAAAAAATAGAACAAGATTTATTGAAACTACTACCAAAGGAATATTATAAAGATGTAAACCATTTACTTGTTTGGCATGGAAGGAAAACATGTACTGCAAGAAATCCAAAGTGTAATGAGTGTCCAATAAATAAATATTGTAAAAATGAATGTAAAATAATTAAATAAAATACATAAACGTACCCCCGCCGGACCATTCAGGTCCAGCGGGGGTTTGAAAAATTGGTCATTTAGAGCTCAATCTGACCACGGGCACGGAACCGGTGCCGTCCCACTTGACATTATTGCCGAAAGCTTCGCCGATGAAGCGAATCGGCACCATCGTCCGCCCGCTATTCGTAACGAACGGCTTGACGTCCATAGTGTATTTGACGTTGTTGATGTAGTAGGTAGTGCTGCCTACCCAAACCCACATCACCGTGCTGCCCTTGGTGAGCTTGATGCCGTTGTTGCTGCTGACCCACTCGACCGTGAACCCCAGTGTTTCAGCGAGGGTCCTGATGGGGACCATCGTTCTGCCGTTTACAACATAGGGCTGCTGGTCAGGGAAGGCAACACGCGTGCCGTTGATGGTGACCTCCAGGGGACCGTTGCCGTTGTTGTACAGGAACACCCTTTCACCAGTGGAAACCATGGTGTACTTGTACTTATTGGCATAGGTCCTGAGAGAAGTGGCCTCGGTGATCTGCGGCAGGCTGCTGTTGGTCTCCTTGGGGAAGATCGTGCGCAGGGAAGCAGAGGTGTCGATAAAGAACTCTCCACCGTAGACGTGGACGCCAGCGTTGCTCACACGGAGGCCGTTGACGAAGACCTCAGCCTGAGTTTTGTTATTCGGATTGGTCGGATCGGGCGGAAGACCAGGGTCAGAGGGATAGGACGGGCCCGTAGAGCTGCTTGTGTAGATATACAGATTGTTGTCGCTCTGGGACCAGCCGTAGCCGAAGTAGTTGGCCCAGTCCGTCACGATGAGGCTGTCGCTGGGAACCATGTAGATCTCGCTTCTCCTGGAGAAGATCTTGAGCATGTCACTCTCGGTCTCCACGCGGATGTTGCCGGTGCCGTCGATATAGGCACTGATGCCGTAGATCCTGACATCGTCCACATAGACGGTAGCGTCGCCCGCATCCAGGTGGATGTCGGCGGCCGCGGCGGTGGTGGTCAGCAGACCAAACACCATGATCATAGCCATGATAAAGGACATAAACCGTGTTTTTTTCATTGTACTTTCCTCCTAAATATAGAATGTTGTAAGGAACGGGGATGCGCTGTGCTAAGGGTGAGAGTGCTGGGTGATGGAACTTACTATATATAAACGCAAGAGAGGCAGTAATAAAGAGCTCAACCTCAGATGCGGGAGTTCTAACAGTGAACACACCATTAGAAAAAATGATATAAAATCATAATTATATTATAGCACAACTATACTAAAATCTCAAGTTTTACCAGTGTCAAATGGTGTCAAATGGGACGGAGTTAATTGACACTATTACCAAACTATATTTTTTGTAATCAAAATGCATATAAAAACGAAAACTCCTAAAACTATATATAAATAAATATTTTAGGAGTGATTTTTATGTATAACTTTAGAACAGACTTGGCATTAGAAAGAAGAGATTTATATCGTAATGCAAATAATATAGAAAATGAAATTGATGGAATAGAATCAGAAAAAGAAGAGAACAATGAGAACATTATAACAACAAGAGTAAAGGTAACAAATGAAAAAGGAGAAGAAGCAATAGGAAAGCCAATTGGAACATATATAACAATAGATATTAAAAATTTAAAGATTGCTGGAAATGAAGAAATACAACAGGCTTCAGAAATTGTTACAAAGGAACTAAAAGAATTAATAGATAAACATACAGAAAAAGAAGGAGATATATTAGTAGTTGGACTTGGAAACGTATATGTAACACCAGATTCACTAGGACCAAAAGTAATTAAAGATATTGATATAACAAGACATCTTTTAAAATATGCCCCACAGTATTTAGAAAAAGATGCAAGACCAATAAGTGCAATAGCTCCAGGAGTGCTTGGAACAACGGGAATAGAGACGATGGAGGTTATAAAAGGAATTGTAGAAAATATAAAACCAAAACTTATAATAGTAATAGATAGTTTAGCATCTAAAAGCATAGAAAGGATTAGTAGTACTGTGCAAATTGCAGATACAGGAATAGTACCAGGAGCAGGAGTTGGAAATGCACGAAATGAATTAAGTCAAAAAACATTAGGAGTTCCAGTAATTGCAATAGGAGTACCAATGGTTGTAGATGCAGCTACAATTGCAACAGATAGCATAAATATTTTTATAGAAAAATTACAAAAGGAAGCAGAATCAAATGAAGAATTAAACAAATTAAAAGAAGCAAATAAGTATGAATTAATAAAAGAAGCTTTAATTCCAAATGATTATAATTTAATAGTTACACCAAAGGAAATTGATGAACTAATAGAAAATATGAAAGATGTTGTTGCAAGAGGAATAAACTTTGCAGTGTAACTTTATTTCTACAATTCACTGCCAATTTATTTGATTGTACTATACAGCTCCATGTGGATATTCATTTTTAAAATTTTAAACAACTGTATTAAAATTTTAAAAATCGAATATCCAGCTTTGGTGGAGCGGATTGTAATTGATTACTTGTAAATAGGAACAATTCATTATCATGTAATATATTTTAAAATAAAGTAAATACATAAATTGCTAAAAGGTGTAAAGGGTAGAATAAATACAATAGGTGTTTTGAATCATGTCCTTTTTTGCCATTATAAAGGCATATAAATAGTGAAGCTAAAATTGTAAAAATACAAAGTGGCAAATAAATTTCAAAAGCTTTTAATAGAATATCATTTCCATAAGAAATAAAAGGTAAAAGCATAAAACCATATTTCATGATTGTAATAAGAGAGAAGCTAGATACAAGAAGAATCTTATTTTTATTAAATATATAAAATAATAAAACAATTATAACACCATAAAAACCATAATCAAATTTGAAAATTTCAGCAATTAAGCCCAAAGAAAAACCTACTGAAATACCGCAAGTTTTGCCAATCTTATCGTAAGAATATATTGAAATAAGTCCAAACAATAAAGTGAAAATTGTATTTATAGCAAAACCAGAAGCGATTTGATTTCTAAATAATATAAAAGGAATTTGAGAGATAATAGCAAATATAAGTAAACGTTTAAAATATTCTTTTATATTTCTTGTATGAATGTAACCTTGAGAGATTTGGAATGCAAAAATAGGGAAAGCAAAACGCCCGATATAATTAAAATATGAACTTTTACCAAAGATAATGTATCCAATATGATCTGTAAACATAGAAATACACGCAATTATTTTTAATACAAATGCTGACATAGTATGACTTTCCTTTCTATTGCTATTATTCTATAAAATCCGCTGTGAACTGTAACAATAAATGGGCGGTTTTAAATCCGCCCTTGAATTGTTTTAGTCAATTTTTTTGCTATTTTCATAGTATTGTTTTAATTGTTCATAAGCTAAGTAATTAATTGTACCTGCAGGATATTTTCCAGCTTTATTTTTCTTACCAGCAGGAACACCTGTTAAAACTTCAATTCCTTCATCTAATGTAGATACAGCGTAAATATGGAAACTTTTCTCTTTAACAGATTCAATAATTTCATCTGGCAAGTGTAAGTTACGAACATTCTGAACAGGGATTATAACGCCTTGTTCACCATTTAAACCACGAGTTTTACAAACATTGTAAAATCCTTCAATTTTTTCATTAACACCACCAATAGGTTGAATATTTCCTTTTTGATTTACAGAACCTGTTACTGCAATTGATTGGTTTATAGGTATTCCAGAAAGGCTTGAAAGTATTGCATATCCTTCTGTACTTGAAGCACTATCTCCATCTACACCATTGTACAATTGTTCAAAACATAAACTTGCTGTAAGTGAAAGAGGAAATTCTTGTGCAAATTTTTGTCCTAAATATCCTGTTAATATAAGAACTCCTTTAGAGTGAGTAGAACCTGATAAATCAACTTCTCTTTCTATATTTACAACTCCAGTTTTTCCAATATAGGTATTAGCAGTTATTTTTGCAGGCTTTCCGAAGGTATAGTCTCCAATAGATAAAACTGTTAAACCATTAATTTCTCCAACTTTATATCCATCAGTATCAATAAGAAGAGTATTTTCTTCAATCATTTCAGTATACTTAGAATCATATTTTTTTACTCTTTCGATTCTTTTTGATAAAGCTTTTTCAATATAATCAGCAGAAATTACTCTCTTTCTAGAAATTTTTGCCCAAGTAGAAGCTTCTGAAATAATTTCTCCTATTTCATTAAAATGAGTAGAAAGTTTTTGTTTGTCATCTGCTAAAGAAGATGTATATTCAACAACTTTAGCCATAGCAAATTTGTCAAGAGGAAGGCAATCTTCCTTTTCGCAGAAGCTATGAACAAACTTAGAAAGTTTAAGAATATTCTCATCATTTCTAGGAGCTGTTTCTTCAAACTCTACTTTAATTTTAAATAATTTTTTGAAATCAGGGTCAACAGCAAGTAAAGTATGGTAAATATCAGCATCTCCTAATAATAAAACTTTAACATTTAGAGGAATAGGCTCAGGTTTTAATGAAATCATAACCATAGAAGAACGTTGCTCGAAATTATTTTCAATGTTAAGTTCTTTTACTAATAGTGCTTTTTTCAAAGCATCATAACAAGGCTGATTTGTTAGTAAATCTTGAGCTTGTAATATAATATATCCTCCATTAGCTTTATGAAGTGCACCAGGTTTTAGCATTGTAAAATCTGTTTTTAACATACCATATTGATTTTCATATTCTAATTTTCCAAATAAATTGTGATAAGCATAATTTGAATCCATTATAACAGGAGCACCTTCAAGATTACTATTATCAATGAATAGATTTACTCTATAATTTAACCAAGGTTTGTTAGCATCAGGCTTAGGAGCTTGTGGACCAACAGGGTTAGGAGTTTCTTCTGTTATAAAATAATTAATATTTTTTAAAATATCTTTTTTTATATCATCTAAAAATGTAACTATTTTAGGGTATTTTTTATAAGCTGTACGAACAGGATTAACATAAGTGTTTATTGTAAGTAGAGCAACATTAGCTTGCCATTCTTCTACCTTTTTATCAGCTTCCCTTTCAATATTTTTAATTTGTCCAATAACCTGCATTATTTGAGCTTGAACTAATTCAGCATTTTCTTCAAATTTCTTTTTAGTTTCTTCATCTAATTGCTCAAATTCTTCGTCATTTATGACTTTCTTACCAACCATAGGAAGCATATAAATTCCATTTGGTGCAGCTTTAATTTGAAAATCGTATTTCATTGTTTCCTTATTTAAAGCAGCTAACAATTTTTCTCTTTTTTCTTCATACTTTTGCTTTATTGATTTTTTTTCTTTTTCAAAGTCTTCATTGTTAAATGTTCTTTTTAAATATTTTTGAACCTCTTGAACAAGTATTTCCATAGTTTGCTTAAATTCTTTTCCTTGACCTGCAGGAAGTGAAACTGCAAGTGGTTCATTAGGGTCACTGAAATTATAAATATAGCACCAATCATTCGGAGTTTTACCCTTTTGTGCAATTTCAGTCACATAACGTTTAGAATACATTGTTTTTCCAACTCCAGAAGGACCCTCAACATATAAGTTAAATCCCTTAGAATTTACCTTTAATCCAAATTCTAGAGCAGCAATTCCACGTTCTTGTCCATAAACAAGCCCTTCACTATCAAGCTCTTCAGTAGTTTCGAATTTAAAACTGTTTGGATTACAACAGTTTTTCAAATCTTTGTAAGATAATTCATTCTTTCTCATTTGTATTCCTCCAATAATTATAGATGTAATGTCATAATAAAAGCATCATCTGTTCCATTATAGTATTTTTTTCGTATGCCCAAATTTTTAAAGTTATATTTATTGTAAAGCTTTTGGGCATAAACGTTTTTAGTATTAACTTCCAAAGTTAAAGAAGCTTTACAATTTTCTTTTGTTATTTCTATAAGTTTTTCTAATAATAGACTACCAATTCCCTGATTTCTATAACAATTTTTAACAACAATATTTGTTATATGAGCATCGTCTACAGAGAGCCAAACACCAGCAAATCCAATAATTTCTAAGTCAGAGCGAATAACTATATATTTTGAAGTTAGGTTATTAAGTTCAGCTTTTAAAGTAGATACTTTCCAAGAACAGGGAAAATCTTTTTCAAAAATATCTGAGATTTCATCCAAGTCAGATAAAGTCATTTTACTAAATTTAAGATTTTTCACTATTACAACCACCTAAAATATTTATTGCTTTAAGTCTAACATTCTTTCAGCTTGAGATTTGCGCAAATACATAACTGAAAGTAAGTCAGGAGTAGTTGATTTTCCATTAAGAAAATCTTTATAAGCACATATTCCAATATTCTTGCTGTATATAACACTATCATAAGTTGTAGTTTGATTAAATAGATCTTTGTTAGCAATATAGCCATCTCCAATAAATGATATATTTTTGTATTTTTCAAAGGTAGGTAATAAAGTATTTATATCATCAGCAATATAATCAGAGATTAAATTGTGATTTGAATCAAAAATTGCGCAATACACTTGGTTGTTTCTAGCATCTATCAAAGAAGCAACATATTCAGAATTTGCTACATTATAACTAAGTGCGTTTAAAGAAGAAATTCCAATAACAGGAATTTTCTTAACCTCAGCTAATGCCTTAGCGGTTGCAATACCAATACGAAGACCTGTAAAAGAACCAGGACCATTATCACAAGCAATTAAAGATACTTCTGAAAGAGTTAATCCAGTAACTGAAAATAGTTCATCTATAAGAGGCATTAATTTTTCTGAGTGTGTTTTTTCGTTAATAATATTTAGTTCTTTTATGCATGTGTCGTTTTCCAATAGGGCAACAGATGCATTGCTACTAGATGTTGAAATTGCTAAGATTATCATTAAAATCTCCTTTAAAATCTATATTTATATATCTAATATTTGAATTAGTATCATCTTTAGAAATATTTATTTTTACATATCTTGGTAAAATAGGCTCTAGTAATTCTCCCCATTCTATTATGCAAATTCCCTTATCAAAATATTCGTTACCACCAATGGCATAAAACTCATCTAAATCTTCAAGTCTGTAAACATCAAAATGGTATATACTAGCATCGTTTTTATGATATTCATTTACAATAGTAAATGTGGGACTAGAAATCTCTTCTTCTAAATTCCAATAGGATAGAAATCCTTCTGTAAATTTTGTTTTGCCACTACCTAATTCGCCAGACAAAATAACTATATCTCCGCTTGTGTAATTTTGAGGCTAATTTATAGGCAATATCTTTAGTTTCAATCTCACTATTTGAAACAAATTTTAACATAATTTCACCTAAACCATATTCTATATTAATTCTTGCATTTTGTAAAGATAAAAATGGAAAAAATTATATTACATTTTTATTACATTCAAAAAAAAATTTTTCCTCTGGCAAAGCCAAAGGAAATTTTTTTTAGCCAAGATTATTTGCTTAAAGTTCTAGGGCTATCAGCAGTTCCGCCATCAGTTGAAATCTTGA
>CANDIF010000014.1 GCA_947384775.1 uncultured Clostridium sp.
TTAATAAAGAAAACAGGATTAACAGAATATAACTCTGCAAGAAAAACAGGATTATTAGCAATAACATTAAAAGAAGAGGACGAATTAATAGATGTTAGATTAACAGATGGAGAAGATAATGTTGTTCTTGTAACAAGAGAAGGATTAGCAATAACTTTTGAAGAAAAAGATGTAAGAGCATGCGGAAGAGTATCACAAGGAGTAATAGGAATAAAATTAAATAAAGATGATGCAGTAATAGGAATGGAAGCAATAGTTACAAATAGTAATTCAACATTACTTGCAATTACAGAAAATGGATTTGGAAAAAGAACAGAACTTAGTGAATATAGAGTGCAAGCAAGAGCAGGAAAAGGAGTTATAACATATAAAATAACACCAAAAACAGGAAAAATAGTTGGAATTAGAATAGTTTCAGAAGAAGACGATATAATGTTAATAACAGATACAGGAACAATAATAAGAATTAACGTATCAGAAATAAGTGTGTTAGGTCGTTCAACACAAGGAGTAACATTAATGAGAACAAACGAAGGAAAAGTAGTAAGTATAGAAAAATTAAAAGAAACAGACAACAAGGAAGAGGAGAATAAAGAAGAAAATACTTAAAAACCAAGAAAATTAAAACGTAGGTAGATATTGAATCTACCTACATTTTTTGTTAAAATATAATAGGTGAATTATATGGAACAAAAATATATTATAGAAAATAAAAAATCATTTAATTCAATACATATATTTGAATGTGGACAATGTTTTAGGTGGAACAAACAAGAGGATGGAAGCTATGTTGGAATAGTGAGAAAAAATGTATTGAAAGTAGAAGAAAAAGAATATAATGTAATAATCACAGGAAATTGTGAAGAAAATATAAAAGATTTATGTGAAGATTACTTTTCATTAAAAGAAGATTATGAAAAGGTAAAAAGGGATTTAGCGAAGATAGATGATAACTTGAAAACAAGTATAAAATTCGGTGAAGGAATTAGAATATTACATCAGGACTTATGGGAGACTTTAATTTCATTTATAATATCTGCAAATAACAATATACCGAGAATAAAGGGAATTATAGAAAGAATTTCAAAAAAATATGGAAAAAAAATAACTTTCGAAGGAAAAGATTATTATACATTTCCAACACCAGAAGAATTATCAAAAGCAACAGTAGAAGATTTACGAAACCTAGGATTAGGTTTTAGAGATGTTAGAGTTTACGAAACAACAAAAAAAGTATGTACAAAAGAAATAGATTTAGAAAAGATAAAAGAAGAAAAAAATATAGAAAAAATAGAAGAAGAACTTTTATCTTTACCAGGAGTAGGTCCAAAAGTTGCAGATTGCATAATGTTATTTGCCCTAAAGAAGTATCAAGTTTTTCCGATAGATGTTTGGGTAAAAAGAGTTATGTCAGAATTATATTTTGAAAATAAAGAACAAAAACCACAAAAAATAAAAGACTTTGTTAAAGAGTATTATGGAGAAAAAGCAGGATTAGCACAACAATATTTATTCTATTGGAGAAGAGAACTTTAACAAATATAATGAGCAAATATTTTTAATTAAATATTTGAAAATACTAAGTAGCCCCACATGGATTATATATTTTATTCACGACTCGTAAGACAAAGTGAAAAAATATATAATCCAGCAAGATGGGGCGGATTTAAAAAGCAAATTAAAATTTAAAAGGAGTGTAAGATGAGTTTAAGAATAATTTACGGGCGAGCAGGAACAGGAAAAAGCACTTTTTGCCTTAATGAAATAAAAAAAATACATAACCAAAAAGTATATATAATTACGCCTGAACAATTTTCTTATTCTATGGAAAAAAGGTTATTAGAAAACTCAGAAAGAAAAGTATCTCTTAAAGCAGAAGTCCTTAGTTTTAAAAGATTGGCAAATAGAATCTTTACAGAAGTAGGAGGAGCAAACGATGTAGTTATATCAAAATCAGGACAAGCAATGATTATTTATTCTATTTTACAAGAACAAAAAGAAGAATTAAAATTTTTGGGAAAAACGAAAGAAAATATAGACTTAATATTAAAAGAAATTACAGAATTAAAAAAGCATAATATTACAGTAAAAAAAATACAAGAAAATATCTATAATATTCCAAATATAAATTTACAAGGAAAATTACAAGATATAAATAAAATATATGAAGCATATGAAGAAAATTTAAAGAATAAATATATCGATGAAGATGATATTCTAACGAAATTAAGTAAAAAAATACAAGATAGTAAAATGTTTGATAATTCAATTGTTTTTGTTGATGAATTTTCAGGATTTACTAATCAGGAATATAGCATAATAAAAGAAATTTTGCAAAAAGCAAATCAATTAAATTTAACTATTTGTGCAGATAACCTAAAACAGGCAACTGCACCAGAAACAGATATATTTTATAGTAATAAAATTTTTGCAAAAAAGATTATAAACATAGCAGAAAAATTAAATATAAAAGTAGAAGAACCAGTATGTCTAAAAGAAAATAAAAGAATAAAAAACAATGAATTATTGCATTTAGAAAAAAATATATATGATATAAATCCTAAAAAATACGAAAATAATGTAAAAAATATAAAAATAAAATTAACAAATGATACATATTCAGAAATAGAAAACATTGCTTTAGAAATAATAAAATTAATAAAAAATGAAAAAATGAAATATAGCGATATATCAATAATTTCAAATAATGTAGATGAAATTGATAATATTGTAAAAGCAATTTTTAACAGATATGAAATACCTTATTTTATCGATGAAAAATCCGAAATAACAGAAAATGTACTTATTAAATTTATAATATCAATAATGGAAATTTTCTCAAAAAATTGGTCACAAGAAGCAGTATTTAATTATATAAAATCAGGACTTTTAGGTTTAAAAAAGGAAGATATATATATATTAGAAAACTATTGCGTAAAAAATGGAATAAAGGGAAATAAATGGTATAGAAGCAAATGGACAGAACTAGAAAATCTTCAGGAAAAAGTAGTAAAACCATTGATAAATTTAAAAAATAGTTTTGAAAAGAAAAAAACAGCAAAAAATATATCTAAAGAAATATATAATTTTTTACTACGAAATAATATACAAGAAAAGATGCAAGAAAAAATAGAAAAATTGCAAGACGAAAAGGAAACAGCAAAAATTTATGAAGAAAGTGTAGATATTCTAATAGATGTTTTAGATGAAATTGCAACTTTTTTCGGTGATGAAAAAGTATCTTTTGATAAATATAAAGAAATTCTAAAAATAGGATTGAAGAATAAAGAAGTTGGTAAAATACCACAATTTATAGATCAAGTAATAATAGGAGATATCGAAAGGACAAGAACACACAAAGTAAAAACAATTTTTATAGTAGGAATGAATGACGGAAATTTCCCAAATGTCAATAAAAATGAAGGATTTTTTAATGACAAAGATAGAGAAATTTTGAAAACAAATAATTTAGAAATAGCGAAAAATACTTTAGAAAATCTATATGAAGATCAATTTAATATTTACAAAGCATTTACAATAGCAGAAGAAAAAATATATATATCATATAATTCAACAAATAAAGAGGGAAAATCATTAAGACCATCTATATTAATTAATAAAATAAAAAAAATATTTCCGAAAATTAAGGAAGAAAGTGAAGTATTAGAAAAAAAATATGAAATAGTAAATGCTAATGCAACATTTAATGAATTATTAGTAAAGATTAGGGGAAAAGCAAATGATGAAGAAATAGAAGATATATGGTATGATGTATATAGTTGGTATGCAAGTAAAGATAAATGGAAAGAAAAATTAAAAAAGAACATGAAGGCATTAGAATATACAAATAATGCTGAAAATATAAAAAAGGAAAACATAAAAAAACTTTATGGAGAGACTTTAAAAACAAACATTTCAAAAATGGAACAATATAGAAAATGCCCATTTTCATTTCATTTAAAATATGGTTTAAAATTAAAGAACGAAGAAGAATATAAAATAAAATCCATAGATACAGGAAATTTCATGCATGAAGTTTTAGATGAGCTTTTTAGTAATAATAATATAGATCAAATAACAGAAGAAGAAATAGAAACAATTATTAAAGAAATAATAAATCAAAAATTAAAATTAGATAAAAACACTATATTTACAAGTTCTCCTAAATTTATAGTATTAACTAATAAACTAAAAAATACAATAATACAATCAATTAAATATATAATATATCAAATAAAAAACAGTGATTTTAAACCAGTAGATAATGAACTCGAATTTAGCAAAAGGATTGATAATATCGAGATTACAGGAAAGATAGACAGGGTAGATATTGCAGAAGATAAGTTTATAAGAATCATAGATTATAAATCATCAGAAAAAAATATTGATTTAAATCAAATGATGGCAGGAACACAAATACAATTACTAACCTATATCGATGTTCTCTCAGAACAAAAGAAAAAAGAACCAGCAGGAGTATTATATTTTAATTTAATAGAACCAATAATAAATGAAAATAAAAATTTAAATGAAAAAGAAATAGAGCAAAAAATAAGAAAAAGTTTTAAAATGAAAGGTCTAATTTTGGCAGATCTTCATGTTATAAAAATGATGGATAAAGGACTAGAAAAAGGAAGTTCAGATAACATCCCAGCATATTTAGATAAAGATGGGAATATAAGTAAAAGCAGGTCTAATGTAGTAACAGAAGAACAATTTAAAGATTTACAAGCAACTATAAAAAGAATAATAAAGCAAATATCACAAGAAATATTAAATGGAAGAATAGACATTAACCCAATATATGATACAAAAAATAAAACATCTACATGTAAATATTGCGAATATAAAAATATATGTAGATTTAATGCAGAAGAAAATGAATATCAATATTTACAAAATAAAACAAGAGATGAAATATTAAACGAAATAAAAGAAAGGAAAGATTAGATATGATAGGTTTTTATGCAGGTTCTTTTGATCCATTTACAAATGGGCACTTACAAATTGTAAAAAAGTCAGCGAAATGCTTTGAAAAGGTAATAGTAGGAATTGCTTATAATTCAACTAAAAAAGGTAGAATAGACAAGGAAAAAATGAAAAAAGCAATAGAAGAAGCAATAAAAGAAATAGGACTAACAAATGTAGAAGTAACTTTATATAAAGGACTAACAGTAGAAGAAGCAAAAAAATTTAATGCAGATATATTAATAAGAGGATTAAGAAACGGTACAGATTATCAATATGAAGAAAATATCTCAGAAGCAAATGAAAAGATAGGAAATTTAGATACATGCTATTTTAGAGCTGGAGACTTAGGATATTTATCATCAAGTCTTGTAATGGAATTATGGGAAAATAATATGGATATAAATGAATTTGTTCCAAGACAAGTTGCAGAATTATTAAAAAAAGAAAGGATTTAGTATGACAATAATTGGAATTACTGGAAATTCTGGTTCAGGCAAAACCATATTTTCTAATATATTAGCAGAAAAAATGAAAGCAATTATTATAGACGCAGATAAAATTGCCAAACAATCTTCTAAAAAAGGAGAGATTTATTATAATAAAATTGTAGAACTTTTTGGAGAAGAAATTTTAGAAAATGGTGAAATAAACAGAAAAAAATTAGCTAAAATAATTTATGATAATAACGAACAGCGAAATTATCTAAATAAATTAACAAATAAATATGTTGTAGAAAAGATAAAATTAGAATTAAAAGAACATGAAGACGAAAACATAATTATGGATGTACCATTATTATTTGAAAGCAAATTAAACGAAATTTGTGATGTAACGGTAAGTTTAATTGCAAAAGAAAAGATTAAAATACAAAGAATGATAACAAGAGATAGCATAGATGAAAACTTTGCAAGGCAGAGGTTAAACATACAAAAAACAAATAATTATTATATTGAAAAATCAAATTACGTAATAGTAAATAATGAGGCAAATTTGGAAGAAGAAGCAGAAGAACTGGTAAAGACAATAAAAATGTTAAACGAAAAAATAGTAGTAATAAAAAATGAAGATGTAAAATATATGCAAATTAGGGAATTGCTAAAATACAAAGAAATAGAACATTGTTTTACATTAAGACCAATGAACTTTGGAGATAATTTAACATATAAGCAAAACAAAGAGATAATAGAAAATAATTATAAAAAAATTTGCGAAAACTTAAATCTTGATGAAAGAAATGTAGTAAGACCATATCAAACACATACAAATAATGTAAGAAAAGTAAATGAAGAAATAGGAATATATCCAAAAGAGTTTGAAAATGTAGATGGACTAATAACAGAAAAACATGGAAAAGTTTTATCACTTACATTTGCAGACTGTACACCAATATATATAGTAGATAAAGAAAAAAAAGTGGTGGCATTAATACATTCTGGGTGGGCAGGAACGACTAAAAAAATCGTAAAAAATGCGATAGAAAAGCTAAGAGAGGAATATAATAGCAAAACTATAGATTTAATATGTGCAATAGGACCAACAATCAGACAATGTCATTTTGAAGTAGAAGAAGATGTAAGAAATATCTTTTATAATGAATTCAAGTATATGAATAATATAGATGAAATAATAGAAACAGGAAAAAAACAAGGAAAATATTATATAAATACTGTGGAAATAAATAAGAATTTAATGAAGGAAGCAGGTATTTTAGAAGAAAATATAATAGATTGTGAAGTATGTAGTTTGTGTAATTCTGAAACAATACATTCATACCGAAAAAATGGTAAAAAGGCAGGAAGAAATACAGCAATTTTATGTTTAAAATAAACTAATATTTTTTTAAAATTTATTATATAAATCCAATTCATCTTGCTGAATGTTCGATTTTTTTAATTTTGATGCAGTTGCTCAAAAATTAAAAAATGAACATTCACGTGGAGCTACTATATACAAAAAAAGAAAATTTGATAAACTAGAATTTTGTAGGAGGAGCATATGTACCAAAATTGGGAAGAGTTAGAAGAAGCATGTAAAAATTGTAATAAGTGTAGATTGTGTCAAGGTAGAAAAAGTGTTGTAATAGGAACTGGAAATAAAGAAGCAAAGCTGATGTTTATAGGAGAAGGACCAGGAGCAGACGAGGATATACAAGGAATTCCTTTTGTAGGAAAAGCGGGACAACTAATGAACAAAGCTTTTACTGGAGTTGGAATTGAAAGAGAAGATGTATACATAGCAAATATTGTAAAATGTAGACCACCACAAAATAGAAATCCAGAAAAAGATGAAGCAGAAGCATGTAAAGAATATTTAGAAACGCAAATTAAATTAGTAAATCCAGAAAAAATATGTTTAATGGGAAGTGTGGCTTTAAAGAACATATTAGGGGAACAATATGGAATAACAGCAAG
Source organism: uncultured Clostridium sp. (assembly GCA_947384775.1). Lineage (GTDB taxonomy): Bacteria > Bacillota > Clostridia > TANB77 > CAG-508 > UMGS1781. The sequence goes on from CANDIF010000014.1 coordinate 7,383, forward strand.
TAGGGGAAAATGGTTTGAAAAAGACGGAATAAAAATGCTTCCAACATTTCACCCTGCAGCATTACTTCGAGATGAAAGTAAAAAAATAAACTTCTGGCAGGATTTAAAAAAGTTTATAAATGAATAAATTTAAAATAAAAATGCAGATATTTTATAATATCTGCATTTATTTTATTCTTCACCTAAAGTAATAGAAATATTTATAGGCATATTCTTACGATAAACTTTTAAAGAAACTTTATCTCCGATATTTTTTGTATTTTTAACAGCATTTAGTTGATCCATAGTTTCAACTTTTTGGCTATCAATTTCAACAATAACATCACCAGTCTTTAATCCACCTTCTGCTGCAGGACTATTTTCCAAAACAGTATCAACATAAATGCCTTTTGTCAAACCATTTCTAATAGCAGTAGCTTCATCTAAATCTACGCCTTTAAATCCGATATAAGGTCTTGCTATTTTACCATTTTCAATAAGTTCTTTGTAAATATTAATAGTATCGTTAATAGGTATTGCAAAACTTACACCTTCAATTCCATTACCAGATAGTTTTAATGTGGCAATACCAATAACTTGACCTTGACTATTAACAAATGCACCCCCACTATTACCAGAGTTTATTGCACAATCTGCTTGCATAACTGTATAATCAACACCTTCAACTGTCATATGTCTATCCAAAGCACTTATAATACCTGCTGTTACAGAATGTTCTAATCCATAAGGGTCACCAGCTGCTAAAACGAATTCGCCAACTTGAACTGAACTAGAATCTCCAAGTTCTGCAGCAGTTAAGCCAGATTTTTCAATCTTGATAACAGCTAAATCTGTTTTTTCATCAGAACCAATTATCTTTGCTTCATATTCAATATCATCTTTATATAATTTAACTTTCACTGAATTAGCCTTAGAAACTTCATAAAAAGAAGATGAATCTGAAGAACTAATAACATGGTTATTAGTAAGAATATAACCATCTTCACTAATAATTACACCAGAGCCTTCTCCGGAAGCCATTTGAGTTCTACCAAAATAATTAACCTCATATTCAACATAGATACTTACAATTGATGGAAGAACCTTATTTGCAGCATATACAGCTGTATCAGAATATCCCTTTAAAGAAACCTGAGTAAGATTAGGATTGCTTACAGTCTGATTCACAGTAGTCTTAGCTACTTCTGAAGAGTTGATATCATTCCCATTTTTATTTGTAAAAGAATAGAAAAGAGAGCAAACAAGAATAGATGCGATTATAGAAATGATACAAGCTACAATTATTGTAGATATACTTTTTGTTTGAGATTTTGAACTAGGAGTATCAAACCTTTGAAAAAAATCATTATCATTATTCATAATAAAACCTCCATACATATTATACTTAGATATTACCTAGAGTACAATATTTATATTAAAAAAAAATTAAAAAATAAATTATTTTAAATAAAGTATAATATAAGACATATTTTAGAAAAATATACATTATAATTAATAAAATCTATTCTAAAAAGTTCCACGTGGAACATAATCGAGCAAATACGGAAAAACTACGGAAATTTAACTTTAAAGGAATTAGGGCTTGAAAAAAATTCAATATACATATATAATATTATACAGTATTATTGAAAGGTGGAGAGAAAATGAAGTTTAAATCAGAAAAGGGAGTTTCATTAATATTATTAATTATTATAGTAATAATTCTTATTGCACTAGCAATATTTGGAATAAAACACATAAAAGCAAAAGTAGAAACAGAAAATATAGAAAATATAAAATCACATATGTTATCAATACAAGCATTAACGAAAAATATACAAAATAAGCATGTAGTAAATGAAGAGGAGAACGCTTTAATAGGAATAACAGTAAATTTAGAAAATAATGAAACAGAATATAAAATATCAGAAGAATTAAAGGAAGAATTATCAAAAATAGAAAATTCAAATTTATATATAATAACACAAGAAGATGTAAATAATAATGGTTTATCACAAATAAAAATAGACACTGAAGAATTTTATATCGTAGATTATAATGCAGGAGAAATATATTATTCAAAAGGAATTGATGGAAAATATTCATTGAAAGAAATAGACCCAAAGGATGATGTGCCACAAAAAAATGAAGCAGAAGAAAATGTAGAATTAGTTGAAGGTGAGAACACAGAAAATGAAGGAACAGGAAATTGAAAGATTAAACAAGCTAAAGGAATTTGAAAAGAATTTATATAATACAGGAATAGAACATATAGTAGGAATAGACGAAGCAGGAAGAGGCCCACTAGCTGGGCCTGTTGTTGTTGGAGCTGTAATAATGAAGCCAGAATCTTTCATTGAAGGAGTAAATGACTCAAAAAAAGTATCTGAAAAGAAGAGAGAAAAATTATATGAATTAATTACAGAAGAGGCAATAGCGTGGTCTGTGGGAATAGTTGATCAAAAAGAAATCGATGAAATAAATATATTAAATGCAACTAAAAAAGCACTAAAAATAGCTATAACAAATTTGAAAGTTAAACCGGATAGAATAGTTGTAGATGCATTAGAACATATGGATACATGTGGAATTCCATATACGTCAATAATAAAGGGAGATGCAAAGGTGTATAGTATTTCAGCAGCTTCAATAATTGCAAAAGTTACAAGAGATAGGATTATGAGAGAGTATGATGAAATTTATCCAGAATATGGTTTTGCAGGACATAAAGGATATGGCACAGCAAAACATATACAGGCAATAAAGGAGTTTGGTCCTTGCTTACTACATAGAAAGAGCTTTATTAAAAATTTTATATAAATAAAGGAGGTATTTTATGAATATTGGGCAAGTAATTAGTAATAAGAGAGATAACAAAGAGTTATCAAAAGAAGAAATTGAATTTTTCGTAACAGAATATGTTAAAGGTACAGTTACAGATTATCAGGCAGCAGCCCTGGTTATGGCAATATACATAAATGGTATGACAAAGGAAGAAACTACAAATTTAACGCTAGCAATGGCTAATTCTGGAGAAACATTAGATTTATCTGTACTAAACAAAACAGTAGTAGATAAACATAGTTCAGGTGGTGTAGGTGATAAAATCACTATAGTTTTAATGCCAATAATAGCTTCTCTTGGAATTCCAGTTGCGAAGATGTCTGGTAGAGGTTTAGGTTTTACTGGAGGAACAATAGATAAATTAGAGTCTATACCAGGGTATAATACAGAAATTCCTGTAGAAAAGTTTATAGAAATAGTAAAGAAAACAGGTATAAGTGTTATTGGACAAACAGCAAATTTAGCACCAGCAGATAAAAAATTATATGCTTTGAGAGATACTATAGCATGTGTTGGAAGTATGCCTCTTATTGCTTCAAGTATAATGAGTAAGAAAATAGCTGCGGGAGCTGAAAAAATAGTTCTAGATGTAACTGTAGGTAGTGGAGCTTTTATGAGAACAAAAGAAGATGCTACAAAAATATCTAAATTAATGAAAGAAATTGGAACTCTAGCAGGAAGAGAGACAGTGTGTGTATTAACAAATATGGATGAACCAGTAGGCAAGGCAGTTGGAAATACATTAGAAATTTTAGAAACTATTGAATGTTTAAAAGGAAATCTTCCAGCAGATATTAAAGAAATAATTTTAGGAATAGGAAGCCAAATAATAAAACTTGCAGGAGAAGGAGATAACTTAGAAGAAAACAAAAATAAAATATTAGAAAATATAAATAATGGAAAAGCATATAACAAATTTTTAGAGTTAATCAGTAGTCAAGGTGGGGATATAAGTTACATAGAAAATCCAGAAAAATTTGAAAAAGCTAAATATGTAATTCCAGTAATTTCAGAGGAATCGGGGTATATATCAGAGATAGATGCAAGGACAGTAGGAGAAATATCAGTAGAATTAGGAGCAGGAAGAGTAAGAAAAGAAGATAGTATAGACCATGCAGTTGGAATTATAGTAGAAAGAAAGATTGCAGATAAAGTGGAAAAAGGAGAGACTCTAGCATACATTCATGCAAATGATGAAAAAAAAGGAAAAGAGGCAGCAAGAAAATTAAAAGAAACATACAAAATCATAAGTCAAAAAGTTGAACCAGAGAAATATATATTAGATATAATTTAAATGTAAGGGCGATTATTAATTATAATTCACAGGTTTGCTATACAATCCGCTCCATCTTACTGGATGTTAGACCTTTAAAAAATCCTTCTTCGTCGGTTTTTAAAAAGTTAACATCCATGTGGAGCTACATGGCACAATTAAACAAATTAGATGTGAACGGTAACTATTAATAATCGCTCTAGCTAATAAAATACGAAAGGTTGGAAAAATAATGGAGCTACTAGAAGGATTAAATGATAAACAAAAGGAAGCTGTAATAAATACAGAAGGACCATGTTTGGTAATAGCAGGAGCAGGAAGTGGAAAAACAAAAGTATTAACACATAAAATTGCATACCTAATTACAGAAAAAAATGTAAAACCATGGAATATATTAGCAATTACATTCACAAATAAAGCAGCAAATGAGATGAAAGAAAGAATAGGAAACTTAATAGGAGAAGGAATAAATGATATGTGGGTTGGAACTTTCCACTCTATATGTTTAAGAGTTTTGAGAAGGTATATAGAAAGACTCGGATATAATTCAGATTTCTTAATTTTTGATACATCAGACCAAAAAGCCTTAGTAAAGGAATGCCTAAAAGAAGCAAATTTAGATGATAAAATCTTTACGGACAGAGGCGTTCTAGCAGAAATTAGTAATGCAAAGAACGAAATGTTAACACCAACTCAATATAAATTAAGAGCAAATGGAGAATATAGAAAAGAAAAAATAGCAGAAATATATGAGAAATATCAAGTAAAACTACAAAAGAACAATGCAGTAGATTTTGATGATATAATCAATTTAACTATAACGATATTAACAGAAAATCCAGATGTATTGGAATACTATTCAGATAAATTTAAATATGTTCTAGTAGATGAGTATCAAGATACAAATAAAGCACAGTTTACATTAATAACATTGCTATCATGCAGACATGGCAATATAACAGTTGTTGGAGATAATGACCAGGGAATCTATTCATTTAGAGGAGCAGACATCTCAAACATATTGAATTTTGAAAAAGATTTTCCAGGAACACGAATAATAAAATTAGAACAAAATTATAGATCAACAAAAGCGATATTAGATGCTGCAAATGCAGTAATTAAGCATAATGAGAAAAAATATGAAAAAAATTTGTGGACAGAACAAGAAGGTGGGCATATTCCAGTTGTTGCAAGATTAAATAATGAATATGCAGAAGCAGATTTTGTTGTAGAGCAAATAAATAAATTAAAAAGAGAAGAATATTATAAAAATTCAGATTTTACAATTCTTTATAGAATGAATGCACAATCACGTAGTATGGAAGATATTTTAAGAAGAGAAAATATGCCATATAAGATAATTGGAGGCTTAAAGTTCTACGAAAGAAAAGAAATTAAAGATACAATAGCATATTTGAGAATAATACAGAATCCGTCAGATAATGTTAGTCTACAAAGAGTAATAAATGAGCCAAAAAGAGGAATAGGTGCGACAAGTTTAGAAAAAGTTGCAAATATAGCAGAAGCAAATGATATATCAATGTATGAAGTTATAAAAAATGCTGAAACTTATGGACTAAACAAAGTATTTTTAAATTCTAGAGAATTTGTTTCAGTAATAGAAGAACTATCAAGCAAAAAGACAGAGATGTTGGTATCAGATATAATTAAAGAAGTCTTAAATAAAACAGGATATACCAAAGCTTTAGAATTAGAAAATACAGCACAAGCAAAAAGTAGAATAGAAAACCTAGACGAATTTTTAACTGTTGCAATGGAATTTGAAGAGCAAAATGCAGATAATTCATTATCAGAATTTTTGGAAAGTATAACACTTTCAAGTGATATTGATAACATGGAAGAAACAGAAGATTCTGTTACACTTATGACATTACATACAGCAAAAGGACTAGAATTTCCAGTAGTATTTTTAATAGGAATGGAAGAAGGACTATTTCCAAGTTATAGGTCAATAGGAGAAACTAGAGAATTAGAAGAAGAAAGACGTTTATGTTATGTAGGAATAACAAGAGCAAGAGAATATTTATACATGACATGCGCAGAGCAAAGAACGATATTTGGTTCAACATCTTGTAATAAAATATCAAGATTTCTTGAAGAAATTCCAGAAGAACTAGTAGAAAAACAAGGGGTAGGAGAAACAAAGTCAAAAGAAAGAGAATGGACATATGGAGGAAATACTACAACTGCTACAACATATGTTTCAAAAATAAGTACTTCAAAAGTAACTCCGGCATATCAATTTAGAACAGCAGAAAGTTTCTTAAATACAATAGCAGCAAAACCAGTAACTTCAGACTTATCACAATATAAAGTTGGACAAACAATATTCCATAAAAAATTTGGAGAAGGTGTTATAACAGATATAGCACCAGAAGAAGATGATTTAAAATTAGATATTTCATTTGAAAAAGTTGGACATAAGAGGCTAATGGCAAAGTTTGCAAATTTGGAAATTAAAGATTAAAAATTCTATAAAAGGGGTAATTAAAACAAAAAATTACCTCTTTTTTGCATATAACTAAAAGAACTGGAAATAATAAACATGTAAAATTAAAAGGAAGGATGATAAAAATGGCAGATTTAACACAAGTAGAACTACAAAACTTAAGACACTTAATAGGGGCACAAGATACATCTTATCAAAAGTTAAATACTTATGCAGCACAATGTGTTGACCCACAAATTAAGCAAATGTTTACAAAAGCAGCACAAGATGCATTAAACACAAAACAAAAATTATTAACATTTTTAAACTAGGAGGTTGAAATGGAAGAGAAGTACATGGTAAATGATATATTAGAAGGTACTAAAGCTACACTTACAACATATCAAGGAGTAATATCCGAAGCGGAAAATATGCAATTAAGACAAACAATTCAGCAAATAAGAAATAATGATGAAGCTTTTCAATACGAATTGTTTAAAGTAGCTGAAATTAAAGGATATTATAGTCCAGCAGGACCAGCAGACCAAAATCAAATACAAACAGTAAAAAACGAAGTATCAAAATAGAAAAAGGCTGTTTCCGTAGTAAAATAAGGCAGGCCTTGGTCTGCCTAAAATATTACATATGGGGCTTGCGTTAATTTGTTTTTTATGTTATAATACCAAAAGCGATGGAAATAAATGTAAAAAAAGGGAGTGTTTAAAATTTTAACAAGTATTAAAAAGGCATTTGTGCATCTTAGAAGTTCTCTAAAGTTAGTACTAATTTTACTTATTCCAACATTAGCATTAGCAGGAATAATATCGGCATTCTATAAAACAACATACAGCGTAACACTAAATGGAGAGTTTATAGGATATACAGATGATAAAAATGGATTACAAAAAACAATAAATGAATATATGGAAAATGGAGATGAAAACAATATCGCATTCATAGATATACAAACATTACCAGAATATTCACTATGTTTTGTAAAAAGAGATAAAGTAGAAGATACAGATCAAATAATAGAAAAAATGAAAACTTTAGGAACAACATATTATGAATATTACGCAGTAATAGACGATGGAGAAGAAAAATATTATGTTGCAACTAAAGAAGAAGCGGAAGCTGCAATAGATGAATTAAAAGATAAGAAAAGCAACAATATAGATGATTTATCATATACAAAAGTATATAACATAGAATTAGGTGAATTCTCAGAGAAAGATACAATTGTTGCAGGATTATATGAGAAAAAACCAGTAGTACGTAGAGCAAGTGGTTCAAGTACAGGAGGATACACAGTAGCATCTGGAAAAGTAGATCTTTCACAATATGGAGTAAGTTTAATACATCCAATAACATCAGGATATTCAATAACATCAAGATTTGGACCAAGAAGCAGTGGAAATCATTCAGGATTAGACATAGCATCACCAACAGGTACAGTATACCATGCAGCAGAAGGTGGAACAGTAACATTTGCAGGATGGTCAACAACAGGTTATGGTTGGTGTATAAAAATAAACCATGGAAATGGCGTAGAAACATTATATGCACATAGTAGCAAATTATATGTTTCAGTAGGGCAAACAGTTGCTCAAGGTGAGGCAATAGGAGAAGTTGGTTCAACAGGATGGTCAACAGGACCACACTTACATTTCGAAATAAGAGTAAACGGAGCAGTATACAATCCACAATATTATTTATATAATTAATAAAAAATTAAACCGATAAGATTTTAATCTTATCGGTTTTTTTCATAAAAAATAGTATCTTGATTTTTACAAGTCCTCTCCATCTTGCTGGATATTCGATTTTTTTAATTTTAATGCAGTTGATTAAAATTAAAAAAATGAATATCCATGTGGAGCTATTTTTTCTAAATTTAAACTGGTATTTCTATATAAAATATTGTGCCTTTTCCCTGAACTGTATCGAACTTAATATCTCCATTAAAATGAGCTTTAATATTTGAATAAGACATAAATAATCCAAGTCCTGTACCAGCCTTTCCTTTTGTTGTTACCATTTCTTTGAATAACTTGCTTTTTACAGTAGCAGGTAATCCTCCTGCAAAGTCTTGTATGCTTATAACTAATTTATTCTTTCCTTCTCTATAAGCAGACAGTATAATTTTTTCTCCAGTTCTGCCATTATATGCTTGTATAGCATTAGAAATCATATTATTTATAACTTGTACTAAACTATTGATATTTCCTTTTATAGAAGTACTTTTTTCTATTTGTATATGTTCTTCTAATTCAACTAAAGCATTACTTAATTCATGCTTCATTAAAATATTAATGTGTCTAATTAAATCTCCAATTGTAAAGTCAGGGAAGGAAGCATTTTCAGAAAATGTAACTGCTTGCCCTTTAACAGTAGTAATTACATCAGACATATAAGAAAGATGTGTTTGAATTTTAGAAATCCATTCTCTCATATCTTTTGCTATTTCTTGATGGTCTTCATTAGTTACTTCAGGATCCCCTACAGATGTTGAATATTCATCAATCAAATCTGATAGCCCTTCAGTTGCTCCAGAAATGGACATTATAGGAGTTTTTAAGTTATGAGCAATACCACCAATCATTTGTCCGAGAGATGCTAAACGTTCTCGTTCTATTAAAATATTTTGGTTATCCTTTATTATTTCCACGTCATGCATATGTTGTGTAATATCTTTGAACAAAAATAGTGTTCCCAAGAAAGTTATTCCAGAAAATATACCACTTGCTTCAACATTAAAATAACTATCTCCAATTTGTAATTCTTGTTTTACAATTATAGTTTTCTCTGTTTTCTGGCTTTTCTCTAGAATTTTAGTTACTGAGTTTATGTCAAAGTTTAACTTTGTTGAATTAATAAATTTAATAAAATTAAGATTTCTGATATTCTCTGCTTTTAAATTAAATGTCTTTAAAAACGTATTATTAAAATCTGTGATAATATTATCATCATTAATTACTATAAAACTATCAGATATTCTATCAACAATCCTTTGCATAGCAATAGGTGTAATTTTAAAAAGATCAAATTTAAAAATAGCAAAACTAAAGCATGCAATAGTAATAGCAAGGGTTATTGGCGTTGCATATATAGAAATTTCTACTATTTGTAAGCTTCCTAAAATATTAACTACTAAAGGTATAAGTATACCAATAATTATTAATATTGCTTGTTTTGAAAAGAAACCTGCATTTTTAATAGAATATTTTATTAAAATAAAACAAGAAACTGCAAATAAAGCATATGTGTAAAAAGTATGTACATAAAAATACCATCCATATTCAGTAGAAATATTAAGAGAATATTCTTTATAAACCAAATGATGAGCATCATTTGTCCAGACAAGAAGAACGGATAATATTGGTATTATGAATAGTAATATATGAATTCTCTTAAGAACAACAGCATTTTTTTCAAAGGCTAAAGCCATAAATAGCAGTGCAATTGGTAAAAAGCATAAACTAATATAATAAAAATTGAAGAAATATTTTATATTAATATTAATTTTATCCATAAAAAGTATTTGTAATATCATAAATCCAAGCCAAGTAAGCATTAATACAAATATTACAATAAACGCAACATGTAGATGCTTTTTATTTTTTCTATTAAGTAATGACCTTAAAAGAGCCATTAATAAAACACAAAGAAATATTAGAATGCCAAGAACAACTTTATCGTTAGTAAACATTTACAAAATCCTCCTTAGTATATTTATAAATTTAACTAAATATTTATCATTAATTTTAGGCCAATAAAAAATAGTTTTTCTTAAATATTTGGTTGTAAATTTTGATTTTAATGTCATATCGGTATTATAATTTATATGCATATTTTCGTCAAAGTCATCAATGATAATATTTAATAAGTTTTTAGCTTCTTCACTTTTTAAAATATTATTAATTCTATCTATAAAGTCTTTTTCAGGTAAAAACTCTATATTGTAATTTAATTTTTTTAAAACATTTAAGCATTTAATTACAGAAACAGTTTTTGGATTACATAAATGAAAAATGCGGTTTGTATCTGTTTTATGTGTTAATATTTTGCACACTGACTTTGCTGCATAGTCTACAGGCGTAATTTCAAGCTTATTGTGTAACATATATTCTGGAACCATTCCTATTCTTACAAAAGAAGCAAGTCTGTTCATAAATGCATTATCTGCTACATTTTCCTGGAAAATTCCATCTCTATAACGAGGCATTAAATTTCCCATACGTAATATATAAGCATCTAAACCATCATTTATAGCATTTAGAACTTGAACTTCAGCTTTGAATTTAGTAAATGTATATATATTTTCAGGATCCTGACCAATATATAAATCTGTTTCATCAAATATTACTTTAGTCTTTTTAAGAAACTTTGGATAAGATGAATCGAGCGTTCTACCTGCAACACCTATAGTAGAAATATGATACAATTTCTTTTTAAAAGTATTACAGAAATCTATAATATATTTTACACTTAAAACATTAGCGTTGTAAAAGTCGGCATAATTTCCATAATGTGCAACATTAGCAGCACTATTTATTATTACATCTATAGAATTTGCTAAATTTAATAAATCTTCTTGATTTAAGCCAAAGCCAGGTTTAGATATATTTCCTGTTATTACAAATATTCTATTGTTTATTAAATTATCATATTTATTTCCAAAATAGTAATTTAATTTCTGGTGTAGTTTTGCTGTTGATGTAATTCCAGGTTCATCTCTAATTATACAATATATATTAGTATCTTCTAATCTTAATAATTCCTCTAAAATATGTATACCTAAAAATCCAGTACTTCCAGTTAGTAAAATGTTTTTTGGATAATATTTTTTTATTTTTTCACGTTTTTGAGAATCGCTTAGTATATCTATAAAACTGTCAGGTAAATTTTGCACTTTACTAAACATTGATTTTTTATCATTAGATTCTATAATTTCTTCTAATTCACAAATTGTTGGGAATCTGAAAATATCTTGATAAGTAATTTTATTAGATATTTTTTGAAATTCCACATTTAAGTTCATAGCTAAAAGTGAATCTCCACCTAATTCAAAGAAATTATCATTTATTCCAATTGGCTTAGTGTTTAGCGTTTTTTCAAATATATTAACTAATTGTTTTTGAAGTTTTGTTTTTGGCGCAACATAATCTTCTTTATTTGTATTTAATATATTTGTAGGCAATGGAAGAGTCTTTTTATCTACTTTTCCATTTGGTGTGTATGGTAAATCATCTAAAGCAGTATAGTATGAAGGAACCATATATCGTGGAAGACTATGTGATAAATATTTTCTAAGTTCATTTATAACAACTCGTTTATTTGCTACAAAGTATGCAGAAATAAATTCCCTGTTTTGTATAGTTTGTTTTACTACAGTTACTTTATTTATATTTGGATATTTTAAAATAAGAGATTCTATTTCTTCAAGTTCAATTCGCAATCCTCTAATTTTTATTTGATGATCAGAACGTCCTAAACAAAGTATATTTCCGTCATTTAGATATGCACCCAAATCTCCACTTTTGTACATCATAGTATTTGGAAGAAATGGATTTTTAATAAAGCTTTTATCTGTTAATTCTTTATTATTTAAATATCCTTTTCCAACACACTCGCCTGATATATAGATATCTCCAGTAATTCCAACAGGTACAGGGTTAAATTTCTTATCTAAAATATACATTTGAGAGTTATATATTGGTTTACCAATAGTTATAATATCATTATTCATTTTTGCAAGAGTACAATAGTGTGTTTCACTAGGTCCATATCCATTATAAACAACTATATTTAATTTATGTAATTCTTGTACTAAACTTAAAGGCAATTGCTCACCTGCAAGAATAACATATTGAAGCTTTTTCAAAGCAGGCATATTTTCTAAATTATTTAAAAATATTTGCATTATAGAAGGAGTAGCTTGAAGTATATTTGCACTATTTTTCTCTATTAAATTATTTAATAATTGGGGTGTTGTTTGCTCATTTTCATTAGCAATTACTAATTTTAAGCCTCTTTGTAATGATATTAGAGCCTCATAAACAAATAAGTCGAAACATACAGTGGTTATAGAAACTATTGTATCATAATTTGGAGTTTTTAAGTAATCCACATAATTATTACAGTAATTTGTAAAATTAGAAATTACTCTATGCTGAATCATGACACCTTTTGGTTTTCCTGTTGAACCAGAAGTAAAAATGCAGTAAATTAAATCATCTGGTTCATTAATATTTTCTAAATTTTCATGAGATAGATTATATATTTCATTATTATTAAAATCAATATTTATTTTATTTTTAAAATCTATATTATTTGCTAAATGCTCAGTTGTTAGCAAAATTTCAGCATTACTACTACTTAGCATATAGTCAATTCTATCTTTTGGATAGGTAGGATCTATTGGAATATAAGCACCACCAGATTTTATTACAGCAAGCATAGCTACCATTACTTCTACAGAACGATTAAGCATAATTCCAACTAAACTATTTTTATTAACATTATTATTTCTTAAGAAATTAGCCAAACTATTAGCCTTTTCATTTAGTTCTCTAAAAGTTAAACTGTTATTTTCACAGATGACTGCTATATTTTCTGGTGTTTTTTCCACTTGCTCTTCAAATAATTTAGAAATAGTTTTATTTTTTTCATATTCTTTATTTGTATTATTAAATTCGAATAATATTTTATTCTTTTCTTTTTCTGAAAGCATACAAATATCTTCTACTTTTGTATCTACATTTTCTAAAATAACATTTAAAATATTTAAATAATGCTCAGATAAATTTTGAACAAAATCTTCATTAAATAATTTTGTAGCATATTCAAAAGAAAGTTTAATTTTATCGCTACTTGGCAATAGCTCTAAAGATAAATCGAATTTTGATATTCCGCTATCTGGAATATAATATTCAGCACTTATACCATTAAAATCGATAGTATCATAACGATTACTTTGATAAATAAACATTGTATCAAATAATGGATTTCTACTTGTATCTCTTTTTATATTTAGGTTATTTACTAGTTCATCAAAAGGATATGTTTGATATTTATACGCATTTAAAATATTTTCTTTAATACTTAAAACGAATTCTTTAAATGATAAACTAGCATCTATTTTATTTCTTAAAGCTAAAGTGTTTACGAACATTCCAATTAAATTTTGAGTTTCTAACATATCTCGTCCTACAATTGGAGAGCCAACTATAATATCATCTTGAGCAGTATATTTTGAAAGTAAAATATAATATGCAGATAAAAATATCATAAATGGTGTTATATCTAAATTCTTAGCCAAAGCATCTACTTTTTGTTTCGTTTCTAAATCTATTGATGAATAGACTTTTCTTCCTTCAAAAGACTGAACAGCAGGTCTTGTATAAGTTGTAGGTAAATTCAAAACAGGTATCTCGCCAGAAAACTGATTTATCCAATAATTTTCCGCTTCTTTAAAAAATTTAGTTTCAAATTGTTCACTTTCAAATTCAGCAAAATCTTTATAAGTGACTTTTAAATCCGTTAAGTGCTTATCATTATATAAATTAGATAATTCATCAGTTAAAATTGATAGTGATGCACCATCAGATATAATATGATGCATGTCCACTAATATAACAGATTTTTCATTTTTTAATTTTAAAAGTTTTGCTCTAAATAAAGGAGCTTTGCTTAAATCAAATGGTTTAATAAATTCTTTAAATATACTTTGTAAATTTTCAAAATTAGATATATTTTCAATTTCTAATTTAAAGTCTATGTTTTTTTCGATTTTTTGAACAACATTTTCATTATTAAGTTCAAAAAATGTTCTTAAACTTTCATGTCTTGAGATTAAAGCATTAAAGCATTTTTCTAGTTTAGTTGAGTCAATTTCACCATTTATTATTATTCCACCAGGTACATTGTATAAAGTAGAAGAATTTCCTGCAACTTGACTTGCAAAATAAATTCTTTTTTGAGCAGAAGATATTTTATAAAATTCTGCTTCTGGTATTTTTTCTATAACTTTATTTTCTAATATATTACTTTCATTACTTATCATATCAGATAAATTTTGTACAATTGGATTTTCCAAAATATCTTTAGAAAATATTTGAACATTAAATTTATCTTTTATTCTAATGCTTAAATTTATAGCATATAGAGAATCTCCACCAAGTTCAAGAAATGAATCATCAATACTAATAGAATTAATATTTAGCAAATCTTTTAATATTTGAATAAGTTTAGAATCAGTTTCATTTCTAGGTTTAATAATTTCCTTTTTCGAATCTTGAATTTGAGGTTCTGGTAATTTCTTTCTGTCCACTTTTCCATTTGAAGTATATGGTAGGTTGTTCATTTTTACAAAATATTGAGGGATCATATAGCTAGTTAATTTTTTTTGTAAAACATCTCTAATTTTAGATACATCTATATTTTTATTTTCTATATAGTAAGCACATAAAAACTCATGACCTTCTGTATTTTGCTTTTTGGATACTACGCAGTCTCTTATTTCCTCAATAGAACAAATCGCTTTTTCTATCTCTTCAAGTTCAATTCTTAAACCTCTTATTTTAACTTGGTTATCAGCTCTACCTAAGCAAGTTATTGTGCCATTATTGTTAAAATATCCTAGGTCTCCAGTTTTATATAATAAACTATTATTATTAAATTTGTTTTTCAAGAAACTTGCTTTTGTTAAATCGTCTTTGTTTATATATCCATTTCCTACACCATCACCAGATATATATAATTCTCCAGAAATTTCTATTGGGCAGATATTCATATTATTATCTAAAATATATATTTGAGTATTATCTAAAGGTTTTCCTATTGTCATTTCTTTTACATTTGTTACATCTGTTAAAGTTGAAAATATTGTTGTTTCACTCGGTCCATAACCATTATATAATGTTACATCTTTAATTTTTCTTAATCTTTCAGCTAGAGTAATAGGATATTGCTCACCAGCTAAAGTAATATATTTTAAATTACTTATTTCTTCAATATTTTTAATATTATCTAATAATAATTTCATTCTTGAAGGAGTTGTCTGTATTATTTCAGCTTTTTCTCTATTTATTAAATCTTTTAAAAGTTCAGGAATAGTTTGTTCTTGCTGATTTGCAATTACAAGTTTTAATCCCTTTTGAAGTGATATTATACTTTCAAAGAAAAATATATCAAAACTTATAGTTGTAACTGAAATTACTGTTCTATATTTATTATCCATTAAATATTTAATATAATTATTACAATAATTAATTAAATTACTTAGTCCTTTATGTTTTAACATTACTCCTTTTGGCTTTCCAGTTGAACCAGATGTGTAAATTATATAAGATAAGTTTTCTTGATTGATTTTTAAATTTAGGTTTTTGGCATCATTTTTGTAAATTTCACTATCATCAATATCAATATGTTCTATATTAAATTTTGAGTTTTGGTATAATTTTTTAGTAGATATTAAAAGTTTGCAATTACTATCTTCTAACATATATTCTATTCTATCTTTTGGATAGTCTGGATCTATTGGAATATAAGCTCCTCCACTTTTTAATACTGCAAGTATAGCTACTATCATATTAATAGATCTTTCTAATAATATTCCTACTATACAGTTCTCTTTTATTCCTTTATTATGTAAGTAAAGAGCTAATTGATTAGCCTTTTCATTTAAGTCTTTATATGTTATTTTTTCATTTTCAAAAACAACAGCAATATTATCTGGAGTTTTCTGAACTTGATTTTCAAATAAGTCTACAATTGTTTTATCATGAGGATATTCTTTATCTGTATTATTAAATTCATTTATAATTTTATTTTTTTCATCAGAAGTAATTATTTCAATATCTTTTTCTGAGATATTATTGTTTACAATTACCTGATTTATAATATGTAAAATACGCATGTGAATGTTGTCTATATCTACTTCATCATATTTTTGAATTTGATAATCATAAGATATAGTTAAATTGTTTTGATCATTATTATCATGCAAATGAATATACATTTCATTTGGTATAGTAGAAGATGGAAACCACTCAACTTCATAAGGCAAATCTATATCTCTATCATTTGCTTTGGTTATTTGATAAGATAACATTATATCAAATAGTTTAGGCAAATCTTTTTGAGTTTTTCTCAAACTTTTTAAGAGATTTTCATAAGGATATTTTTGATGTCTAAGCATACCTAAAGAACTTTGCGAAATAGTTTTTACAAAGTCTATAAATGTTACATCTTTTTCAATTTTTATACGTAATGGAGCAGTATTAATAAACATTCCAGTTGCATGTTTTTCATCAAAATTAGTTCTATTTAAAATAGGTGTACCTATTACAAAATCTTTTAAGTTTGACACTCTACTTATATAAATTGCATAAATTGCCATAAAAAAATTGAAATTAGAAATTTTAATTTCTTTGCAGAAATTTTCTATTTTATTTAGTAATTCTTTTTCTATAACAAAATTTTTTCTATTTGCTTTTTCTGACTGCTTAGTATTTTCAACTATTTTATTACTTGGAATACGAGCAACTTCTGGAGTTGAAGAGTAAATATTATGCCAGTATTCTTCATCTTTTAAAAATTTATTACTATTAACGTAGTCTTGCTCTGATTTTATATAGTCCTCATAAGAGTAGCTTTTTAATTTAATTTCTTTATTTTCTAATATGTTTATATAATTTTTTACGGTTTCTGTTCCAATTAATGCAAATGTTGCTGCATCTGAAATAATATGATGAGTTAATACAATGAAACCACCATATCCGTTTTCTAATTTAAATAAAACAAATTTATATAATTTTTTATCTTTAATATCAAATACTTCTTCTGCTATATTTTGGGCAAGTTTTCGAACTTCTTCATAATTTTTGACATTTACTCTTTCGAAAGATACTTCTTCTTGATTTGTAAAATATTGAATAAGATTTCCATTTTCTTCTTTGAAATTTAGACCAAAACTTTTATTGCTTTTAATGAATAAATTTATAGATTTATTTAATATATTTAAGTCTACATTCTGTTTTATTAGTAAGGTACCACAGATATTATTTATATTAGTACCAGTATAAAACTGTTCCATAGACCAGATATTCTTTTGTGGATTGGTTAACTCATAAAAATCTTTCTTCATGGGAACACCTCTATAATATATTCTTTAAGTATCACTATATCATTAAAGAAAATATAAGTCAACGATTTATGTTTAAAAAAACAATATTTGGAAATACTTGAAAATGGGAGGAAAAATGTACAGGTACGAAAAAAAAGAAAGTAAAATGAAAAAGTTTTTTCTTGTTTTTATATATACAGGAATAATAATTGCTATGACTATATATTTATATGATTTTTATCTAAAAATTAATGTAGAAACTAAAGCAAATAATAATAACAATAATAAACAAGGTGTAGAAAGATTATCAACAGAACAGAAAATAGAAACTAATAATGATGAAGTATCTATAAAAGAAATTACTAAAGGTGTTGTTGGAATATCTAAGATAAAAGATGTTGGCGATTCAGTTTTTGCGTCTTCAAAAATAGAAGAACTTGGATTAGGAAGCGGAATGATAATATCAAATAACGGATATATATTAACTAATTGGCATGTTGCTGGTAATAAATATAGTTCATGTTATGTAACACTAGAAAACGGAAAAACCTACAAAGGAAGTACTGTGTGGGCAGATGCTGACTTAGATGTAGCAATAGTAAAGATAGAAGAAAATGGGTTGACATATTTAAACTTAGGAAATTCTGATTCAATAGATTTAGGGGAAAAAGTATATGCAATTGGAAATCCAATAGGAGTAGAATTCCAAAGAACAGTCACTTCAGGGATAATTAGTGGATTGCATAGAACCATTAAGATAGAGGAAAATGATAAATCAAGTTATATGGAAGGATTAATACAAACAGATGCAAGTATTAATCATGGAAACAGTGGAGGACCATTAATAAATTCAAAAGGGGAAGTCATAGGAATTAACACAATAAAAATAGCAGATGTAGAAGGAATTGGATTTTCAATACCAATAAATGTCGTTAAACCGGTAATAGAAAGTTTTGCAAGTACTGGAAAATTCGACGAAGCATATTTAGGAATATTTGCATATGATAAAGAAGTGGTACCATATTTAAACACAGAAATTGAATTTGAAAATGGTATATATGTTGTTCAAATAATGCAAGATGGACCAGTAGCCAAATCAGATATAAAAATAGGAGATATTATAATATCAATAGATGGGAATTCTATTAATAGAATGAGTGAATTGAGAAATTATATATATAAAAAAGCACCGGGAGACGTTATAGAATTATTGGTAAATAGAAGTGGTAGAGAATATAAAGTTAACGTAAAATTAGGAAAAAAATAGACAAAATAGCAGAAAAGTGGTATAATAAATATAACTTGGTACAGCAAAAGTCATTTAGACCAAGTAAAAAAAATTTTTGGAGGTCTTAGATATGACACTCGCTTCTAGACTGATGCAGATCAAGGAAGAACAGGACCGGGACAAGAAAGAGGTCCTTGTCGATGAGTTTCTCGAACTGATCGACGGACATCCGGAGCAGGACCTTCTCCTGAACGGGTTGGAGCAGGCCGAACTGGGCCGCGGCTTCATCGACTACGGGAGGGCGGGCATCATGCCGGAGACGCTGAAGGAAGAGGGCTTCGTCCTCGTGGCTGCCGGGGCCGGCTTCCACATCCACTTCGACAAGAAGGAGGGTGAGAACTGAACCGTGCAATAGAAGCAAGGGAGGACGCATCCATGAGGGTGCGTCCTTTCCCTGTACATGAAAGATGGCAAAAACTAGACAAAATGGCAGAAAAATGGTATAATTAAAGTATCTTGGTATAGCAAAAGTCATTTAGACCAAGGAAAAAACTTTTAGGAGGTCTTAGCTATGACACTCGCTTCTAAACTGATGCAGATCCAGAAAGCAACAGGCAACGAACAGACCCAGCTGATTAATGGCTTCAGCGACAGCATCAAGGGGCACGCCGAGGAAAAGACCCTCCGGGACTGCATGATGCAGGCTCAGATGGGGCGCGGTTTCCTAGACTTTGGCCGGAATCCGTTCATCCCTGACGCGCTGGCGGACGAGGGCTTCCATGTGGAGATGGCCGGCATCGGTTTCCACCTTCACTTCGACTGACTCCGCAATCACCGCCGAAAGGCTACATATCAGAAGCGAAAAGACCAGCCTCAGGATGCAAATCTTGAGGCTGGTCTTTTTTTATAGATTGACAATTAAATATATATTTAGTATAATAAATAACTGTTAGGCAACTAACTTATTTTTTTGAAAAAATGTTAGGGACCTAACTTAAGAAAAAAGGAGGAACTATGGAAGAAACAAATTTAGGAACAGAAAAAATAGGAAAATTATTAAGAAAATTTGCAATACCATGTGTAATATCATTAATAGTAAATGCATTATACAATATTGTTGACCAAATTTTTATAGGATGGGGAGTAAATTATTTAGGAAATGGGGCAACAAATGTAGTCTTTCCTATAACAGTGATATGCTTGGCATTTGCATTAATGTTTGGAGATGGAACATCAGCATTTTTAAGTTTGAAATTGGGAGAAAATAAGAAAAAAGAAGCAGAGAAAGGTGTAGCAAATGGAATTATAATATCTATTATAGTATCAGTTTTATTGTGTGGTATAACTCTAATATTTTTACCACAGCTAGTTAATCTGTTTGGTTGTACAGAGAACTTACGAGAATACGCATTAAATTACGGTTATATAATTGCAATTGGAATTCCATTTGTTATGATAGGTACTACATTAAATTCAATAATAAGGGCAGATGGCTCACCTAAATATTCTATGACTTCAATGGTAGTTGGAGCTATTCTAAATATAATATTAGATGCAATAGCAATATTTGTACTTAAATGGGGAGTTGCAGGAGCAGCACTTGCAACAATAATTGGACAATTTGTAACATTTTTAATGAACATTTTATATATTAAGAAATTTAAAACAATAAAATTAACAAAGAAAAGCTTTAAATTTGAAATGAAGATGGCTAGAACAGTTTCAATGTTAGGAATTTCATCATTTATAACACAAATGGCAATAGTTGTTGTAATAACAGTACAAAATTCATTGTTCAAACATTATGGAGAAATGAGTAAATTTGGTACAGATATTCCTATTACAGTTATTGGAATTGTAATGAAGATTAGCCAAATATTATATAGTATAACAATAGGAATAGCAGCAGGAAGTCAACCAATAGTAGGATTTAACTACGGAGCTAGAAAATATGATAGAGTAAAGCAGACATTAAAAATAGTGTTAAAATTAAGTTTTATAATTTCATTAATTGCATTTATATTATTTCAAACAATACCAGAAAAACTAATAGGAATATTTGGTTCTGGAGATGCATCATATAATGAATTTGCATGTTTAACGTTTAGAACATTTTTAATGCTAACACTTGTTAATGGAATACAAATTTCATCAGGAATATTTTTTCAAGCAATAGGAAAACCAAGCAAATCAGCATTTCTAACTTTGTCAAGACAAATACTATTCTTTGTACCAGCAGCAATAGTGTTATCAAAATTTTTTAATGTAATGGGAGTATTATATGCAGGACCAATTGCAGATGGATTAGCATTTTTAATTTCAGCAATTTTGTTAGTATTTGAAATGAAAAAACTTAGAAAAACAGATAATCAGAGCAACATAATAAATGAAAAGAAAGAAATAGAAAACAAAAATACAAACAATATAGTAATAACAATAGCTAGAGAATATGGCTCAGGAGGAAGATATGTAGGTCAATTGTTAGCAGATAAATTAGGAGTAAAATTATATGATAAAGATTTAATTGAAATTGTATCTAATAAAAGTGGATTATCAGCAATATACATAGAAAAAAATGAACAAAATATTCATGGGAATTTATTATCAAGCTTTAACACACAATACTATAATAACTTATCAAATGATGATAATTTATTTATTGCAGAAAGCAAGGCAATAAAAGAAATTGCGACAAAAGGAGCATGTGTCATAATTGGAAGATGTTCAAATTTTATATTAAGAGATAATAAAAATGTAATAAATGTATTTTTATATAGTGATGATGAAAGCAAAGTAAAAAGAGCAGTAAAATATTATGGACTAAAAGAGAAAAATGCATTGTCTGAAATTAATAAAATCAATAAATCTAGAGAAAAACATTATAATTATTATACAAGAGAAAATTGGAGAGACTTAAAGAATTATGATATAGCTATTAATGTAGATAGTTATGGAGTTGAAAAAACAGCAGAAATATTAGCAAAATTTATAGATACGAATAATATTGCAATTTCTAAATAAAAGGAGAAGATATGGAAAAAAGAATTGGAAGAGAAATAAAATTCATTCATATTTTAACCTCAAGGTATGTAACAAAACATATAAAATGTAAAGAGAAAAAACATTATAGTCTAATCCAAATAGATATAATGGAATATTTAGCAGAAACAAAGAAAAAAGTATATCAAAAAGATATAGAAAAAGAATTTGGACTAAGGAAATCTACAATATCAGGAGTATTAGACACAATGCAAAGAAATGGAATAATTGGTAGATTTGAAGATAAGGAAGATTTCAGAAGTAAACAAATAAAACTAACAGAAAAAGGAGAAAAGACCTATCAGGTATTAATAAAGGAACTCTTGGAAATGGAGAAACTTATTGCTAAAGACATATCAAAACAAGATGTAGAGACATTTTTTAAAGTGGCAGATCAAATTAAAGAAAATTTAAAAAATGTATAAAAAATATGATTTAAAGGCAAAAACAAGGATAAATAGAAAGTTTATTCTTGTTTTTTTATAAAAAAACATTGACATTGTTCCGAAAATGGTATATTATATAAACATAAGTAATATTATTCTGAATACAGAACAATATTTAGAAGGAGAACTAAAATGTCATATTTAACAGCAAAACAGTTTTCAGAAAGATGGGGAATATCAGAAAGAAGAATAATTAAACTTTGCAAAGAAGAAAGAATAAGCGGAGCAAGAAAAACAGGAATGGTTTGGGAAATACCAGAAGAAACAATGAAACCATCTGATAGAAGAAGCAATATTTATAAATATATAAATACAGAAAAAAGAATAATGATTGTAAATGTAAAAAAAGAAATTAAAGAATATTTAATACAATTATTAGAAAAAGAAGGATATATAGTAGGATGTTATAATTTGAATTCAGTAAAAAATAATGAACAAGATTACTATGAAGGACTTATATACTTTCCTATAAATAACATAGATAAATTAGAAGAAAGCTTTATAGAAGATTTTTCTAAAAGATTAAATTCAGAATCTAGTATAGTAATTGTTGATTATAAAAAGGAGAACAGAAATAAAATAGAAGCGAAACTAGCAAATAAATTAAAAAATGAGATTGGCTTAAAAATCAATGCATTGATTTTAGAGATAAATGAAAATAGCACCAATCTTATTAATTATAGCGACATAGCAGAAGACATAGTAAATTTGCTAATAAAATTTAAAAATACTACTGGAACAACAATAACAACAGATGGTGGGAAAATAGAATTTAATAAAAAGGATAGGACAGAAGATTTGGAGATAGGAAGATTTTATAAAGCTATAAACAATTGCTTTAAAAGAATGAACAAAGAATCACATTTGTGGTGTGCCTCTACAATGCTTGAAGATGAGTGGACAGAATCATCTCAGGAGATGAAATTTAGACAAATAAATTTAGAGGCAGCAAATATAGGTGTAAACGTAGAAAGAATATTTATATTTAGTAAAGATAAAATAAAAGAGTTT
The DNA here is from genome assembly GCA_947384775.1 of uncultured Clostridium sp. GTDB lineage: Bacteria > Bacillota > Clostridia > TANB77 > CAG-508 > UMGS1781. The sequence goes on from CANDIF010000014.1 coordinate 30,780, forward strand.
AAGCAAAATAAAACATTAAAAATATATATGCAAAGTAATATAAAAACATTATTTGTAGATTATGATGAAATAAAAGCAAAAGAACCGAAGTTATTAGAAATTGTGAAAGACGGTTGGGACGGAATCGATAAAAACATATTAGTTGTAGATTTACCAGAAGAAAGCAAAGCAAGAGGATACATTTCTAGAAACACTAAAGAAGTTTTGGAAGCATATAACTGTTTTCAAAAGTTAAAAGAATATTCTAAAAATTTGAAGGAGGTATTAAAATGAATCTAACTTATAAAAAGATTGAAACAAAGGACAAAGAACAATTATTTAAACTTATAGATACAGTATTAGGTGGATTAGAAAATCAAGAATATTTTATTCCATATGAACAATGGGAACTAGATAGTATGTTTGATGAAGATAACTATGCACCATTATATGGAGCATACGATGGTGATAGACTTGTGGGGATGGCACAATTATATGTGTCACAAAATATGCTTGAGGATTTTAAGAAAGAATTTGAACTTGAAAAATATACAGTATGTGAATTGGGTGGAAATTTAGTTTTAACCGAATATAGAGGAAATGGAATAACAACAAAATTGCAAACAATGGAATTAGAATTAGCTAGAAAATTAGGATTTGATTATATAATATCAATGGCACATCCAGATAATATAGGAAGTTGCAAAACATTAGAAAGAGTAGGACTAAAATTTGTAAAAGAAACTAGGCTATCTAATGGATTTTTAAGAAATTTATATATGCTAAAATTAAAATAAAAAGGAGGAAAATTCATGCAAGACTTTTTAAAACGTTTAAAAACAAAAGTAAAAGGAATTGAAAGTATGCACAGATGTGGAGATATACTGATTAAAGAAGATATTAAAACAGGCGAATGTGAAGTTTACTCAAAAGAAGAGAACAAAAGGAAAAGAAAATCAATAAGTATAACAGATGTAGAAATTACCATTCCTAATATAGAAGATAGCGCAGACTGCGTTTCATATAGAATTAAGGGCTTACCAGGAGGACGTACTAGAGTTATAAATCCGTCTAATGAATTTATTTTGCATAGTTTACAAGACATATGTTATGGATTATCGGGTAAAGAAGTTTCATTATCTGAAATGTTAGATGAAAGCACAATACAAGAATATGTAAAGAGATATCAAGAACAAAGAGAACAAATGAGATATATACAATTAGCAAAGGCAAAATATAATGGGCAAACGGTATACGTAGGAAGAACTGAAGCAGGGTATGAAGATCTTTCGAGAGGCACATTATTAAAAGTAAGTGACGAAGAACTAGAGGAAATAGTAATACAAGGAGAAGCAATAACTAGATATCTATATGATTTTGGCTCTTTAAAGAGTAGCTATGTAGGCTTTACAAGAACAGCAGTACAAAATATTATACAAAAAGATAAGGAAAGAGAGGAAACAAAATAATGGAGTGGACATTAGCATACATACTATCACAAATATTTACAGTTATTACATATGGATTATTAGGAGCAACATATTATGCAAAAGATAGAAGGAATATTTTAATTATAAATTTCTTGTCTATAATTGCAAATGGAGTTGCGTACTTATTGTTAAGTGCTTGGTCAGGCTTAGCAATGTGCGTAGTTGCACTAATAAGAAATATAATATTTTTAGTAGACGAAAAGAAAAATGGAAAACGAGATAAAATTAATAAAACAGATGTTATTATATTAATAATACTTTATGCAATATCAATTATCTCAGCAATATTTACATATGAAGGATTTTTAAGCTTACTTTCTGTAATTGCTACTATGCTATATACATTATCAGTATGGCAAAAGAAAACAAACATATATAAATTATTAGGAATTCCAATAGGAGTATTATGGATAGCATACAACGTTTATGTAATGTCTATATTTGGAACGATTTTAGAGACAGTATTATTAATATGTTCTACAACAGGATATTTCTTAGAAGTAAAAAAACGTAAATAATATTAAAGAACTACTATTCTTAATTATCGTAAAAATCCGCTCCACCAAAGCTGGATGTTCAATTTTCAAATTTTAATACAGTTGTTTAAAATTTAAAAATGAACATCCACGTGGAGCTACTTAAGTAGCAGTAAAATCAAAATAGCTATGCAAAAACATAGCTATTTTTTAATTGATTAAAAAGAACCTTTATGATAATATAATAAAAAGTCTATAACAAGAGGTATTGTTTATGAGCAGAAGAAAAAATAAAAAAGAACAAAGTATCTATCAATTATTAATAAGTGCAATAGTAATAATATGTCTTGCAGTATCAGGATATTATGGTACGCAAAAGGTAGAAGAAAATAAGAATACAGAAAGCAATATAGTAAAAACAGAAGTACAAACAACAAGTGCACTATTTGATTTATCTACAATTCCAGAATATCAAGGAAACCCATATATAGAAATAAATAATAATATTCCATATTTCAAAGAAGAAGACTATACAACGGAAAGTTTTGAAAGATATAGTGAATGGGATGAACTTGGAAGAAGTGGTATGGCATTTGCAAATATTTGCAAAGAAGTAATGCCACCAGAAGGAGAAGAACGTGGAGAAATAGGGATAATTAAAGATCTTTCAGGTTGGGTTCAAAAGAGATATGACAATTTAATTAAAGATAAATATTTATATAATCGTTGTCATTTAATTGGATGGCAACTTGCAGGAGAGAATGCAAATAAGAAAAATTTAATTACAGGAACAAGATATTTAAATACAGAAGGAATGTTGCCATTTGAAAATTTAGTTGCAGAGTATATACGAGATAATCAGAATAATCATGTCCTTTATAGAGTTACGCCTATTTTTGAAGGAAATAATAAATTAGCAAGTGGAGTACAAATGGAAGCCTGGTCTGTAGAAGATAATGGTCAAGGAATATGTTTTAATGTTTATTGCTATAATGTACAACCAGGAATAATTATTGATTATTCAACAGGAGAAAGCCAAGAAAATTTCTAATGAATTAATTGTTACTGTTCAGACCTTTTTTAGATAAACTTCGTAAGTATTGCTATAAAGCCCCTTTATCAAGGGGGATGTCGACGAAGGCGACTGGGGGTTCTTTTAAAAAAATATTAAGAACCCTCCGTCAGTCCTTCGGACTGCCACCTCCTTTGTTAAAGGAGGTTTCTTGCAAGGCTTCGCAGATTTTCTCATTTTATATCCTGAGCAGTAACAATTAATTAACAAAAGACAAAAAAATTTTATAAAAATATTGTAAATTCAAACATGATAATATATAATTCAAATAGTTTAATTCTTATTGCTATTTATCAATAGCAGATTTCCAATATTAAATAAAGGAGTGAAGATCATATTGAATTTAGATTCATTAAATCTTTTTTCGAGTGGACTAAGATCAGGAGAAAAAGCAAAGGCTTTTATACAAGAATTATCAGATTATTTAGAAAATATGAGAGTAAAAAAATTAAATAATAGAAGTGATGAAATTCCAATAATAGAGCAAATAATATCTAACAATAAATTAACAACAGGCAATAGAAATTCTATAATATGGAAAGAAAATAATGTTATATTAAAATATGCTAAGCAGAATTTCAAAGATGAGATAATGTATTTTGCAAAAGATAATAAAAAGATATATTGGTTAAATAATCAAAGACATTATAATAACGAGGTTTATACGATATTAAAAGTTCAAAACAATAAAATACAAGAAATAGAAATAAACAAAAATAATATGCCAAAGGAAATAGGGATAAATGATGTATTTAAAAAAGAAAATGACGAATATGTACTAGATAAAAATGCTACAAAGGAATTAAAAGAAGAAATAACAAAAATAGCAGAAAAGGTAATAGAAAAACAGAATAAAAATTTTCAGAAATATAGAAAAGAAGGACACTTATACATGGTGACAGAAGAACTGGGAAACAACAGATTTCTAAAAGATTTAAGCAATCTATCTGAATCCGAGTTTGAAGAGGTTGATATTCCTCAAAACTTGCTAGATAAAGCAATAGAAGGAACGATACTTAAATATAATAATGGTAAATACGAATATTATTCAGATTATGGTTATAGATTAGAATAGATACTAAAAATACGAGTGATAAATATTAAATTATGACATAAAGTAGGAACAATATTGTGTAAAAATTGCTAATTATTTGTATCTATGATATTATAAAAAAATAATAAATTTAGGGAGGTATGTTTATGAAATTTTTTATTGATACTGCGAATGTTGAAGAAATAAAAAAAGCAAATGATATGGGAATTATTTGTGGAGTTACTACAAATCCATCTTTAATTGCAAAAGAAGGTCGTGATTTTAAAGAAGTAATAAAGGAAATTACATCTATTGTAGATGGAGCAATAAGTGGTGAAGTTAAAGCAACAACAGTAAGTGCTGAAGATATGATAAAGGAAGCAAGAGAAATTGCAGCAATACATCCTAACATGGTTGTAAAAATTCCTATGACCGATGAAGGACTTAAAGCAGTTAAGGTATTATCAAAAGAAGGAATAAAAACTAATGTAACTCTTATTTTTAATCCAACACAAGCGTTATTTGCAGCAAAAGCAGGGGCTACATATGTATCACCATTCTTAGGAAGATTAGATGATATAGCAACTCCAGGAATTGACTTAATAAGAACAATTTCTGAGATATTTGAAATTCATAATATAAATACAGAAATAATATGTGCAAGTGTACGTAACCCAATACATATAATAGACTGTGCATTAGCAGGAGCAGATATTGCAACAGTACCTTATAAAGTAATAGAACAATGTATAAAACATCCTTTAACAGATGCTGGAATTGAGAAGTTTAAGAAAGATTATATTGCAGTTTTTGGTGAATAACAAATAAAAACCCCTACATTCACAAATGTAGGGGTTTTTATAATAAATTATTTCTTTAAATAATAATATACTTCGCACAAATCATTAAAACCTAATTTTCTATACATTTGAGCAGGGTAAAAATCTTGCTCTGTTTGTAAATATGCTACTTTTATATTTTTATTTTTACACATTTCTAATTGCTGTTTTAAAACTTCTTTACCAATACCCTTACCTCTATAATCTTTTTTTAGTGCTAAACTATAAATACCATAAAGTTCGTTGTTGTAAACACTTTGTGTAGTTCCAACTATTTCATCATCTGCTTTTATTAAATAAAATTCAGTTTTTATATCATTATGTATTTCTGTATAGTTGATATAACCTTGCCTGTAACCATCATCTAAATCACCATAAGGATCCTCATCATCTCCAGATTGATAACCTTGCATTACAAAATCTGCATACTTTTCCATGTCTGTTGTAGGTTCAAGTGTTATACTAAAAGAACAATTTGTTTTAAGTTCATTTAATTTATCAAAATTAGTATATGTTTGCCAAACTTCTGTTGATATTAATTGAAACTTATTTTCATCAAAATATTTTTCTTTATTTTGATAAATGTTTTTCATATATGGAATTAGATATACAGTTGTTTTTCTATTTATGTTACTAAATATTTCATCAGCTTCATTAATGATAGCATTAAATTCTTCTTTATTAGTTACATCAAAGTTTGAAAGAAAATTAGAATATGAATCTTTTATATCTTTGCTATAAGTAATTTCATAATTGCTTTTATTAATAACATTGAAATCTAATCCTTCAAATCCTTTTATATGTAAATTATAAATATCTTTAATTAAGTTTAAATCCATTTTATAAAACCTCTTTTTTTAGAATGAATTAATTATATCATATAAATTTACTTTTGTCTTTTATATATTTGAAATAAAACTGTAAATGTTTTCATTAAAAAGCCAACAAAAATAGGATATCTAATAGGATATCCGTTTTTGTATAATTAATTTAAGATACTAATATACTGGATAATACTAGAATTCCAAGATTATCATTATAAATCTCATCAAACTGAGTAATTGGAAGCGGATTTGTTCCAAGCCCCGCTTCTACAGTATATCCAGGTTTTTGATATTCTTGTAAGAACCAATCTTTGTAACCAGCAAAACTGGAATTATATGGGACATTTGCTAGCCTATAACCACTAGTATTAGCTAACTTACGACCGATAGAAAGTGCTTCAGGGGGAGCATAATTTTGAAATTGCCAATAAATTTCTTTACCTTGAGTATGATAAGCTAAAATCAATTTGAAATTATGCCTTAAAGTGAAATTATATAATGCCAAAGCTTCAGGTTCTGTAAGAGGACCGGAAACCAACGAAATCACGTGGAGCAGGAGTTGTAAAACCTTGAGCAAACTTAATTCTACGAGCTTCTTCCCATCCAGCAGGAAATTGCAAATTTAGATCTACTCCTCTAATATTTGCTTTCCATCCATCTGGAAAAGGAATTGTTGCAAAGCCATATGCAATTTTCTCTGCGCTTTGATATACTTTACTATTGATAGAATAGTAATTATTCACTAGATTAACTCCATCAGGGTTACACATAGGAACGATATAAATAGATACACGTTTAAAAAGTTCTCTTGCATTATAGCCATAGATTTCATCATTATTTTTATAAGCAATGCAAAAGTCTTCTATAAATTTAAGTAAAATATTAGTAGTAATAGACTCATTTG
>CANDIF010000015.1 GCA_947384775.1 uncultured Clostridium sp.
ATTGGTGGTACTTAGATTTAAGAAAATATGGAAGTGTTAGACATGCTGGTTTTGGTCTTGGTTTTGAGAGAATGATGATGTACTTAACTGGTATGCAAAACATCCGTGATGTTATTCCATTTTCAAGAACTCCAAAGAATTGTGAATTTTAATAAAGTTTTTATATCGGGTCGCTGAGGGCAGCGACCCCTACATTTTGTCAAATGAGGTGTCTTATGAAATTAGAATATACTGTTAAAGGAACTGATAATTACATTAATTTAAAGGATTTATTAAAAAATCACTTTGAAATTTCTGATAGGCTTTTGGTTAAGTTAAAACATAATCAAAAGTTGTTTATTAATGATGCCTCTGTCTCTGTAAATTCTCCTTTGCGCATTAATGATGTTGTATCTATTTTCATTGATTTTGTTGAAGACAACTCTAATATTGTTCCTACAAAAATGGATTTAAATATTATATATGAGGATAATTCTTTACTTATAGTAAATAAATCATCTGGTATTCCTGTTCATCCTTCAATGGAACATTTTGAAGATAGTTTATCTAATGGTGTTAAATTTTATTTTGATAAAATTGGATTACAAAAAATGATTAGACCTGTAAATAGAATTGATAAAGATACTTCTGGTTTAGTTATCTTTGCAAAAAATGAATATGTTCAAGAATGTTTGGTAAGACAAATGAAATCTAAACAATTTTTAAAAGAATATATTGCAATTTGCAATGGGGTCTTTGAAAACTTATCTGGAATTATTAATGCTCCTATTAGTAGAAAATCAAATAGTATTATTGAAAGATGTGTTAATCTAAATGGAAATACTGCAATCACTCATTATGAAGTATTGAATACTTCTGATAACTATTCTGTTGTAAAATGTCTATTAGAAACTGGTAGAACTCATCAAATCCGTGTTCATATGGCATATATTGGTCATCCTCTTTTAGGTGATACATTATATGGAACCAATTCTCCTTTAATTGATAGACAAGCTTTACATGCATATAAAATTCAATTTGTTCACCCTATTACTAAAACTAATTTGGAATTTTCTGCGCAGATACCTGCAGATTTTGAAAAATTATTAAAATTAAAAGTGAACGAGTAAAATTCGTTCACTTTTAGTTAATTTACTATTTCTACATTATATCCTATAAATAATCCTGTTTCTATTACACCTACTATGCTTTTTAGTTTTATTTCAAAATCTTTATCTATATTTTCAAACTTTGCATCTACTATTAGGTTTCCATTTTCTGTTATCACTGGGCCATCTTTTTTCTTTGCTAATCGTAATTCTGCTGATATCGCTCCTAATTCTATTAATTTTTCTTTTACTGAATATAATGCATCTGGAAATACTTCTATTGGAATTGGAAATTTTTCACATGGTTTTTGTACAAATTTACTATTATCTACAAGTATATAAGCTTTTTTAGCATTTGAAATTACTAGTTTTTCTTTGAACATTGCTGCTCCTCTTCCTTTTAGTAGCCACTTCTCAGGTGTTACTTCATCTGCTCCATCAAAGCACCAATCTGGCTTTGCTTCCATTAAGCTTACAACTGGAATTTTTAGATAGTTACATACCATTGAGATTTCTTTTGACGTTGGAATTGCTCTTATTTTTAAGTTTTCCTCTTTCATCCTTTTAGCTATTGCTTGTATTGCTAAAAATGATGTTGAGCCAGAGCCTACTCCTATTGTATCTCCGTCATTTGCTATACTTGCAACTTTTTGCGCAACTTTTTGTTTTTCTTCTAAATTACTTATTTCAGCATTCCATTCTAATTTTTGTACAATGTTTTCATTCCAATTCATAACATTACCTCCATTTTATTTTCGATTGTTTACAAAAATGGGCGGTCAGGGTCGTCCGCCCCTACATCTTTATCAAATAAAAAACGAAAAAGAAACAAGTATTGCTAGGCAAATCGAAGTAAAAAATCGGAAACGTATTTTTGTACGTTGAGAATTTTTTATCTTCGATTTAACAACGCAAGACGACGTTTATTTTTCGTTTTTATACGTCTGGTTCAACCAAACCAAAATTTTTGTTATCCTTTAATTTAAACAATACATTTACCTTGTTTGTTTCTGAATTGATAAATGTAATAAATCTATCTGATGGTTTTTCTTGTAATTTTAATATTGCATCTTCTGGTGTTATTGGTTTTAAATCATAATATAATATTTTAATTATTTCATTTTCTAATTCTACTGCTGGTGCATCTACTGTCAAGTTTTTTACAGTATCATCTCTATTACTTCTTTCTTTTTTAGTTTTCATTTTTCTAACTTGGCCTTCTATTATATCTATGTTTTTATCTATTGATGCATATAAGTCATTATGAGCTGTTACTGCTCTAAATACTTCTGATTTTGCTTTGATTGTCATTTCTGCTATTTGTTCATTTCTTTCTGTTCTAATTGTTACTGATACGTCAAAATCTTCTCCAAAGTATTTTACTAATCTTTCTACCTTTTTATCTACATAATCTTTTATTGCTTCTGTAGCTTTTAAATCTTTTCCTAATATTGTTATATTCATAATATCTCCTCCTTATTTTTTCTTTTGGCATAATTATTTTAAAATCCTCTCCATCTTGCTGGATGTTAAACTTTTTTAAAATTCTCTTAAAGTCTGTTTTTAAAAGTTAACATCCACATGGAGCTACTTTGAATTATATTTAGTCGTTCTTTTGTCCTTCTTGCTCTCCAATTTTCTTTAAACTGATTTTACCTTGATGGTCTATGTCTAATACTTTTACAATTATTCTATCTCCAACTGATAATACGTCTTCTACTTTTTCTACTCTTTCTTTTGATATTTTAGAAATATGAAGTAATCCTTCTTTGCCTCCTCCAACATCAACAAAAGCTCCAAATGGCATTATCTTTGTAACTATACCATCATAATATTCTCCAACTTCTATTTCTCTTACTATCATTTCAATTTTATCTAAAGCTTTTTGTGCTTGTTCTTTATCTACTGAATAAATTACTACTTTTCCTTCTTCTGAAATATCTATTTTTACACCAGTTTCTTCTATTATTTTATTAATTACTTTTCCACCTGTTCCTATTACATCTTTTATTTTATCTGTTTTAATATTCATTGTCAAGATTTTTGGTGCATATTTTGATACTTCTTCTCTTGGCTCAGCTATTTGTTTTAACATTATTTCATCTAAGATGTATTGTCTTGCTTTTCTTGTTCTTGCAAAAGCTTCTTCTATTATTTTATATGATAATCCATCTACTTTTATATCTACTTGTATTGCTGTTATTCCATTTTTTGTTCCACCTACTTTAAAGTCCATGTCTCCAAAGAAGTCTTCTAATCCTTGAATATCTGTAAGCATTATATAGTTATCTGGATTTTCAGCGTCTGTTACTAATCCTGTTGAGATTCCTGCTACTGGATTTTTGATTGGAACACCAGCATCCATTAATGCTAATGTGCTTCCACAAATACTTGCTTGTGATGTTGAACCATTTGAGCTTAATACTTCTGATACAACTCTTATTGTATATGGAAATTCTTCTTCACTTGGTATTACTGGAACTAATGCTCTTTCTGCTAATGCACCATGTCCTATTTCTCTTCTTCCTGGTCCTCTTACTGGTTTTGCTTCTCCAACACTATATCCTGGGAAGTTATATTGATGAATATATCTTTTTGCTTTTTCTTCATCTAATCCATCTAGCATTTGTTCATCTGATGCCATTCCTAATGTTGCAATTGACATTACTTGTGTTTGTCCTCTTGTGAAAACTGCGCTTCCGTGTGTTCTTGGCAATATTCCCACTTCACATGAAAGTGGTCTTATTTCATCTATTTGTCTTCCATCTGGTCTTTTATGTTCATTTAATATCATTGCTCTTACAGATTTTTTCTCTAATTTATATAAGCTGTCTGCTATATCTGTCTTTACTTCTTCAGCTTTTTCTTCTCCATATTTTTCTACAAAATATGCTTTGACATCTTCTGCTAATTTGTCCATGTTGCTGTCTCTTGTTTCTTTATCTTGTGCTTGTACGTCTTTATACATTCTATCATAGAAATTTGTTTCTATTTCTTCATATATATCATGATCTACTTCAAATGATTTGTATTCAAATTTTGGTTTTCCTATTTCTTCTTTTATTTTTGATATGAATTCGCATATCTTTTTGATTTCAACATGTCCTGCTTTTATTGCTTCTAACATTTTGTCATCTGGTAATTCTTTTGCTCCTGCTTCTATCATTGCTATCTTGTCCATTGTTCCTGCAACTAATAAATCTAATTGTGTTTTTCCTCTTTGTTCTAATGTTGGATTTATTACAAATTCTCCATCTACATACCCTACTTTTACTGCTGCTGTTGGTCCTCCAAATGGGATATCTGATATTGAAAGTGCTAAAGATGTTCCTATCATTGCACATACTTCTGGTGAGTTATCTATTTCTACTGATAGTACTGTTGCTGTAACTACTACATCATTTCTAAAGTCTTTTGGGAATAATGGTCTTATTGGTCTATCTATTGCTCTTGATACTAATATTGCTTTATCTGCTGCTTTTCCTTCTCTTCTTGTAAATCCTCCTGGTATTTTTCCTGCTGCATACATTTTTTCTTCATAATCTACTGATAATGGGAAAAAGTCTATTCCTTCTCTTGGTTCTTTTGATGCTACTACATTTACCATTACTACTGTTTCTCCATATCTTACTAATACGCTTCCGTTTGCTAGTTCTGCTAGCTTTCCTGTTTCTACTGTTAATGTTCTTCCTGCTAATTCCATTGAATATGTTTTAAACATATAATTTTCCTCCTTAATTTTTCTTTTCTATTAGCTAATAATACTCTCATTATGAATGTAACCTCTAAAATGTATTTTTTCTTTATTTTTCTTATCTTTCCGCTCCATCTTGCTGGATGATTTTATTTTTCAAGCTCGACTAAAGCACGCTTTGAAAAATAAAACATCCACGTGGAGCTAATTTTACTCAAGTTTTAATGTTTATTTCTTTTAATACATTGGGAGATAGCTTAATTCTATTTAGTTTTTCCCACTAAAATACATTTTACAAGCTACCCTTCATAAAAAATTATATTTAACTAATATCTTTGCTTAAATTTAAGCTTAACTGCACAATAAGGCGGAAAAATTTCCGCCTTTATCGTAACTATTTTCTTAAATTTAATTTTTCAACAACTTCTCTGTATTTTGGTAAGTCGTTTGTTGATAAGTAGTTTAATAAGTTTCTTCTCTTACCAACCATTTGTAAAAGTCCACGTCTTGAATGGTTATCTTTTTTATGAACTTTTAAGTGTTCTGTTAATTCATTAATTCTTTCTGTTAAAAGAGCTATTTGTACTTCTGATGATCCAGTGTCTTTTTCATCTCTTCCGAAAGTTTTAATTATTTCTTGTTTTCTTTCCTTTGTCATACTGCTTTCCTCCTTTTTTTCTTAATTTGCCTTAAACTGAACTTAAAGCCGGATATCTCTATTAAGCTAAGTAAAAGGTATTTTTAACCTCTACTATTTTACTATACTTTTTTAATTATTTCAAGCTTTTTTCTATTTTTCATTATATTTTGTTAAAAATATTCATTAATGTAACTATTAATATTACAATTTTATTACATTTTTATTACATTTTCACTTACGCTATTTACTACTGTATATATAACCAGTATAATATAAGCATATTGTGCAATACATTTGTATTGTACTTTTGAGGAGGAAATTAAATATGAAAAAGAAAAACAATAATGGTATCACATTAATTGCACTAATTATCACTATTATCGTAATGCTTATATTAGTTGCAGTAACAGTAAAAACGGCAGTGGATAGTGGTTTATTCGGACATACTAAAAAAGCTGTAGACGATTGGAATGCTGCAGAAGAACAAGAATCAAACATTGGTAACGGTCCTGTTACTATTGGGGGTGTTACTTATAATTCTTTAGATGAATATATTGCAACACTACCAGAAAATCCTGATACATCTACTACACCAGATAGAACAGGTTTAAATGTTGGTGATTACGTTGCTTACACTCCTGACACTGCTTCAAACTATACTGGTTTAGGAACATCAACAACTGAAGGAGAAAATCCATCTGGTTGTGCTAGTAACTCTACTGATGGTATCCCTCAGGATACTACTCTTACTTGGAGAATTCTAAGTATTAATGATGATGGTAGTGTCGACATTGTTTCTAATAAAGCTACAAATGAGCTAGTATGTTTTAATAATTCACTTGGATTTAATAATGGTGTTTATCTATTAAATGATTTATGTGCTAGCTTATATTCTAATTCTGAATTAGGTGTTACTGCTAGAAGTATGAGTTTAATGGATATTGAAAACAAAATGAATGCTACTGGTATTGCTGCTAGAGATGCTTCCAATAAATATGGCGAAACTCAACATTATTCTGGAACTAACGCTAATACACCTGATATATACAAACATGTTGGTAAGACTTTAGTTGAAGAAACTAAAGATTATTATACATCTCCAACAATTCAAACTCATACTGAAGAAGCTACATTAGATGTACAACAAACATCCTACCACTTTCAAAATACCCCGGCAAATTATTTTGATGATAGCACATTCTACGAATTAGTATTTGGAACTGAAACATGTTATTGGCTTGCTTCGCGTTTTGCTTATTGCGATACGAGCTATGCTAACTTCGGTTTGCGCGTTGTAGATTGCACTTACCTTGATGGTTATGCCATTTTCCTTTCGAACGGTGAATTCAATGAAGACGCTAATTGCATACGTCCATTAGTAACTCTTGGAGCTGATATCCAAATTTCATCTGAAGGTGGAACTGCGGATAGCCCTAGAACTTTAATCAAATAACTTGTCTAAAAAAGGAAGCCACGCTTGGTTTCCTTTTTTGATAATCTGAAGTTGTAACGACGCGGAGGTCGTTCCCTACGACATTTACAATAAGTCTGTTCATAATATTCAACAAGATGGAGCGAACTATAAGAGTAAGACAAACCGCAATTTATATTACATTATTTTATTTTGCTATTTATGGTTGATATTTTGCATTGTTTTTTCCCATTTTTTGGTACAAATTTCGCAAAAAGTCTTGTATTTTTTGCGATTTTATAAGATAATAGATATGTATAAATATGTTTATTAATGTGTTATATATATTAATTTAATTATTGGAGGAAATTACCGTGTTAAAGCTATTTGATAAATTTTTGAAATATTTAAAAACTGATAGAAATACATTTGTTACATACATATTATCTTTACTCACTGCCTATTTTATAATTGATAGAGTTGTTGAAATTCTATTTATTTGTTTTACAGGTATGTGTGTAAATTATTGGGGTCCTATTATGTACACCTTCGCTCTTGCTTGTCCCGTATTTGCATATGTATGTGCAATACCTTCCAAATTTTCAAAATCTGATAATTTGAAAAAATCATTTTTTGATGTATTTTGGGTTGCATTTTATATAATTGGAATATCAATGATAATACAATGGGTTAATAGATTAGGTTGGATTCTTGTATTAAATCTTCCTAATGCAGAAGGAGTATTTAATAACTTTTCTCATTTAGCAAAACCAGCATTTACATCAATTGCTCTTTATATTGTTATAATGACATTCTATAAACTATTTTTCTGGCTTGCTAAAATAATTCATGATCCAGTATTTCCAAACCCTATTCAAGATTCTATTTTGGATTTCACAGGACTTGACCTTACAGTAACACCAGAAAATTCTGGTCCTTATAGTTTTGAAGCAACTTTATGTAATGATAGATCAACTGGTAAACCAGTTAAAATATTAGAAAAAAGAAGATTTGAATCAACTTTAATTGTTGGTCCTTCTGGTACAGGTAAAACAGCAATGGTTATGGAACCAATGATTGCTAGAGATTTGGAAAGAATTCATTTCTTTAAAGAAGCTTCTAAGGAAATGGGCTATAATGCTTTAAAAACTGGCTTAGCTACTCTTGATTGCCCATATAATCAAAAATATATTAATGAAAACTTTTCTTTAGATATGCTTACTCCTGCAGAAGGCAGAATTAGAGCTTTCAAAGCATATATGAAAAATTTAATCTATGAAACGACATCTGATGGAAAAATTATTTATAAGAGATTTGGTATTACTACTATTACACCTGACCCAGCACAATTATCAGTTCTTACTCAAGTTGCTAAAAATTATAATATACCATATCACCTTATAGATCCATTAGACCCAAATTCACCTGGTTTAAACCCATTTATATTACCTTCTCCTACTCTTGCAGGTTTAATTATCTCTCTTGTAGTTGAAGGATTATACAATGCAGGTAGTGCAACAGCTGAACTTGCATATATGAAAGATTTAGCTTACCAAGCATTACAAAATATTTGTATCTTCTTAGGTGAAATGTATCCAAGACGTCATGATGGAGATTTACCAACATTAGAAGATTTATTACATTGCTTAACAAATTTTGATCTAGTTGAAGAACTATGTGAAGATTTAAAAACAGAACCAGATTTGGCAAAACAATATGAATTTCAAATTGCTTATTTTGAACAACATTTTTATAAAAACTCTACAGGTAGACAAGATATGCAAAGATACACTCACTTTGCTACAGCTCAACTTGAAGAATTATTAAGAGCTGCATCTGTTAGAGATATTATTTGTAAAAGACAAAATAATTTAGATTTCAATAAAGTTTTAGCTGATGGTGAAGTAGTTTTCGCTTGTACTAGACTTGCTGATATTGGTGGAACACCACACTCTGGATTTGGTCGTTTCTTCTTAAGTTTATTTATGTGCTTTGTTGAAGGTAGACCAGGAAATGAAAAAACAAGAACACCATATTTCTTATATGTAGATGAGTTTGATAAATATGCTACTCCTCTACTTACTGATATATTTACAATGTTTAGAAAATTTAAAGTTGGTACAATCTTTGCAGTTCCTAGTTTGGCAAGTCTTGGTGGAGATCACGGAGAATTATTCCAAGCATTATCAAATAACTGTCCAAGTAAGCTTTCATTTGGTAACTGTTTACCTGATGAATACTCTTGGTGGGAAAGAGAATTCTGTCAAAGAAGAGAGTGGACAATTTCACCTTCATATAGTATGAAAGATGGAGTTTACACAGATTCTTTAGGTGGTGTAAAATGGGATTGGAAAGACACCATGAAAGTGGCTAAAATTCAAGGATTAAAATTCAAGAATTGTATTTATAAAGTTAAAGATAAAAAAGGTAAAAATCTTGTTAATTATGGAGCTGTAGACTTCTTGGAAAGTAAATATAAAGAACCTCATAAGAGTAAAACTTATAAATTCGATAAATTCAATTATGGAATTATTGAAGAAGAAGTTAAAAAGCCTAAATCTAATAAATTTAATCCAAAAAAGGTCTCTTTTGATACTTCTAGTGATGATGAAGAAATTGATCCAATTCAAACAGATGTTACAGATTCATCTTACTTCTTTGATAATGAAGACGCAATTAGCGTAAACTTAAAAAACAATAATCAATAAAAAAATATCGCCTCTAATTTTTAGAGGTGATTTTTATATGCTCTTCAATATAGTAAATTTTTTTATCAAAAAGCCCCTTTAACAAGGGGGCTGTCGTTCGAAGAACGACTGGGGGTTCTTTCTTTATATTTGTTTCTTATTTTCTGTATTAGTTAATATGTTTTCAATATATTCACACACTTCTATAAAGTGCTTCCTTATTTTTTCATTTGTAAATCTTATTATCTTTATTTTATATAAATTTAATATTCTTTCTCTCCTTTTGTCATATTCTATTCCTTTTTCTGTATAATGTTGACTTCCATCAATTTCTATTCCAATCTTTTTTTCTGGACAGTAAAAGTCCAAAATATAATTATCTATTGGTTTTTGTCTTAAAAATCTTGTTTGGGATTTTGCTAGATATTGATACCAAAGTTTATTTTCTTCTGCTGTTGCATTTTTTCTTAATTCTCTAGCTCTTTGAAATAAATTTTTATTATATGATAAATAAATAATTAGGTTCCTTTCTAAGAACCCCCAGTCAGCTTCGCTGACAGCCCCCTTGTTAAAGGGGCTTTTGTGTCAATATTAATTATTAAATCTTATTCTAATATCTTCAAATTAACTTCTTGCATCTTATACTTTCCTGTTGCTTCATCTATTACAAATTCACTTAATGAATTACTTAAGTTTGAAGCGTTTTGTTTTAAGTCTGTAGTTATACAAATCTTTGTATTTGCTATTTCTAATTGATTTACTACTATAGTTTTAAATGCCTCTACAGCATGTTTTTCATCTTCGCATAATAATACTAGCTGTGGTTTATTAGCAAATCCTGAATCGAATTGTACAAAATTTTCATAGAAATCTTTTAATAGTTTCATTCTATCTATTAATTTTCTTTCCCATTCTTCTTCTCTTCTTACTGCTTCAAATATTAATTCTGCTGATTTTCCATTTTTTGATACAGTTATTCCAGCATGTAATTTAAATGTTTTTCCATTTTGTTTTGCATTAATAACTGGTTTTATTTTGTACCCTGAAAAAGCTTTTACTTTTCTTAAATATGATATAATTACTTGGTTTCCTGCTAATCTTTTCTTTATCATTGCTACTGGCTTTGTGTTATCTGTAGGTTGCCATTTACATTCTGTTCCTCTTGAGTTTAACAAATATTTTCCCATTTTTTCTAAGCAGTATACTCTATATATTCCTTTTCCAGCTTCTGCTGTAAAATAATATCTTGTAAGAATTTTGGTTTTTATTAATTGTTCTAGTTTATTATTTAACTTATCTTGAGATTTTACTTCTATTCCTTTTGTCTCTAATATTTGATATAGCTGTCTTGAAGTTATAAACTCAAACTCATTTACTAACTCTAAAATACTAAAATGTATGTCTGTTATGTGACCTATATTTATCTTATTTATAATTTGATTTATTGAAACGTATCCATCTCTTCCATCAAATGTTTTTATTTCTCCTTCTCGCATTGCAAATGGAGATACCGTAGTTTTGATTTCCTCATCATCTACCATATAAATTCCTCCTTACTGGATTTTAATAGCCAAAGTATTTTACTTCTGACTATCTTATATATTTTATCAGCATTTTAGCAATTCGTCAACCTCTTTTTGCTTTAAATATCGCCATGTTCCTAATTTTAAGTCTTTTACTCCTATGCTTCCTATTTTACTTCTATGTAATGCTAAAACTTTTTTTCCTATGCTTTCACACATTCTACGCACTTGCCTATTTTTTCCTTCATGTATTGTAATCTCTAATCTTGATTTATTCTGTTCTTTATCGATTTTTAATATTTTAACTCTAGCTTTACTTGTAACAAAATCTCCTATATCTACACCTTCTGCAAGTTTAATTACATCTTCATTTGTTATTTCTCCTTTTAATGTAGCTGTATATGTTTTTGTTATCTCATGTTTTGGGTGTGTTACTTTATATACAAAATCTCCATCGTCTGTTAGTATTAATGCTCCAGATGTGTACATATCTAATCTTCCTACTGGAACTAGTCTTTTATTTATTTTCACTAAATCTAATACTGTAGGTCTATTAAATTGATCTTTTGCTGTTGTTACATAGTCTATTGGCTTATTTAAAAGTATATATGTATACTCCTCTTTATTATTTTTTACTATTTTCCCAGCATATTCTACTTTATCTTTTTCCGGATTTATTTTTGTTCCTAATGTTGTTACTACCTCTCCATTTACTTTTACTTTTCCTTGTAATATGTATTCTTCGCATTTCCTTCGTGATGCAATTCCTGCTTCTGCTAGAAATTTTTGTAATCGTTCCTCCATCTTGTTTTCCTTTCTTTTTGTTATTTCTGTTTTAGAAATTTCTTCGAAGGTCTGTTTTCTCCCCCACAAATTCTATATTTTATTTAAGTTAATAGTCTTGTTATGAATTGCCCCCTGTTAGTGAATAATGAATGGTGAATAGTTAATAGTGAATAGTTTTTTGAAGTTGGTCTATTATTTCTACAAAGTACTTAGGCAATTGAGCTTCAAATGCTACAATTTTTCCTGTGTTTGGATGTTTAAACTCAAGTTTTTGTGCATGAAGCATCTGTCCTTCTACTCCAAAAGGGTTCTTTCCATTTGAATATACCATATCTCCTACTATTGGATAACCTATTTCCGCCATATGAACTCTTATTTGATGAGTTCTGCCTGTTTCAATTATAAGTTCAATTAATGTATATCCATCAAATCTCTCCAAAACTTTTAAATGTGTTATTGCTTCTTTTCCTGTTTTTATAACTGCCATTTTTTTTCTATCTTTTGTGCTTCTTCCTATTGGCATATTTATTGTAGCTTCATTTTCTTTTATATTTCCTCTTACTAATGCTACATATGTTTTTTTTACTTTTCTACTTTGTATTTGGTTGCTTAAATTAATATGAGCTAAATCATTTTTTGCTATTATTACTAGCCCAGACGTATCTTTATCTATTCTATGTACTATTCCTGGTCGTATTTTACCGCCTATTCCTGAAAGACTTTCTTTGCAATGTGCTATAACAGCATTTGCTAGTGTACCATCTGGATTTCCATTTCCGGGGTGTACAACCATACCTTTTTCTTTGTTTACAATTAAAATATCTTTATCTTCATATACTATATTTATTGGAATTTCCTGTGGTTTTAAATCTATTTCTACAGCAGTCTCTTCCTCTATTGTTATGATATCTCCAATATTTGTTTTATATGAAGATTTAACTGTTTTTCCGTTTACTAATATTTTTCCTTCTTTAATCATTCTTTGTATAGCTTCTCTTGACATCGTGCTATCTAGAGAAGCTATTTCTTTATCTATTCTATTTATGTTTTCTATTTTGTATTGTTTCATAATTTTGCTCCTGTTTTTGAAGTGTTTTTATTACAATTGTTATTACTAATATTAAAATACCTATTATTATGCATATATCTGCTATATTAAATACTGGGTAGTAAAATAATTCATTTACATCTATATAGTCAATAACAAATCCTCTAAATAGTCTATCTATTAAATTAGTTATTCCTCCAGCTAAAATTAGCGAATATGCTGTTCTCATTTGTTTTGTAAATTCATATGTTTTATTTCTTAACAGTTTTATAAGAACAAATATTATTGCTATATTTACTCCTACTAACAGCCATCTGCTATTCCACAGTCCAAATGCTGCACCTTTATTCTCTAAATATGTTAAACTTAATACTCCATTTATTAGTGACACACTTCCTACAGGTTCTAGAAACTTAATTGCCAGTATTTTAATTATTTGATCTATTAGAACTAGGATTATTATTAATATTATATTTTTTTTCACAGTTATTTCCTTTCATAAACACAAAATGCATTATCTTCTTCTTCCCCAAGTGGATATACCATTTGGTAATAATTTGCACCTTTTGATTTGAAGTAAACTTCTAATTTACTATTCCTTTTTACTAAATAATGTGTAAAATTATACTCGTCCATTTTTGCTTCCATATTTGTGTATCCTATAGAATCTATTTTTAAGAAATCATAGAATATGTTCACTCCTTCATTAAACTCTGGCATATATAAATCGCATCTAGAATCTATAAATACTGGTATTCCTTCATATATTAAATAGCTTCCGTAATTATATGCATTATATAATCGTATTTCATTTAGATCTAAACTTTCCTTTATCCATTTTGAGGCTTGTACTGGATATGATCTTGTATTAACATATTGATTACCTTTTGTTTTTTTGTAAAAATGTAATCCTATTATTGATACTATACAAGTTATAATTATAATTCCTAATATATTTGTCATGTATTTTTCGAATTTTGGTATCAATTCTGGAGAATATTTTTCTATCATTGATGTTAGTAATCTATTAAATATTATTACTCCCACTAATACTAACATTGATTCTTGCCTTTGTGATGAAAATGTTAAGTACAATAATCCTCCTAACATAAATAAATCACATAATCTTATCTTTGTATCTGTAAACATTAGTAATCCTATTACGAATATTAAAATACATATCATATCTACATTATTTATTAAAACTAATGGTAAATGTTCTGATATATTCTTCATGCTTATTCCTTGCATTGTTTTTGGCAAATATGTGTATGGTGTTGTTCCAAGTGGTGTCAAGAATCCTGTAAATAAGCATATTATCATTATTAGTATTAAAAATTTAATGTTCTTATTACGTTCTATTTTTATTTTATATGGGTTGTCCCTTTTTTCTTGTTTTATATTCTCTCGTTTTTCAATTTTAGCCTCTAATTTTTCTATTTTCTTTGACAATTCTTCATTATCATCCTTATTTTTCTTCTTTAGTTTTTTTAGTTTGTGTTTTAAACATGTTACATCCCATTCTGTTAGAAAATATACCACATATTCTCCAATATATGGCAAGTATAAAACAAAGTAGAAATAAAATGTTGCGGTGTGTAAATTAGCAATTAATATTGGAATTATTATAAGTCCTAGTGCATATATTAATTTTCTATTTTCTATAAATTTTTCTATAAAATATATGGTTAATAAAAATAGTATAAATGTTACTAATTGTGCTCTTGCCGCAATGTAGTTTCTCATTAAATAGATTGTTACTATTGATAATACTAACGATAGTGGCCTATTTTTATTTAACTTTACATTAACATAATACATTATTATTCCAAAAATTGCAGCTAATACTATTGTTGATATATATATTCCAGTTAGCCCACCTACTTCAAATATCTTGTATATCATTACATCATATGCCCAATGTGGAAAAGTGTATTCTAAATTTTCATGCCACGCAAATGGTTCTTCCATTGTTACACCATGTTCTGTTATATATTCTCCTATTTTTATTGTATAGAATGTATCATTTTGTAAGGTTTTAGGAGATATTAAAAAACAAAATAAAATAATTAAAACTATTGCTAATATATTAATTCTAAGCTTAGTATTTACTTTTCTTTCTTTATTTTTCATAATTTACCCTTTCTTTTCAGGTTTTATTTTTTTATGAATTTAGTTCTTGTATTGCTCTTTGTAATTGTTCATCTTCTTTAGTTTCTGGGTCATCTTTTATTTCAATATCTGGTGTTATTCCCACTCCATGTATTTTTGTGCCATTTGGAGTAAAAAATTCTTCTGTTGTTAGTTTCAATCCTGCTGTGTTATTAAATATTGGTAAAATTTCTTGCATTACGCCTTTTCCAAATGTAGTAGTTCCTATTACTGTTGCTGATTTATTGTCTTTTAATGCTCCTGTTGTAATTTCTGAAGCACTTGCTGACATTTCATTTACTAATAAAACAAGTTCTATATCTCTTGTATTTTCTTTTCTTGATTTTGTTATTGTTTCTTTTTTTGCTTTATCATAAGATTTCATTATTATATCATCTTTTTCTACAAATAATTCACATAATGATATTGCTTCTGTAACTATTCCTCCTGTATTATCTCTTAAGTCTAATATAACTTTGTTTATTCCTTTTTCTTTAAAATCATTTAAATATTTTTCTACGTTTGATGCACTATTTTCATCAAATGTTATTAATTGAATATATCCTATATTTCCTTCTAGTATTTGTGCTTTGCTATCTTTTATCGCAACATGTTTTCTTTCTATTTCTCTTTCTATTTTTTCGCCATTTCTTAAAACTTCTAATTTTACTTTTGTTCCTTCTTCACCTTTAATTTTAGTTGAAACGACGTCTAAATCTACATCATAGCAGTCTTCTCCATTTACTTTTGTTATTATATCTCCTGTTTGTAATCCTGCGGCTTCTGCTGGAGAATCTTCTATTGGTGCTATTACTATTACATTACCATTGTTATCTTTGGTCATGTATATTCCAATTCCAACAAAATCTCCTGTTACATTAACCAATAATTCTTCATATTCACTTTTTGTCAAATATTCTGTATAGTCATCACCAAGTCCATTTACATATCCTTTTATTGCTGCTTGTTGCATATTTTCTTCATTTAATTCACCAATATATTTATTATTTAAATATGCTTTTATCAAATTTAATTTTGTTTGTAAATCTCCTACATTTTTAGTTGTTCCGTCTTCATTTTTTGCTACTACTTCATTTTCGTCTTGTATAAGTACATCTAGTATATGTTGTACACCTTTATCTGTTTTTGTAAAGTAATTATATATTCCTATTGTTGTTAGCATAAATGTAAGCATTATTGTAATTAATACTAACATTATTGATTTATACACTATATTTTTTCTTTCTGAACTCATTTATTGCCTCCTTATAAGACTATTATATTAAAAAAATATATAAATATGAAATTCTGACGACTGTAAAAATATGTCGTCAGATTTCAATAATAATCTAAAGTTATGTA
Source organism: uncultured Clostridium sp. (assembly GCA_947384775.1). Classification (GTDB taxonomy): domain Bacteria; phylum Bacillota; class Clostridia; order TANB77; family CAG-508; genus UMGS1781. Next base: position 16,391 of record CANDIF010000015.1, read on the forward strand.
TCTTATTATTCCTATAACTAATCAAATTATAGATAATTTCTTGGATCTCTTCTGCAATCTCCTGCTCCTCCGCCATATACCCATGTATATGGTGCAACTCTTACTTCAAAATGTAAGTGTGGTCCTGAAGAATTTCCTGTATTACCGACTTAGCATAATTAACTGTCCTCTTTCTACTTTTTGTCCTTCTTCAACATACATTGTACCATTTCCATGTCCATAATATGTTCTAAGTCCATTTGCATGTTGTATAACTGTTAAATAACCATATCCTGTACTATTCCATCCTGCATGTAAAACAATTCCTTCTTCTGCAGCATACACTTTTGTTCCTACTGAAATTCCTATATCCATTGCTCCATGATATTTTCCACTACTATAGTACATATTACATGTTACTACTCCACCTTTTACTGGTCTTTGTAATGTTCCTGATCCTCCTAAATTAGCTATTTCATCTGCATATTTTTTTGATGCTGCGTCAAGTTCTGCCTGCATTTGTCGTTGCTCTGCCTCTAATTTTTTTATTTCTTCTTGTAATTCTTTTTCTTCTTCTGTTAATTTTTCTGCATAGTCTTGTTGTGTTGCTTTTGAAGATTCTAATGCTACTACTGTTTTTTGTTTACTTGCTTTTAAACTTTCTATATTTTGTTTGTTTTCCTCCAACACTTGTTTTGCAGTTTCTATTTCAACTCTATTTTTTTCCATCAATTCTAGCATATTATTATCACATTCTGCCATATCTTCTACTAAATAATAATTTGTAATAAAATCTACTATTCCATTTGAAGATAATAATACATCTAAATATGTTGTTGTTCCTGCTTCATATATTGCAACTAATCTTGCTGCGAAGTTATCCTTTTGTGTATTATATTTTTCTTCTGCTTCTTTCAAATTGGCTTCTGCTTCTTCAATTTTCTTTTCTACATCTGCAATTTGATAGTCTAAGCTATCTATATCGCTTTCATATGATAATATATCTGCTTTTAGCTTATCTATTTGTTTTAAAGTCCCTTTTAATTCTTCTTCAACTCCATCTAATTTTTCTTTTGTTTTGTTAATTTCGTCTTCTTTTGCTTTTACATCATTTTCTGTAACTGCTGATACTACTACTACATTTAATGAAAATATCATTATTATTGCTAAAAGTATCATTACTACATCTTTTCCTAATCTGTTTATCATATTTTTTCTCCTTTTTGTTTCTTAAATATTCTTATGCGTTTTTATTCTGTAACATTTACATTGTTTTGTGCTTTTGTTTGCTCTTCTTCATAAATTTGGTTTGCTGTTTTTGTTACATATGGGTATGGATCTATTTTTACTCCATTTACTATTATTTCAAAGTGTAAGTGAGGTCCTGTTGACCAACCTGTTGATCCTACTTTCATAATTATATCTCCACGGTTCACTTCTTGTCCTTCTTCTACTAATATTTCAGATCCATGTGCATATGCTGTTGATATTCCATTTCCATGATTTATCATTACTAAATTTCCATATGATGTAGAGTATGTTGCCTTGCTTACTACACCACTATTTGCTGCAAGTACAAAGCTTCCCATTGGTGCTCCAATATCCATTCCTGTATGAACTCTGTATGTTTTTAATATTGGATGTAGTCTCATTCCAAATGGAGATGTTATTGTATAATATCCTGGTGTTGGCCATAAGAAAATTCCGCCTACATATATAGAGTCATTATTTTCCATTGAAGATAACAACATTTCAAGATTTATTAAGTCCAATTCCTCTTGATATTTTTCTATTTTTGCTTTTGTTTCTTTTTCTTGCTCTGTTAAATTGTTAATATAGCTATTCTTAACAGCTTTAGAATTTTCCAGAGTAATTGCTATCCTTTGTTTTTCTACTCTTTTATTCTCTAGTTCGTTCTTTGTTTTTTCTAAATCTTGTTTTGCTTCTGCAAGTGCTATTTTATTATTATCTAATTTTTCTATTAGGTTAGAATCATATTCTAGCATTTCACCAATTAGATAATAATTTGATATAAAATCAACTATTGATTTTGAACTTAGCAAAACATCTAAATATCTTGTATCGTTAGTTTCATATAAGTAAACTATTCTGTCTGCAAAAGCTTCTTTAACTCTTTCATAGTCCATTTCCATTATTTGCAGTTCTTTTTCTTTTGTTTTGAGGTCTTTTTCTATTTCTTCTAGTTCTTTATTTATGTTTTTTATACTATCTTCGTAATCATAAATTTGCTTATCAAGATTATTCATTTTTTCTAATGCTTCTGTTAATTCTATTTGTATATTTTCAATTTCTAATCCTGATGCTTCTATTTGCTCTTGTAATTCACGTCTACGTTCTTCCAAGTCTGCTGATGTAACTGCTTGAACTGTACCATAAGCACCAATACAAAGCAAAGCTATAATTACAGTCAAACAAATCTTTTTCAATACCTTTTCCTTTCCATTCTAAACGTCTAGATATTTTCTCATTGATATTGTACTTCCTATAATTCCTATTCCAACGCCTAAAATTACATATACTAGTATAATTTGTGTAAATAATTCATTAAAACTTAATATATCTACATTCATTTTTTGTATGGTATCTGAAAGTCTCATTTTATTTGCACACCAGTTGTATATTCCTCCAACTAATACTACTGATAAAATACTTGAAATAATTCCTATTACAATACCTTCTATTACAAATGGAGTCCTTACAAAACTGTTCGTTGCTCCAACATATTTCATAATTGAGATTTCTTTCCTTCTTGCATGTACTGTTAATTTTATTGTATTTGATATGATAAATATTGATATTACAATTAATATCGCTAGTAGTATTCCTGTTATAATTCTTATCCATTTTCCAATTACTGAAAGTGCTCTTATTGTATCATTACTACTTGATATTCTTTTTATATTGTCTAGTTCCATTATTTTTTCTTGAATGCTATCATTTAATTCCAAATCTGCTAAAGTAACTATGTATGAATATGAAAATATTGTTGGTTCATATGTATCCATCGTATATGCTTTGTCTTCTAGTCTCTCTCTCATTTCATTATATGCTTCTTCTGGTGTAACTAGCTTTATTCCTGGGACAACTCCTTCTATACTTTCAATTTCATTCTTCATTCTTTCAAGATCTTCCATTGATGTATCAACGTTTGCAAAAACTCTTATTGCTTGTGAATCTTCAATTCCATCTACCATATGTGTAATGTTTCTTCCTATTGCAAAGAATAGTCCAAATAATAGCATCGTTGCACACATTACGCCTAAACATGAGAAAGCAGATTTTTTGTTTTTGAATACATTTCTAAATCCTTCACTAATAAAATAGCCTATTACATTATATCTCACTTGTTATAACCACCTTTTTTATCATCTCTTATTATAATACCTTTATCTATTTCAATAACTCTTTTCTTCATTGCATCTACTATATCTTTTGCATGCGTTGCAATTACTACTGTTGTTCCTCTCATATTAATTTCATTTAATAACGTCATTATTTCCCATGCTGTTTCTGGGTCTAAGTTTCCTGTAGGCTCATCTGCAATTATCATTGATGGATTGTTTACTAAAGCTCTAGCTAATGCTACTCTTTGTTGTTCCCCTCCTGATAGTTCTTCTGGATATACTTTTGCTTTATTGCTTAAACCTACTAATGATAATACCATTGGAACTTGTCTTCTAATATGTCTTGGTGATGCTTTTACAATGTTCATAGCAAATGCTACATTATCATAAACTGTTTTATCTGGTAAAAGTCTGAAATCTTGGAAAACTACTCCCATACTTCTTCTTAAGTAAGGAACTCTAGATGCCTTTAAAAATGTTGTATCTTTACCATTTATAATTATTGTTCCTGATGTTGGTTCTTCTTCTTTTAGTATTAGTTTAATTAAAGTAGATTTTCCTGATCCTGATTGTCCTACTAAAAAAGCAAAATCTCCTTTTTCTATCACAAAGTTTGCTCCATGCACAGCTTCTGTTCCTGTGCTATATGTTTTTGATACGTTCTTAAACTCTATCATTATTTTCCCTCATTTTTTTCAAATTTACTTCTTTATTATAATAATAAAAACAAAAAAATGCAATAAATTTTTGCATTTTTCTGTTTTTGTAATGATACTGTAATATTCTTGTAATATTTAGTAATGCTCACTTTTTTGACTATCTGTATAAATCTCTTACCATATTTGCTATGCTTTCTTGTTCTTCTACTTGATTATTTATAGCTTGTGTATAATTTTCAGCCTTTTTGGTTATTTGATCATCTATAATAATCTTAACTGTTACACCAACTAGTATAATCATTATCGTAATTGTTATAATAAGTGCTATTAAAGTAATTCCCCTTTGTTCTTTTGGATAAGTAGTTGCATTTTTATCTATCTTGTTTTTCTTTTCCATTATCATATTTTTCTCCTTCATAGAACAATTATTTTTTTACTTGTTCTATTATTTTCTCTGCTGTTAATCCATAGTAATTTAATAATTCTGTAGCTTTTCCAGATTTTCCAAACTCATCTTTTATTCCCATTTTTGTTATTTTTTTAGGATATTCTTCTGTTAGAACTTCTGATATAGCTGTCCCTAATCCCCCTATTATGCTATGATCTTCTATTGATATTAATTTTTCTGTTTCTTTTGCACATTTAATTATCATTTCTTTATCTATAGGCTTTATTGTATGAATATCTACTACTCTTATATTTATTCCTTGTTTTTCTAATTCTTTTTGTGCTTTTATTGCTTCTGAAACCATTATTCCTGTTGCAAATATTGTGGCCTTCGTTCCTTCTCCAATTTGTTCTGCTTTTCCTATCTCAAATTTTCTCGTTGGTTCATAAATTAATGGTGAATCTAATCTACATAATCTTAAATATACTGGACCTTTTATTTTTGAAATTTCTTCCACTGCCCATTTTGTTTGAGTATCATCTGATGTTGATATAACCGTCATATTTGGCAATCCTCTCATCATTCCTATATCTTCTAACATTTGATGTGTCGCCCCATCTTCTCCAACAGTTATTCCACTATGTGTTGCACATATTTTTACATTTAAATTTGGATAACATATGCTGTTTCTTATCTGGTCATATGCTCTTCCACAAGCAAACATTGCAAATGTACTTACATATGGTATTTTCCCAAATGTAGACATTCCTGCAGCTGTTCCCATCATATCTTGTTCCGCAATTCCCATATTAAAAAATCTATCTGGAAATTCTTTTGCAAATATTGATGTCTTTGTTGCACTTGATAAGTCTGCATCTAAAACAACTACTTCTTTATTTTTTCTTCCTAGTTCTGCTAATTTTTCTCCATAGCTTTGTCTTGTAGCTTTTTTCACTTCTAAATTCATTATTCAGCACCTCCCAATTCTTTCATAGCTAATTCATATTCTTCATGATTTGGTGCTTTTCCATGCCAGCCTGCTATATTTTCCATAAATGATACACCTTTTCCTTTTATGGTATTTGCTATAATTGCCGTTGGTTTTCCTTTAACCTTTTTGGCCGTTTCGAATGCTTTTATTAACTCTTCTACATTGTGTCCATCTACATTTATTGTTTCAAATCCAAAACTTTTAAATTTTTCATCTATTGGATATACATTCATAACTTCATTTACTTTTCCATCTATTTGTAAATTATTATTGTCTATTACTAGACACAAATTGTCTAGTTTGTAGTGTGCTGAAGTCATTGCAGCTTCCCATATTTGACCTTCTTCAATTTCTCCATCTCCACATATGCAATAAACTCTTACTCCTTCGCTATTCATCTTTGAAGCAAGTGCCATACCATTTGCTATTGATAATCCTTGACCTAATGAACCTGTTGAAGCATCTACTCCTGGTATTTTTTTCATATCTGGATGTCCTTGTAATCTGCTTTCTATATTTCTAAGAGATTTTATTTCATTCATGTCAAAAAAACCTTTCAATGCTAATACACTATATAGTGCTGGTGCTGTATGACCTTTTGATAAAACTAATCTGTCTCTTCCTTTTGCTTGTGGATTATTTTCGTCAATATTCATTTGATTAAAATATAATACTGTTAAAATATCTGCTACTGATAGTGAGCCTCCTGGATGTCCTGATTTTGCATTGTAAACAGACTCTATAATTCCTTGCCTTACCTTGTTAGCACATTTTTGTAATTCTTTTACATCTTTAATTTTCAAAATTATAAACCTCTTTTCTTCTTAATTAATAAGAACTTTGTTATTTCACAATAATATTTTTATCACATTTTATTAATTTTGTAAATATGTTTTAAGAAAATAGAACGGCTAAAAAGTCGTCCTATTTTACTTATATTTATTCAATTGTTATTACTACATTAAATGTTCCTTTATCGACTGGAATTTCTAAATCCACTATTACATTTAATTTTTCATCTTCATCTATAAAATATTTTATACTATCATCATTTACAGAGTCCCTATAATTTTGTATGCTAGCTTTATTGTATGTATCAAAATCTATGTTTTCCATGTCATTATTATTTAGTTGTTCGAATTCTTTCATTCTTTCTTTCAGCGCATTTGTTATGGCACTCTCTACTTTCTCATTTATATTACTAGAAGTAAATCCTGCAAATTCATATGCTTCTTTATATGAAAACTTACTTCCATCATTTAAATTAAAGTTGTATCCATAATATTTATATACTGGTACAGATGTACCTCCGTTTTCTGTTTTTATTTCTACAGATAAGATATCTGAATCTATATAATATCTATATCCTGCGATTCCATAAGAAATTTGTGCTCCATCTAACTCTTCTTTAAATTGCTTTGCTAATTCATTAAAAATTTCTTTTATCTCGTTATTAGCTTTTGTTGCATATGATGAGTTTATATTAATTACTGGAACTTTTATATCTTTTAATGAATATGTTTCTTGTGTTGAAGAACTTGTATATTTTTCTTCTTCTAAATTTTGATATGTATATTCAGCATCATATATTAGTTCCTTATCTGTATCTGCTTTTAAATTTTCGTTTTCTCCTGTTTCACCTGATTTTGTTATTGTTTTAGGATTATCCTCTGTTCCACCTTCTGCTGATATTTCAACATTTTTTCCTAATGTAACTACTGGTCTTATATGATTTCTACTTGCTCCACTTTTACTATTTGAGCTACAAAATGCAGTTCCTGTAAGTGTATTTTCTGATGCAACACGTAATCCAAACAAAACATGTTCTGAAGAACAATCTGTACAACGTGTTCCTAGCCAATATCCAGTCTTTGTGTTAAATAACACATCATAAACAGTTTCATCTTCAAAGTAAGAATCTTCTATTTCTTCTAATTCATAGAATGTATGTTTTATTGATATCTCGCTTTGTGATACATATGTGCTTTTTGTAGGTGATGTATAATTTTCATCTGATTCTTCATCAATATCAACTTTTGTATATATTTCTGGAATAAATATATTTTTATATTTTATAGTATCTCCATAAGTTACATTTTCTGATGTGTACTCGTCTCTTGCAGTTAGTCCTTCTTCTACCATATTTTCTTCTATATCTGCTAAGTTTATGCTTCTTGCTACTGCTCCTAATGATTTATTTGAATATAATTTTTTACACATATCATTTAATATATATACTCCGTTATTATATCCTAGTGCTCCTCCAAAATACACTTCTGCACTCATTGGTTCATCGCTTATTATATCTATACTTCCATCCTCATTTATATTTAAAACTCTCCAACTTAATTCCTCTTGCTCTATTCCTTCTTGTGGATTATTAGCTACTCCTGATATTGTTCCCTCTATAACATAATTGTCTGCTTCATCAGGTGTATATGCAATATAATCGCCTACATTTACAGTAGGTTCTTCTTCAACTGGTGTTACAGGTTGTTCCAGCCCAGTTTGTGGTGTTTGAGGTTTTTTATCTGTTTTATTAAATACAAACTTATACAATAGTAGAGACACTACTACTAATAATAAAATTAATATAATTACGATTATTGCAACTAATGGTCCTTTCTTCCTTCTCATCTAACATCATTCCTCTCAAAAATTTTCCAAGTCTATTGTATATTTTTTGAGGCAATTTGTCAATATTTTTTAGCATAATTATATTTACCCTATTATAAGCAGGATTTTTTTGAAAGTATAGTCTATTTTCTATTAAATATTTTTCTTATTTTCAATCTCATATCTCTATAAAAGTATGCGCAGTGTTCAAATATGAAGTACATAAATTTATTATACACTTTGTACATTTCTATAAATTCTAATAAATCTGCGTTGAAACCTTTTTTGAATCTGTATAATCCTTCGTTTTTATGTTCAAAGTCTTGCATACATATTCCTCTAAAATCATATGTTGTACATTTATTTTCTATTGCCCATTGTATCATTTCCCACTGTATTAAATAGTTTGGCATTACATTTCTATGTTCATTTAGACTTCCTCCATAAAGGTACCATTCTTTATCTCCATATAAAATATTTAATGCACATGCAATTGCTTTTCCTTCATAATCTGCAAATAGTAACTTTATATTTTCTTTTCCAAATGAATCATATATTTTTTCAAAGTATTCTTGATTTCGTATAAAAAAGTCGTCTCTTTCTCCTGTTATTTCCATTATTTCTTGAAACTCTTTTAAGTCTTCTCTGGTTCCTTCTCTTATTGTTACTCCTTTTTTTGTTGCTAATCTTATATTGTATCTTGTTTTTGATTGAAATGAGAAAAATACTTCATCTGCCGTCTTATTTTTTATGTCTAATCTAAATACAAATCTTGGTTGCATTATTCTGGTTATATCTTTTATTGGTCCTGATATTTTAAATCCATTTTTCTTTGCTATCTCTTTGTATTCCTCATTAGAAGCAAGTACATCTGGATCTGCTTTTATCATAAAAGATTTATATTTTTTTGCTAGTTTATTCGCTTCTTCCATTATTTTATTAAATGTTTCTTTATCATCTATATCACATACTGGACCACGTGGAGCATACATTAATGTACTTTTGAAATATGGTAATTTTCTTATTAATACACTCATTGTTCCTTTTATCTTATTGTTTTCATCTCTTACTATTATTATTTCATTTTTCCAATCACTTTTTATATTTGCCCAAGCTTCTGATTGTGCATAATGTCCTTTATAGTGTTTTTTCAAAAAATCTTCGTATTCTTTTATATCTTTTTGTTCCATATTTGTTACCATTTGCCTTCCTCTTTTCTTCTTATATTATACATATTTCTACTTTTTTTGACAATAGTTTTTCCATTTTTATTTAATTATGTTAATTTTTATGATATAATTAAATTGGAAAAAGTTTTAGGAGGGTTCCATATGTCAACCATCAAGGAAGATCAAGAACACCGGCCACCTGAGCAAAGTTGCTCATCTGCTGAGAAGCTAAAGGAGCTAAACGCTATTTGCCAAAAGTGTATGGCACAAGCCGCTAAGCGCTTTGAAACTATCTCGGCTAAAGACTGTATGTACTGCCCCACTGGAGCTCAAATTCATTCCCTCGACGACAAGTCTTGGGATAAGGTCGATTGGAACTCGGCCAAGTGGGAAAAATACTATCGGTTCTGAAAGTTTTCTGAGCCTGACTTCAGGTTCAAAAATGGTCGCCACTGATTCAAACCAGTGGCGACCGTTTTATTTTATCATTTATTTTTTATTTTGTTTTGTCTTTCCTTTATTTCTTCTTGTATTCTAGTTTGTGTCTCTTTTATATCTTCCTGTATTTTTGCTTGTGTTTCTTTTATTCCTTTTTTTATTTTTTCTTGTCTTTCCTTTATTTTCTCTTGTTGTTCCGTTATCCATTCTTTAAATTTTATTGAATTTTCAGCATATGGGAATGCCTTTATAATTCTTCTATGCAACTTCAATTTATCTTGTATTATTTTCTTTACTTTCTTTGATATTTCTTCTGTATTGTCTTTTACATTTACTTTTAATTTTGATACTTTTGATAGGTTCAATATTAATTTAAATGATATTATACCATCTATAGCAATTATTACACTTAGCATTATTGCTACTATTAGTATTATTTGTTCTGGGATTAATTCAATTACTCCTAATATTAATGGATTTGCAAAATATATTATTACATATGCTAATATTCCAAATGGTATTAATGTTTCTAAGCAGATTCTCCCATTAATATTCATTTTTTTATTACTGTAATCCCACCATCTTGCATGAAATATTTTTTCCATAAGATAGCTTGTAAAATATTCTAGTGTTCCACATATAAGTATTGACATTATAAATGTTATAATTCTATCTTCTTTATATTTTGCTAAAAGTATTGTTGTTAGTATTACTCCTATTCCATATATTGGGCAATATGGGCCTATTAGGAATCCTCTATTTATTAATTTTTTTCGTTGTATTATGCTAAGTATAACTTCCATAATCCAACCTAGTATTGCATAAGTGAAAAATAATAGTACATATTTTGGTATCATTTTATGGTATGTTCCTTTCTTGTAGATCTTTATGTATTTATTTTAACCTGTTCTTCTTTTTCCGTTTCATCGTTTTCTTTTTCTATTGCTTTTTGCCTATTTTCTTTTATTTTAAGATTGTCTTTTGCTATAGTCATTAATAGTTTTATTCTATTTATTTGGTTGCTTTCACTTGCTCCTGGATCATAGTCTATCGGAGCTATATTTGCTTCTGGATATTTTTCTCTAATTGTTTTTATTACCCCTTTTCCTACAACATGATTTGGCAAGCAAGCAAATGGTTGTACACATACAATATTTTGGATCCCATATTGCATAAATTCTAACATCTCTGCTGTAAGAATCCATCCTTCTCCTGTTTGATTTCCTGGAGATAAAATTTGTCCTACTTCTTCTACAAGTTCTTCAATTTTACATGGTGGTAAATACCCTTTTTTAGATTTTTCTAAGGCTTTTTTATAGTCTCTTTCTAGATAGTTTATAAGTTTCAAAACTATTTTATAAATTTCTGCTGATAATCTTCCTGTTGCTAATATTTTTTGTTTTACTATGGAATTCATTATTACATATTTTACAAATCCCATGAATTCTGGCATTATTACTTCTGCGCCTTCTTTTTCCAATAAATCGTTTACATAGTTATTTCCAAATGGATGATATTTTATTAAGATTTCTCCTACTATTCCTACTTTTGGTTTTTCTACTGAAGTATCTAATTTTATCTTTTCAAAATCATCTACTATTTCATATAAACTCCTATTAAATTCTTTATTATTAGAATTTGCTGATAAATCTCTACATTTTGTTATCCACTTGTTATACAGCTTTTCAGTATCTCCTTGATTTATTTCATAAGCTTTATTTTTATAATAAAGTTTTTGTAATAAATCTCCATATATTACACCTTTGGCTAATTTCTTTACTAGATTAAAACTTAGTTTGAATCCTGAATTTTTTTCTAATCCAACAAAGTTAAATGATATTACTGGTACATTTGGATACCCTGCATCTCTTAATGCTTTTCTTATAAAACCTATATAATTTGTTGCTCTACATCCACCACCTGTTTGTGACATCATAAGCGCTACTTTATTTGTATCATATTCTCCTGATTCTAGTGCTTCCATTAATTGCCCAATTGTAAGTATTGATGGATAACATGCATCATTGTTTACATATTTTAATCCTGTTTCTACTGTATTTTGAGTGCATTCTCTTAATAATTTTACTTTATATCCTTCTGATAATAAAGCCTTTTCAAATATTTCAAAATGTATTGGAGCCATTTGTGGAATTAAAATTGTATAGTCTTCTTTCATTGCTTTAGTAAATTCTATTTTTGGAAGTTCATATTTTCCACAAGATTCACAGCCTGTTTCTTTTCTTTTTTTCATGCTTGCAATTAATGAACGTATTCTTATTCTTATTGCTCCTAGATTATTTACTTCATCTATTTTTATTAGTGTGTACATTTTTCCAAAACTTGCAAGAATTTCTTCTACTTGGTCTGTTGTCACTGCATCTACACCACATCCAAAAGAATTTAGTTGTACCAATTCTAAATCTTTGTTATTTCCCACAACATCTGCTGCTCTATATAATCTTGAGTGAAATACCCATTGATCAACAACTCTTATCGGTCTTTTTACTGTTGATAGATGTGCAATACTATCTTCTGATAATACACATAACCCTAAAGATGTTATCATTGTGTCTATTCCATGATTGATTTCTGGGTCCACATGATATGGTCTTCCTGAAAGTACAATTCCTTTTATATTATTTTGTTTTATGTATTCTAGTGTTTCTTCTCCTTTTTTTCTAACATCTTCTCTATATCTTTGATATTCTTTTTCTGCTTCTTCAACCGCTTCTTTCAATTCTTTTTTTGTAAAATTATATTCTTTAAAATCTTCTATTTCTAATAATCTTTTCTCTAATCCTTTTTTATCAAAAGGTAAGAATGGATTTATAAATTTTATATTTTGACTTTTTAATTCTTCAACATTATTTTTTAATACTTCTGAATATGATACAACTATTGGACAGTTATAATAGTTATTTGCATTTTCATCTTCTTTTCTTGAATACATCATACATGGATA
>CANDIF010000016.1 GCA_947384775.1 uncultured Clostridium sp.
CTGTTATTGTATATGTTATGAAATCTCCCTCTTTTACTGTTTTTCCTGCTGGTATATCCGTTGTTTTCTTAACTTCTAAGTTTGGCATTTTACCTATTACATCAATTTCTATTTTATTTGATGGTTTTTCTTCTCCATTTTCTGATGTTACACTTGCTATGTTTTCTATTTTTATTTTTCCTACAATTTCTTCAATAATTACTGTAAAGGTATAGCTTTCACTTTGTCCTGGATTTAAAACTTGTATTTGTTTTCCTACGTTCTTTTTGCTTGGATCTTTAATCTCATTTTCATAATATGTAGTATTTTCTGGTACTTTATCCTTTATTTCTACATTGTAGGCTGGAACTGTTCCTATATTTTCTACTGTTATTGTATATGTTATTTTATCTCCTTCTCTTAGAACTGTTCCTGCTGGTATATTACTTGTTTTAGTTACCTTTAAGTTTGGGGCTGATGTTATTGTTTCTATATCTACTTTATTTGTTGCCTTTTCTTCTCCATTTTCTGCTGTTATAGTTGCTACATTTTCTATTTTTATATTTTTTTCTGTTATTTCATCTACTATTACTGTAAATGAATAATTCTCGCTTTGTCCTGGATTTATTGAAGGTATTGTTTTTCCTACATTTCTTTTTTCAGGATTTCTTGTATTATTTTCATATAAAGTTGTGTGTGTTGGAACTATGTCCTTAATTTCTACATCGTATGCAGGTGTTTCTCCAGTATTTTTTACTGTTATTGTATATATTATTTGATCTCCTGCTTTTACTTTTTCTCCTTCTGGTATGTTACTTACTTTAGTTACGTTTAAGCTTGGAACTGTAATTCCTGCATTTGTATTTGTAGTATTAGTCGATACTTCTCTAAAATTATCGCTGGTTACTTTTGCTGTATTTTGTATTACCTTTTCACTGCTTATTCTTCCTACTTGTACTCTAAATTCATATGAGAAACTATCATTTGGTTCTAGCACTTCTTTTACTTCTGAATTTACAATTCTTGTTTCTTTTTCTACAGAATTTGTATTTTTATTATAGTAAAATGTTCCTTCTGGAATTGTATCTGTTATTTTTACATTTTTTGCAATTCCATCGCCATTGTTTGTTACTGTTATTAGATATGAGATAAAGTCTCCCTCTCTTGCAACTTCTGGTGATGTTACTGTTTTTGTTGCTACTAAGTTTGCTCTTTTAGGTTCTGCTGTAATATCTATAGCATTTGTTGAAGTTTCTTCCCAATTTTCTGCCTCTATTTTTGCTATGTTTCTTATTGTTACACTTTCTGTTATTTCATCTACTATTACTGTAAATGTATAGGTTTCACTTTGCCCTGAGTTTAATACTGCTATGTCTTTTCCCACATTTTTCTTACTAGGATTTTTTGCATTATTTTCATATAAAGTTGTATATTCTGGTACTACATCTTTTATTGAAACATTATATGCTGGTAATGCTCCAATATTTTGAACTGTTATTGTATATGTTATTTGATCTCCTGCTTTTATTGTAGTTCCTGCTGGTATTGAACTCGTTTTACTGATTCTCAAGTTTGGTCTGGTTGTTACTGCATTAATGTTTACTGTATTTGAAGCAACTTCTCCTTTATCTCCATTTTGTACTTTTGCTATATTTGCGATAATTTTGTTTGTACTTATTCTTCCTACTTTTACTTTAAAACTAAACGTAAATATTTCTTCTGGAGTTAATTCTTCTTTTGTTTCTGAATTTATTGTTTTTATTGCTGAGTTTACTGCATTTGTCGCTTCATCATAATAAACTGTATCTGTTGGAATTGTATCTTTTATTATGATATTTTTTGCAACACCATCTCCTATGTTTCTAACTCTTATTGTATATGTTATAATATCTCCTTCTTTTACCGTTGTTCCTGCTGTTATATCGCTTGTTTTTATTACTTCCAGATTTGCTTCTTTTGGAACTGCATTTATACTTACTGTATTTGATGGTGTTTCTTCCCCATTTTCTGCATTTGCTTTTGCTGTATTTTCTATTATTACATTTGATGTTATTTCATCTACTATTACTGTAAATGAGTAACTTTCACTTTGTCCTGGATTTAGCCTTTCAATATTCTTTTCTACGTTTTTTATTTCGCTATTTCGAGTATTGTTCTCATAATATGTTGTATTTTCAGGAATTGTATCTTTTATTGTTACATTATATGCTGGCATTGTTCCTATGTTTTCTACCGTTATTGTGTATGTTATTAATGTTCCCTCTTTTACTACTGTTCCTTCTGTTATTGAACTTGTCTTTGTTGCTCTTAAGCTTGGCTTTGTTGTTATTGCATTTGTTTCTACAGTATTTGATGATTTTTCTTCTGAATTATCTGCTTTTACTTTTGCTATGTTTTGTATTTTTTTATTTGAACTTATTCTTCCTACTTGTACTTTAAAACTAAAGTTAAATCCTTCTTCTGGTTCTAATGTCTCTCTTATTGAAGAGTTAATTACTTTTATATCTTCTTTTGCAGTATCTGTTGTTGTATCATAATAGATTGTTCCTTCTGGAATTGTATCTGTGATAATTACATTTTTTGCATTTCCAGTTCCTTTATTTTTTACTGTTATTGTATATGTTATGATATCTCCTTCTTTTACTGAAATTCCTTCTGCTAAGTCACTTGTCTTCGTAATTTCTAAATTTGGAACCTTTTTTATTGCATTGACACTTACAGTATTTGAAGTTACTTCTGCATTATTATCTGCTTTTACTTTCGCAGTATTTTGTATAGTAGTATTGCCTGTAAGTTCTTTTACTTCTACTGTAAAAGTATATGTATAGGTTTCTCCTGGTGCTATTATAGATTTTGTATTTGTTATTTCTGTTTTGCTTGTATCTACTGCATTTGTTTCTGTATTGTAATAACTTGTATTTTCTGGAATTATATCTGTTATTACTACATTTTTTGCATTTCCATCTCCATTATTTTGTACTGTAATTGTGTATGTTATTTTATCTCCTTCTCCTACTATTTCTCCTTCTGCAATATTACTTGTTTTTGTAATTGATAAATTTGGTCTAGTTGGTATTGCTTGTATTGACGAAATATTAGAGTTTACTTTGTCTACTCCATCTGCTTCTGCATTTGCTATATTTTCAATGTTAATGTTTTCTGTTATTTCATTTACTTTTACTGAAAAAGTATATATTACTCTACCTGTTGCAGCTAAGTTTGCTATGTTATATTCAACTTCTGTTTTTGTTGTATTTTCCACATATTCTCCCGCTTCATTTAATTCTACATATGTTGTGTTTGCAGGAATTAAGTCCTTTATTACTACATTTTCTGCTGCAACTGCTCCATTATTCTCAATTGTAAGTTTATATGTTATTATATCTCCTTCTTTTACTTTTGTGTTTCCACTTGCTATTGTTGCCACTTTAGATAGTTCTAATATTGGTCCTTTATTTGTTGCAAGTCCTACTTTTGAAGCTTCTGATGTTCTGTCTGTATCTCCTGCTGTGTAATATCCTCCAAAGTTTGCATATAAGCTTCTATTGTAATATATATTGCTTGGCAATTCGAAGTTATATGAAAATCTTATTTGTTCTCCTGGTTCCATTGTGTCATGTATTACTATTAAGTATGATTTTATTGTTGATAGGTTTACCGGATTTGTAACCCAGTTGTTTGTTGCTAAATTTATATCTTTAGTAGCATCTAAATTATCAGAATAATAAATTGTCATATTTTTTGTGCTAGTTGTTGTTAATAAGCTTGATAATGTTGTATTTATATTTGTTCCTAAGTTTGTGTTTGCTATTGCATATTTGTTGTCTGTATATGGAATTCGTCCTAATAAAATAGCATTAGTTACTGGCACTGTATGGTTATTTTGTGCAATTAATGTCATTTTAGGAGTACTTCCACCGCTTCTTGCTATTTCTGCTGCAGTATCTTTGTTATCTATTGAATTTATAGTATTTGTTCCGAAATACTCACTTATTTCTGATACACAAAGAAGATTTGGATCTGCAACAAAATTTATTTCTGTTGATGCTATTCCACATGCTGTTCCATCATTTAGAACTGGGAATTTAACCGCTTCTCCTGTTGTAGTTGGTGTTACTTGCCATGTACTTGGATTTTTGTACGTTGTTGCTAAATTGTTTATATAGTACATTTTTATTTCTTTAGTACTATTTGTTGCAAATTTATCTACATAAACATCTACTTCTGCTGTTAGTTTTGTTTGTTTGTTAAATACTGCTTTATGCGTATTTTGTAATGGTATTAAAAGGTGCCAATTGTTTCCTACTTTTCTTGAATAGAAATATGAACCAAAATATACTGTGTCACTCATACTCATGTTCAATTCTGTATTTAATTTATTTCCAACTCCAATTATATATTCTGGAAGTACTATATCAAAATATGGTTCTTTCCATACATCTGTATCAAAGTGTGCATTATCTAAAGTAATATCAAACTTAAATTTTTGCGCACCTGTTTCTGCTTTTAGTGTTGTTGTTTGCATTGTTATATCTGCATTAGTATATGTATCTATAAAGTCATTGGTCATTGAGAAATCATTATCTGTTTCATATATAAAGTTATTATCAGTTCCATTTGTATGATAGTTTTTCATTGCTTCATATGTTTGTTTGAATGTTTGTAATTGTTTTATTGTATATGGTAAATCTTTTGATATCTCTCTATATACCTCTACTCTTATTTCAGCAAGCTCGTTTGCTGGTGTACCTATTACTAATGATATTTTTTCAGCTCTTTTTCTGATATCTGCAGGTATTGTAAATACATAAAATGTTTCTCCATATTCTGTTTGTGTTGTTGTGCTTGATGTAATAGTACCTATTAAAGTAGTATCATTTTCATATATTTCTATTGTTCCTGCTCCTCCAAAATATGAACTAAATGAGTTTACTGGTACTTGAAATTTTGTGATAGGTGCATAGTTCACTCCATCTATAAAGCTTGGGTATTCAGCTCCACCATCTGCCTTAAATTTCATCTGCTCAAATAAAATTTTATTTTTTGACCCTTCTACTTTTTGTCTACTTTTATATGTTAATGTAAACATCATTTGGATATCATTAGTATATGTTTGTAGTGTGTTAAAATATAATGGTGATTTGTGTAATGTTCCATTTGTATTTGCTGATACATAGTTTGTTAGCCTTAATGTACTATCTATGCTTCCTGAAATTGTTTTTGTTGAATTATTTGAATAAAGAGTCATTGTTCCTGCTACTTTATTTGTTATATCAACTCCATTTGTATCTACAACATCGTATGCAGATTGCGGATATGTGTATGTAATAATGTATTCATCATACCCTCTTGCCACTGTAACTTTTCCATTTACGGGATCATTTTTTACGTTAATTGTAAGTTTTCCTGTTGATGAATTATATTCCCAGTTGGAAGTACTAAAATCTACTTCTGTACCTATTTTCCCATTTGTTGCTCCTGTTTTTTTAGCTGTAACTGTTACTGTTTTTGGTGCAATTCCCTTGTATTTTGGAACATCTACTACTAACTCAGTTTGTTTTACTGGTAATACGTTATATTTCCCTGATGTATTTATTTTAGCAATTAATTCTGTTTCTACTACTAAATTGTCTTCTGTTCCAACTTTTGTATGTGCGAACTTTTCAATTGTTTGTGACATACTCATTGAAAGGTCTGCTGTCCAGCCTATGTTAAAATATATTTCTTTTGAGATAGGAGTTGTGTTTCCATCTGGATCTCTTAAAGTTGCTGTAAATACTGCTCTACTCGTTTCGTTAAGTTTTGAAAGAGCTATCTCATTTCCAATTACTGTGCTCATATCAAATCTATAATTTAGGCCTTGTGTCAAATTCTCAAATTGGATATATTTGTATGTATCATTTGTATCTTTAATGTATTGCCCAGTCATCTTACCAAATCCAGATCCCAAATTGAAGTTTATGTTTGCTCCATTTGATGAATCGTAAAATTGCACTTTTGGATTAATAAGTGTACAATTTTCAGCAAGTCCCATTATTATGTGCATTGATTTGTATTCTGGATTAATATCTGCCACTATGCTATGTTCTATTTGCCCTGATGCATTTTCAAATCCCACATCAAAAGTTGCATATCTACTACCAGTTTGATTGTTTTGATTATTTATATCTACAGCATAGGTAGAGTCTTTGGTAAATAAAAACAATGCAGTTATTGCCAAAGATAGCATCCCTAATACAACTAAAGTTATTATGAAATTCTCTGTAACCCTTGATTTCACTTAAGACTCCTCCCATTTTCTTTTATTATCATTATATCAATGTTACTAAAAAAGCTAAAAGGTGTCAATATGTGCTTATTTTCAAGTGTTTTCTACGTTTTTTAACAACTTACGGAAATTAAAGAATTCGAAATTTCCCTCTAATATTAAATTTATATTACATTTTTTGTTGTTATTTTTTAGAGCAAAAAAATAAGCCAAGTTTTTTTTGGCTTATTTTCGTTTATATTTCAACATTTTCTTCATTTTTTATTGTTTTAAAATTATATCAATTTTTAGAACAAAAATTTCTAAAATCGCTTTATTCCGTAGCTTCATAGTCAATTTATTTTATTATTCTTTATTGAGTTAATATTCCATTTGGTGTTTCTATTATTACTAAAATGTTTTCTTCTTTTCCTGTTTTTGCATTTATATATACTAGGAAATCTGTATCATAAATCTTTCCTTTAAATTCATAACAAAACACTTCTGTTTTCCATTCTGTTGGAATTATTGCTAAACTTGAACTTGTTATTTCTAAATTTTTATTTAGGCTTTCTTGTGCTTTTTCTATTGTTATTGCTGGTGTTTCAATACTTCTTTCTGTATGATTGTTTAGATATCCACTAGTTTCTATCCCTAAAATTTCTCCATTGTCTAATGCTATTTTTAGTTTTATTAAGTCTGCATATATTGTTACATTTTCTTGTTCATATGCATAGTTTATTGTTACTGCTCCGCCTTCTTTCAAGTAGTATGTTGCTTTCATATTAGGAATTCCTAAATCATTTAAGAAATTCTTTCCTATTTCGTTTGCTTCATCTTGTGATATTTTTTCTTCTTTTATTTCTCTATTGTTATTTGCAACTACTATATGTCCACCTTTTTTTGATATTGCAATTGTAAGAAGTCCTCCATTTTTTAATGTCGCTGAAAAGTCATACACTACTATATTTCCATTTTCTATTAATCCATTTAAATCTAATTTTTCTAATCTATCTTGTCCAATAAAATCTATCGCTTTTTCTCTTGCTTCATTTTCTGATATTTCTTCTCCTACTAATCCTTTCTTTTCTGCACTTTCCATATGTTCTGAGTATGCTCCATCATATATTAACCCTTCATATTCTCCAAAATTTTCATCTATATTGCTAAAGCTTGTTGCTGACAAATTATCTACTTGCTGTGCAAAAGTCATATCAACATTTTTTGTGAGTTCTTTCCAGCTTATTCTTCCATTTCCCATATCTGCTATTAATTGTTCTAGAACATCTGATAAATTAACAGAATAATCATACAATTCTTTTAAATTATCTAGTTCTTCTTGTGTTAAATCTTCTCCGTCTATTGATTTTGTTGCTAAAGAAAAACTGTAATCACTTACTTGATTTAAAAATTTCCCTGTGTTTGCCAATTCATTGCTTGATATTGGTAATTGTGTTAAATAGCTTAATGCCAAATTAGCTTCTCTCCATACATGCATTAACGTTTCTGCTGAATGTTCTGAAGAACTTGAAATCATTGCCTTTGCTAAATAATTTTCTACATCCTTCGCATAATCTACAACTTGATAAAATGCAAAATTATAATTGTTTTCAGTTGCTATAGTATATTGTTCTTTTTCTCTATATAAAAATATTCCAAGTACAACAATTGCTATTATTAATGCTATTGCAACTCCATACATATAATTTTTTTTCATTGTTTTTAATATATCAATTTTCATATTACCTCCTATTTACAAAAATGATGTTTTCCTATTGTTTTTACAATAGTTTTAGACCAAATCCATTTGTTAGTAGCTGTGTTTGGATTAAAATAATATATACATCCATTAGTTGGATCCCACCCATTCATGGCATCTCTAGCTGCTTTATATACTGTTGAATCTTCTGATATTGGGTGATTAATTTGTCCATCAGAAACAGCTGTAAAAGCTCCTGGTTCATATATCACACCTGCTATTGTATTTGGAAATGATGAATGTTTAACTCTATTTAATATGACTGCACCAACTGCAACTTGCCCTTCGTAGCTTTCTCCTCTTGCTTCTCCATTAATCGCCCTTGCAAGTAATTGTATGTCTGATGTTTGGCTTGTTTGCTGAGCAAATTCTTTCTTAGGTAAAATCACGCTTATCAGCACCATTACAACCAAAGTTGCTATTATCAAAATACCTACTTTCTTCATAAAACCTCCTCTATTTTAAGATTTTTTTCAAATTAAAATATACTATCTGTACAAAATAGCTCCACGTGGAAATTCATTTAAAAAAATTTAAACAACAGTATTAAATTTTTAAAAATCGAATTTCCAGCAAGATGGAGCGGACTATCATAATTACTGTTATTTTTGCCAATATTTAATCAAACTATACTAAATTTGCTAAAAATATGATATAATCTGCTTCAGAGAGTGATTTTTATGAAAAAAATTTTAATATTTTATGGCTCATATGGTGGTGGACATATATCTGCTGCAAAAAACATAAAAGAGTATTTCGAAACAAATGATTCTGATTGCCAAGTTTCAATGATAGATTGTGTTGAATATACAAATAAAATAATAAATAAAATAACTGTAAAAGCATATGCTGATTTATCTAAATATGCTCATTGGCTTTGGAAAAAAGTGTATTTTTCTTCAGAAGATGGATTAATGGCTTCTTTTAGCAACTTTTTTAATAAATTAATGGCAAACAAATTATATAAGGTAATTCAAGAATTTAATCCAGATATAATTATTTCTACACATCCGTTTAGTAGCCAAATGTGTGCAATTTTAAAACAAAAAGGGAAAATAGATTGTATTGTTTCTACAGTTATGACAGATTATGTAGAACATAATCAGTGGATTATTTTACATGAATTCGTAAATCACTATTTTGTTGCACATGAAGAGATGAAATCTTCTTTAATAAAAAAGGGAATCTCCGCTGATAAAATTCATGCAACTGGAATTCCTTTTTCAAATAAATTTTTACAAAATTTTGATAAACTTAAAATTTTAGAAGAATATAATTTAAGAAATGATAAGAAAATTGCTTTATTTTTTGCTGGAGGAGCTTTTGGTTTTGGTAAAAAGAAATTAGCTATTATATTAAAAACTATTATTGATAATTTTCCAGATTTGCAAGTAATTGTAATCTCTGGTAAAAATCCAAAATTAAAAAAATGTTTTGATGAGATTGTTCATGATACAAAATCTGATGATTTTATTAAAGTTCTTTCCTTTACAGATCAAGTACCAAAGCTTATGCATATATCAGATTTTGTAATTACAAAGCCTCGGTGGACTTACTACTACCGAAAGTTTAATATCTAATCTTCCTATGATTATCATAAATCCTATACCTGGTCAGGAGGAAGAAAATGCAAGTTTTGTTGAGAAAAATGCTGCTGGAATTTGGTTAAAAAAAGGTGATCATATAGAAACTGTTTTAGATGATATTTTAAGCAATTCAGTCAAATTAGATGAAATGACTTCTCAGGCAAAAAAATTATCTAAGAAAGATGCTACTAAAAGCATTTATGATATTTTGTTAAATGAATTAAATAAAAAACAAAACATCACCTAAAATTTAGGTGATGCTTTATTTTTAAAGTTCTCTTCTTCCTTCTAATGCTTTGCTAAGTGTTACTTCATCTGTATATTCTAAGTCTCCTCCAACAGGTATCCCATGAGCGATTCTTGTTACCTTTATTCCTAATGGCTTTATTAGTTTTGAAAGGTATATTGCTGTTGCTTCCCCTTCTACTCTTGGATTTGTTGCTATAATTACTTCTTTTATATCTTTTAATCTTTCTAATAGTTCTTTTATCTTAATATCTTCTGGCCCAATTCCATTCATTGGAGATATTGAACCATGTAAAACATGATAAACACCTTTAAATTCATGTGTTTTCTCCATTGCTGCAATATCTTTTACATCTTCTACAACACATATTGTCTGTTTATCGCGCTTAGGACTACTACATATTGGGCATGGATCTGTGTCTGTTATATTAAAACATTGTGAACAATATTTTAAATTTTTCTTTGCTTCAATTATTGAATTTATAAATTCTTTTATTCCTTCTTCATTTTGGTTTAGCATATAAAATGCAAGTCTTGTTGCTGTTTTATGCCCAATGCTTGGCAATCTTTCAAAGTTTTCTATTAATCTTTCTATTGATGGTGAATAGTATGACACTTCTTCCTCCTACATTAATCCTGGTATGTTATATTTTCCAAATTGTGCTGACTGTGCTGAATCAACCTTTCTCATTGCATCGTTTACACATGTTAATATTAAATCTTGTAGCATATCTACATCATCTGGGTCAACCACATCTTTGCTTATTTTTATTTCTTTTATAACTTTTCCTCCTGTAACTTTTACTGTTATTGCTCCACCACCTGCTGTTGATTCAAATTCTTGAACTTGCAATTCTTCTTGTGTTTTTTCCATGTCTGCTTGCATTTTTTTAGCTTCTTTCATTAATTGATTGATGTTCATTCCACCAAATCCTCCACCCATTCCTGGGAATCCACCTCTTTTTGACATTATAAAATTCCTCCTTTATTCATCTATTATATTTATTGGAATATCTAACTCTTTTGCTATGTTTTCTATACTTGACTTTTGAGTTTCATTCGTTTTTCTATTATCCTTTTCTAAAATTCTAACTTGCATTTGTGCCCCTTGTTCCATAGAAACTATATTTTCTATAAAATGCTTATTTTCGTTTTCTTCTATTACCTTTTTTGCAAAATCTGTAACTTTCTTAGGAAATTCTATTCCTATTACCATGTCATTTACTAGGACCCCTTTTGTTCCTAACAAATTTGCATACATTGTCATCTTTCCTGCTTGCTTAACCTTTTCCAACACGTTTTTCCAATATGACACATATTTAAAGTTTGTATTGCCTTCACTACTTATATCTCCTTCTTGTATTTCCATTTTTTGTGCTGGCATTACAGTCTTTTCTTCTTTTTTTATTTCTTTTTGTATTGGAATTCCGATTTTCTTCTCTACTTTTGCCTTTTTTTCTGGTTTTATTATTTCTTCAATTTCTATACACAATTTTAATATTCCTGTTTGAAAGATTATATTTTTTTGTGTTGACATTTTCATTGTATTACTTAGTTCAGACAGTTCATATACTATATTTAATAATTCTTCTTTAGTTACCTTATCTAAAAGATCTTTCATGAACTCTATATCTTCTTTTGTATACAAATCCAATTTTCCTGTTACTTTATATACCAAAATGTCTTTTACATATTTTATAATTTCCCATAAAAAGTTATCTAAATCTTTTCCTTGATTTATTATTACATCCATATCTTTAATAGCATTTTCCACATCTTTTTCTATAATGCATCTAACTAACTCGCGAATATATGTTAATTGTGGTAATCCTACTAAATCTCTAATTATATCTTCTGTGATTTCAGCGTCTGTATCTTGGCTACATCTTTCTAAAATACTTATTCCATCTCTTAATGCTCCTTCTGCCAAGATTGCTATCATTTTTAGTGCTTCTTCTGTTATCTTTATTTTATTTTCTTTGCAGATTATTTTTAATCTCTTTATTATATCTTCTACTGATATTCTTTTAAAATCAAATCTTTGGCAACGTGAAAGTATTGTTGCTGGCAATTTTTGTGGTTCTGTTGTAGCTAGTATAAATTTCACATGTTCTGGTGGTTCTTCTAATGTTTTTAATAATGCATTAAAAGCTCCTGTTGATAACATATGAACCTCATCTATTATATATACTCTATATTTTGCAACTGTTGGTAAAAAATTTACTTCATCTCTTATTGCTCTTACATCTTCAACACTATTATTTGATGCAGCATCCATTTCAACTACATCTGTAAGTGATCCATCTAATATTGCTTTACAAATTTCACATTCATTACAAGGCTCTCCATCTTCATGTGGATGTAAACAGTTTATGGCTCTTGCCATTATTTTAGCTGATGTTGTTTTCCCTGTTCCTCTTCCTCCACTAAATAAGTATGCATGTCCTATTCTATTTGCTAATATTTGATTTTTTAATGTTTTTGTAATATGTTCTTGCCCAACCATTTCATTAAATGAAATCGGTCTAAATTTTCTATATAATGCTGTGTAGCCCATTTAGCATTCATTCCTTTCAAGACATAAGATTAACCTCTTTATGGAAAGTAATTCACATAAATGTTACTATTTATCGCTGCTTCCTTCCAGACCTGACGAAGTTCATAGCTCTTTATTGAATTACTCTCCATAAAGAGGTTAACTCTTGGATATTATTATATAATGATATTTTAATTTTATCAAGTATTTTAGTTAAATTCTCTTAAATACAGATTTGAAATCTTTGTGTTCATATAATTCTATTCCATTTTCTATAATATTACCTTTTGGTAAGTCCATTGTTATTGTTGTTTTAAGCTTTAAATTTCCTTCTAATTCTATTATCATATCAAATGTTAGTTTAAATGCAATATCTTTTGAGTCCATGTTTAATTTTTCTATTAATGTACCATCAATTTGAATTTGTTCATTTTCTTTATATGTAATTTCCCCTAAGTTGCATTGTGCCACTGATAATTCTACAATTCCTCCTTGATTTGAAATTTGTAAATTATCTGACTTTAAATCTGTTTTACTGCTTCCAAAGTACTCCATATCTCCTTTTAACACATATTGTTCTTTATAATCATATAGATTTATTTCCTTTGATGGTCTATATACAGCTATTTGAGTTGCTTTATCTGTTTCTGTTATTTGTATATTATTTATTATTAATTTTTTTATTTTTGCTTCTTTTTTGTATTCTGGATTTTTTTGAATAGCTATTTTTATATCATTATTTTGTAAAATATTTGCTGCATAATCTGTATCTTTTTGAGTTATATCAACAGTCTTTGCACTACTTGTAACTATTATTTTTGATATTATAAATGGAGGTTTACTTTCTCCTTCTACATGATATTTATACATAGAAAAAATTACAACTATTATTAATAGTAATCCAACTAAAAAAGCTGCATATGCACTTGCTGAAAATTTCTTTTCTTCCATTTTTATCATTTATTTTCTCCTCCGTTTTTTCTTAAGTTTTTAAAAAATTCCTTCAATATATATTCACACTTTTCTTGTAGTATACCTATTTCTAAATGTATTCCGTATTTACTTTCGTATTCTTTTAAACTTTTTTTTGATTCTTCTTCATCTTTCTTTGGATCTAAGGTTCCTATGTATATATTTTTTATTCTTGATGAAATTATTGCTCCCATACACATCATACATGGTTCTAGTGTAATGTACATATCGCAATCTATTAATCTCCAATTTTGAAGTTTTTTATTTGCTTTTTGTATTGCAAGAATTTCTGCATGTGCTATAGCTGTTTGTTTCAATTCTTTTAAATTATGTGCTCTTGCAATTATTTTACCGTCTTTTACTATTACTGCTCCTACTGGAATTTCTTCTTTTTTGTATGCTTTTTCTGCTTCTTTTAAAGCCTCTTTCATCCATTTTTCTTCCATAAAATTGCCTTTCCTTTTCTTAACTAGCATGTATATTATTTTAACATATATTTTAATGTTTGACAAATTGAATTTTTAATATTTTTCATGTTTCGCAATTTAGTTCTTTTTATATCATTTTAAATATATCAGCATTCCAACCTTTTAACTCCATCTTATAGAGTTTTTATTGTAAAGTAAACCAACAGTCGATTGTTATTTACAGTGCTGAGTGATATAATTTTCTAAATTACATGATTAAGGAGGTCCATATGGACAATGTAAAAATAGGCAAATTTATCGCTTCACTTAGAAAAAGTAAAGGATTAACTCAAAAAGAATTAGGTAAAAAATTATCTGTTACAGATAAGGCTATTAGTAAATGGGAAAGAGGTCTTAGTTTTCCAGACATTACATTATTAAATTCTCTTGCTGAAGTATTAGGTGTTAAAGTCACAGAAATATTAAATGGAGAATATGGAAATGATGATAATACTGATGTTGATGTTCAAAATAGTTTTAATAAAGTTATTCAAAGTATAAATCAAAAACAGCAAAATTTAAAAAAGAATATTTTTATAACATTGGCTATTATATTGCTATTTATTAGTATGGCTTTTCTTTATAAAAAAACAGTTTTTACTCAAAAACATCAATCAAATCATATAGATAAAATTATAGAAGGAGATAATTCCTATAAACTAGAAAATTATAATTTAGAAAAAAATGGATTAGATGAAATGATTAAAATTATCTCACTAGCAGAAAACATGCCTCAAAAATACTGTATTGCTTACTTTCAAGCAAGATTAAATAAGCAAGGAAATATAACAGAATTTACATTATCTTTAAATACTTTTGATGATAATGAAGAATTCGTGGGATTAGCAAGTTTTCAATATAAAAATAATACTATTACTTACCATAAGCCTAAAGATGATCATCTAGACTTAGTTCGCACTTATTCCAAAAATAGTAATATAAATTATATTAACGAACAATTAAAGAAAGTTCCTCTAAATAAACAAATTGAGCTAAGTGAACTTAAATTTTATTTTGTAACTTATCAACCAGATACCAATATAGAAATTGGAACACCTATTTTTGATGGTAGAGATAGTAAAAAAATAACTCCGTTATCGAAAACCGATTATAATAACAGCCTAGGTGGAAAAAGTGATTCAAATACTCGTGTTGTAATAAGATTGTATGATGGCACAAGTATTGCAGTTGGACAACAATATTTGTTTGTTTTTGATGCTGTTTCTGATGATGTTCCAAATAATCCTAATTATATGATGGAAACAGATTATTATATTAATCAAGGTACTTTAAAATTTACAAGAGATTATGGAAAAACTTGGATTGATACAGATGTAACTAAAAATGAATTAAATGAAACTTTAGGTTTTTACAGAGATATTTCTTTAAAGGTAAATAGTTGGTTTTTATCTACAAATAAACTTATTCCTATTTGCTATTTTATAGGAGAAGACCCTATTTTAAAACTCTCTAATGATAATGGAAAAACATGGAGAAATATTGTCCTTCCTAATATTGAACAGTTTGATAAAATCATTACTAGACGTGTTGTAGGTTTCTCTTCAGAAAAGTTTGGTTATGCTGCATTAGGTACAGATTATACTATGGGTTCTGGGGAAATGAAAAAAATATATTTCACAAATGATGGCGGCAAAACTTGGGAAGAAATCGAGGCACCTGCTAATTGTTCTTCAGAAACTTTAATCGACATGAATATGTATGATAAAAATAACGGCATTATTATGCTAACTAATTCTCAAGATGTAAATATGCCTCATATATATGCAACTACAAATGGTGGTAAATCATGGCAAAAAATTGAATTTTCTTATTTCAATCTCCCTGATGAAATAACTTATATTTATGATGTAGATAGCATTTCATATGTTGATGGTTATTATATTATAAAATTAGGTCAAGGTGAAACTGGTATATTGAAGATTATATTTGAGTCAAGAGATTTAATTTCTCCATGGTCTTTTAAATATACAACAAAAGAAAATGTTCATAGTGTTGGATAATACAATAATTTAATTAATATAAAACAATATCTATTGTATCACAAAACATTGTAAATCCTTTAAATAAGTGAATAATGAAAAATGAATAGTAAATGGTGAATAGTACAAATGTGCTCATTGCACTTTCTTTAAATAACTATTCACTATTAACTATTCACCATTCATTATTCACTGCGATTTGTTAAAATCGCACATTTGGTGCATCTAGCTGGATTCGAACCAGCGGCCTCTCCCTTAGGAGTGGTAGGGTACACCAAAACTTCTTACCTTTCTTTTTGGTTATAATATCACTCTTTTGCAGTAATGTCAACAAATCCATAGATTTTGGTTTTATGGCAAAAAAGAGTAAATAAAGGTATTTAATTGTATGTTATATCCCAATGTTGGGGAAAAATCACTAAAAGTTGGGGAAATTATCAGAATAAAATTCAATAAAATTACTTGTCATATTTTAAAACTTATAAGATAAAAATATATTATTTTTCATTTAATAACATTTTATAAAACTATTTCAGGAAAAAGTTTTACAAAACAAAATTTCACTTTTTCACTTAAATAATATAATAAGTGAAAAAGTGAATTTTATTTTAGATAAATTAAATTGATATTTATGCAACCATTGTTTCTAATTCTTTTAATTCTGCTTTATATTTATAGTAACTATTTCTTGAAACACCTGCTAACTTTCTACATTCTATGTCATTTAATGTACCATTGAATAACTTACTATGTTTTAAGATTATTTCTTTAGCTTTCTTTTCTTTTTTAGTTGTTAGTTTACTTCCTTTTGATAATCCTACTCTTTTCCCTTCTAATTTTGCTGTTAGTATTCCCTCAGAAGTTCTTGTATGTATATCTTCTAATTCTTTCTGTGCTTGGTCAAATACTTTCTTTATTTGTTCTTTGGCTAATGCTATTGTATAATCATTCAATGCTTTTATTACTGTATTTATTAGTTTATCTGTTGCTTCATTTCCAGTTGTTACTTGTAGTTTTATTTGATTATCTAATGCCTTCTTAAAAACTTCTGTATTTATATGTGGCTCTTTTAGAAATTCTATACTAACATTATGATTAAATAAATCTTCATATAATTGGCAACCACCTTCACTATCCCTAGACATTCTACTTGCACTATCAAAAACTAATTTATATTTCTTATTTACTGTTCCTGCCTTAGCTTCATTTATAACCTTTTGAAAATCTTTATATCCTATAACTGTTGCTCCACAATGTGTAATTCTAACAATTCTTGCATTAGGATATTTTGCTAATATATTTCTAACTTGTCTTTCAATGTGCTGTTTCCTTGTGCTTTTTCTTACCACTCCTATAATTATTTCTTCCATGATTAAATTCCTCCTACCTCTTATTAGTACCAAATCTAACCTTCGTTTCTTTTGGTACAGTTAGCTTAACACAGCTCTCCCAAGCTATTCAATAGCTTTTGGTACATTTTTTTAAATCGTTACTTTTGGTACTAATTGCATGACTTATAAATAGGTTTAAAGCTATAATTATGTATTATAAGAAACTACTTCACAATAAGTAAAAATAGTAGGTACATCTCATGTATCTACTATTTTTATTTTATTTTTTACATACAGTTTCTTTAATAGTAATTATAACTCCGTTATCTTCTACATCTTGTGTTGATTCTTTATAGTAATCAATTTCTATACTTCTTTCTGTATCATCATTAAAAATTTGTGTAATTCCAATAAAGTCTTTATATTTCTTTATTCTCTGTGTATAAGTGAGATTTTCTACTGTTTGCTTAAATTCTTCTCCATTGCATATTGCATTTTCTAAATCTGCCTCTTGTTCAAAATCTGTATAATCTATTCTGTTATTATCTAACCATTCCTTTAATAGTGCTATTTCAAATTCTTCTGCAACTTCATATTCTGATATATCTTCTCTATCTGCTATTGTAAGTCCACTAGAGAAGTTCAAAATTGTTTGAATATTACAGACATTATAATATACTATATTTTCTCTTGGAATCTCTATAACATCTCCATTTTCAAAAACAAGTCCTAATTTTACAAGTCTTTTCATTTAATCTCCCTCTTTCTAATTCTTTATTATTCCTTCATTAATATTTTATTTAAAAAATTTACTAACTTAAAAATCAAAAATAGTAGGTACATCTCCTGTATCTACTACCTTATTATTATCTTAATTATTAAATCGCTATATCTATCCTTCATATAGTTGCCTTTTCCTTCTAACACAATATCTTGTCCGTTCTTTATTCCTGATGGTATATTAAATTGTATATTTGTTTCTATCTCTTTATGAAATCTGTTTAATTTCGTATATGTTAATGTTTTAGTACAACCAGTTATTGCTTCATTTCTAGTAATATAATATTTTTCTTGTATATTTCCTGATGTTACTATTTCTATTCCTCTGCCACCATCTATATCGTTTATTTGAAAAGTATTTGTAAAATATTCTTCCTTATTTATTTTAGGACTAGGTTGTAATTTCTGTCTAAATTTGTTTGCCCTATCCAATAAATCTTGTATATCCTCTAAATTACTCATTTTCTTTTGCTCCTTTATCTAAATTATAAATTCAAATTACTTATACCTTTTATATTCTCCTTTTTCTTTTAGTGCATTTATCAAATCTTCATCATCAAATCCTGCTCCATTATTTCCATCATTATTATAATGTTTTAAGAATAAACCATAATTTCTTGCTACATACTTTATTCCTTCTTCTAATTCCTGTTTCTGCTCATTTGTTATATTAGGAGTTTTTGCTATAATTTTAGGATTAGGAGAAATTGTTACTACTACAATATATCTATTCCAATATTCAGCTCTGCCAATTATTATATTAGGTTTTTCTTTTGATATTTTGGTAAAATCCCATTTACTCCAAATATTTACTTTTAAACCTGTTCTTCTTATACTTAACATTGCAGTCCAGTCAAAAAAAGTTTCTAGTAAATCTGTATTATTAAAATCTAATATTTTAATTTCTTGTTTCATTTACTACCTCTTTTCTTTATACTATAAATCCTATTGTAGTTTTGCATGGTTTAGTTTTAATCTTTTCTACTACTGCTGTTATATCATCTGCTATTATTAAATCTAGGTTGTTTGATTTCTCTTTTATAATTCTGTTTGCCTGTTCCATCTTTATTTTCTCTGTTAAATTTCTTACTAACCTACCATTACTGAAATTATCCTTATTATTATTTATTTCATTTCTAAAGTAATCTTCTACTATTGCCTTACAATTTCTGTTTAGTTTAAATCCTTCATCTTTTAACATATTTGTAAATATCTGATATAGTTCCGCTTCTTTATAAGAAGGGAAGTCAATTTTAAATGCAATTCTACTCTCAAATCCAGAGTTACTTTTCAACAATTCTTCCATCTCTTGAGGATAACCTGCAAGAATAACACATAAATTATCTCGGTGATCTTCCATAGTTTTAATTAAGGTGGATATGCACTCTCTACTGTAATTATCCTCACTATTAATAGAATAAGCCTCATCTATGAATAATACTCCACCCATTGCTTGGTCTATAACCTTTTGAGTTTTTATTGCTGTCTGTCCTACATACCCTGCTACTAAATCTGCTCTTGATACTTCTGTAAAGTTTCCTTCTAGTATTCCATAATCTGAAAATATCTCTCCAATTATTCTTGCAACTTCTGTTTTACCTGTTCCGAGGATTTCCTTTAAACATCATGTGTAGATTAGGCATTGTTCCTCTTTGTTTATGTACTTGGATATAATTTATAATTTGTTGTACCTGTTGTTTTACTTCATCTAGTCCAACTAATTTATTTAATTTCTGCATACCTTCTTTATGATGTGGATTTTTTATTATATGTAATTCTTCTTTTCCTATATAATCTAATTTCTTTTTATTGGCTCTTAATATTGCACCTATCAAGCAACTGTCTATTGTTTCTATATCATATCCAGTTAATGCTTCTAATTCTGATGATGTTACTTTAGGGATTAGTCCATGTTGTTTTATAGTATCTTTTATATATTTTGCTTTTTCCTGTTCTGTAGGTTCATCAATTTTGATTTCCCATGTGAAATATCCTCTTATATTATCTATTATTTTTCTATTACTATCATTGCATATAACTATAAATATTGTTTTTGGATAATCTCTGAATAATTTATTTATTTTATACTCTTTCAAATTATCATCATAGATTACACATAAATCATTTTCTCCTATTTTTTTTCTATTGTAACCTAATTCTGTTAATAATTCATAATCTGAAACTCTTGTTATTCCTTCTTTATATAATAGTTTATTTATTATATTAACTACATTAGTGTAGTTGTTATTGTTACAGTACAATATCATATTTAGATTTCCTATTTTGATTTTATCCTTCTTATATAACTTAATATAATCTGCATACATTTTTATTACTTCTTTTGTTCTTGTTGTAATTCCTAAACAGGAATCTAAACTTTTCAATATCTGTTTAGTTGTTTGCTTTTCTTCAATAGATTCCTCTTTGACTTCTGCTTTTGTTACTCTATCCATTATTACACCTTCTTCCTCTAATGGCTATTAATAGCTATACAATATTAATCAATAATTGTCAAAGCTAATAAAAATAAGCTCCTATATTTAGAAGCTCATTCTGATATTATCAATTTATTTAGTTAGCTTTGCAACGAGAATTGATTTCTAGGTGTTTTCAGGTTTCTATCCTTATAACTTCATACTTCAATTTTATCAATTTTAAAATTTTGTATTATACACCATCTGTATCATAATGATACTGTGGGTCTAATATCCATGTATTATTACTATTATTGATAATGATATTTTTTGTTAAATCATAAGAATATTTTAATACTATTTTATTTCCATCAACAGTATATGTTCCTGTTTCTGAAGATGATAATTTATTAGTTCCATTTATATTAATATATATGTTATTAGTAAAAGTAGAATTTGATGTAAATACTAATCTTGAATCTGTATCAAATTGTGAATTATAGTAGGTGGTATTAAGTTTTACATTAGTTTTTTCAATAACTTTATAAGTTCTTGTTCCTTCTGATATTACACCCTCGTGTTCATCTTTTGGAATATATTTATATGTTATTTTATATGTTCCTACTGTGTTTACATCAACTGTTCCTTCTGTTTCAATATGTCCTTTTTCTTCTTCTGGTAGAATGGAATCAAAAGTTACACCTTCCATTATATCAACATTTGTTCCTTTACTTACTGTTATATCAGTTTTATCTACATATACATTTACTTTAGAATAGTTCCATACAGTTACTTTTACTGTTGCTGATTTTGTATTTCCTTTTTCTGATGTTACAGTAAATACAACTGGATATTCTCCTCTTGTATTTATATCAATGTTTTGCTTAACTGTTATTTCTCCACCTGTGTAGTTTTCTACAAAGAAATTTATTAACTCTTTATCTAATGCTTCTTTATTCCCATAATCAGGATTATTCCCTTCAATGTCTATTAGATATTTTTCAAAATTCTCATATCTTTCTATACTAACCCCCTGTGTAACCCCTTTGTATGGAAAAGTTATCCCATCTATTTTATCTTGTTTTAATGTTATTGATATATTTTCCAAATCTTCTTCATTCTCTAATCTTATCTGCTCTTGTCTTTGTTCTTCCTTTTTAGTTTCTATTACTTTAGGAATTATTATTGCTCCTGCTGTTGTTCCACCTATTACTATTACTGATGATGTAACTATTATTATTTTAGTTATTAATGTTTTAGTCATAAACCATTTAAACATATATTCTCACTTCCTCATATTTTTTAATTTTATATCATAAATATAATTACTAATGTTATTAAAATTAATCCTACTATTATAAATTTCTTCTTAAATGATTTTGGTTTAGATTTATTGTTTATATCTTCGTTTTTCTTAGATTTCGATGAAATTAGTATAGATATTAATATAATAAAAACTATGATACTAATAATAAAAATTGCCATGAGATAAAAACTTTTCATTGTATTCTGCCATTCTGTTTCCCATTCTTCTTTTCTTTTAGTATCTTCTTGCTCATTTTTGATTCTAATTTTCTCAAATTCTTCGTTAGGTACATTAACTTTTACTATTGTTGTTGCTCCATCTATTTTAGATTTTAATTCTAATGTATATGAATCAAATTCCTTTACATATTTCCTAATATATGCTCCTCTGTAACTATCATATTGCCAACCTTCAATTTCTTCGATTTCATCATCTACTTTAATACTTGCAATAATAGTATTCTCATTTTCAACATATTCATAACTAAATTCAGAATGTATTTCTCCTGGAAGAAGTACACTATCAATTCCAATTTTTAAATTGCCATATTCGATAAAGTCTTTATTTATAACATCTTCATAAGATACCCAAGCTGTTCCATTATTTCCCCAGTCTGCACCCCATGAATTTAAGATTAACCATGCACCATCATTTTGAGGTCTACAACTTGATTTAAAGTTTTCTCTTGAATAATTATCATCCCAACCTATTATTGTTACTGCATGACCTGATGTTTCTTCTACATATTTAAGTACTTGTTCTCTTGTCTTTAACTCTATATGTTCTTTTTCTTCATTTTCATTGCAGAAAATTGCGTTAGTAGAGGAATTATACCATTTGGGGTCAGCATTTATACTTAGATAAACTCCACCTTTAGTCATAATATGCTTTTTAACTTCTTCATTATTATTAAGAAAAGCTAATTCTGCTGATTTTATTACTTGAGTTGCATTTTCAAATCTTTGTTTATTTTTTTCATTAAAAACATAATCTTGATTTGGAATTTCTTTTTCCAATACATATTTCTTATCAAAGAAACTATTTACTAATGCTCTTGCTGTTTCTATATCAGTTTTCCATTCAACATCTCCACCAAAATAAGGTGCTTCTGAATATGATAAGTATGCCTCTGATAGATTATAATTAAGCCCTCTTGTTTTTTGTAAATATGTTTGCATTACTTTTGTTTGTGCAAAAGCATTACACCAACCTCTTTGACCCTGATTTTCTACATTTATACTTATATCATTTCTTAAATCATAAGATGATGGCAACTCTGTATTAGATGTGGTATCATCTGTTGCATATACAAAGGTACTACTTAATAAGATTAGAATTAAAATAATACTACTTAAAATTTTATTTTTCATATAAAACACCTCTTAATTA
>CANDIF010000017.1 GCA_947384775.1 uncultured Clostridium sp.
ATGCAAAAGTCTTCTATAAATTTAAGTAAAATATTAGTAGTAATAGACTCATTTGTATGTATATAGCAGTTACACTATACTTAAAACATAAGGGAGAGTAAGAATAAATAAATTAAGTAGGATTTGTTAGATTTATCAAATTCTATTTTTTATATTAACATAATTTAATCTATAAGACGAAAAATGATTTAAAATTGAATAGCAATAAATATTATATATATTTATATAATAATAACAATATCATTATATAAAATATTTATTTATATTTCAATGGTTTTGGTGTTTTTAAAATTTTTTTCAAATTAGGGGGAAATGATTATGATAGATAGTATAAATTTTATTTTGAATGGTGTGAAATATTTAGATATGCAAAAATTATTAGGTTTGGGCATCAAATATTATAAATTAAAATATAAAAAAGGTACAAATGGTAAAATCTATGTAAAATATGGAGATATAACAGAGAATACAGAAAAAGAGTTTGCAGTTAATGGAATTGGATTTAGTTATAATAATATGTATTTTAGATACCTACCTCAATTTGATTGTATTATGATAACAGCAAATGTGCATAAGGTATTAGGAAAAACAGATATATTATTAAGTGATAGAGATACTTACATCAGCCATATAGATTATATTGTAAAACTTTTATTTAATGTGAAATTCTCACAACTAGAATTACATCGTATTGATTTTTGTGTGGATTTAGAATTGGATTATAAGGTTATGTATGAATATTTGCATTTACTTTATAAGCATAAGGCAGAATACCAACACATCAAAAGAATAAATAATTATGAAACATCAATTTATATAACATCTTTATATGGACAAAAAAGTATCAATATTTATGACAAGTACCAATGTGAAAAAGACAAATACATCAAAGAATATGAGAAATACAAAAGAAAAAATAACATAAGTTTAGCAGAATATCAAGAAACAAATCCAGCAGATTATGAAAAGTACAAAAATATATTTAGAATTGAGGTACAAAATACCAAGAAACTAATCAGTCAGCAGTCTAAAGATTTACAGAAACAGAAAGATAACAATACATATTTAGATTTTATGGCAGAGCATAAGATAAACAAAAGCATTTATGGATATTGGAATCAAGAAAGTATGCAAACATTTTATTTTGATTTTCTACAGCCTTTCCTGTACACAGGTACTTATTATAAATTAAAAAAAGCAAAGCAAATGATAAAGAAAGCAGAAAGCATTAGTGAAAATGATAAAACACAGTTAAAGGATTTTATAACAATTGTAAATGAATATGGTATAAGCAATGCAATAAAACCTAAAGAAAATAAAGAAACAGACAACATTCCAAAATGGTGTGGTGCAACTATTAGTCAATATATAGACGATTTACACGAATTAGGAATTGAATATTTAAGGTTAGATGTAAAAAGAAGAAAGCACTTAAAACAAGAAAAGGAAAAAATACAGAAATCAAATTATAGTAAATTAAGAAAAACTGAATTAACTGAATTTATTATTGCAGTTGGTAAGTATGGAATAACAGAGATAACAGCCAAGAAAAACAAGGAAATCACAACTTATGGCAAAATCAAAGAGCATAAAAAGTGGTGTGAAAAAACAATAAAAGATTATATTGAAAAGTTGGAAACTTTAGGAATAAATCCAATTACAATTGACAACAATAGTGAATTTGACAGTTTAGAAAGTTTATACACATTAGCAGAAGATACGGCAAAAAGAAAGTATTTTGACATTGACAATTTAGAGATACCAACACCAGTAGCAGTAACAACACCAGAACCAACAGAAACAGAAAAGCATTTTGACATTGATATTTTAGAGATACAAACAGAAACACCAAAACAATTTGGCAGTCAAACAAGAAGAAACCATAATGTTTTTTAAGTTTTTGAACAAAGTTAGGTAAACTATTAATGAAATAGTATTATAGAAAATAATACAATACAAAAGAAATCAGTTTTTCTATTTTAAATATCTTTCATTTTATTTATGGGGGTTGGAATATATGCACCTTTTAGAAATAAGGCAGTCATTAGAAAATACATCTATCGAACAAGACATCTATGCAAGTAATAAAATCTTAAAAAAGTTATCAAAATTGATTGATAATTCAGCAGATTTACCAATAGACGATTACACATATATTTCAGCCCTATTATCAAAATCAAAAATACTATTAGATAAAGCATATATAATTTTTAAATTAAATTAAGTAATAAGGGGGGTAATAGCAATGGTAAATAGTAATAGAAGAATATTAACAGAAGAATTATTAAAAGTACAAGTTGACGCAGTTGATACGACATACATACAAGACGAACTTTCAACAATGCAAGTTGCAATTTCTCAAATCATAGAAACATTATCATTATCAAATTTAGATGAACAAAGAATGGCAATAATAGACCAACTTATAGAAGTTTGTAACAATGTTTTAGACCAGATTATTGTAAATGCACAGATACAAGAAATATAAGGAGCGGTAACAATGAAAGAATTAGAATTTTTACAATTGCAAGAGGTAAGTTTACAAGAAATCATAAGTTATTCAAAAATGCCCAATAGCTTTTTTGTTACAATTCTTGACGATTTAAATTATGGTTTGTTTAATGAATTAGTAGTTTTGGCAGACCAATTAAAATTTATTTTCTTTATAATTAAGGACACACGAAAAGTTGCAATAATTGGCAATAGTAGTATTGCCGAAAAGGTGGCACGAAAGTTACAAGTAAAATATCAAACAATGTTTTACAGAGATTTAAGACCAAGAAAAATTTTAGGAAAAATCTACACACCAAAAAATGATAATCATTTCAAAGTAAAAGCATATAATGAAAAAGGACAAGAGATAGCACCTTTTATTGATACCAACATAGAAACAGTTGAATGTACCACTCTATCAAAATTTAAGTTTGGTGGTTTAAGGTATGCAATGAAGATCAGAGGTAGTGGAAACAACAAGATTGAAAGTTTAGAATCGTTGAAAATATCAAGAAGAAACTTTTTAAAAAGTGGTAAGATTTAATCTGTTTTGAAAATATCAAATAGAAATAATAAATTATCACAAACACGTTGTTACGACATTTGATTTTAAGACATTTTTATCACATAAGCCATAAAAGTATATAAGCCAAAATATTAACAAAGTGAGAAAAAACCTTGACATATCTTAAAACTTATACCATAAAAAAATTTTTTAAGAACTTTTAAGAATGGAGTTGCAATCTTTCAAAATAGCATATATACTCACAGCCATCAGCATTGTAAGACTTTTTTGTAGAAAGGTGGTGTGTAGAGTATATGGAAAAGCAAACAGACAAAGAAAGAGAAACAGAATTGTTAAAGCATTTTGATTCAACATTCGATACAGATACATTAAAAACAATTAAATTTGACAATATGCCTATGTTGAAAGCATTGTTTGATTATTTTGAAGAATTTTTGTATAAGCCAAGTGAGAAATATGACAAATTGAGAAGACAACACATTGAAGTTTCAGATTTACTAGAAAAATCATTTACAGAAGGACAGCAAACATTGTTTGAGAAATATTGGGAACTAGGTTGTCAAATGGAAATTGAAGAAAATGAGCAGTTATTTTTCTTTGGTTACATCATAGCCAAAAAGTTAGAGCAAGAAAGTAAAATTGAAAAAGCAGAAAATAAGTAGATAGCCCACCTATCTACTTATTTATCATTTGGCACATATTCTAAAATATCATTAATATCACATTGAAGAGTGTAGCACAATTTGGCAAGTACATTAAAATCTATTCTAGTAGCATTGTTTTCTTTTAGTGTTTGTATAGTTTGAAATCTAATATTAGTAGCATTATTTAATTTATATGTTGAAATATCAGCCTTTTCCATTAATTTATCAAGATTTACTTTTATTGTACCATATTGAATTTCGTGAATGATTGGTTTTAAATTCTCATTTGACATTACTATTCCCCCTATCTCTAGGAGAATTGTATTGTATTAAGTACTCTATTATAATATATTATTAAGTACTACTTTACAATCAACAACTTTAATGATATAGTATTGATAGCATATTTTGTCGAAATAAAGGGGGTGGAAAAATTGAAAAAAGCATTAAAAATCATTATAGCAATAATAGTAGTTGTAGCATTAGTTATTGGTGGTATATTTGCATATAAATTTATTTCAACTAATATGGCAATTAAGACTACAGAGGAAAAGTTAAGTCAAATAAATGCAGAAGAATTGAAGGAAAAACTTATAAAGGAATTAGAAAGTACTAAATTAAATGTAAATACATCATCTTTAAAAACAACATTTGAAACATACGATTTAAATGATAAAAGTGAAATGGGAAATCTTATTTTAATGTGGTCTAAATATTATGCACCAAGTGAAGATTTTTTTAATGGTTTTGTATTTGCCAATATATCTAACAATAATTTAGGAAATGATAAATCGTTTCTATTTCCGTGTTTCAAGATTGAAAGTGATATAGACGGCAAAGTAAAAAATATTCAATATACTTTTAGAGATAATTATTGGATTGCAAATGATATAATAGTAAAATCAATAGATAAAGTTTTAAAGGAACAATATGGAATTAACAGTTTAATAGGTATATCATATAGTAGAGATAAAGATAATTATACAAATCATTATAAGGAATCAGTGTTTTATTCTAGTACTGATACAGATTTTGCAACATCTGTTATTTCCGAAATTACCCAAAATACAGATAAATCTTATATAGAAAAAAAATTACAAAAGAAAAAAGCAACTAACATAGAAATATTTATATGGAATATTGAATAAATCATTAGGAAGATCACAATACATATTTTAAGCAACAACTTATACTAGCCCATTTGTGAAAATGTCTTAAAATCAATTGTCAGTTTTTAGCAATAGTGAGAAATTAAAAGGAAATGCAAAATCAGCATTTCCTTTAATGTTATATTAAGCATTCCTATTTCCTATCTAAATTTAGTATTTGTAAAGGTACACCTTTATAAACATTAAAATTATACTGAAATTAGTGTTTGTAAACCTTACTAAAATAATTTACAAATATTTTTAAATTAGCATTGACATTTACAAACAGAATGTGTTAATATCTCTGGCAAGCCTAGAAATAGGTATTTGAGAGAGGTAGGTATATAAAAATGGAAAATAAAATTTATGGATATATTAGAGTTAGTAGTAAAGACCAAAATGAGGGCAGACAAAAACAAGCAATGAGAGAATTAGGAATACTAGAGGAAAGAATATTTATAGATAAACAAAGTGGAAAGGACTTTAATAGAGCAGAATATCAAACACTAAAAAGAATGTTAAAAGACAGCCCTAATAGTTTACTTATCATTCATTCAATAGATAGATTAGGTAGAAATTATAAAGAGATAATGAAAGAATGGCAAGAGCTAACAACAGAATGTAAAGCAGATATTAAAGTTTTAGATATGCCTTTGTTAGATACAACTCAACATAAAGATTTATTAGGAACATTTATAAGTGATTTAATTTTACAAGTATTATCATTTGTAGCAGAACAAGAAAGAAGAAATATCAAGAAAAGACAAGAGGAAGGAATTGCATTAGCAAAAGCAGAAAATAGACATTTAGGTAGACCAAAAGCAGAAATAACAGAAGTATTTATGGTGGAATTTAGAAAATGGAAGAATGGAGAACAAACGGCAACACAAGCAATGAAAAATGCAGATATGAAAAGGAATACATTTTATAAATTAGCAAAGCAAGTGAAAGTAGAATCATAATAAATATATATTGTTAAAAGTGGAATTTTCCACTTTTTTGTATTTTATTAGAAATATTTTTTAAATAGGTATTGACAATTCTAAAAATAAAGTGTAAAATAAACTTAAGTTTAAAATATACTTAATTTGGAGGAAAGAATTATGTATTATGATAAAATAAATGGGTTAGGTGCAGTAATGAAAGGATTACAAGTTGATAAAAAAGTAAATTTTTCAGTATTAAAAGCACCAGAAGAATTAAATAGAATTGAAAATAAAGAGCAAGTAAGACTTTTAGGAAATAAAATGATTAAGGCATTAGCAATAGAAAAAAATATGAAACATTTAGAACATATACAATGTGTAGAGCAAGATTTAAGCAAGAAATACAAAGATTATAGTATACAAAATGGAGATATTATTATTCCAGTATTTCCAAACAAAGAGCAACTAGATATAGTGTATATAGATAATGTAGAAGCAGATAAATGTGTATATAATGATAGCAATCTAATCATAAGAGTTTCAAGTAATAAAGTAAAACCAGAATATTTATATATAGTGTTAAATTCTAAAAGTATTAAAACCAAAATTTTAAAATTAAGCAGTAAAAATTCAAGACAAGCAAGAATTACAGCAACAATGTTGGAAGATTTAGACATTCCAATAATAGATATAAAACAGCAAGAGGAAATTATAAAAACATACAACAATGCAATCAATCAAGTAAGACAAGTAAAAAATAGCATTGAGGAAATGTTGAAAGGGGGAATGCCTTATGGGACAAAATAAATGAAAACCAGTTGTTGGAGCAACTGATTTTCATAGTTAATTTTATATAATAAAGTCTAAAAAACTTTAATTATACGACCAATATAATTATACCTTTTTTGGACTTTAGTGTCAAGTTGTAAATAGAAATTTACACTGAAACAGAAGTCTTTTTTTGTGCATATATAAGCATATTGGAGGACTTACAACATAAGATTTAATGAGGTGTTAGCAAGTGAAAGTTAAGAATGTTGTAATTGGTAAAGAAAAAGTAACCCAAGTTTTTGTTGGAAAGGAAGAAGCAGAATGTGAGGGCATAAAAAATGAAATTCAAGGGTTAAGGAATAGTAAGGGCAATGTTGTTGTTTTTGTTGGAGGACAAAATGAAATAATGACATCAGTAAAAGCAATGTTGCAGTTGGTAGCAGTTAGTTGTTAGAAATAAGTTAGTGCATATAGGAATATATGCACTAGCACATAAAATAAGAGAGGTAGGATTATATGAAAAAAGTTTATGGTTATGCAAGATTAAGTAGAGATGAAGATAAAAAAAATTATGGTAGCATTGATACACAAATAAATCTTATAAATGAATATGCAAAACAAATAGGTGTAGAAAAAGTTGATAAGATATTTGTTGACGATAATGTATCAGGTTATATACCGATAGAAGATAGACCACAGTTTTATGAATTGTATCAAATTGTAGAGAATAGTACAGAAAAGCCAATGGTATTAACAAAAGACTGGTCAAGATTATCAAGAAATAATGGAATTGCACAAACAATTTTAAATAAATGGAAAACAGAAGAAGTCGAGTTGATTTTAATTAAAGAAATGGGAGCACCATTTAACATATTAAAAGATAATGACGATATTGTTGGAATAACAACATGGATAAATGAAAGATATGTAAAAGAAACATCAAGAAAAGTAAGAGACGCATTAAGTGATAGAATGAAAAAAGGAAT
This sequence comes from uncultured Clostridium sp., assembly GCA_947384775.1. GTDB lineage: Bacteria > Bacillota > Clostridia > TANB77 > CAG-508 > UMGS1781. Next base: position 7,495 of record CANDIF010000017.1, read on the forward strand.
AGTAATACAGGGACCCAGATATGGGTATATAAAAGGAGAAAATGGTAAACTTACAGTAAATGAAGAGGTAAGAGAAGCGGTACAGACAATATTTGATTTATATGAACAAGGATATGGAATGACAGCAATAGCAAAAAAACTTAATACAGAATATGATTTTAAAAATCCATCTATTGTAGAAGCAGAAAGATTTAAAAAAGCAAGAGGCAGAAACATAGAAAGAAATGTAAGAGAGTTTTGGGAAACTGATATGATTAGTAAAATTTTAAGAGACGAAACCTACATAGGAACATTGGTAACACATAAGAATGAGGTAGTAGGAATACACGGAAAGAAAGTGAAAAAATTTCCAAAAGAAGAGCAACATAGATTTGAGAATCACCACGAAGCAATTATAGAGAAAGAACAATTTGAGAAAGTACAAAAAATATTGAAACAAAGGGCAGAGAGTACAAGCCTTTATAAAAAAGGTAAACATTATTATATTTTTGGTGGATTTGTAAGGTGTGGAGATTGTGGAGCATCAGCAACAGGTTATATGAGATATGGAAAAAAATATTATGAATGTTTGAATTATAGTAAATATAGGAAATTAAGGTGTACCTATCATACAGTAGAAGAACAATACATATTAGAAAATTTTAAGATATTTTTGAAAGCAGTAAGAACAGAATATAAGGATTTTCTAAAAGGTATGAATTTAGATAAAGTTAAAAAGAAATCACAAAGTAATCAAGAAAAGTTAAAGATAAAATTAGAAAGAATAAAGCAAGAGTACAGACAAATGCAAACACAGAAAATAAAGGATATGACCAAAGTTAAGACAGCAGAGGAAGAAGAAATAGTGGAAGAAACATATTCACAAATGATAGAAGATAAGTTAAAGGAAATAACTGATATAACAGAAACTTTAAGACATTTGGAAAATCAAAGTCAAAAAGATAAAGTTAAAAAGGTAAAACAAGCATTAGAATATTTTGATGAAATAATAAAAGCAGAAGAACCAACTAAAGAGGTTTTAGCCCAAGTATTAGATAAAATTATTATATATCAAAATAAAAATTTAGAGTTTAGACTTAAAGTAAACCTTGACAAGTTAATATAAAAATTATAGGGGAAGTAGTATTCCCCTATAATAGATTGGACAAGTCATACTGATTTATTCATTCATTTGCATGAATAGAAGCACTATAAAAAACATGAGTTTTTCCGCGCCCTACTCTAATAACTGGAATTGGATTACCGAAGAACGCTTCTTCCAATTGTTTCTGACTGTAAAAATGAATATGTATAAAGTAAACTTCTAACATTACTATATAAAAGGCTTGTAGTATAAAGCCTATCTGTATAAACTATAGACAAAATAATCACCTAAAAGTAACATATGCATATTATGAAAAAATGATACATAAAAGTAAGTAAGTTTTTCAAAATATAAATTTTACTTCTAAAAATTATCTGGGAGAAATCTTAAAAAAATAAAATAAAATGTGAAAAATGACGAATTATAAATAAATTTCAGAAAAAACTTGCGTTTTTAAATAATATATTTTATAATAGTAAAGAGAAAAATGAAAAAAACAAGAACATTTATTATTATCCAAATATTAGTAATACTTATAGTGTTGTTATCATATTTTAGTATAAGATTAAATTGGATTAGAAATTTACCAGAGTGTATATTAAAAAATAAATATAATATTATTTGCCCTAGTTGTGGAGTAACACGAATGGGAGTAAGTTTATATCATTTTAATATAAAAGAAGCATTTTTATATAATCCAATATTTTTTATGATAATAATATATACAATGATTTTATACATAACATACTTAATAAATTTCTTTTTTAAAAAAGATATAAAACTTTTTAGATGGTGGCATATTGTAGTATGGGGAATAATAATAGTGATATTTACGATAATTAGAAATATTACATAGGAAAGGAGAATTGCTATGCCAGAAGATCAAAACACAGCTGGAAAGGGATTTGCAATAGCGTCTCTAGTAACAGGGATACTTTCATTAGTAACAATACAATTTATAATAATATCAATAGGATTAGCACTTCTAGCAATAATATTAGGAATTATTTCATTAAACCAAGGGAAAAATGGTCTTGCAAAAGCGGGTTTAGTTCTTGGAATTATTACAATTGCAATAACAATAGCACTATATTTATTTATAGAAGTCTTAGATGTATCATTATTTACTATACCAGAATGGTATAAATAATTAATTGATTATAAATATGTTAAGCAAGTAGCTTAATATTTAATTATAATAAATTATAAAAAAAGGGGTGTAAAAATGGAGGAGAAAAAAGGATTAAGTATCGCATCAATGGTATTAGGAATTGTCTCATTAGTTCTTTGTTGTATAGTATACATTTCAGTACCTTGTGCATTATTAGCAATAATTTTTGCAGCAGTAGGAATGAAAAAAGGTGGAAAAGGAATGGCTATAGCAGGATTAGTATTAGGAATAATCACAATGGGATTATGGGTACTAGGATGGATAGCAGGAGCTTCATTAATTGCAGGAATGACAGAAGCTTTAATGTAAGAAATTATAAAGAGACGAATTGCGATTCGTCTTTTTTTATTGTATAGGAAAAATCGACTTTTATCTTGGCATAATATTACGATTTTTCTGTATACAACAAGGTTAGGCTACCTTAGTCCGCCCGAGCTTTAGCTCGTGGCATGTATTTCGCATCTACTACAGGGATTTGCTCAGCGAAATGCCTTTCTTATGCGATATCAACAGTTTTAGGACAAATAGGTTGTAAAACTATAAAAAATGGTATATAATCATTAAGTACGATTTTTATAGAATAGGAGATTTTTTATGTTTCAAAAATTAGAAGACGTAGAGAAAAGATATGATGAGCTAACTGAAAAAATTAGTGACCCAGAAGTAATAGCAAGACAAGCAGAATGGCAAAAATATATGAAAGAACATGCTGGAATGGAAGAAGTTGTTCTAAAATATAGAGAATATAAAAAAGCAAAAAGTGATTTTGAAGAAGCAAAAGCAATGAGTAGTGATAAGGAATTAAAAGAACTAGCAGAAATGGAAATGGAAGAATTAAGAGAAAAGATTCCACAGTTAGAAGAAGAGCTAAAAATACTTTTAATACCTAAAGACCCTGATGACGACAAAAATATAATTTGTGAAATAAGAGGCGGTGCAGGAGGAGAAGAAGCTGCACTATTTGCAGGAACATTATTTAGAATGTATACAATGTATGCAGAAGCAAAACATTGGAAAATAGATATACTAAATGAAAACGAGACAGGAATTGGCGGATACAAAGAAGTAACATTCATGTTAACAGGAAAAGGTGTTTATAGTAGACTAAAATTTGAAAGTGGAGTGCATAGAGTACAAAGAGTTCCAGATACAGAAAGTAGTGGAAGAATACATACATCAACAGCAACGGTAGCAGTTTTACCAGTAGTAGAAGATGTCGAAGTAGAAATAAATCCAGCAGATGTAAGAATGGAAGTATTTAGAGCATCAGGGGCAGGAGGACAAAAGGTAAATAAAACATCATCAGCAGTAAGATTAATACATGAACCAACAGGGCTAGTTGCAGAATGTCAAACAGAAAGATCACAAACACAAAATAAAGAATATGCAATGAGATTATTAAAATCAAGATTATATGAGATAGAAAAACAAAAGCAAGATGAAGAACTACACAATGAAAGAAAAAGTCAAGTAGGAACAGGGGACAGAAGTGAAAAAATAAGAACATATAATTATCCTCAAGGAAGAATAACAGATCATAGAATAGGATTTAGTATTTTCCAAATAGAAAATTTCTTGAATGGAGACTTAGATGAAATGATAGACAATCTAATTGCAGCAGACAGAGCAGAGAAATTAAAAGGCGAAAATGAGTAAAATAGTTGACGTATTGGTAATAATTATTAAATATAAAATTTCATAGTAGCTCCACGTAGATATTCATTTTTAAAATTTTAAACAGCTGTATTAAAATTTTAAAAATCGAATATCCAGCAAGATGGAGTGGAATATTATAATAAACTAAAAAATCCAGTTAGAAAGATTAGTCTAACTGGATTTGATTGCTATTTGACAACAATATTAAATATTTTATTCTTAACATAGATTTCTTTAACGATATTTTTGTCAGCTAGAAGTTCTGCAAGTTCAGAATGAACTTTATCTTTTACAGTTTGTTCATCACTGTCCAAAGATATCATTACAGTTCCTTTTAACTTACCATTCATTTGAACAGGAAGCTCTATTGTATCATCAATTGTTTTAGCTTCATCATAAGTAGGCCAAGCTTCATAAACAAGCATTTTGCCTGTTCCATATTTGCTCCATAATTCTTCAGTTATATGAGGAGCAAATGGATTTAATAATTGTAACAAAATTCTGTAATCAGCTTTTGTAATAGAAGCTTCTTTATCCATTTCGTTAAGTAAAATCATTAATGCAGAAACTGCTGTGTTGTAGTCTAAAGATTCTATATCATGTGTAACTTTTTTTATTGTTTTGTGAAGAGCACTTTCAAGTGATTTTGTATATTCTTCGCTATCAGTTACTTTGTCTTGAATAGCCCATACTCTATTTAAGAATTTTCTACAACCTTTTAGTCCGTTTTCGTTCCAAGCAGCATCTTTTGCATAATCTCCAATGAACATTTCATAAAGTCTTAAACTATCTGCTCCATATTCTGCAACCATATCGTTAGGATTTACAACATTACCTTTACTCTTACTCATCTTTTCGCCATTAGAACCTAGAATCATTCCATGACTAATTCTTTTTAGGAAAGGCTCAGAATTTGGCACTAATCCTTGCTCATGTAAGAATATATTCCAGAAACGTGCATAAAGTAAATGTCTTGTTGCATGTTCCATTCCACCATCATATAAATCTACTTTACCCCAATAGTCTAAAGCTTCTTTTGAAGCAATCTCGTTAGGATTATGAGCATCCATATATCTTAACCAATACCATGAAGAACCTGCCCAGTTTGGCATTGTATCTGTTTCTCTTTTTGCATCATGTCCACAACAAGGACATTTTACATTTACCCAATCTTCAATATTAGCTAAAGGACTTTCACCATCATCAGTAGGTTCATAAGATTGAACATCTGGAAGTAAAACAGGTAAATCTTCATCAGGAACTGGAACCCAACCACATTCAGGACAATTGATCATTGGAATTGGTTCGCCCCAAAATCTTTGACGTGAGAATATCCAATCTTGCAATCTATAATTTACAGTTTTTTTACCAATATTCTTTTCTTCTAAGAATTTAAGCATCTTGTTGATAGCTTCTTCTTTAGTAGCAATTCCATTTAAGAAATCACTATTAATCATTTCTCCATCACCAACATATGGATTTTCTAGAGAACTCATATCAGAAACATTTGGATCCTTTATAACTGGAATGATATCAATTCCAAATTTCTTTGCAAAAGCAAAATCTCTATCATCATGTGCAGGAACAGCCATAATTGCACCTGTTCCATAAGAAGCAAGAACATAATCAGAAATCCAAATTTCAACTTCTTTACCATTAACAGGATTTATTGCTGTTAAACCATCTATTTTTACACCTGTTTTATCTTTAGTCATATCAGTACGCTCAATTTCGCTTTTATGTTTAGCTTCTTCTTGATATGCATTAACTTCATCTAGATTTTTTATTCTATCTTTATATTTTTCTAAGAATTTATGTTCTGGACTCATAACCATGAAAGTTACTCCAAATAAAGTATCACATCTTGTTGTAAATACTTCTAAAACATCGTCAGTATCTTTAAGTGCAAAGTTAACTGATGCACCAATGCTTTTTCCAATCCAATTTATTTGAGCTGTTTTTACTTTATCTAAGAATTCAGTATCATCAAGTCCATCAAGCAATTTATCTGCATAATTACTCATTCTTAAAACCCATTGATTTTTAAGCTTTTTAGTTGTTTGAGAACCACATCTTTCACAAACACCACCTTGAGCATCTTCATTAGAAAGTCCAGATTTACAAGTTGGACACCAATTAATTTCCTTTTCAGCCTTATATGCTAAGCCTTGTTTATAGAATTGTAAAAACTGCCATTGTGTTAATTTGTAATATTCAGGATCTGTTGTAGAAAATTCTCTATCCCAATCAACAGCAAGTCCTAAATCTTGCATTTGACCTTTGAAAACTTTGATATTTTCTTGAACTGCATCTTTTGGATGAATATGATTTTTAATCGCATATTGCTCAGCAGGAGCACCAAATGCATCCCAACCCATTGGGAATAATACATTATATCCTCTAGCCTTTTTAAATCTAGCTTGAACATCAGAGGCAGTATACACTCTAACATGTCCTACATGAAGCCCAACACCAGATGGATAAGGGAACTCTACTAACATATAAAATTTTTCTTTATTTTTATCGAGGTTAACTTTAAAACTATTTTCACTTTCCCATTTTTTTTGCCATTTTTTTTCAATTTCACTATGATTATACTCCATAAATTAAAACTACCTCCTTAAAAGTTTAATAAATTGCCTACTATTATATAACAAAAAGACGGAAAAATAAAGTGAAAATCAAAAAAAGTTTGACAATATCTGAAAAAAAGGGTATAATAATAAAAGAAATAAATAGTGCGCTTGTACAATGAAAGCGGTTATAGGTTACTAGTAGAGAGTAAGGGTCGGTGGCTGAAAGCCCTTTTAGCAAACATAACATGTCGAAACACATTGGAGCATATTAACAAATAAAGTGGGAAATTATTTTTTTAAAATAATTTTCAAGTTAGGGTGGTACCACGGATCATATTCGTCCCTGCATATGCAGAGATGTTTTTTTTGACTAAAAAAATAATAGTCAAAAAGGCTAATCTTTGCAAAAATATAAAAAAGGAAGGAATGATGTAAGATGGAAACATTCAGAACACACAAATGTGATGAATTAAGACTAGAAGATGTAGGCAAAAAAGTAAAAATCTCTGGTTTTTTGGAAACAATTAGAGACTTAGGAGGATTAGTATTTTTAGATATCAGAGATATGTATGGAGTAACGCAAGCAGTAACATCAGGTAAAACAGAAGAAGTAGATTTTGCTTCACACATACCCGTAGAATCAGCATTAACAATTGAAGGAACAGTTAAAAAAAGAGATGAAGAAACAATAAATCCAAAGTTAAAAACAGGATTGGTAGAAGTTTTAATAGAAAAAATTGAAATTTTGGGAAAGAGAACAAACGAATTACCTTTTTCCGTAGGAGAAGCAGATAATGTAAGGGAAGATTTAAGGTTAAAATATAGATTTTTAGACTTAAGAGGTAAAAAGTTAAAAGAAAACTTAATTTTAAGAGCAAAAGTCATTCAATTTTTAAGAGAAAAGATGATAGAAAGAGAATTTTTAGAAGTACAAACACCAATACTAACAAGTTCATCACCGGAAGGAGCAAGAGATTATTTAGTACCAAGTAGAGTACATCCAGGAAAATTCTATGCACTTCCACAAGCACCACAACAATTCAAACAATTACTTATGGTATCAGGAATAGATAGATATTTTCAAATAGCACCATGTTTTAGAGATGAAGATGCAAGAGCAGATAGGTCTCCAGGAGAATTCTATCAGTTAGATTTAGAAATGAGTTTTGCATCACAAGAAGACGTATTTTCAGTAGTAGAGCCAGTAATGTATGAAACATTTACAAAATTTTCAGGTAAAAAGGTAAGTCAATATCCATTTAAAAGAATTTCATATAAAGAAGCAATGTTAAAATATGGAACAGATAAACCAGACTTAAGAAATCCTTTAGAAATAGTGGATGTTAGTGATTTATTTGAAAAGCTAGAATTAAATGCTTTTAAGGGAAAAATTGTAAGAATAATAGCAGTTCATAATGTAAAAGATGAACCAAGAAGCTTTTTTGAAGGAATGACAGACTATGCAATAAAAGACTTAAAAGCAAAAGGATTGGCATGGCTTAGAATAATGGAAGATAGAAGCTTTCAAGGGCCTATTGCAAAATTTATAGATGAAGAATCAAAAGAAAAAATGTTAAAAAGAACAAACTCAAAAGAAGGAGACGCAATATTTTTTATAGCAGAAAAATCAGGAAGGGTAGAAGAACTTGCAGGAGAGATAAGAGAAGAATTAGGAAAAAGATTAGGATTAATAGATGAAAACTCATTTGAATTTTGTTGGATAATAGATTTTCCAATGTATGAACTAGATGAAAGAGGGAAAATTGAATTTAGTCATAACCCATTTTCAATGCCACAAGGGGGATTAGAAGTATTAAAGACTAAGAAACCATTAGAAATACTTGCATATCAATATGATTTGGTATGTAATGGAATAGAATTATCATCAGGAGCAGTAAGAAATCATGACCCAGAAACGATGATAAAAGCATTTGAAATAGCAGGATATACAAAACAAGATGTGGAAGTAAAATTCAAAGCATTGTTTAACGCTTTTCATTATGGGGCACCACCACATGCAGGAATTGCACCAGGAGTAGATAGAATAATAATGCTACTTGCAAATACACAAACAATAAGAGATGTAATAGCATTTCCAATGACAAGCAAAGCAGAAGATTTATTGATGGGAGCACCCGGAAATGTTACAGAAGAACAACTAAGAGAAATACACATAAAGCTTGATATTCATGAAAAATAAATAAAAGAAGTGAAGATATTTTATAATATCTTCACTTCTTAGCTATTTTTCTAACAATACATCAGTATTATCAACAAGTAATGCAAAATATGGTTTATTTTTATCTTTTTCTTTTAAATATAATACAAATGTATCTGTGAAATTAAAATATCTAGGTTCTTCCAAAGATGCACTCATATAACAACCAACATAAGCTTCACTAGATAAGTTGCCACCAAAGTTAGTTAGTGAGAAATTTACATTTTGAACAGCTGAAAGCAAATAAGCACCATTAGTATTTTTTATTGGTTTATTACATAATTCATCATAATTTATAGTAGCATTTACTTTAATAAACGGAATTTTTAGCTCATCTTTTTCTCTTACCATAGACTTTTTACCAGAATAAACTGAAGTCTTTTCTTCTACTTCTTTATAAGTATCTTGAAAATTAGTTATTTGATTAGTTCTATATAATATTACTTCTTCCCCCTCAACAGTATCTATTTTAACAGCAAAATCAGTATCTGAGTTATAAAATAGTGCTGTTACTTGTTCAAAAGTATCTTCAATAGTAGAACAGTCTAATCCAAAGTATTTTACTTCATTTTTAGAGTTGCCAAAAGGTTTTTTACCTAATTCTAAAAAAGGAGTTTTAAATGTGAAGGTTTTATTTAACATTGAATATATTAGATATTCATTATTAGAAGTGTTCCAGTTTATATCATCAAGAACATCACTAGAAACTCCGAATTTCTCTTTTAAATTTTTTTCTATTTCTTCTTTTAATTTAGGCGAAACAGGACCTTGTTCAATATAATAAGAATTTTCATTTAACATATCTTTAGTAAAACTCTGTTTATTCAAATTACTTGCAAGTTCTGAAGTGCTGTTTTCAAATTCTATGGGACTACCTAGATAATTTATAAATTCATTCCAAGCAATATCAAAAGTTCCTACCCAAACTTTATTTCCAGGAATATTTCCAATTCTACCAGAAAAACCAGCAGAAAGCTTTGCATTATTAACTTTATCTTTTATAATTTTTGTTGCAACGACTGCACCAGAAGTTATCATAGCTATGACAATAATCCAAGAGATAAGCCTAATAAATTTATTATGTTTCATTTCTATCACCCTTTCTTTCATTAAAAGTTTTTTCAAGGTCTTTTTCGCATTATATGTAGAGTTTTTTATTTGCTTTTCAGTTTTTCCAATAATTCGAGCAGTTTCTTTATACGTCAAACCTTCTATTTGAGTTAAATAAATAACTAATTGATATTCTGGCTTTAAACTAGATATCACTTTTTGTATTTTAATTTTTCGCTCATTTGAAAGTATAATTTCTTCAAGTAAATTGTTCTGCTCAGAGGTGTTTTCAAGTTCTTCTAGATTAGTATTTGGAAGTTTATTTTTATCAATATAATTTAAAGCCTTAGATCTAGCAATAGTGTATAAGTAAGATTTAAACGAGTACTTGGAGTTATAAATCTTGTCATTTTCTAAGATATATAACACAACATCTTGGAAAATATCTTCAGCTTCATCAATACTCTTAACAAATCTAGTAATAAAATAAATTACATTTTTCCTATACTTCGAAATGAGTGTATTGAAGGCATTTTTATCACCAATTAAAAATTCACTATATAGTTTTTTATCTTCTTCCAATTAAATCACCCTATATATAATACAATTAAAAGACCCAAAAGTCTAACTTAAGAAATAAATATTTATTAAATGAAAACTTACATAAAAGTTTGAGTAAGCAGGAAATATATGATATAATAACATCATTCTATAAAAGGAGGCAGCATTATGCCAATGTTAGTTTGTCGGAGATGTAGATCTGATTCGACAAGCGTGGAGAAGGTAGCAACCTATAGCAGAAAAAGGCTGGTTGTAATTCACTGTAAGAACTGCGACAACTCTTGGGTTGTTTCAGCTCCGAAGGAGGGCAACTTGACTGAATATCTCAATAGGGATAGAATTATTGCTACCACAACTATCACGCAGGAACCAAAGCGGCCGCAAACGGCAATGTCTATGGCTTTCCAAAAAGCACTGGAAAAGAAAAATAGGTGAAAGTGCACAAGGGGAGTGGAGATGCTTAGCATCTCCGCTCTTTTTGATGTTAAAATAATATTTCGTTTTATAAGTTGTATTATAGTTGAAGAAAAACAAAATAATAATTGCTGAAACCATAGAGTCTTTTAAAATGTATTATATATAGAAAGGTTGTGAAACTTATGAATTCAAGAAAAATTATAGTTATAACAACAATAGTATTTATATCAATGTTGATGATATTATTAATATTTTTAGAAAAACAAGTTCCAGAAAAAGAATATATTTCTAAAAATGAAATAAAAAATGTGCAAGCTATAAATAGTGAAAAGAAAAATGATGATATAAATGAGAATACATTGGGAAAAGAAATAGTTAAAATAAGTGCAATTTATGATAGAGTTGGTTACACAATGGAAACTATAAATCAAGATAACTACTTTGTAGCACTGGGAAAAATAAAATCAATAGATGGTTCAACCAATTATAATTCTGTAAAAAATGTGTATACAACAATTATGTCTTATGGAACACTCGAAGTTACAGAAACAATAAAAGGAAACTTAGAAAAAGGAATGATTCCGATAATGGTAAGTGGAGGAACACTTCCGTGGTTAGAATATGAAAAAGGATTATTAGATGCCCAAAAGCAAAAGAAAGGCATACAAGAGTTAACTCAAGAAGAAAAGGAAAATAGAATAGTAGAATCAATAGGACTAGATGAAATACAACCTAAAATTGATAAAGAATATCTGTGCATTATGTGTTATAGCGAAGACTATAATAAATATAAGGTAGATAATTCTGATGATGTCTTTAGGGAAGTAAAAAGAGAGGATGGGAAAATATATTTAAAAAACAATACAACAGGAGAATGGAAATTATTTACTAAAATAGAAGATGCTATTGTTAGATAAATCCCTCCAAAAATCCCTTTATAAAATATGTATTTGGTAAAGGGATTTTTAATTTCTTGATATTTATATAAATACATGCTATTATAATAAGGATTATAATCATTTATTCAAAATTCTTGAGCATTTCTGCTCTAAAAATCCAATATTAAAAATCTACAAAAGGAGAGTGATATATGCCTACAATTAGTATGTTTTATGGCATTATTATTATAATGTATTATGATGACCATAATCCACCACATTTTCATGCTTATTATAATGGAAATGAAGCAATATTTACTATTGATGGAAAGCTATTTAAAGGGAACTTTCCATCAAAACAATTGAAATTAGTAGAAGCTTGGAGTATAATACATAAGGAAGAACTAAAAGCTAATTGGTTGTTATATAAAAACAGTGAAAAATTATTTGATGTTCAACCATTATCTTAAGAGAGAGGAAAGAATAATGAATAGAATAAAAGAAGTAGAAGCAATGGAAGATTATAAAATATTAATTACATTTGATAATGGAGAGAAAAGAATAAAAGATATGAAACCTTATTTGGAAAAAGGTGTTTTTAAAAAGTTAAAAGATGAACAAGTTTTCAAGTCTGTCAAAATATCTTATGGAACAGTTACTTGGGGAGAGGATATAGATTTATGTGCAGATAGCATCTATGAAACAAGTGACGGTTATGAAGAATAAATAATTATAACAAATAAAACATATTGTAGAAAATCATAATTATTAAAAAGTAAACCCTTGTAAAATATATAACATATTTTATGAGGGCTTTTTTGATAAAATAGATATACAAATGCAACCTTTTTTTAAATGGACAACATCTAATTAGTGTATATATACAAAATCAATAGGAGGAAAAACTAATGAATGAAGAGTTAGTTAATGAATCAAAAAATGGCAATAAAGAAGCGTTTACAGAACTTATATTGAAGTACCAAAAGGACTTATATCGTATTGCTAAAATGCGTTTAGCAGATGATTATGACATTGATGATGCTATTCAAGAAACTATGATAACAGCTTTTAAATCTATAAAAAAATTAAAAGAGAATAAGTATTTTAAAACATGGATAATTAGAATTTTAATTAATAAATGTAACGAAATATATTTAAAAAAGAAAAAAGAATCCAACATAATTAAAAAATATGATGTAACGAGTTTTGAAACAAACAATGAAATGCTAGAAATAGAAAATAAATTCGATTTTTATAGATTAATAAATATTCTAAATTACGAAGAAAGAATTAGCATGGTGCTATATTATGTGTATGACTATAAAATAAAAGATATAAGTGAGATTTTGGATACGAGTGAAAATACTATAAAGGCCAGATTAGCGAGAGGACGAGAGAAAATAAAAAGTAAAGGAGGAATAAAGAATGGATGAATTTGAGAAAAGTATAAAAAATATTTTATCACAAGATATAGATATACCAGAGCATTATACAAATGCAATAAAAACAGCTTTAGATAAGAAAAAAAATGGCGTACATAATTGGCTTAAAGTGGCTGCAGTTGTTTGCATAGGAATAACTGCAACAGGAGGAATTGCATTTGCAACGCGAAAATATATAAAAAATACTAGAGAAAAAAGTTTTGGACTAGGTAAAGAAATAGATAATGTTGTGGAAAAAGGATATATAAAAAATACAAATATGGATTATGTTTCATCAAAAGTATTAATAGTAGAAGGGAATCAGTACACTGTGGGGACTAAAATAACAGACTTTTTAATGGATGATATAAACTTGTCAGCACATTTTGATTTTGAGTTTTCAGAGGCCATAAATGAAATAGTTAGCATTGCAAATTTGACAAATATCGAAATAGTGGATTTAATTGTAACAGATGAAAATAATAATATTGTATACAATAATGACAAGGAATCATTTGAAAAATTTTGTACAGAAAATAGTTTAGATTATAAATTTAACGAATTTAATGAACACTACTATGCTAATGGCTTAAATAATTTTATAAATTATAAAAATGAAAATAATATTGTATTTACATATAATATGTATACATCAGGACAGTATCCAAAAAGTAAACAATTAAATTTCCGTTTTACAAAGATAAAATTACAAGAAAAAGATAAGGATGAAATAATTTTAGATGGAAATTGGCAACTTTCTGTAAGTATTCCAGAAAAAATGTATAATAGGCAAACTATTTCTTATAAAGTAACAAGCTGTAGTAACAGTGATTTTAATATAACAACAGCAATGTTATATGAAGATAGATTTGAACTTGGAGCAGTAATATCAAAAGTACAGAAACCAGATGATTCAGAATTTATAGGACTTTTAAATCAATATCCAGAAGGAATAACTGAAAATACTGACAAAGAAATTAGAGAAAAATTTGAAAGATTATATAAAGAAATATTACCGCCAATTGGAGAGGAGTATATTGAAAATCAGAATGGTCAAAAATTTGGAGTATCAAGTAGTCCTACCAAAAGGGAAAATTGTAATTATACTGAAAATGATAAATTAGACTTATATACAACTTTTGAAATGACAAAATATGAAGCAACTGATAAACTAAAACTTATAATATATCTTAAAGGAGAACCAGTAATAATTGAATTAAATAAAAAATAAAAAGAAAAATGCTATATCGTGAAAATAATTGGTGTCAATAGGTGTCAATGTCAATGTCAATAGGTGCCAAAAGGTGCCAAAAGGGACGGGGCAGAATGACATAAAACTAAATCCTTTAAAGTTGATCTAATCTGTGGTATAATATTGCCGAATTAATTAGAAAAGTTAAGAAGGTGTATTTATGCTAAATGGGAAAGTAGTAGTTTTAGGTGTTACAGGGAGTATAGCTGCGTATAAGATGTCTAATGTTGCAAGTGCATTGGTAAAAGAAGGAGCAGAAGTACATGTAGTTATGACCAAAAATGCAACAAA
>CANDIF010000018.1 GCA_947384775.1 uncultured Clostridium sp.
AATAAAGATGTAACATAAATAAAAGAGCGGGATAAGACATGACCCGAAAGAGTTTGCATAAATAAAAAAACAAAAATGAATATCCAGCAAGATGGAGAGGATTTTAAAAGAACGACAAACTGTAATTTGTGTTATCTTTTAGTTAAAATCATAAATTTTTACCAATTTTCGAAAAATGATGTTTTTTTTCGAAAAATATATTATAATATACTTGATTATAAAAATAGGAGGAAAAAATATGTGCGAATGTAATTGTGGAGAAAACTGCAAAGATGAGAAAATGGAGCAAATATTAAACAAATATACAAAAGATAAGAGCAATTTAATACAAATATTAAATGAAATACAAGAAAGTTATGGATATATATCAAAAAAATCACAATTAGCAATATCAGAATACTTAAATATGCCAATGGCAGAAATCTATGGAGTAATTACATTTTATTCAAGATTTACATTAAAGCCAAAAGGAAAATATAATATATCAGTATGTTTAGGAACGGCTTGCTATGTAAAAGGTTCCGAAAAAGTTTTAGATAGATTAAAAGAAAAGTTAGGAATTGATGTAGGTCAAACAACACCAGATGGAAAATTTTCAATTGAAGCAACAAGATGTATTGGGGCATGTGGATTAGCACCAGTATTTACAGTAAATGATGAAGTATATGGAAATGCAACACCAGAACTGATGGACAAAGTATTAGAAGAATACCAAAACAAAGAATAAAGATATAACAATACGCTCCACCAAAGCTGGATGCTCGATTTTTAAATTTTTAATACAGTTGTTTAAAAATGAACATCCACGTGGAGCTAGACAGAAAATAATTAATAATATAAGGAGAAATATATGATAAAAGAATATATAAAAAAATATGAAAAAAGTTCAATAATAAGTTCAATTCTTATGATAGTTATGGCAATATTATTAATGCTAAAACCAACAGCAATATTAAATACAATAGTTACAATATTTGGTTTAATTATATTGGCACAAGGTATAATAAGTTTAATATTGTATTTTATTTCAGGAAAAGAAGAAAGAGCATTTAGTAACGCCTTAGTAGAAGGAATTTTATTTACAATAGTATCACTTTTAATTTTGAAAAATAAATCATTTATGATATCAGCAATGCCAATAATGGTTGGTGTATGGATAATTATAAGAAGTATAGTAAAAGTACAACTTTCATTTAATATGAAAGCGGCTGATGAAAAAAGTTGGGTTCTATTATTAATATCATCACTTATAACATTGATAATAGGAATAATAGCAGTAGTAAATCCATTTGAAATAATGGTTACAGTTACAATTCTTACAGGAGGAATGCTACTTGGAACAGGAATTATAGACCTAGTAGAGAGTATTTGTATTATTAGAAAATTGAAATAGAATATAATAAATAGCTTATATAAAATCCACTCCATCTTGCTGGATATTCGATTTTTAAATTTTTAATACAGTTGTTTAAAAATGAATATCCATGTGGAGCTAGACAGAAAATAATTAATTACCAAATTATAGAAGAGAGTGTGTAAGGGAAAAAATACATTAGAAGGGAAGGAAGAAATATGAAATCTTTAGAAGAAATTAATATGATTAGAGAGCAAAAAAGAAAAGAATTAGATCTAAGAGTAAACCTACAAGCAAATACACATGAGAAACATATTTTAGTTTGTAGAGGAACTGGTTGTACTTCATCTAAATCACCACAGATAATAGAGAATTTTAGAAAGATTATAGATGAAAAGCATATAGAAAATGTAAAAGTAATCCAAACAGGTTGCTTTGGACTTTGTGCAAAGGGTCCTATAGTAATAATTAGACCAGAAGACGTTTTTTATGCACATGTTAAACCAGAAGACTGTGAAGAGATTATAAATACACACATAATCGAAGGAAAAACTGTAGATAGATTATTATGCAAAAATATTGATAATAGTATAGTACAAAGATTAGATGAATTAAATTTCTATAAAAAACAAAAAAGAATAGCATTAAAGAATTGTGGAATAATAGATCCAGAAAGTATAGATGAATATATAGCTTTTGATGGATACAAAGCATTAGAAAAAGTATTGTTCCAAATGACACCAGATCAAGTAATAGAAGAAGTAACAAATTCAGGACTTCGTGGTAGAGGTGGAGCTGGTTTCCCAACAGGAAAAAAATGGGCATTTACTAAGATGGCACAAGGCGACCCAAAATATGTAGTATGTAATGCAGATGAGGGAGACCCAGGAGCATTTATGGATAGAAGCATATTGGAAGGAGACCCACACTGTGTTGTAGAAGCTATGATGATAGCAGGATACAGTGTAGGAGCAGATAAAGGATACATATATGTAAGAGCAGAGTATCCAATAGCAGTACATAGATTTCAAACAGCAATAGACCAAGCAAGAGAGTATGGAATATTAGGAGAAAACATATTTGGTACAGGATTTAATTTTGATTTAGAAATAAGACTAGGAGCAGGAGCATTTGTTTGTGGAGAAGAAACAGCATTGCTAGAATCAATAGAAGGAAAAAGTGGAAGACCACGTTTAAAACCACCATTTCCAGCAAACTCAGGATTATGGGGCAAACCAACACTTATAAATAATGTTGAAACATATGCTAATATCACAAAAATAATATTAAATGGAGCTGAGTGGTACTCAAGTATAGGAACAGGAACATCAAAAGGAACAAAGGTATTTGCATTAGGTGGAAATGTTGTAAATACTGGATTAGTAGAAGTACCAATGGGAACAACTTTAAGAGAAATTATATTTGATATCGGTGGAGGAATTCCAAATGGTAGAGAATTCAAATCAGCACAAACTGGTGGACCTTCTGGAGGATGTATTCCAGTAGAACATCTAGATACACCAATAGATTATGAATCATTAGCACAAATCGGCTCAATGATGGGATCTGGTGGATTAATAGTAATGGATGATACAAAATGTATGGTAAACTTAGCAAAATTCTATTTAGGATTTACAGTAGATGAAAGTTGCGGTAAATGTACACCTTGTAGAATAGGAACAAAAAGAATGTTAGAGTTGCTAGAAAAAATTTGTGATGGAGAAGCAGAGCTAGAGGATTTAGAAAAACTAGAAGAATTGGCAATAAATATAAGAAAAACGGCAGTATGTGGATTAGGACAAACAGCACCAAATCCAGTATTATCTACACTAAAATATTATAGAGATGAATACTTAGACCATATAAAACATAAAAAATGTAAAACAAATGAATGCAAAAAATTAGCAAAAATGGAAATCAATTCAGAAAAATGTAAGAGATGTGGACTATGCGCAAGAAACTGCCCAGTAGGAGCAATAGTAGGTAACAGAGAAGAAGGTTACAAAATAGATGAAACTAAATGTATAAAATGTGGATTATGTGCATCTAAATGTAACTTCAAAGCAATATAGATTATAAAGTCCGCTCCATCTTGCTGTATGTTAGACTTTTTAAAAATCATATGCAATCAGTTTTTAAAAAATTAACATCCACGTGGAGTTAGAAAAAAATAGATTCAGATTAATTTCAACACAATAAGAATTTTGAAAGGAGAATTAAAATGTCTCAAAATGTAAATTTGAAAATTGATGATAAAGAGGTTTGCGTACCAGAGGGAACAACCATATTAGAAGCGGCAAAGACAGTTGGTATAGATATTCCTACACTATGTTTTCTAAAAGATATAAATGAAATTGGAGATTGTAGAATGTGCATAGTAGAGGTAGAGGGAAGAAGAGGTTTTGCAACATCTTGCATTCAAAAAGTAGAAGAAGGAATGATTGTTAGAACACATTCACCAGAAGTTATAGAGGCAAGAAAAGTAGTTCTAGACTTAATACTTTCTAATCACCAACGTGATTGTTTAGTTTGTACTAGAAATGGAAACTGTGAATTACAAAATTTAGCAGTAAAGTTTAATGTTACAGATGTTAAATTTGAAGGTGAAAAAAATCAACATATGATAGATAACATATCACCATCAATAGTAAGAGATTTTAATAAATGTATATTATGTAGAAGATGTGTGTCTGTATGTAAAAATGTACAAAAAATAGGAGCAATTGATTGTATAAATAGAGGATTTAACTCATGTATTTCTACAGTTGGAGATAATAGTTTAAATGATGTAAACTGTACATTCTGCGGACAATGTATAGAAGCATGTCCAGTAGGAGCATTAAAAGAAAAAGATTCTACAGTTGAAGCCTGGAGAAAAATAAAAGATCCAGACACATATACAATAGTGCAAACAGCACCAGCAGTAAGAGTAGCACTTGGAGAAGAATTTGGATTACCAATAGGAACAAATGTAAAAGGAAAAATGGTAGCAGCACTAAAAAGATTAGGATTTGATAAAGTTTTTGATACAAATACAGGTGCAGATTTTACAATAATGGAAGAAGGAACAGAATTTATAAAAAGGTTACAAGAAAATGATAATCTACCAATGATAACATCTTGTAGTCCAGGTTGGGTAAGATATATAGAAGCAAATTATCCAGAAAATTTAAAGCATTTATCAAGCTGTAAATCACCACATGAAATGTTTGGAGCATTATTAAAAACATATTACGCAGAAAAAATGGGAATTGACCCAAGTAAAATATATGTAGTATCAGTAATGCCATGTATAGCAAAGAAATTTGAAAGACAAAGAACAGAATTACAAAACAATGGAATGTATGATGTAGACTGCGTTATAACAACAAGAGAACTTGCAAGAATGATAAAACAAGCAAATATAGAATTTGTAGAATTAGAAGATGAAGAATTTGATGATCCAATGGGAGAAGCAACAGGAGCTGCAGCAATATTTGGAGTAACAGGTGGAGTTATGGAAGCAGCATTAAGAAGTGTTGCAGATATTCTTACAGGACAAGAATTAGAAAATATAAACTTTGAAGAAGTAAGAGGAGAAGAAGGAATAAAAAGAGCAACTGTAAAAATTGGAGACAGAGATATAAAAGTAGTAGTTGCACATGGACTAGGAAATGCACAAAAAATAATGGAAGAAATAAAATCAGGAAAAGCAGATTATCAATTTGTAGAAATAATGGCATGCCCAGGAGGATGCATAATGGGTGGAGGACAACCAATTAAGAGTTCTAAAATAAGAGCAACTATTGATGTAAGGAAAAAAAGAGCAGATGCAATGTATGATATAGATGAAAAGAGTATAATAAGAAAATCACATCAAAATCCAGTGCTTAAGAAGATTTATGAAGAATACTTAGGAGAACCAGGTGGACATAAAGCACACGAACTATTACACACACACTACCAAGCAAGAGAAAAATATAATTTAAAAAAATAGAAAGTAACCTCAGTAAAGATTATTCTTTACTGAGGTACTTACATTTTATTAAAAATATGATAAAAGTATGAATAATCTAAGGCAAGTGTAATAATTTAATTTCAAAAAGTTTTGTAATCGTAAAAATAATTTAAATATACATCCCATAAGAAACTAGAATAAAATATATCATAGACAAAAACAAATTTTTGTGATATCATAGCAAAAGAATATAAGCAAAAAGGAGATTTAATCTTGGAGATAAAAGGACAGATAATAGATATAATATATTCAAACGAAATAAATGGATACATGGTAGCAGAGTTCAAGACAGAAGAGGATACTATAGTAGTTACAGGTTATTTACCTTTTATTGAAAATGGAGATAGCCTAAAGTTAGTTGGAAAATATGTAACACACCCAGATTATGGAGAACAATTTAAAGTTGAAACATTTGAAAAAATTATGCCAGAGACAGAGGAAGCACTAGAAAGGTATTTGGCAGGAGGAATAATTTCGGGAGTAGGACCAGCAACAGCAAAGAAAATAGTAGATAGATTTAAAGAAGAGACATTACATGTTTTAAGATACGAACCAGAAAAATTATCAAGAATAAAAGGAATAAATATAGAAAGAGCTAACAAGATATCACAAGAATTTAATGAAAAATGGGATTTGTGGCAAATAGTAGGATTCCTTGAAAGATTCGGAATATCAGCTCAAAACAGCAAAAAAGTTTATCAAACTTTCGGAAAAGATGCAATTGTAGAGATTGAAGAAAATCCATATTTATTATTAGATATAACATATGGTGTAGATTTCAAAAAGATAGATAAAATGGCATTAGACTTAGGCGTGAGAATAAACAGTACTCAGAGAATAGAAAGTGCAATAAAATATGGATTAGCTATTTCCAGTCAAAATGGAAATACATGTGTAGAAAAAGAAAATTTAATAGAATTTATAGTAAATTTATTAGATGTAGAAAGAGAAGATATAGAAGATTCTTTAATAAATTTGAAAGCCCAAGCCAAAATTTTTACAGAGGAAAGCAATACAGGAACATGGGTATATTTAGATACCTTTTATGTATGTGAGAAAAATATTGCAGACAAATTAATATTATTAAATGAATCTAAAAATATAAAAGAGATTAAAGACTTTGATGTAAAATTCAAAGTAGAAGAGGAAAAGGCAGATATATTATTATCAGATAAGCAAAAAGAAGCAATAAGAGCAGTAAATGATAATAATGTGTGTATAATTACAGGAGGACCAGGTACAGGAAAAACAACAATTATAAAATTCATAATAGAATTATTTAAAAAAGAAGGTAAAAAGGTTGTTCTATGTGCACCTACAGGTAGAGCAGCAAAAAGAATGTCTGAAGCAACTGGAGAAGAAGCAACAACAATACATAGATTACTAGCAATAGGAAAAATGGAAGAAACATTAAACTTTGAAAGATTGGAACAGCCAATAACACCAGTAGACGCAGATGTAATAATAATAGATGAAATGTCTATGGTAGATGTGTTTTTGATGAATTATATCCTAAAAGGAATATATATAGGAACAAAATTAATATTAGTAGGAGATATAAATCAGTTACCATCAGTGGGACCAGGAAATGTTTTAAAAGATATAATAAATTCAGGAGCAATAGAAACAATAGAGTTAAATCAAGTATTTAGACAAGCTGCAAAAAGCAAAATCATAACAAATGCCCATAAAGTAAATAATGGAGAAAGCTTTATAGCACAAGAAAAAGAAACAGAGGCAGATAAACTACAAGACTTTTTCTATATACATGAAATGTCACAAGAAAAGATGTTGCAAGATGTTATATCACTATGTTCTGGAAGATTAGAAAAATATGGAAATTATGACTTTTTTAAAAACATACAAGTTTTAACACCAACAAAGAAAGGAAAACTTGGAACAAAAGAATTAAATATTGCACTGCAAAAGGCATTAAATCATAATACAAAAGTATCGAAGAAGGTAGGAGATAGAACATTTTTGATAGGTGATAGAGTAATGCAAATAAAGAACAACTATGATATATATTGGATAAAAAATAACAATGAAGATGGAACAGGAATTTTTAATGGAGAATTAGGAACTATAACTAAAATAAACGAAGAAACAAAGCAAATTGAAGTTTGCTTTGATGATGAAAAGAATGCATGGTATGAATTTAGTGAATTAGACCAAATAGAACATAGTTACAGTATAACAATACATAAATCACAAGGAAGTGAATTTGATGTAGTAATAATGTGTCTGCCACAAGCAGCACCAATGTTACTTACAAGAAATTTATTATACACAGGAATAACAAGAGCAAAGGAATTGCTAATAGTGCTTGGAGCAAACAATGTAGTGAATTTTATGATCCAAAATACGGAGACTAAAAAACGAAATACAGGATTAGAAAGTAAATTAGTAAAGTGATTTATAGAAATTTGCAACAATATAATAAAATTACGAGGGGAGGGGTTCGCCGGAGTGGAGCTAGAAGTTCTAACTAGATTTTATGGAAATAGTTCAATTTTATATTGAAAGGGTGCCATAAAAGATAGATAGAACTTCTGCGAACACGGAGAAGACAACTGAGCCGAATAATTTTATTCATATTGTTTTGAATTAAAAACTTATAAATAAAAGGAGTTTTAATGGTTGATTTATTAAAAGATGCAAAGTATATAAAAGGTGTTGGACCTAATCGTGTTAAACAATTAAATAAGCTAGGAATATATAATCTAGAAGATGTAATTACATATTATCCTAGAGGGTATGAAGATAGAGGAAAATCTAAATTGATTGCAGAACTAGTGGATGGAGAAGAAGCATTAATAGAAGTTACATGTGTTTCAAAAATGTCTGAAGTAAGAATAAGAAAAAACATGGCAATATATAAACTTATTGTGAGAGATGATAGTGCATCATGTACTTTAACATGGTTTAACAGTTTTTACCTAAAAGATAAATTTAAAGTTGGAGAAAAATATAAGTTTTTTGGAAAAGTAAAGAGAAGAATAAATCAAATAGAAATGATGTCACCTACATACGATGAAGAAAATACAAACAAGAATACTGGAAAGATTATACCGATATATCCAAGTACATATGAGCTATCACAAAATGTTTTAAGAGGAATTATAGAAAATGCATTAAAAGAAGTAGGAAATGATTTAAAGGAGACTTTACCAGAATATTTGCAAAAAGAATATAACGTTATGGACTTAAATACTGCAATACACCAAATACATTTTCCAAATGATTTTAAAGATTATGAGAAAGCTCGAAAAAGACTGGTATTTGAAGAACTACTAATTATGCAATTAGCATTATTAAATTTAAAAGATAAATATACAAAAGATGTTGATGGAATAAAATTTAGTGATGATATAAAAATGTCTGTTATCATAGATGCATTACCATTTAAATTAACTAATGCACAGAAAAGAGTTCTTGAAGAAATAGAATTAGATATGGAAAAACAAAAAATGATGAATAGGTTACTACAAGGTGATGTTGGAAGCGGAAAAACGGCAGTTTCAATGTGTGCATCATATAAGGCAATAAAATCAGGATATCAAGTGGCAGTAATGGTACCAACAGCAATACTTGCAAAGCAACACTATGAAAATTTCAAAAAATTATTATCAAATTTTGATATAACATGTGAACTTTTAGTAAGTGGAATTACTAAGAAGCAAAAAGAAAATATTTTAGAGAGATTAAAAAATGGAGAAATAGATGTAATAATAGGTACACATGCACTTATAGAAGAAAATGTTGAATTTAAAAAATTAGGACTTGTAGTAACAGATGAACAACATAGATTTGGAGTAAGGCAGAGGGGAGCTTTAAACAGTAAAGGGACAAATCCAGATGTATTAGTAATGTCTGCAACACCGATACCAAGAACACTTGCATTAATTTTATATGGAGATTTGGATATATCCATAATAGATGAGTTACCACCTAATAGACAAAAAATAGAGACATGTGCAGTTACACCATCTAAAGAAGATAGAGTAAATAATTTCTTAAAGGAACAAATAAAAGAAGGAAGACAAATTTATGTTGTATGTCCATTAGTAGAAGAATCAGAAGAAATAAATGCGAAATCTGTTCTAGAAATATTCGAAAGATATAAAAATGATACATTTAAAGATTTTAATGTAGAATATTTACATGGAAAAATGAAACCAAAAGAAAAAGAGCAAATAATGCAAGACTTTAAAGATAAAAAAATAGATATACTAATATCAACAACAGTAATAGAAGTAGGTGTAGATGTTCCAAATGCTTCTGTAATGGTTATAGAAAATGCAGAAAGATTTGGACTTGCAACACTTCATCAATTAAGAGGAAGAGTAGGAAGAGGTAAGTATAAATCATATTGTATATTAAAATATAAAGGAAATAGCGAACAAACAAGAGAAAGAATGAAAATAATGGTGGAAACAAATGATGGTTTCAAAGTATCAGAAAAAGACTTAGAAATGAGAGGCTCAGGGGAATTTTTTGGAACAAAACAACATGGATTACCAGAGTTTAAAATAGCAAATTTATTTGAAGATATGCAAATATTAAAAACGGTACAAAGCTTAGCAATAAAGATTTTGCAAGAAGATAAAAACTTGAGCTTAGAAAAAAATAAGATTTTAAGAAATACAATAAATAAGAAATTCAAAGAAAGAGTGGAGATATAAAAATGGAAAAAACTAATATAAAAAAAAGATTGATCATATGTTTAATTTTTAGTGTTGTTATTGCTATAGCAACTATAGCAGCTATTAAACTAATAAATAATAAACAAGAAGATTTACCAGAATTAAGAAGCTTAAGTCTAGAAGAAGTAGAAAATATGAAAGATGTAGAAGTACACATTGAGGAAGAAGATGGAACTGATATATTAATAGCGGGACAATTTACAAAAACAAAAGTTATAAATGAGCAAGAAGCTATAAATCTTTTATATACAGTAAAGGAAATATTAAAAATAGATAGTATAGAGAATGAATTTAAAGTTCTGAAAAATGATAAATTTATGGAAGATAACAATTATAGAATACAACAATATTACAACGGTATATTAGTAGATGGAATGCAATTAATAGTTACAGCAGATAAGGACAGAAATGTAAAAAGCCTTTCAGGAAATTACTTGAAAATAGAGGATATAGATACTGAACCACAAATAGAGCAATCAAAAGTAGAAGAAATAATAAAAAATAAATATGGAACAGAAATTAAAATAACAGATAATCAGCTGGAAATAAATAAAATAAATGAAAAACCATTATTAGTATGGGCAGTATCTACAGAAGGTACATATTCAAATTTAGAAGGAAATAGTTACTTATTTTATGTAGATGCAAATACAGGAGAAATATTAAAAGAACAAATCAAAATGTATACTGCATATGAAAAGGCAAATTGTTCTTCCATTATAGATGGAAAAAAAGTAACTTTTGAGGCTGCTCGAAATGAAAATGATGCATATGAATTGATGGATTTAGATAGAAAGATAGTAGTTGGAAGATATGCAACTCAAGATTCTGCAACACAAATAACGACGAATAATCAAAATGAATGGAATGATGTAGTTGCGGTAAAAGCATATAAGGGCATACAAAATATTTATGATTTTTATAATGTAAAGTTTAATTATAATCTCACAGCGGAGAAGCCAATATTTGCTGGAGTACATAATACTGGAACATATAAAAATAATGCATATTATATTAGCAACAAGGATTTAGAACATATTTCAATTACTATAGGGGAAGGAGATGGAACTGAATTCAACAATTTTGCTGAAGGACTAGATGTAATAGCACACGAAATGACGCATGCTTACGTTGATTTAACTTTAGGAGGTTTTAAAAATGGAGAAATTAATGAAGCTTATGCAGACATAATGGGAAATATAATAGAAAACTATTATGAAGAAAAAGAAACAGTGAAACCACTTAGCGAAAATGAAAATTTGACCTTTTCAAACGATCCAAATTGGTTGATAGGAGAAAATGTTACAATATCATCAAATGGAGTGAGGGGATTAGCAAATCCAGAACAACACAAAAATGCAATGCCTGCAATAATAAAAGGGAAAAATTATAATACAGGAATTTTAGGTACAGGAATATTTGTTAATGAACACGACAATTGTACTGTTTTAGGTCATACATCGTATCTAATGTGGAAAGAAGGATACACAACAGACGAAATTTCATACATCTTTACAAACAGCTGCACAAGATTGAATGCAAGGGCAAGTTATGCAGATGTAGGAAGAATGCTTATTACAATATCTAATGAAATGTGTCCAGAAAAAACACGAAAGTTAAGAGAAATATTAGCTAAGCAAAGAATTCTTCAAAGCGAAGAAGCAGAAAATATTGAAACAGAGAAAGTAAGTACAAAAGGGACCATAAAAGCAGATTATTTTTATGAATATAACGGAGATATATATTATTGGAAATTATCAGATACTTCAAGGTCAAATGACGAATTATTTTGTAATTATAAAGATATACCAGGTTCACAAAATGAATTAATAAAGAGGGACCAAAGCGGTAATGAAACAGTAGTTTACACAGGAGAGGGAAGCAAGGATGTCTGCATAGTTAATGATAGAATATTTTTATCACGCACAATGGACGAATATGAAAATTCAAGAATGATGTATTCTATAAAATTAGATGGAACAGATAAAAAAGACCATATAGAAGGTATACCAGAATATGTAGTAGGAGAATATATAATATATACAGAAAAAGGTGGTTCAATTTGTGCACTTAATACAAAAGACTATCAAACAACAGAAATATCAAAACAAGCAACACAGCAAAAAATAATAACATGTATAGATGATATAATATACTATTATAAATATGACTATACAGACAAATCAATAGGAATAGGAGCAATTACAGAAGCTCAAAGTGATATTATAACGAAGATAAAAATTTCAAAAGAATATGGAGAAGGTTTTGAAGAATTACCATTAGAAATTGCATATATGTGGGTTGATGATAAAATTAATATGTATATAGATTATAGAGCAGGAACTGCAAATATTATAAATGGAATAGTAAAAGTAACAATGGATAAAGACTTAAAAAATGCAGTAGTGACAAAAGTCCAAACAACAGAGCCTTGGGATTCAATGGAAACTGCAAAAAATGGAATATTTGAAGCATTAAAAGAAGAAAATGGAAAATATGTAACATACTTAATGAAAGTAGATGAAAAAACAGGTGAAATACAAACAATATTAAATGAAACAAATTTAAAGGAAAAATACAATTTAAAATCAGATGATGAGCACTATTTGAATTTATATACAGCAAGTCAAGTTGGAGATAATATATATATGGTTTTAGACAACGGAATACATAGTCCAGAAAAGGATGCAGGATGGAGATACTCATATAAAAGAGAAAAAACAATATGTTTAAAATATAATATAGAAACAGAGGAGATAACAAGTATATTTGAATTTTAGAAATGTTAAAATAATAATAAAGTATAAATGTAAAGAATTAAATTCTATATAACAACAAAAAAAGCAAAAAGGGCATCTGGAAAATTCTATTCATAATACAACCCGTGTAAGAATACACTTAAACAAAAGTATTCTATATGGGGGTTTAAGATGAAAGGAATTTCAATAGAAGAACGTGCTATTAACTTAGCACATTATATAATAGAATCAAAAGATACGGTAAGAGGAGCGGCAAAAAAGTTTGGAGTAAGTAAATCTACTGTACATAAAGATGTAAGTGAAAGACTTCTGCAGATAAATAGAGCTTTAGCAATACAGGTAAGAGAAGTTTTAAATGAAAATAAAGCAGAAAGACACATAAGAGGAGGAATGGCAACAAAGCTAAAATATGAAAAAGAACACGAACATAAGAAAATAAGCTAAAAAGGAAAGAGTTTCATTTTGAAAAATGGAACTCTTTTTACGGAGGGAAAAAAACTGATTTTTATAGAGTAGCCACAGCGGGTTTGCATATTATTTTTCTGTGCTTTAGTCGAAGAAAAATTATATGCAAAACAAAAGCAAAGTGGCAAAGTAGAATTTTTGTATATTGACAAACAAAATCAATTAATATAGTATAAATAATTATCAAAACTAAATAAAATGGAATAATATATAAAAAGACAGGAGGCATATATGAATATAAAAATAGGCAACACACCAATGATAAAAATAAAATATAAATATAACGGAAAAGAAAACTATATTTATACAAAATTAGAATCATATAACATATCAGGCAGTATAAAAGATAGAGCAGCATATTATATGTTAAGTAAAGCATATGAAGAAGGAAAACTAAAGAAAGGAATGGAAATTGTTGAAGCAACTAGCGGAAATACAGGAATATCATTAGTTGCAATTGGAAGACTTTTAGGAAATCCGTCACATATATTTATGCCAGATTGGGTAAGCAAAGAAAGGCTAAATTTAATGCAAATGTATGGGGCAGAAGTAACATTAATATCAAGAAAAGATGGAGGCTTTGTAAAGGCTGTTGCAATGGCAAAAGAATATGCCGAAAAAAATAATGCATTTTTAGCAAATCAATTTTCAAACAAATATAATGTATTGGCACACTATGAAACAACAGCAAAAGAAATTATAGACACTTTAGGCGATAAAATTGGAGGATTTGTATCAGGGGTAGGAACTGGAGGAACACTAATAGGTACAGGAAAAAGATTAAAAGAATTTGACGAAAATATAAAAGTATATGCAATGGAACCAGACAAAATGCCAATGTTATCACAAAATAAAATAATAACAAGTCATAAAATAGAAGGAATAGGAGATGATTTTATTCCAGATATTGTAGATAAAACAGTAATAGACGAAATAATAACAGTTGATGATGATGATAGCATAAATATGTCAAGAAAACTTGCCAAAGATTTAGGTTTAGGTGTTGGAATATCATCAGGAGCTAATATGCTTGCAAGTGTTATTGCAAAAGAGAATAATGAAAAGGCAATAGTAACAGTATTTGCAGATGATAACAAAAAATATATATCAACAGATTTGAGTAAGCCAATAGATACTAATCCAAAATATCTTTCAAATAGAATAGAGCTATTAGAGTATGAGTTTATAAACATCTAAATTTTGAATAGCTGAAAAGGCCTGCAACTGTACAAAAAAACAAATTTATGGTAAAATAATATTATAGTACAATGTTTGTACATTGAAAACCACTATGTAAGTTTGCATAATGGAAATGCAAACAATACTGCGAATGCAAAACATAGTGTTTATATAGTAGGCTTGGGAACAGACAGATAATAGGAGAATAGAAATGACATTTTTGTACTTTCTTAGCAACATCATATTCGTAATTGGAGTAATCCTTTTAATCAAAAGCAGAATGGATTACAAGAGGTGGTATACTAATAAGCGTGACTACAACCATGATTGGTTGATGATGGAGGCGATTTTTGGTACAATATTTAGCTTGGCCTCGGTCGCTTCGGCCACATTGTGGCTAATTATGGGAGTGGACGACAGGTATTTCCCCTTGATCCGACTAGTCAAACGACTGGGACTTACTTTCTACCAATTCTTACTAACCGTTAAAGATGACCCCGTTAAGATAGTCGGGATTGTCTTTGGTGCCGCTATCATTGGTATCATTATTCTGGCGATAAAGATAATCAAAGAAGAAAAACAAAAGGAGGAAAGGAGAAAAGAGAAAGAAGAAAGGATGAAGTATTGGTAACAACCTGTAAGATAAGCGTACTATCATGCAGTCGAGGCGGGAAGCAGAAATGCTCCCCGCCTCGCTATGATTAACATAAAAATTCTAATAAATTATACTTATGTGTTAAGGTAGAATGTGCAAATAGCTAAAATACAATTATTAAGAACAGTAAATGCATAAAACTATACAAAAGTGTAGTTTTATGTTAAAATAATACGGTAGTACAATTTTGTACATTGAAAATCACTGTGTAAGTTTGCATAATGGAAATGCAAACAATACTGCGAATGCAAAACATAGTGTTTATATAGTAGGCTAGGAAACAGATATAAGGAGAGTAGAAATGATTTTTTTGTACATTCTTTGCAATATACTCTTTGCAGTTGGTACAATTCTCGCTATCAAGTATAAGGTAGAGAATGGTGGACGGAGAGAAAATTCAGCAAAGAAGCAAAAGAAACCAATCTCTGCAACTGCAGGAGTATTCGGCGTAATCTTGATGTTCCTTTCGGGTAGCACGGCAGTACTCTGGGTAGCCATGGGAGTGGATGACAGGTTTTTTCCAGTAATTTGCATAGGAAAGTGGCTGGTAGTTAACCTCTATAAGTATATATACGAGGTGCTTACTATCTATGACACCGTTCTAAAAATTAAGGATGGTCAAATTGCAATTCTGGGAATTATCTTTTGCATTTTCGTTGGCACCATTACCATTTTCACAATAGTATGGCATTGGCAAGAGACCAAAAAGAGTTGATGAAGATATGAAGTGAAAAAGAACAGGAAGAACAACCATATATTTAACTGGTAAGCATACTATGGATATAGCGAGGCGGGAAGCAGAAATGCTCCCCGCCTTGTTGTGCTAAAATTAACAAAAAGCTAAGATAAGTTAAAACATAAATGATTTGAAAAACAGATTTACAAGATATTTACAATAAGTTTGACATAAAATATAAAAATTGGTAAAATATAAATAGTTGTTATAAGGAGGAAATTAAATGCCAACATTTAGAGAAAGTCTACAAAATAGCGCAAATAAACCTGCTAATATTGGAAAAGTAGTAGTAATTTCTGGTATGTCTGGTTCAGGAAAAAATTTTGTGGCAGATATTTTAGCAAAGAAGAATTATGCATTTATAGATAAATATGTTACAAGACCATTTAGACCAGTAGAAATCTCTGATATAAAAGCCGGAAAAAATATAGGAATAAGAGCAGTAAGTGGTTTATATAATGATGGAGAAAAGACATCTCAAGAACAAGAAGATGCTAATGAACAAAGAAAACAAGCATTTTTAGATTTGAGATTGCCTTTAGCATATATAAATTATGGTAATTATTATGGGTTCTCAATTGATCAGATTAACAATTATATTATGAATGGGAGAAATGTAGTAATAATTGTAAATGATATAGGAGTAATAAGAGATTTAAAAGATATATATGGAGATAACTGTTTGGCTTGCTATGTACATAGAAATAATCCGAAAAATAGAGAAATCTTTATGGAACTTGCTAGACAAAGAGGAGATACCGAAGAAAGTGCAGAAAAAAGATATCAAAAGGCAATAAAGGATTTTGATAGATATACAAATAATATATCTTTATATGACTATACTATTTTAAATACTGAAACTGGAGCTGATAGACTTTCTACAATGTTACAAGATTTATCAGGAATAGAACCTAAATCAGTACATAGAGAAAAGAATATAAAGAAACAAAAGGCAAGAATATATGTATTTATAGGTAGTCCAGGGTCAGGAAAAGATGATGCATTGGAAACAGTAAGAGTACAAGGGATATTACATTCTATTATTATGCCAAAACATACAACCAGACTACGCAAAGCTGATGATGGAGAAGAATTAATATGCAGAGATGATAAAAAGTTTGATATTGATTCATGTGATTTGCAGTATGAAAATTATGGAAGTACATATGGTATAGATACAAATGAACTAAGAGAAAGATTAGCTGCGGGAATATCTTCTAGTTTAGTAGTTAGTAATAAAAGTGCATTAGAGGAATTAAAAGCGAAGTTCCCAGAAGAATTAGTAACAATATATATTCAAGGAATATCAAAGGAAGAATATATTATGCAACAAAAGGAACACTTAGATGAAGAATATGTTAAAAGACGTATACAAGAATATGAAAAGGCTGATGAACTATATTACAATGGATGGTTAGATTTTAATCATACAATAATAAATAATGGTGATTTAGGAGATATGAGACTTCAGATAGATAGCATAATGAGATATTATGAAGGAGATAGAGAGTTATCAGTAGAAAAAATTTTAGCATATACACAAAAGGCAAATCAATATATTGCAAGATTTGCAAGAAATAATGAAAATCCTAAAGATAAAGAATAAGGAGAAAATGTATGAGTAAAGAATTGATAGATGTATTAGATGAAAATGGTGTAAAGACGGGTAAAGTTCTAGATAGAGGAGCAATTCATAAGAATGGATTATGGCATAGAGCTATCGCAGTAGCTATAATAAATGGAAAACAAGAAATATTATTACAACAAAGAGCAGAAAATAAAGAAAAAAATGCTGGAATGTGGGATATATCTGTAGCAGGTCATATCTCTGCAGGACAAAATTCAAAAGATGCAGCATTAAGAGAGATAAGCGAAGAAATAGGAATAGAAATTAGTAAAAACGAATTAGAGTATATTTTCTCATATCGTATGAATCAAAAAGTTTCAGATGAATTTATAGAAAATCAATTCTATGATTTTTATATAATAAAAAATGATAACATAAAGATAGAGAATATAAAAATTCAGGAATCGGAGTTACAAGATATAAAATTTGTAGATTTAAGTACACTAAATAAAATGCTAGATGAACACATTATTGTAGATAGAAAACCCATATATGATGAATTAGTAAATTATTTAAAATAGTTATTATATAAGGTACTGTTACTTGATATATAAGTAACAGTATTTTTTTCACAGAACCTCAAAAATCGACATAGAATATATTAGCTTAATAGTTGTTTGAGGTGATACAAGTGAAGCTAACAAAAGAAAATACAAATTATATAGTAAAAAAAGGAACGATACTTCATTTAGATGGAGATAGACGTTATTGTATAAAGTCTAGTAGACACTATAAAAAATTAGGTTTAGAAGCGGTAGTAAGAAATATTCCAGAGTCAAGACAGCCAATGGTAGTGAGAAGTTTATTAGAAAAATATAATCCAGATATATTAGTAATAACAGGACATGATGCTATGTTAAAGAAAGGAACAAATTATAATAATTTATATAATTATAGAAATTCAAGATATTTCATTAATACTGTAAGAGAAGCTAGAAAATGGGCGAAGAGTTCAGATAAATTAGTGATTTTTGCTGGAGCATGTCAAAGTTATTTTGAGGCAATAATAGAAGCTGGTGCGGATTTCGCATCATCACCAGGTCGAATAATGATAGATTTTACAGGACCGTTAATAGTTGCAGAAAAAGTAGCATTAACAGCGAGTAATAAATTTATTACAGGAGGAGAGATTTCTAAAGAAATTAAGGAAGGAGAAAGAGGAATTGCTGGAATGGGAGTAAGAGGAAAGATGAGGCGAATTAGCACTATGAAATGAAACAATCTTGAAACATAAATGTAATATAATTGTAACAAAACTCTAAAAACCAATAGTCACAGTAAACACAGAAAAAAACATAAAAAAACATATTTTGACATTTTTTGTAGCCAATGATATAATCTGAAAAATGAACAAAGGGTGTGAGTTATATGATTTGCAGTAAAGATATATCAAGCATCAAAATGGAGTTAAACAAAAACATAGGACAAAAAATAATATTAAAAGGTACACTCGGAAGAAACAAAGCTTTTGAAAAAGAAGCTGTGATA
The DNA here is from genome assembly GCA_947384775.1 of uncultured Clostridium sp. GTDB lineage: Bacteria > Bacillota > Clostridia > TANB77 > CAG-508 > UMGS1781. The sequence continues at coordinate 18,967 of CANDIF010000018.1, forward strand.
GAAAACACTTACCCTAGTATATTCAAAGTAAAATACAAAGAAGTTGAACCAAATATAACATATAAATATACGGACATACTTACAAATGAATTACAGATATCAATATTTGATGGAAAAGAATATAATCCATTAATACCAGTATTATCAAAAACCAAATTTTAAAAATTCCTTAATTAAGGAATTTTTTTTTTATCCTTTCATATAATTAATAGAAAATAAGGAGGGATTTATATGGTAGTAGAGACAACCAAAGAGCAAATAGTCTTAAATCAAATAATAGGACAAAAAAGAGAAGCCAGAACAGTAGAATCAGATATAATAGTAAATGATGTAAAACCAGATGTATTAAATATAATAAGCACAAGTGGAATAATAAATATATATAAAAAAGAAGTATTAGATGGAAAAGTGAGAATAGATGGAGGAATAAATGCATACATAATATATTTGGCAGATGATGAACAAGGAAGTACAAGAAGTTTGAATAGTTGTATGGATTTTACACAAATTATAGATATAGATAATTGCAGAGAAGGTATGATGGCAGAAGAAAATATAATTATTAAAAATTTCGAAACTACAGTAATAAATGGTAGAAAAATTAATGTAAAAGCAAATATAGAAATAGGAGCAAATATATATTCAAATGAAGATGTAGAAATAGTTACAGGAATAAAAGATACATCAAATATGAAATTACTAAATAAAAGTCAAAAAGTAATATCATTATTAGGAAACGGAACAAATAAAATATATGCAAAAGATAGCATTGCAATTGATATTGCAGATGATGTTGCAGAAATAATGAAAGTAAATTTTAATATAATAGAAGAGGAAATAAAAGTAAGCTATAATAAAATACTATCTAAAGCAAGTGCACAAGTAGAAATAATGTATCTTACAGAAGATAATAGAATAAATTCAGTAAGTAGTAAAATTCCAGTTATGGGAGTAGTAGACATTCTAAATATTAATGAAAATTGTATATGTGATACACGAAATACTTTAAAGAATTTAGTAATAAAACCAAATAGTACAGAAGAGCATTCAATATATATAGAAGCAGAAGTAGAACTTAGTTGTATGGCATATGAAGTAAAAGAAATTAATGTAATAGAAGACCTATATAATTTGGAATTAGATGTTGAAACAAACAAAAAAAAGATAGATATAATTACAGAAAAACGAAAGATTCAAGAATTATATACAATGAAAGAAAATGTTAGAGTACCAGATTTAACAGGAGCTGTATATAATATAGCTGCAATTCCAACAATTAATAAATACGACATAATGAAAGGAAAGATAGTATATACTGGTGGAGTAAATATAGAAATATTATTTAATCAAAACGGTGGAACAAACTCAAGAATAATTGAAATACCATTTAGCTATGAAATGAATTCAGAAAGTATAAACAGTGGGTCAATATTAGAATCTAGAATTATAGCAAAACAAATAGACGCAGTAGTAAAGGATGGAAATGTTGAATTGATGATAGGCTTACAAATTGACTTAAATTTATCGATGAAGTCTAATTTAGATATAATAAAAGAAATAAACATGGAAGAAAAGCAAAATTGTAATACATATAGTATGACAATTTATTTTGTAAAACCAGGAGATACACTTTGGAAAATAGCGAAAATGTTTAGAAGTACAGTTGAGGACATTGCAGAAGTAAACGAAATAGAAGATGTAAATAAAATTAATGTTGGAGAACAGCTATATATACCAAAAGGCATAAAAACAAGAAGATTAGCTTAAGGAAAAAATAATGGATAAAATTTATTCTAGACCAAGAATAAAAATTTATAAAATAGCTCCCACAAACAAGAAAAGAAGCATAAAAAAAGAAAAATTTATGAAGTTACTTATGATAGGTATAATCGCTTTTTTAACAGTACACAGTGTATTAAAATCAATAAATCCTATATTTGAAGGATTATGTGTATCTAAAGTAAATGTGTTAGCAACAGATATTATAAATACAAAAACAAGTCAAATACTTGCAAAATATCAGTATGACGAAATATTACAAGTAATACATAATGAAAAAGACAATACAAATATTCTAAAAACAGATGTAGTAACAATAAATAAAATAATATCAGAGATATCAGTAGAAATAACAAAAACATTAGACTTATTAGAAAGAGAAAATATAAAAATATATATGGGGGCATTAACAGGAAACAGATACTTTTCAGCCATGGGACCAGCAATAGATATAAAGGTTATGCATACAGGTAGTATAAATACTGATGTAAAGACAGAATTTGAGTCAATAGGTATTAATCAATCTATATATAGAATATACCTAGAAATATCATGTGATATGAGCATTTTAACACCATACAAAAAGATAACAAATAAATCTACAAACAAGGTTTTACTAGTTGAAACAGTAATAGTAGGAGGAGTTCCTGAAACATATTACAATTTAGAGGGAGTAACAAAAGATGACACATTAAATATGATGCAATAAAAAATACACTAAAAAATTGCAGTTTGTCTTACACTTGCAATCTGCTCCATCTTGCTGGATGTTCGATTTTTAAAATGTTTGATGCAGTTGCTCAAAATTTTAAAAATGAACATCCACGCGGAGCTGGTTTTGCGAAGTTAGCAAAAATTTAATAAGACAAACTCCGATTTATTTATATAATTTCTTAATATGTGCTATTGCATTTTTTTCTAGTCTTGAGACTTGTGCTTGAGAAATTCCAATTTATATTACATGTTCACCTTATTTTTATGCAAACTCTTTTGAGGCACATCTTATCCTGCTCTTTTATTTATGTTACATCTTTGTTTCATATATATTTCTTTTTCTTTACATTTTTCCTTTTCTATTTACTATTA
>CANDIF010000019.1 GCA_947384775.1 uncultured Clostridium sp.
GAAAAATATTTAGTTGATGTAATTTTGTTTATTGCTAAATCAAAAATATATATTCCTATTAATATACATAATGCTGTTAATAATACTAAGATAACAAATATTACTATTGTCATATATTTCTCCTTCTTAAAATATTATTAACATTTTAACAATTTTTATATTAGTATATTTTAAAAAATTAAAATAAAATAGAACTTTCTTTTTCGAAAGTTCTATTTTGAATATTTATTTACTTGTTGGTTTCCCTAATAATCTAAACATATTACTTTTATATGCTTCTACTCCTGGTTGGTTAAATGGATTTACTCCAAGAATTTTTCCTGACATTGCACATGATAATTCAAAGAAATAAATCAACTCCCCAATTGATTCTTCACTTAATTTGTTCAAATTGATTAATATATTTGGAACGTTTCCTGATACATGTGCTTCTATTGTCCCTTCCATAGCCTTTTTGCACACATATGACATTGTTTTATTTGCTAAAAAATTTAAGCCATCTACATTATCAGCATCTTTCTTTATTGTAATATCTGTAGCTGTATTTTCTACATTTATTACTGTTTCAAACAAATCTCTTTGACCTTCTTGTATGTATTGTCCTAAAGAGTGTAAATCTGTTGTAAACATTACACTTGCTGGAAAAATTCCTTTTCCGTCTTTTCCTTCACTCTCTCCATATAATTGTTTCCACCATTCTGAGATATATTGCATTTTTGGTTCATAGCTAACTAATAATTCTATTAATTTTTTATCATTGTATAAAATATTTCTTGCTACTGCATATTGATAACATTCATTATATTTCACATCAGATTCACAGTATCTGTTTTGTGCTTCTCTTGCACCATCCATAAGTTTATCAATATTAACTCCTGAAACTGCAATTGGTAATAATCCCACTGCTGTTAATACTGAGTATCTTCCTCCTATATTATCTGGAATTACAAATGTTTCATATTCTTCTTCTGTTGCTAAATTTTTAAGTGCTCCTCTTGCTTTGTCTGTTGTTACATATATTCTTTTTCTTGCTTCATCTATTCCATATTTATTTTCCATAAACTCTCTAAAAATTCTAAATGCCATAGCTGGTTCTGTCGTTGTACCTGACTTCGAAATTACATTTATTGATAAATCCCTATTTCCAATTAAGTCTATTAAATCATTTACATAATTTGGACTCATATTATTTCCTACAAACAATATTTGTGGAGTTTTTCTGTCTTGCATCATATTATAAAAAGTATTTGTTAGTGATTCTATAACTGCTCTTGCACCTAAGTAAGACCCTCCTATTCCTATTACCAAAAATACTTCTGAGTCTTTTTTTATTTTTTCTGCACATTCTTTAATCCTTGCAAATTCCTCTTTATCATAATTAGTTGGTAGTTTTAACCATCCTACAAATTCTTTTTCATCATCGCTTTTCTCATATAATTCTTTATGTATTTCTTGTACTTGATCTCTGTATTTCATAATTTCTTCTTTTTTTATTCCTGATTTCTCTAAGTTTAATTTAATATTTGACATTTCTTTTAAACCTCCTATTTTTATTTATGCATTCATTTTATTATATTAATGCTTTTTATTCAATAGAATAGCAAAAAAGATTTCAAAAATTTGAAATCTTTTTTATTTCTTACATGATATTTAATTTTTTTGCTAGGTTTGATTTTTTTCTTGATGCTGTATTCTTTTTTATAATTCCTTTTGAGCAAGCACCATCTATTTTCTTTGTAGCATATTTTAATGCTTCTTGTGCTTCTTCTTTTTTACCTTCTGCTACTGCTGTTTCAAATTTCTTAACAGCTGTTTTATATTCAGATTTTATCATATTATTTCTTAATGTTTTTGTTTCTATTACACTTACTCTTTTTATTGCAGATTTAATATTTGGCATGTGTGGCACCTCCTTAAAGTCTAAAAATAAATTTTCACTTTTTCTATTTTACCATGTAATTTTAATTTTTGCAAGTAATTTAGCAAAATTTTCTACTTCTATTATATTTTTTATAGCCTTTATCATCGTTTTTCTTTATAATATTATACAAATCAATCCTCCGCTTCCTTCATTTATTATTCTTTCTAATGTTTCTTGCAATTTTTCTTGTGCATCTTCTGGCATTCTATATAACTTGTTTTGTAATCCTTCATTTACTAGTTCATGAAGATTTTTGCCAAATATATTTGATTCCCAAATTTTTATAGGGTCGTTTTCAAATTCTGATAATAAATAATTTACTAATTCCTCAGATTGTTTTTCACTTCCAACAATTGGAGATACTTCTGTCTCTATATCAGCTCTTATTAAATGCAAAGATGGCGCACGGGCTCTTAATTTCACTCCAAATCTTGATCCTTGTTTTACCATTTCTGGTTCATCTAATATTAGTTCCTCCATACTTGGCATTACTATGCCATATCCTTTTTGTTTTACCTCTTGCAATGCAACTTCTATTTTATCATATTCCTTTTTTATTATTGCAAGACTTTCTATAGTACCAAATAAATCTGCTTCATCTTTTATGCTTATTCCTGTTATTTCTGTAAGCACTTTATAAAATAAATCATCTTTCAAGCTAATTTCAACTGTTACAGCTCCTGTTCCTAAATCAATTTTTTCTATATTAGTTTTTGTTATTATTTCTGTACTACTAATTTTGTTTAATACTGAATTTATTGATTTAACTGTTTTTACACTTTTAAAGCCTTCTTTTATTTCTTTATATAATTCCTGTTTTAAACTATGTTCATTGCTTAATCCTTCTACCCAACCTGGAAAACTTATATTTATTCTCTCAATAGGAAATTCATATAATATTCTTCCAAATATGTTGTTTACATCTTCATTATTCAAATTTACACAATCAGTTGGAATAACTGCAACTCCATATTTTTCTTCAAGCTCCTGTGCAAGCCTTATTGTTTCTTCTCCATATGGATTATTTGTATTTAATACTATTACAAATGGTTTGTTTAATTCTTTTAATTCTCTGACAACTCTTTCTTCTGCTTCTATATATTCATTTCTTTGTATTTCTGTTATGCTTCCATCTGTCGTAACTAAAATTCCTATTGTTGAATGTTCTGTTATTACCTTTCGTGTTCCTATCTCTGCTGCTTCTTCAAATGGAATTTCTTCTTCTGACCATGGTGTTTTTACCATTCTTGGAATATCTTCTTCCATATATCCTAAAGCATCGTTTACTAAATATCCTACACAATCTACTAATCTTGTTTTTAGTTTTAGGTTTTCTCCTATTGTTATTTCTGCTGCTTCATTTGGAACAAATTTAGGTTCTGTTGTCATTATTGTTCTTCCTGCTGCACTTTGTGGCATTTCATCCCTTGCTCTTTCTTTTTTGTAGTTATTCTGAATATTTGGAAGAACTAATAAATCCATAAAATTTTTTATAAATGTTGACTTTCCTGTTCTTACTGGTCCAACTACTCCAACATATATATCCCCTTCTGTTCTTTCTTTAATGTCTTTATATATTTCTAAATTCTCCATAAAAATAATTACCTCCCATAATTAACGTTTGTACTATAAACTTTAATAAATGTATATTATGGTTAGGTAATTTTTATTACTACTTTTTATTTGATTTTGTTATATTTTCTAATTTGTTTGCTTGTTCCTTTTGTTTTTCTACTGGCAACCAATGATATGCTGAACATACAAATTCTCCATATTTTGTAGTATCTTCTTTTTTCTGAACTTTTTTATCCTCTCTCACATTACACCTCTTCTATATTTATAAATTACAATTATACTATAAAGTTCGTTCCATCTTTCTGGATATTCATTTTTATACAGTTGTTTAAAAATTTAAAAATGAATATCCACGTGGAACTAGTCCGTACATAAAATATTTTTAATTGTAAATCTCTTTTCGTAATATTATGCTCAGAAAAAAATTTTTTATAATAAAATCAGATTAAAATTGAGTCGCAAATCAACTGCGACCCTTACATATTTAAAATAAAATTTAATTACATTTTTCTGAATACTCCAGCTACTTTTCCTAATATTTTACAGTCTGGTACTATTATTGGATCCATTGTGTGGTTTTCTGGTTGTAATCTTATATGATTTTCTTCTTTATAGAAGGTCTTCACTGTTGCTTCATCTTCTATTAAAGCTACTACCATTTCTCCATTGCTTGCTGTTTCTTGTCTTTTTACTAATATATAGTCACCGTCTAAAATTCCGGCTTCTATCATGCTTTCTCCCTTAACTACCAACATAAAGCTTTCACTATTTCCAACAAAGTCTAGTGGGATTGGAAATGTATCTACTACATTTTCTACTGCTAAAAGTGGTAATCCTGCTGCAACTTTTCCTATGATTGGTACTTCTACCATTTCTTTATTTGTATATACATCTTTAGGTGTTATTTGTTGTTGTCCATCTAATCCACCTTTTAATAATTTTAAAGTTCTACCTTTTTGTGTTTCTTTTTTGATATATCCTTTTTTAGCTAAATTTGTTAAATATGTGTGAACTGTAGCTGTTGAGCTTAATCCTACTGCTTTTCCAATTTCTCTTACTGATGGTGGATATCCCTTAGTAGTTATTTGTTTTTCAATAAATTTAAGTATTGCCTTTTCCCTCTTATTTAATTCATTTGGGTCTTTTCTTCTCATTTTTTACCTCCCCTTATTTTTATTTCAACATTGTTCATTATATTTTTTTCTCGATATTATACTATCACATAAATTTTTATTTGTCAAACAAAAGTTCATAATTTTTCCAAAAAAAATCTCAAATAGTTAAAAACTATTTGAGATTTTTGTTTTGCTATTGCGTAAGCAACAAGGTTCTAGGATACCCAAGAATATTGTTATTTTGCGAAGTCTACCGCTCTTGTTTCTCTAATTACATTTACCTTTATCTGTCCAGGATATTCCATTTCTGATTCTACTTTTTCTGCAACTTCTCTTGCCATTGTTACCATCTCATTATCTGAAACTTTTTCTGGTTTAACAATAAGTCTTATTTCTCTACCTGCTTGTATTGCAAAAGATTTATCTACACCTTCAAATGAATCTGCTATTTCTTCTAGCTTTTCTAATCTCTTAATGTATGTTTCTAATGTTTCTCTTCTTGCTCCTGGTCTTGATGCTGATATTGCATCTGCTGCTTGTACCAATACTGCTTCTATTGTTTTTGGTTCTACATCTCCATGGTGTGCTTGTACTGCATTTAATACTATATCATTTTCTTTGTATTTTTTAAGAACATCTATACCAATTTCTACGTGTGTTCCTTCCATATCATGGTCTAATGCCTTTCCAATATCATGTAGTAATCCTGCTCTTCTTGCAATCTTAGGGTCTAGTCCTAGTTCTTCTGCCATTATTCTAGCTAAATTAGAAACTTCTATTGAGTGAGTTAAAACATTTTGACCATAACTTGTCCTATATTTTAATTTTCCAATTAGTTTTACTAAATCTGGATGTAAGCCATGTACTCCAGTTTCTAAAACTGCTCGTTCTCCTTCTTCTTTAATAGTTTCCTCTAGCTCTTCTTTAGCCTTTTCAACCATTTCTTCTATTTTAGCAGGATGAATTCTACCATCTTCGATTAGTTTTTCAAGTGCTATTCTTGCAACTTCTCTTCTTAATGGATCAAATCCTGATAATATTACAGCTTCTGGAGTATCATCAATTATTAAATCAATTCCTGTTAATGTTTCCAATGTTTTGATGTTTCTTCCTTCTCTTCCTATTATTCTTCCCTTCATATCATCATTTGGTAATGCTACAACAGACACTGTTGTTTCAGAAGTGTGATCTGCAGCACATTTTTGTATTGCATATCCTACAATTTCCTTTGCTTTTTTAGTAGCTGTTTCTTTTGCTTCTGCTTCTACTGCTTTTATTAATGCTACTTTTTCATCATTAAGTTTTTTACTTAATTGATCTAGAAGAATTGCTTTTGCATCTTCCCTTGAAAGTCCTGATATTCTCTGTAATTCTTCCATTTGTTTTGTATAAACGTCTTCTACTTCTTGTTTTCTTCTTTCAAGTTCTTGAGAATTTCTTTCTAATTCTTTTTCTTTTCTTTCAAAATTTTCAGAACGTCTTTCCAAGTTTTCTTCTTTTTGGAAAAGTCTTTTTTCTTGTAATTGTACCTCGCCTCTTCTTTCTTTTATCTCCTTATCTAATTCATTTTTTTGTTGCAAAATTTCCTCTTTTGCTTTTAGAACTTCTTCTTTTCTTGCATTTTCTGCATCTTTTTTTGCATTTGCTATAATTCTTGCTACTTCACTTTCTGCACTTTTTATTTTAGATTCAGCTGTTTTCTTTCTAATAATTATACCTAACGGTATACAAACAACTGCTGAGATAAGAAAGGTGATGATGGCTATTATTGGTCCATTCATAAAAACACCTCTTTTTCTTAAATTAAATTTTCAATGTTCAGATTTTATAATATATATTTCGTTACAAAATTTCTTATATATTTTTCTGTACTATTATATTTTACATTTAAAGTTTAATTCTGTCAATAGCAATGGGAAAATTTTACATAAAAACAAAAACGAGCCATACACTATGGCTCATTCTTATTTACATTAATTACATATCTTCGTTCCTAATTGCTTTCCACCTAGTAAATGGAAATGTAAGTGTGGTACTTCTTGTCCTCCATCTTCTCCGCAGTTTACTATTACTCTAAATCCTTTTTCAAATATTCCTTCTGCTTTTGCTATTTCATTTATAGTTGTATAAATTCTTCCGATTATTGCTTCGTCTTCTTTTTCTATTTGAGCTAAACTGCTTATATGTTTTTTAGGAATTACTAATACATGTACTGGTGCTGCTGGATTTATGTCTCTAAATGCTAATAATTCTTCGTCTTCATATACTTTATTTGATGGGATTTCTCCTTTTATTATTTTACAAAATATACAATCTTCCATTTTTATTTTTCTCCTTTATATATATTTTTAAACTCTAAACAATATAATAAATTTTTTGCAGTTCAGTTGTCTCCTCCATGTTCGTAGAAGTTCTAATTATCTTTTATGGCACCCTTTCAATGTAAAATTGAACTATTTCCATAAAATCTAACAAGAACTTCTTACTCCATTCTGTCGAACCCCTCACTTTAAAAATTTTATTATATTGTTATATTTTTCAATAATTTTATTATTCAAATTTATTCTAAAATAGCCTTAATACGTCTTACTCCTGCTGATGATGCTTCTTCTTTTTTGATTTTGAAATGTCCTAGTTCACTAGTATTGTGTACATGAGGTCCTCCGCACAATTCTATTGATACGTCCCCAATTTTATAAACTGTTACGATATCTCCATATTTGTTTATAAACATTGCTTCTGCTCCTAGTTTTAATGCTTCATCTTTTGGCATTTCTAATTTTTCTACTGGTATTGCCATTTTTATATATTCATTTACTAAGTCTTCTGTTTTTTGTTTTTCTTCATCTGTCATTTTTGCGTTGTGTGAAAAGTCAAATCTCATTCTCTCTACTGTTATATTACTTCCTTTTTGGTGTACATGTTCTCCTAAAACCTTCTTTAATGCTGCATTTAAAAGGTGTGTTGCTGTGTGATATTTTGTTTCCATTTCACCTGTTGATGCTAGTCCACCTTTAAATTTTTGCATTGAGCCTTCTCTTGATTTTTCTTGATGCTCTGCAAATTTTTGTTTAAATCCCTCTGTGTCAACAGTTAATCCTTTTTCCATTGCTAATTCTTCTGTTAATTCTATTGGGAATCCATATGTGTCATATAATCTAAAGGCTACATCTTTGTTTATTTCTGTTCCTTGTAAGTTATTTATTGCTTTTTCAAATTCTCTTAAACCTTTTTCAAGTGTTCTGTTGAATTTTATTTTTTCATCTTTTAACACTTGTAATATTATATCTCTGTTTTTATCTAACTCTGTATAATATTTTAAGTACTTATTTATTATTATTTCTGCTAATTCTTGTTCCCAATTACTGTCTATATCTACATTTATTTTTTTAGCATATCTTATTATTCTTCTAATTAATCTTCTTAGTATATATCCTTGGTCTGTATTCGATGGTCTTATTCCCGATTCATCTCCACATATCATTACCACTGCTCGAATATGGTCTGCTATTATTCTCATACTTCTTGAAGCTTCTTCATTATCATATGACATTCCTGATATTTCTTCTATTTTTGCAATTACATCTCTCCATACTGATGATTTATAATTATCTGTGTATCCTTCTAGTATTGTTGTTACTCTCTCTACTCCTAATCCTGTATCAACATTTTTATGTTTTAATGGTACAAATTTCCCATCTGGTTCGTGATTATACTGCATAAACACATTATTCCAAATTTCTACCCAGGTTTCATCATCTGGATTAAATTTTTCAGGAACTGGTTCTTCACTTCTCCAATAGAAAATTTCTGTATCTGGTCCACATGGTCCTGTAGCTTCCATGTTTGGCCACCAGTTATTTTCTTCTCCTAAGAATGCTATTCTTTCTTCTTTTATTCCAACTTCTTTCCAAATTTCTGCTGATTCATGGTCTGCTTCTACTATTTCATTTCCTTTAAATACTGTTACTGCTAAACGTTCTACTGGTATGTTTAAATGTTCTGTTAATAGTTCAAAGCTCCAATGAATTGCTTCTTTTTTAAAGTAATCTCCTAATGACCAGTTTCCCAACATTTCAAAAAAAGTATGATGTGTTGTATCCCCTATTGCATCTAAATCGTTTGTTCTAAAACACTTTTGAACATCTGCCAAACGTGTTCCTTCTGGATGTGGTTCTCCTTTTAAATATGGTACTAATGGTTGCATTCCCGCTGTATTAAATAAACATGTTGGGTCATTTTCTGGTATTATTGGTGCACTTGGTATTATTTTATGTCCTTTACTTTCAAAGAATTTTAAATATTTGTCTTTTAAATCTATATTTTCCATTTTATCAATCCTTCCTTGAGATATAAACATTTTCTTTTATATGAATTTCCCATTTTTTTCTTTTTCATTATACACATTTTTTTCAGTCTTTTCAATATTTTTCAAAAATTTTGTCAGAATTATGCATAAAATATTTTTCTTTTCAAATACTATTTTTGAATAAAAAATGTTAAAGGAGGTAGTAATACATTGAAAGCAACTGGAGTAGTTAGAAGAATAGATGATTTAGGTAGAATTGTTATTCCTAAGGAAATTAGACGTACTCTTCATATAAAAGAGGGTGATCCGCTTGAGATTTTTACAGATAAAGAAGGGGAAGTTATATTAAAAAAATATTCTCCTATTGGAGAACTTTCTGAATTTGCAACAGGTTATGCTGAAACTCTTTCAAAAACAACTGGACATATTGCTTGTATAACTGATAAAGATACTGTTATAGCTGTTTCTGGCGGTTCTAAAAAGGATTTTCTTGAAAAATCTTTAAGCCCTGAACTTGAAAAAGTTATGGAAAATAAAGAAATATATACAAGTAAGGAAAATAATGAATTGTCTTTACCTATAACTCAAAATGATAATAATGAAAGACGTTATAATTCACAAGTTATATACCCTATTATTTCAGACGGAGACGTTATTGGAAGTGTTATTTTACTTTCAAAAGAACAAAATACTAAAATGGGTGATACAGAACTTAAAGTAGTTCAATCTGCTGCTGGATTTTTAAGTAGTCAAATGAATGTATAATTTTCTTATTTTTAGGAACGACTTTTCTTTAAATGTCGTTCCATTTTTTCTACACCAAAAGAAAAGAAGTCATATTAACCACAATTGTAGTTTATATTCCTTCTTTTCCTGTATTAAATTATAATAGGTCTTTAACAGATTCACTAATAATTTTGTTGATATCTGCTAGTACTATGTTAAATCTCACTTCTATGTCAAAATACTCTTTTATTTTTGCATTTTCATTTAGTATTTTGTACATTTCTTGTAGCTTTTGCATCTTTTCATTATCTTCTTTTCCTTGAAATGATAATGCTTGAACTTCGTATCTTATTTTTTCAAATTCGTCTATTTGCTTCTTCATCTCTGCATTTGAGTTTACTTCTTCTTTTATTCTTTTGTAATCTTTATATTCTTTGCTTTCTTGTATAGCCTTTGCTAAATTGTTTGCTTGATCATAAACATACATATTTTTGCCTCCTTGCTTATGCATATGCTTGACGTTTTTTGAACGCTACTAAATTTGTAATATCTGTTCCTTCTTTTGCTTTCTTTGATTTGTTTAATTTTTCTTGTCTTTCTTGTATTAGTTGTTTTGCTTGGCGTTCTGCCATTGTCTGGCATATTGCTTTTTCATACGTAAAATATGTATCTTGTGCTATTTTTCCCCAGTTATATTGATTTTTAACTTTTATTTTTGCTTGTCTTGTTATTTTATCACACAATTCTGGATTTAATAACAATTCTGAAATTACGTCTGCTAATGAATTTGGATTTCCTGCATAACTTTTCATTCCATCTACACCATGCTCTACTATTTCTGCTAATCCTCCTACATCTGATACTACTGTTGGTACTCCTGCAAGCATTGCTTCTAGAGCAACTATACCAAATGGTTCATATGTACTTGGAAATACTGAAACATCTGCACATTTGTACATCTTTGATACTTGTTTTGCATTTAAATATCCTGTAAAATATACCTTATTTCCTAGTCCCATAGCATTTACTTGGTTTCTTAATTCATCCATCATTCCGCCTTTACCTGCTATAATCAATTTTGCATCATTATATTTACTTAGTATTTTAGGCATTGCAGAAATTAAATGTTGAACACCTTTTTCGTATACTAATCTTCCCATGAATAATATTATTTTTTCATTGTCTGCTGCATATTGTCTTCTAAATTCATAATCTCTTACTATTCCATTATATGAAGTTATATTTATTCCATTTGGTATAACATTTATTTTTTCATATGGTAAACCAAATAATCTTTGTAAATCATTTTTCATAAAATTACTGTTTACAATTACTTCTGATGATTCATATGTTAATAGCCATTCTGTATCATTTACATATCTTTGATTTTCATCATGTATTCCACTGTTTCTTCCTGCTTCTGTTGCATGTATTGTACTTACTAGTGGAATTCCAAAAGAGTTCTTTATTGTTTTTGCACTACTAGCTACTAGCCAATCATGTGCATGGATTACATCAAACTTTCCATTTTTATCTATTAGTTCATTTACTTTTGCTACCATATTAAAGTTTAATTGTAATACCCAATCTATAAAATTATTAGGATTAATCATAAAGTTATCTACTCTATGTACTTGTACTCCTTTGTCATCTTCAAAATATGATAAATCTCCATCTCTATATGTAACAACTGTAACTTCATGACCATCTTTAATTAGGCGATGTGATAAATCATGTACAACTCTGGCGATTCCCCCAACTATTCTTGGTGGATATTCCCATGTTAACATTAAAATTTTCATCTAATTACCTCCATATTTTTTCCTTTGTGTTTAACAGCTTAGTTCTATTTTAACTATTGTATATTAAAACTTTCCAAAAGTAAACATTTTTTTACATTTTTTTAAAAAAAGTTTATTGCAGTCAATAATATTGCTCCAGGGATTCCAAATATTCCTACAAATATTGATGTAACTATATTTAATCCTATATGAATACCTAACATTGGTGTAGTTTTATTTATTGCAAAAATTATAACTGCACCTAATATTGAATTTATTATCAGTTTTATTATTTTACTAAATGAAATATTTAATATTCTTGTTATTATAATCAATGCAACTATAGATATTCCAATTATTATACTATTATATAAATCCAAAATAATCATCCCCTTTGATTAAGGTTATGTTTTATTTTGGACATATATTACAGCTTTTTATAGGATTTTATATCACTTTTGTTTTTTTTGGGTTGCTGTGAGCATCGCCCCCCACATTTTATTTGTCCATTTTCTAAACAATTCGTAGTTTTAATTCTTCCACAATATTTAATGAAATTTCTTTTTGTTTTATTTCCTTTATCAAATAATCTATTTTTGCTTTATTTGCCTTCATTTGATATGCATAATAATCTATTAGCTCTCCGAGATGCATGTTCAAAATTTTGATTTGCAACATCTAACTCTTTTTTTGTAATTATCAAACTTTTTATTAAATTTTTATCGCTTTTTTTCATAATTTCATCCCTCTTTTTTTAGTAGTATATACCTTTTTTTATAATTTATGTAATAAGTGCTTGATATTTCTTTATGTTTTGTTTATAATTGTTTTATGCTATTATAGCTCAGTTGGTAGAGCAACTGATTCGTAATCAGTAGGTCGGCGGTTCAATTCCGCCTAATAGCTCCATAAGTGCGACCTTAACATGTCGCAGTGAATGGTTAATGGTTAATAATGAATAGTGAATAATTATAGTTTGTTTCTTAGAGCATTTATGTACTATTCACCATTAACTATTCATTCTTCACTTTTCACTATATTTTTATTTTACTTTTCATTCAATTTTCAATAAATCAAATTTTATTTTTCAAAGGAGTTTTTATCTTTTATGTCTCAAAGTATCTTAATTCAAATTTCTCTTAAGTTTTCAGCTAAGATAATTAAACTGCAAAACTATCTTACAAAACAAAAAAAGGAATCGATAATTTCGAAACAAATTATAAGAAGTGCTACTAGTATAGGTGCTAATATTAATGAAGCAAATTATGGTAGTAGTAAAGCAGACTTTATTGCAAAAATGCATATAGAATTAAAGGAATGCGCAGAAACTGAATATTGGATTAGATTATTAAAGGAATCTGAATATATAACTGATGAAATATTTGATAATTTAATTAGAGATTGCTTATCAATAAAAAAAATGTTAGTAGCAACTTTAAATACAGCTAAGTCAAAAATATAACGCGATGCTATTCGCACCGCTGTATATATTCATCAAAAATTAATTATCCCTAAATGTTCTAATAAAATTTTCAACCCTAGCAATATTAAAACGATTCCACCTGCAAGTTCAGCTTTCTTTTCATATTTATCTCCGAATTTATTTCCCATTTTCGTTCCTATTACTGATAAAGTAAATGCAATAACTCCTATTAGTATAATAGCTAATATTAGATTTACATTTAAAAACGCAAATGTAATTCCCGCTGTTAATGCATCTATACTTGTTGCTATTGCCAGCACTATCATTGTTTTAGCTCCCACATCATCATCATTCTTACTGCTTTCTTTACTAAATGATTCTTTTATCATATTAGCTCCAATTAATCCTAGCATGATAAATGCCATCCAATGATCTACACTAACTATTGCGTTTGCAAAAGTATATCCTAATGAATATCCAAAAACCGGCATTAGTGCTTGAAATCCGCCAAAATATAGTCCTATGATAACTGCCTTTTTCCAATTCATTTTTTTCATTGAAATTCCCTTGCAGACAGCTACTGCAAAAGCATCCATTCCTAGACCTATACTAACTAATATTAATTCAGGTATTCCCATGTTTCCTCCACATTTACTTTATTTCCCACTGATATATTATTCATCCTATTGTTACTCTATAATTCATATTATCTTTCTTTAAAATTTATACATCATAATCTTCTCTTTTGTTCTAATATACATTTTTACATCAAGTTAAAAAATGAAAGTAGACTTTTTCATATCTACTTTCATTTTATAAATTCATAACATTTTATTTTTTAAATCTTCTTCCTTTTTCCTGCTTCGTTCTATCTCTCTCATCAGTTCTGAAAAATTTATCTAAGTTTTCATTTAATGTATTTTTGTTTTCATTTAGCACCTCTGTAGTCTCATTTTCTTCTGTTACATCATCTTCTATTGTTCCAGATTTTTCTTCTCCATTTACTGCAAAATTTGCTTTTTCCATTAAATTAGTTTTATTTATTTCAGCTAATTGTTCCACTAGTTTTTTATAATTTTTGTAATCTCTCACATAGTACACTGTTAAGCCTACAAATAATGTTGTTGATACTATTAATGCTACTGTTTGTATTTTGCTAAAGTTATTTGAAAACCATACACCTGCACCACTAAACCAGTTCTTAATTTTTTGTATTGTTGTTAATGGTGCAACTACAGGTTCTGCTTCTTTATTTACTTTTATAGTATACACTTTTTCTTCTGGTTGTGCTATGTCTCCCTCTTCATCTTCAGATGGCTCTTCTGTTTGTTCTTCATTAGAAATTACTTTTATTGTTATAATATTTTCTCCTGTCTTCAACTTTTCATTTCCTATTATTTCTATTTTTGCATTTTCTCTTGTTGCAATTGCTTCTACTATCAAATTATCTATTTTATATGAAATTGCTTTTAAAGTATATTCAAATAGTCCTACTTCATATACTGGATTTAAGTCTATTTGTACTTTTTCTCCATTTTCATCTATATAAAATACATTCAATGACTGTAATCCTAATTCTGTATCTGCTCTTATTGCCTTTATTGTATATGTGCTTGTTGATCCATCTTCTGCTGTTACAATTATTTCAATTGTATTTTCTCCTATTTGTAGTTCGTCATTTCCTGTAATTTTTGCTGATGCCTTAGAATCATCTGTTATTGCTTCTATACTTAACTTTGTTACCTCATTTGGCACATTTATTGTATATTCTCTTGTCTTGCTATCAAATTCTGGCGTTAATATTCCTTCTGCAATTTTTAAGGTATCTAATCTTGAATTGCTTGATTTCTTTGTTTCTGTTGGTTTTGTTGTTGTATTATTATTGTTTGGTTTTGTTGTTGTATTTCCATTGTTTGATGGTTTTTCAGGCTGTTCTGGTTTTGGGGCTGAAACTGGCTCTTTTACTGTAATATTTGTTGAAGCTGAAACATCAACATACTGACCATTTAATACTGCATTTGATCCTCCTGAAATGGCGACACTTATTGTCCCTGCTGACGTTGGTGTTACTGTTATACTTTTAGAAAATGTTCTAGCTTCCCCTGTCATAGACCCATCAACCAGTCTAATTGTTCCACTAGTTCCTGCTCCTGATACTGTTGCAGTAAGATCTACTGTATTTACATTTGGTACAGATACTGTTATAGTTACAGATTTTCCTACCTCAGCAGGATTAGGTGATGCACTAATAGATGCCGCTTCGGAAATATTAATTACACAAAAAATTGCTGTAAGTAACATTAATATTAAAGTTATTCTTTTTAAATTTTTCATTTTTTCTCCTTATTTATTTAAAATTATTTGTATTACATTATACATATCCATAGAGTCTATCTTCGAATCTGAATTTGTATCTACTGCCATAAAGTATTCTTCTTGTAAAAGAGTATTACCTAAAATGTGTTGAATAATTTGGTACATATCCATAGAGTCAGATTTTCCATCTCCATTACAATCTCCCTTTAGTGCTACTTTGTAGCTTACTCCATCTATCATTATACTTGCTCCTGTAGCAAATATCTCTCCGTTTAATACTGCTCCTGGTATATCTTCAATAGTTGTTCCTGGTATTATTTTTACATATGTACCGTCTATCTTATATTTTTCAACTACTCCATCTTCTAAAAATGCTGATGATATATATCCTTCTGTTCCATTTTCTAATCTTACTCTATACCATATGTGTCCATCTACTGATACATTCATTTTATCTATTACTGTTATGCCTGTTCCTGCTGGTAAAATCTGTTTTACCTTACTATCTGTCGTTCCTGGTCCATTTCTTAAATTACATATTTCTGTTGTTATTTTAGGTTCACTACATGTTTGTGTTGCAGTAACATCTCCTAAATATTCTCTTGTTGCATATCCTACACCTAGTTCATTTCCTATAGAATATATTACTTTATCCCAGTATATTCCATTTTCCGATTCATCTGCTTTTTCAATTCTTAGTAAAATAGAACCTTTGTCTGCCCTTGCTATTGGATTATATGAGGTTCCTGGTCCGCTTCTAATAGTTAATGGGCTACTTTGAGTTGCTATAACTACATTTTCTGTAACTAAAGTTACATTTCTTCCCGGTCTTGGAGAAGCCATAGCTGGCATGTTTTCAAAAACTGGTACTATAAAATTAAACCCACTGTCCATTAACCCCATATCTATATATGCTTTTTTAGTTGTTCTTCCTTCTGAATATGGAGCTGATACGTTTTGCATATATTGATATTTATATAGATTCCCACCTGCAGGGTCTACTGAGTATTTCTGTAAATAACCTGTATCTTGATAATATTTAAGATACTCATTTTGTAAAAATTGTGCTCCACCATGTATTGCAAGCTCTGGACTTGTCCATCCGTTTTTCTTTTGCATGATTTAATCCGTTTTTTATAATATTTGCTGTTCCATTTCCGGATGCTTTTATATTAAAATAATTATAATATCCTGTAAAAACAATTTGTTCTCCTGTTTCTGGATTTGTATATGTATATTGTCCTGTTATTAATGAACTACTACCGTTTCCTTGTTCTTGTCTTACTCTACTTGCTAAAGCATATGGACTTACATTATTTGCTTGTCCTGCTTCCATAAAAATTTGTGCATATGATTTGTTTATAACTTGTGTATTCCCAGCTGTATCAATATATGATATTTGATTAACATCCATAAATGTTCCTGCAAGTATCTTTTTTACACCTTCTAAGTTTTGTATTGCTGGGTCATAACTTAATGATTCCATACTAAAAACTGTTTCTTCATCTAACCAATTTCTTATATCCATATAATATGAAACTGTTTTTGCTGAAGCACAATACCATGAGCCATTATCATACCCATGTGTACCACATGTTGGACATATCCAATCATTCATATTGCCTTCCATAACATACTTTTGAACTAGTGATTTTGGTGAATCTGGATGTCCCAATGTCTCATTATATATTACATCACTCCAGTTAAGTCCTGTGTACAACATTGTAAAATTCCATGTTGGATGTGCTACTTGTAGTTCTCTAACTAATGTATATATACTTGGATAATTTACTAAGTTTGATAAATCATTTGCATTGCTTCTTATAGCATAAACCTCATTACTTCCTGGGAAAACATTTAGAATTAAAGTAGTTAAAATTATTATTATGAGAAAAATATATGTCTTTTTTTTAGTTTTTATCATCTCTTCATCTCCCGTATTTATCTATTCAAAATTATAATTTCCTATGTAATATTTTCAACAATTATAGTATATAATATCGAATTTTACAAGTCAATAAAAACGAGCAAAAATTTTGTGGAAATTTCTGCTCGTTCTGCCTTTAATTTATAAATCTATACTGCCTAATTCTTGCATTGAACTCATATTAGTTTCTTTAATCATTGATTGTGATAATGTAAATAGATTATCATTTATATAAATTATTCTTTCAACTCTGTTTTCTGAATGATATCTTTCATAATTATCTTTCATATGAGATATTTTTCCTCTTAATTCGAATCCATTTTCCAATGTTAAACCATATACAATTGCTCCTTGAAATTCAACTTCATATTCTTTTTCTGTTACACTAATTGGAAATGCTATTATGTTTTTTTCTTTTGAAAATAGGAGTGCTTTATGATTGTATAAAAGTTCTGAACTTGTTCCCTTTTCTCCTATATCTACGCTGTACATTTCTTTTGGATTATTTGGGTCTGTTACATCAAATAACGCCATTTTCATTCCGTCTGTTACAACCCTATCTCCATATCCATAATTAACTACTTTTGTGTTTTCCCCAAACCCTATTAAATGTGTTTCATCATATGGATGTAAATATTTGCTATACCCTGGTATTTTTAGTTCTCCTAAAACTGTTGGATTAGTTGGATCTTTTAAATCTATTACAAACAATGGATCAGTTTGCACAAATGTTACCATGTATGCTCTATTTTCCATAAATCTTACTGAATAAATTCTTTCTCCCTTTGCTAGTCCTTCAACTTTTCCTACTATTTCTAACTCACTATTTAGTACATACAAATTGTTTGTATTCTTTTCTTGCTCCCAAGATGTATTATCTGTTGTTGCTATTCTAAAGTTCTCTCCACTTTCATCCATTGAGAATTGATTTATTATTGTACCTGGTACTTCTCCTGATTTTTGAAATTTACATTTTCCATCTATTAAATTAAATTTATATATTTCAGTTGTTCTTTTACTAGCATCTTCTTCATCTTTATAATTAAATTTTGATTTAGTTACATATAAATTTTTCTCTGATGAATATATTTCTTCTCCTGCACCTAGATAACTATCTATATTTGCTTTCTTATTATCATCTACATTGAATGACACTACATTCAAATAATTAGCATTTTCTGTTTCTGGAATATAGCATATATCTGAAAAATTTATACATCTTTTTTCAGAATCTACAGCAGTATCTAAATATTGTACTTTAAATGCATCTTCATTTAATTTATCTATTTCGTATTGTTTACATATATATGAGTTTATTCCTTCATTTGCTATTAAATATATGTTACTTCCTATCATTCTCGCTGAAACATAATATCCTTCCACCTCAACAGTTCTACTAAGTGCTGGTTTTTCTTTATTTGTAATATCATATACTTTAATAACTGTATAGCTGTTATATGACGGATAGTAATAGTCAGCTATTTCTCTATAGTTCTTATTAGTTGTATAATTATATTTTGTTTCTTCTCGTAATGGTTTTATTTCTTCTTTTTCATCTTTCATTCCTATTAATATTAGCTTATTTTCTTTTACAAATAATTCTTTTGCACTATAATTTGTCTCTTTAAATTCAATTGTTGCTGCATTCTTTAAATTATCTCCATCTACTTTTGTTATTGTAAGCTTTTGGTTTGATAAATAATATATATACTTCCCATCTGTTTTTACAATGTCTGCCTCGTCTACGCCATTTACTTGAGTATTTGTTCTTGAATAGCTTTTTTCCTCTGTTGCATTTTCCTGCACACTATTTGTTTCATTTTTTAGTCCTGGACTAACTGCAATTGCATCTGTTACCGTATCTTTAAAATAATAATTATTCCCTTTCATCTTGCTAACCATTGCATATAAATTCTCAAAATTTTCAACTTTTGGCAAACCTTTTTCTTCTGGCTCGTTTTCTCTTATTGTTTCTTCTTTTCCTATTTCTATATTTTCAGGAATTTTTATATCTTTATTATATAAAGGAACTCCTACTCCAATAGCTATAATTGCCATAGCTGCAGCACTTAGTATTGGATATATCTTTCCATATTTTTTTGTTGGTTTTGTAATTTTTCTAAAAGTTTCTTTTTTCAAGCTTTCTCTTGGCTCAATTTCATTCATTGCATCTACATAATCTTTTTTACTCATTACTAATCCCTCCCTCTATAATTCTTTCTAGCTCTTTTCTTGCCCTAGATAATCTTGTTTTTATTGTATTTTCATTTGTATGTAATATTTTGCTAATTTCTTTTATACTATAGCTTTCATAATAGTATAAATAGATAACTGTTTTATATTTTAATGGTAATTTTTGAACAGCATAATAAACATCATGCCTTTCCTGTGTTTCAAAGGTAATATTTTCATCTATATCTGCTCTGTGTCTTAGAAAAGCTGAATTTAGCAAATTTTTGCTACAATTAATTGTTACTCTTATAAGCCATGCTTTTTCGTGTTCTTCACTTTCAAATTCTGGCATTTTTTTTGCTAGTCTTAGGAACACTTCTTGATATATATCTTCACTATTTTCAATGTTTCCTGTTCTTGCCATTGCTAATCTATAGACCATATTCGAATATTTTTCTATCATTTTTTCCAGATAATCATTTTTATTTGTATATACCATTTTTTATCACCTTTATCTATAATACCATATATCTTTAAAAAAAGTTTCGTTTTTTTAATTTTTTATATTACAACTTTGTTGCCCTTTTATTTCATTTTCTTTACATTTATTCCTTTTCTATTTACTATTACTTTTTTTACAAGTATAATTGGATTAGCGTACATGATATTT
>CANDIF010000020.1 GCA_947384775.1 uncultured Clostridium sp.
GAATATATATTTTTGATTTAGCAATAAACAAAATTACATCAACTAAATATTTTTCAGAAAATTTAAGGATTTTTACTCCAAATGAAACAAAAGAGCAAATAGAAGAAAAAATAAAATGGATTAAAGAGAATTCAAAGGAAAAATATATAAAATCTATTGATAACTTAAAACTTTGCGGATACGAAATAAAAAACCAAAAAAAATCAAATACATGGATAATAGTAGTACATGGATATATGGGACAAGGACTAGATATGGTGCCTTGTGTAAAAAAGTTTATTCAAATGGGTTATAATGCATTAATTATAGATCAAAGGGCACATGGAAATAGTCAGGGAAAATATAGGGGAATGGGATATTTAGAGTGTAAAGATCTAAAAGAGTGGATAAATCTTATTATAAAGGAAAATGAAAATTCTAAAATAATTTTATATGGAGTATCAATGGGAGCAACTACAGTAATGATGGAAACTGGAGAAAAATTACCAGAAAATGTTAAAGTATGTATAGAAGATTGTGGATATACATCAATATGGGATGAGTTTAAAAGCATATATAAAAGAAGTTTCAAACTGCCAACTTTTCCTGTACTCAATATAGCAAGTATTACATCAAAAATAAAAGCAGGATACTATTTTAAGCAGGCGTCAGCTGTAAAAGCTGTAAAAAAATCTAAAATACCTACAATATTTATACATGGAGAAGAAGATAAATTAGTACCATGCAATATGGCAGAAAAATTATACAAAGTAGCTAAATGTAAAAAAGAAAAGTTAATAATAAAAAAAGCAGGGCATGTTGAGAGCTATACTGTAGAATCTGAGAAATATTGGAAAAAAGTAAAAGAATTTATAGAGGCATATATTTAAAAAATGTAATCCAGTATATAATGGACTACATTTTTTAAATTAAACTTCAAAATCAAAACTTTTATTTTCAATAAACCTATTAATATTTTTCTCAGAGATACCTGTTCCTGCAGAAAGATTTGAAACAGAAACTGGAATACCATTTTCATTCATAAAAGTATTTAATTTATATAAATCTTGTTCATCTTTAGCTTGACAATGACTACAAACACTATTTGAAGAAGCAAAGAAAACTCCACAACGACAGCATTTTTTAAATTCCATAATTACCTCCATTCGAGCAACAAATGGCTCAAAAAAACATCTAATATAAATTAATTTACATTTTATCATAAAAAGTAGAAAAATGGAATATAAAAACGAAAAAAAATAACATCTCTTTTTTAAAAGAGATGTTACATTAAAAAGTGAGGGGTTAAAATGCTAGTAATTAGCAACAACCACCATTGTTATTACCTCCACAGCAACAACAGATTATTATTAAAAGGATTATAATCCAGCAACAATCATTACCACAACCAAATCCTCCACAACCTCTATTTTCTGGCATTCGAATTCACCTCCCTATGTAAAGAACTAATTTAAAAAGTTTTCTTCATCAGTTATGTTATATATTATGAAAAAATAAAAAAATGTGTTACAAAATAAAAAATATATTATAAATTCATTTTACATCTTGACCAATTTGAAAATAGATATTATAATATAAAAAAGGTATATACAATAAATTATGTATGATAATTTACATGAAATTATTTTGTATGGATACCTTATAGTTTTTCATTTGTTACATGTAGGGAGTAAAATTCCTACATGTTTTTTTGTATATAATAATTTCTTTGAATTCTTATATGTAGAAAAAGGCAATATAAGTATTGAAACGATTTTAAAGCTATGATAGAATAATATTAAATAAAAAAATAGGAGAAAAAGTTTTGAATATATATGTTGAATTAAACAAAATAATGGAATATATAGAAGAACACTTAGAAGAGAAGATTGATGTTGCAACTATTGCTAAAATGATAGGAATGAATGAGTATACATTCCAAAGAGTGTTTGCTGTAATAGCAAATATAACATTTTCTGAATATGTAAGAAATAGGAGGCTATCAAATGCAGGGCAAGAAATGTTCTTAAATACAGAAAGAATAGTTGATGTTGCAATAAAATATGGATACAATAATGCAACAGCGTTCTCTAGAGCATTTGAAAGATTTCATGGAATTAAACCAAGCGAAGTGAGAAAAAATCCAGAGAGATTAAAAATGTACACAAAATTACATTTTAATGAGCAATACGAACACAATAAGAAATTCGATTATAAAATAATAGAAATAGAAGAAATAACTTTATATGGTACATATGTACTTACAGATAACACAAAGATAAGAGAAGATGCTCCAAAGTTTTATGGACAAAATTCAAGACAATATGGAGATGCACCATATGGAATGACAGAATATCACGATAAAGAGCGAACCAGAGTAAAAGCATATTGGGTAATGTATAAGGAAAATAAAGAAGGAAGAATTAAAAAGGTAATACCAAAGAGTAAATGGATACAGATGAGAACAAATTCTCAAGAAGCAGAAGATATACAGAAAACTTCTGATTCATTTTATGAAGAATTCCTAGCAAGTTCAAAATATAATTACAAGGACTTACCAGAACTAGAGTATTACCATGAAAAAGTAACAGATTTCTTAATAGCTATAGAAGATTGAATTTTTTAACACACAAAATTCTCCTAAAACTATAAAACAGAGAATATCTTATAATGTAAAAGCAAGAAATGTTACAGCTATATTACATTTAAAAAAAGTATTGACAATTAGTGTAATTATATGTAGAATTATACAGTAAGTGTGGATAAATAGGTTCACATAAAGATAACATACAAAGGAGAAAAAATATGTTTAAAATAGAAAATCTTCAAAACATTGATACTGTATATAAGCTATATTATAAGAGAAAACTTTCTAAAAAATGTTTTTTTAAATCTAATAATAAGACTAGATGTTGGTGTATACTAATGCCTAGTCTTTTTGCGCTTTTAAGGTCTATTCGCATTAATAGAAGATAAAGTAAAAAAATAAAGGAGAAAATAAAAATGAACAAATGGAAACTAAAAAATAAAATAAGGACAAATGTAAAACCTTTACACAAAGATAATCAAAATAAACAAAAAGGAGTGACATTAATAGCTTTAATAATTACGGTAATAGTAATGCTAATCCTGTTGTTAGTAACGATAAGATTAGCAATAGACAGTGGATTATTTGGATATGCTCAAAATTCTGTAAAAAAATGGGTAGATGCAGGGAAAAAAGAACAAGAGGTAGTAAATATTGCATCAGATACAATTGATGCAATAACAAATGAAGAAATAGACTTTCCAGTAACAAGCTCAATATATGCGAAATTTTACGAAGATGGAACTTTTATATTAAGTAGTAGTAATTATATAGATGAAAGTAAAGGTAATTATAAAGATTATGGAGACATTGCAGCAGATAAGTATGGGGAGGATAACTTACCAGAATGGTTAAATGATCCAATAATTGAGGTATTAGTTTATGATAAAATTCAGCCTGTAAATACATCAAATTGGTTTCGTAGAACTGAACGGAAAGACAGACACAATAAAAACAATAGATTTAAGAAATTTAGATACAAGTAAAGTAAAAAAAATGAATGGAATGTTTGCAAATTGTAATCAATTGACAGATTTGGATTTAAGCAGTTTTAATACAAGTAATGTAAGAACTATGGAAGCAATGTTCTTTAGGTGTGTAAATTTAACTAACTTAAACATAAGTAGTTTTGATACAAGTAAAGTAACAAATATGCAAGACATGTTTATAAGATGTGAAAAATTATCAGAGTTAGATTTAAGCAATTTTGATACAAGCAATGTAACGAATATGCAAGCAATGTTTAGAGCATGCATAGGATTAAAAAAATTAAATGTAAAGAATTTCAACACTGAAAAAGTAACAAATATGTCAGGAATGTTTGCTGCTTGTGAACAATTAACAGAATTAGATGTAAGCAACTTCAATACAAGTAAAGTCACAGATATGCTTCCAATGTTCCAATTAATGTATTCATTAGAAAAATTAGATTTAAGCAATTTTGATACACAACAAGTTACAAACATGTATTATATGTTTTCTAGTTGCAAAAACTTAACAGAATTAGATGTAAG
Source organism: uncultured Clostridium sp. (assembly GCA_947384775.1). Lineage (GTDB taxonomy): Bacteria > Bacillota > Clostridia > TANB77 > CAG-508 > UMGS1781. Next base: position 4,081 of record CANDIF010000020.1, read on the forward strand.
TAATTTTAATATAAAAAATGTAACAGATCTAGAAGCGATATTTTTAGGATGTATAAGTTTGAAAAAGCTAAATATAAGTAAAATGGACTTAACAAATTATGAGGGAGAAACTGCAAAGATTTTTTTAGACATTCCAAAAACTGTAGAAATAATAACAAATGAAGAAATGAAAAAATGGATTAATAAAAATTATAGTGTATATAGTAATATAAAAGTAGAAGAGTAATGCTAAAACAAAATAATATAATAACTTTATTGGTATTTATAGAAGACTGACTTTTTTTGAAAGGAAAAAATCAGTCTTTTTTTCTTTTGTTTTGATAAAATAGAATTGAGGGATTTAGAATGAAAAAAAATTTGTTTGAAGTATATTTAACATCAGACTACATAATTAAAGAAGATTGGTTGAAGCTTTTCTACAAAGTATCAAAAGTAAATGGAATATTTAAAACGTGGAAACTATGGGTAAACATAGAAAACAACTATGTAAGATATTTTATAGAAACAAAAAGAATGCTTCCACCAACACTTGGAGATGCAGGAGGATTCCTAATAAAGAAATCTGATGTAAATCTAAAAGAAAAATCAAAAACAAAAATGCCATATATACTAATGCCAAGTTTAAGGAACATATTAGATGTGTATGACAATAATGAAACACGAAAAGCAAGAAAACTTAAAAACACTAAAATTACATTTTATCCATATAAATATAATGGATTTTTATCTACAACAAAATTTTATTTTAGAACAATTGAAAATAAAATTATACGAAAAAAAGCTTTTGGAAATTCAAAAATTCATGAATTTGTAAGCATAGATTTTGGAATACATACAAGGTTTTTTTATCAAAAAGAAGTGGCAAGATACTTAGAAATAAAAAAATCAATAAATTTATTTAATAGTAATAAAGAAAAAGCTTTTTTAGAAGTAGATGCATTTCCATACTTGCAAGATAACTTATATTTAAAACACAATAGTTATGATTTCTCAAAACACTCAATCGTAATTGGTGCAAGCGGTACAGGTAAATCAAAAATGATAAGTTCTTTAATAAAAAATTTATCAAATGATAGTCAAAACAACTTTAAATATAAGGTAGTAGTGATAGATCCTCATGCAGCAATGGAAGACGATATAGGAGGAATAGAAAATTCAAATGTAATAGATTTTAAAACAGAAGAGACAAGTATAAATCTATTTATGAATGGAACTGATGATATTTTATCTTCTACAGAATCTATAATGGCTATATTTAAGAATATAATAGCAGATAGGTATAACTCAAGACTAGAAAGAGTTTTAAGATATAGTGTGCATTTACTACTTGCAAGTAGCAAATTTAATTTAGTAAATTTAAGAAAATTACTTACAGAGATAGAATATAGAAATAGATTAATAAGAGATGCAGATGAACAAGTGCCAATAAATATAGTAGAGTTTTTCAGAGTAGATTTTAATGAATTAAAAACAAAAGCATATCAAGAAGCAATAGCTCCAATAGTAGCATTTATAGATGAAATGCAATTATTGCCAGCATTTAATAATTGTGAACAAATGGAGAGCATAAAAGATGAAATTGAAAATAATTTCATCACAATATTATCATTAGACCAGATGACACTAGGATTGAATATAACTAAGACAATAGCGGGATTTGCAATGCAGTCAATTTTACAATTGGTACAAGCACATACATTTAGTGAACATATTATTTTAGTTGTAGATGAGGTTTCTGTAATTGAAACACCAATAATAAATAGATTTTTATCAGAGGCAAGGAAGTATAATTTATCGCTAATTTTAGCTGGACAATATTTTGAACAAATAAGTGATGGTTTGCAAAAAGCAATTTTTACAAATGTTGTCAATTACTTTATTTTTAGAGTTTCAAGAATGGATGCCAGCATATTAGAAAACAACATAAAAATGGAGGTTGCAGTAAATAATTTTCACTTGAATAGAATAAAAATTCTAACAGAGCTTGAAGATAGAGAATGTGTTGTAAGGCTTGGAAAAGATGGAAAACTATATTCTGCATTTAAAGGAAAGACTACAGATTTTATATCAAATCCTAGAAAGAAAAAAAGTTCTAAGAAAGATAATACTATAAAGACAGAACCAGAAAAAGGTAAAAAGAAGGCATTTAGTATTGAAACACAAAGCAGTTTGAAAGATATAATGGCAAAACAATCAGCATCAAGAAGAAAAGTTAGTATGGAAAATAACTAATATAAGGAGAAAAAATAGAATGAATGATAAAGAATGTAAAAATGTTATTGATGAAATCTTTATGGAAATGTTTAAACAAAAATGTCCAATAGATATAGATGATTTATTAGCAGAATGTGCTTTTGATATTAGACTACCAAACAAAGTCATAGATGCAGTAACAGGCGATGAAACCTGGGCATCATCAATTAATTCGAATAAATACATAAGTCAAACTAATATGGAAAAATATGATGAATATAAAGGATGGATGAGACCTAAAAAAGAAATTAGTACATTAGATGATATTATAAAATTATGGGATAAAGTAAATTATACAACAACAGAGAGAGTATATGATAGTGTAAATGTATCTAAAAGTGACACAATTTACAATTGTGAGAATATATATAGAAGTCAAGACTGTAGAATGTGTAAAAACACAATATTCTCAGATGGATGCGGAGATTCAGAATACTTAATTGCGTGTCAAAGAAGCTCAAATTGTAGTTATTCCATGAGAGTAGATGATTCAAATAGTTGTTCTAATAGCTATAATGTTATATGTTCTGCTAAAATTAGTAATTCATTTTTTATACAAGATGCAAATTCATTACATGAGTGTATGTTTTGCTCACACATAGCAAATAGAAGATACTGTATAGCAAACATGCAATTTGAAAAAGAAGAATATATGGCAATAAAAAGAGAAGTAGAAAAATGGATAATAAATCAGTTCATGAATAAGTAAAAATATATAAATTTAAAAAAGACACAGAAAACTAAAAATTATGTGTCTTTTTTTGATATATAAATAAAGTAAAAATGGTACTAAGTATTTAAAGAAATTACCAAAATATTCCCTCAAAGTGTTGACATTAAAGTGCTTTAGATATAAAATATTATTGGTTTTTTGGAGGAAGAATGGAAATTAAAGAAATTGCAAAAATAATTAAAAAAAATGGAGGAAATATCTACTTAGTAGGAGGAGCAGTTAGAGACACTATTTTAGGTAGAGAGATAAAAGATGAAGACTATTGTGTAACAGGAATATCACACGATAATTTTGCAAAAATGTTTCCAGATGCAAGAATTCAAGGAAAATCTTTTGCAGTTTTTAAAATAGGAGATAAGGAAATTGCATTAGCAAGAAAAGAGACTAAAATTGGAAGAGGGCATAAAGAGTTCAATATAGAGACAAATGAAAATATAAGTATAGAAGATGATTTGATAAGAAGAGATATAACAATAAATTCAATGGCACAAGATATAAATACTAAAGAAATAATAGACCCATTTGGAGGTAGAGAAGATTTAGAAAATGGGATAATAAGGGCAACTAGCAATAGATTTAAAGAAGACCCATTGAGAGTATATAGAGTAGCAAGAATTGCAGCAACATTAGGATTTGAAGTAGATAAAGACACAATAAAATTAATGCATAATTTGAGAGATGAACTTTTAAGTTTATCTAAAGAAAGAGTATTTGTAGAATTTAGAAGAGCATTGGAAACAGACAAACCATCAATATTTTTTAATGTTTTAAAACAGGCAAAAGTTTTAGATGTTCATTTTAAAGAAATTTATGATTTAATAGGAGCAATACAACCTAAAAAATATCATCCAGAGGGAGATAGCTATAATCATACAATGCTTGCTCTTGATAATAGTGCTAAGATTACAAATAATGTAAGATTAAGATTTTGTGTGCTAGTACATGACTTAGGAAAAGGCAGAACACCAAAGGAAATTTATCCACATCATTATAATCATGAAAAAAATGGAGTAGAGCCACTAAGAGAAATGTCTAATAGATTAGGAGTTCCAAACATTTGGAAGAAAAGTGCATTAACATCTGTCCGTGAACACATGAAGGGGCGGAATATTCCATAGAATGACGGTTGCTAAAAAAGTAAGTTTTATTGAAAAAATAGATAAATCTCAATTGGGATTAAATGGACTTCAAACAGTTGTATATTGTGATAGAAGTAGAAATATAGATGCAACTAAAGAGGAAATAATAGATGAGAAATATAACTTCATAAAAATGGGTCATAAGGTTTTAAAATCAGTAGATGGAGAATTTATACAAAAAAAATATAGATTAAAGCCAGGAAAAGAATTTGGACAAAGATTACATGCTGAAAGAGTAAAGTGGTTAAAAAATAACATAAATAAATTTTATAAGGGGGAGACATTATGAATAAATATAGAACACATAACTGCGGAGAATTAAGAAAAGAAAATGTAGGAGAAAAAGTAACAATAGCAGGTTGGGTTCAAACTGTTAGAAATCTTGGAGGACTAGTTTTTGCAGATATAAGAGATCAATATGGAATTACACAAGTAGTAACATCAGATGAAAAATTAATTGAAGAAGTATCAAAAATACCAGTAGAATCAACAGTTTCAATAACAGGGACAGTAAGAAAAAAAGATGTAGAAAACAAAAATATAGCAACTGGCGAAATCGAAATTGTTATAGAAAAATATGAAATTTTAGGAAAGAGATTAAACTTATTACCATTTGAAATAAATGATGATAAAGAAGTAAAAGAAGATTTAAGACTTCAATATAGATTTTTAGACTTAAGAAATGAAAAATTAAAAAATAACATTTTGCTAAGAGCAAAAATAATACAATTTATAAGAACTCAAATGATAGGAAAGGGCTTTACAGAGGTACAAACACCAATACTAACAAGTTCATCTCCAGAAGGAGCAAGAGATTACCTAGTGCCAAGTAGAGTACATCCAGGAAAATTTTATGCACTTCCACAAGCACCACAACAATTTAAACAATTGCTTATGGTATCTGGAATAGATAAATATTTTCAAATAGCACCATGCTTTAGAGATGAAGATGCAAGAGCAGATAGAGCCCCAGGAGAATTTTATCAATTAGATTTAGAAATGAGCTTTGCAACACAAGAAGACGTTTTTGAAGTTGTTGAAGAAGTTATATACAATGTATTTAAAGAATTCTCAAAAAAGGAAGTAGACAGCTATCCTTTTGAAAGAATATCATACAAAGAATCAATGCTTAAATATGGTTCAGATAAACCAGATTTAAGAAATCCATTAGTTATAACAGACGTAACAGATGTATTTGGCAAGGTAGAATTTAACGCATTCAAAGGTAAAACAGTAAGAACAATAGTATTGCCAAATGCTAATGAAATATCAAGAAAATTCTTTGATGGAATGTCAGAATTTGCAACATCTCCAGACTGCAACGCTAAAGGACTAGCATGGATAAAAGTAAACGAAAATGAAGAATTACAAGGAAGTATAGCAAAGTTCATAACAGATGAAGCTAAAAAAGACTTATTAGAAAAAACAGGTGCAACAGTAGGAAATGCGTTATTATTTGTAGCAGATGAAGAGAATGTTGTTTCTGGAATAGCTGGAAAAGTAAGAACAGAAGCAGGTATAAGATTAGACTTAATAGATAAAAATAAATTCAAATTCTGTTGGATAGTAGATTTTCCAATGTATGAATTAGATGATGAAGGAAATGTTGCATTTAGTCATAATCCATTCTCAATGCCACAAGGTGGACTAGAAGCATTAAACACAAAGAATCCATTAGAGATAAATGCATATCAATATGACTTAGTATGTAATGGAGTAGAATTATCATCAGGAGCAGTAAGAAATCATGACCCAGAAATAATGGTAAAAGCTTTTGAAATAGCTGGATATGAAAAAGATGTAATATTTAATAAATTCCCAGCATTATTTAATGCATTTCATTATGGAGCACCACCACACGCAGGAATTGCACCAGGTGTAGATAGAATGATAATGTTAATTGCAGACGAGCCAAACATAAGAGAAGTAATTGCATTCCCAATGAATAGTAAAGCACAAGATTTATTAATGGGAGCACCAGGAACAGTTACAGAAAAACAATTAAAAGAAATACATATAAAAATAGATGTAAAAGAAAAACAAAAAGAAGAATAATGGAGGGTTTATAATGATAAAAAAAGTTGCTATTATCACAAATGGTGGAGATTGTCCAGGCTTAAATGCGGTTATAAGAGCCATTGTAAAAACAGCTGAGACAAATGGAGTTGAATGTTATGGATATATAGAAGGATATAAAGGTCTATATGAAAATAACTATGTAAGACTAGAATCAACAGGAAAAGCATCAGGATTACTTCATAGAGGTGGAACAATAATAGGAGCATCAAACAGTACTAACTTATTTAATTTAAAAGTAGAAGAAAACGGACAAACAGTATATAAGGATGTATCTGATATATGTGTTGAAAATGTTAAAAAAGCAGGATTTGACTGTATATTTACATTAGGCGGAGATGGTACACAAAAATCTGCAAGAGATTTTTCAACTAAAGGATTAAAAATAATAGGAGTGCCAAAAACAATAGATAATGATGTTGCACATTGTGAAATGACTTTCGGATATAATACAGCAGTATCAGTTGCAGCAGAAGCGGTAGATAGACTTCATTCAACAGCTGAATCACATCATAGAGTAATGGTTCTTGAAGTAATGGGAAGATATGCTGGATGGATAGCATTAGAATCAGCAATTGCTGGAGGAGCAGACGTAGCATTAATTCCAGAAATTCCATATGATATAAATAGTGTAGTAGATAAGATAAATAGAAGAAGACAAGCAGGAAAAGACTTTAGTATAGTAGTTGTATCAGAAGGTGCAAAATCTAAAGATGGAGATATAGTTGTAAAGAAAACATTAGATGACGGAAAAGGATTAGACAATATAAGACTTGGAGGAATTGGAGAAAGAGTAGCAGAAGAAATAGAAGCAAGAACAGGAATGGTTTCAAGAAATACAGTTTTAGGATATGTGCAAAGAGGAGGAACCCCAACAGCATATGATAGAGTACTATCAAGTAAATATGGATATAAAGCAATGGAATTAGCACTTGAAGGAAACTTCAATGTACTAGTAACATTAAAAGAAGGAAAGTTAGGTTCAGTTTCATTAGAAGATGTAGTTGGAAATAACAAAGAAATAGGAGCACGTTCAGGGGGAACAGAAACAACAAACATAAAGAGAATAAAAATGGATGATGACTTAATAAAAGTAGCAAGAAACTTAGGCATCTGCTTAGGAGATTAAAGGAAGTGAGAATATATGTTAGATTTCAAAGAAGAAATTGCAAAAGCAATAGCAAAAGTAACAAATATGGAGGAAAAACAATTAAGAGAATACATTGAGATACCACCTAATAGTGATTTAGGAGATTATGCATTTCCATGTTTTAAATTAGCAAAAGATTTAAGAAAAGCACCACAAGCAATTGCTGAAGATATAAAAGCAAATATTGAAATAGATGGTAAAGTAATTGAGAGAATAGAAATAGTAGGTGGATATTTAAACATATACATTAACAAAGAGGCGTTAGCTGAAAATGTTTTGAAAGAAGTATATGATAAAAAGGAAAAGTATGGTTCAAGTAATATTGGAAAAGGAAAAAATGTAGTAATAGACTATTCTGCACCAAATATTGCAAAACCATTCCATATAGGGCATTTACGTTCAACAGTAATAGGTGGAGCTCTATACAAAATATATAACTTTGTAGGATATAACAGTGTAGGAATAAATTACTTAGGAGACTGGGGACTACAATTTGGTAAAGTAATGGCTGGATATGATATGTGGAAAGACGAATATGACTTTGAGAAAAGTGAAATTCAAGCCCTTTTAAAAATATATGTAAGATTTAATCAAGAAGAAAAAGATAATCCAGAATTAACAGAAAAAGCAAGAGAATATTTTAAGAGACTAGAAGACGGAAATGAAAAAGAAGTAGAAATGTGGAAATGGATAAGAAGTACAAGCTTGGAAAATTACCAAAAAACATATGACTTATTAAATTCAAAATTTGATTCATATAATGGTGAAGCATATTATAACGATAAAATGGGACCAGTTGTAGAAGAACTAGAACAAAAGGGATTATTAAAAGATTCAGAAGGCGCAAAAATAGTAGACTTAGAAGAATATGATATGCCTCCATGCATAATTATAACATCAGCAGGAACAACAATATATGCAACAAGAGATTTAGCATCATTAAAAGAAAGAATGAAAAGATACGACTTTGCTAAAGCAGTATATGTTGTTGGAAATGAGCAAAGATTACATTTTAAACAAGTATTCAAAGTATTGGAATTAATGGGATATGAAGATTATGCAAAAAATTGTGTTCATGTACCATTTGGACTAGTAGTAGATAAAGATGGAGAAAAAATTGGATCAAGAAAAGGAAACTCAGTAGCACTTGAAGATATATTAAAAGAAGCAATACAAAAAGTAGAAAAGATAATAGATGAAAAAAATCCAGAATTAGAAGATAAGGCAGATGTAGCAAGAAAAGTAGGAGTTGGAGCAATTATATTCAACGACTTAGCAAATAGCAGAGTAAAAGATGAAATTTTCGATTGGGATATGCTATTAAACTTCCAAGGAGAAACAGGACCATATATACAATACATATATGTAAGAACAAATAGTGTATTAGAAAAGGCTGGATATATGCCAGAAATAGATAAAGTAGACTTTAGCAAATTGCAAGAAAAACAAGCAGTGGAAACAATAAAATTATTATATAGATTTAATGAATTTGTAGAAAGTGCTGCAGAAAAGAATGAACCTTCAATAGTATCAAGATATTTAATAGATGTAGCACAAAGTTTTAGTGGCTTTTATAATGAACATAAAATAATAACAGAAGATAAAGCAGTGCAAGATGCAAGATTAGCACTTACATATGCAGTAGGAAATGTACTAAAGACTGGTGTAACATTGTTAGGAATGGAAATGCCAAATAAAATGTAAAAAAATAAGGAGGTAATTTTATGAAAGCGATTGAGCTTAACCATCCATTAGTTGAACACAAATTAGCAATATTAAGGGACAAAAAAACAGGAACAAAGGAATTTAGAGAGATAATCTCAGAATTAGGAGAAATACTTTGTTATGAAGCAATGAAAGATGCAAAAACATATGAAGTAGAAATAGAAACTCCTATGCAAAAAATGAAAACAAGAAAAATCAATGAAGATAACTATGCATTCGTACCAATTTTAAGAGCGGGAACAGGAATGTTAGATGGTATTATAAACGTAGTACCAAATGCAAAAATTGGGCATATTGGAATGTATAGAGATGAAGAAACGTTTAAACCAAATGTATATTTCTTTAAAGTTCCAAAAGATATTGAACAAAGAGAGGTATTGATATTAGACCCAATGCTTGCAACAGGTGGATCTGGATTAGATGCAATAGAATTACTAAAAGAAAAAGGAGTAAAACACTTAAAATTCTTGTGCATAATAGCAGCTCCAGAAGGAATAAAGGCAATAGAAGATAAACATCCAGATGTTCAAATTTATTGTGCTAAAATAGATGAGAAGTTAAATGAACATGCTTATATATTACCTGGTTTAGGTGATGCTGGAGACCGTATATTCGGAACAAAATAATTTGCAATTTTAAAAGGGCGGACGATTCTGTCTGCCCGTTTGTACATAATATCAATTAAACAATATAATAAAATTTTTTCAGCTCAGTTGTCTTCTCCATGTTCGCAGAAGTTTTAAATATCTTTTATGGCACCCTTTCAATGTGAAATTGAACTATTTCCATAAAACCTATTAAAAACTTCTAGCTCCATTCCGGCAACCCCTCGCTTTCAAAACTTTATTATATTGTTTAATTAAGTAAGAAATAAAAGTGTAAGGAGATGACATATGTTAGAACTTGAAGATAATAAACATGAGTTAGCAGAGCTAAAACAAAAAATTGATAACTTAGGTGATTCACTTTGACATTTCTGGTTTGTCAGAAAAAATAAAAGAATTAGAAAAACAAGTGTCTGCAGAAGGCTTTTGGGACAATCAAGAGAATTCAAGTAAAGTGCTTACAGAATTAAAAAGAATGCAAAATAAGGTTGAAAAGTTTAATAATATAAGAACTGAATTAAAGAATCTAGAAGAATTAAATGAATTGCTGTTACTTGAAGAAGATATTGAAATGGGAAAAGCATTGCTAAAGGCTACAGAAACATTGAAAGAAAGAATAGAGAAAATAGAATTAGAAACTTTACTATCAGGAAAGTATGATAGGAATAATGCAATTGTAACTCTTCATCCAGGTGCAGGTGGAACTGAATCTCAAGATTGGGCAGAAATGCTTTATAGAATGTATGCTAGATGGGGAGCTGCTAATGGCTTTGAAGTGCAAGAAGTTGATTACTTAGAAGGAGAAGAAGCGGGAATAAAAAGCGTAACTTTTTTAGTAAAAGGTGAAAATGCATATGGTTATTTAAAAGGAGAAATGGGAGTTCATAGATTAGTAAGAATATCTCCTTTTGATGCAGGAGGAAGACGTCATACTTCATTTGCATCAGTAGAAGTATTGCCAGAAATTACAGAAGATATAAAATTAGATATAAATCCAGATGATATAAAAATGGATGTATACAGAGCATCAGGAGCAGGAGGACAAAAGGTAAACAAAACATCATCAGCTGTAAGACTAACACATATACCTACAAACATAGTGGTAGCATGCCAAACAGAAAGATCTCAAGTTCAAAACAGAGAAACAGCAATGACAATGCTAAAGTCTAAACTATTAGAACTAAAAGAAAAAGAACATAAAGAAAAAATAGAAGATTTAAAGGGAGTACATAGAGAAATTGCTTGGGGAAGTCAAATACGCTCATATGTATTCTGTCCATATACTCTAGTAAAAGACCATAGAACCAATTGCGAAACGGGAAATGTAGAAGCAGTAATGAATGGGGAAATCGATAATTTTATACAAGAATATTTAAAATATAATGTTAATAACTAAAATCCGCTCCATCTTGCTGGATGTTCGATTTTTAAATTTTTAATACAGTTGTTTAAAAATTTAAAAATCGAACATCCAGCAAGATGGAGCTATATAGCACAAATTAGGAACTTGTTACAAAAATGTAGGGGCGATTTTAATCGCCCGTTCTTTAAAGAATTAGCAAAAAATCATATAAATTCCTTGAAAACTATTAACAAAACCAAAAAAAATGTGTATAATATATAGATGGATATAATGTTTAGACTTAAACGTTATTGGTATATTAATATAAAAAGAGGTTCCGTAATGGAAATAATTGTACAAAAATTTGGAGGGAGTTCTGTAGCAGACACAGAAAAGTTAAAAAAAGTTTGCACACATATTACAAAAGAAGTAAACAAAGGAAACAAAGTAGTTGCAGTAGTTTCAGCGCAAGGGAAAACAACGGATAAGCTAATTGAAGAAGAGATGGAAATTACAAAAAATCCATCAAAAAGGGAACATGATGTTTTAGTATCAGTAGGAGAACAAATTACAATTGCAAAATTAAGTATATTACTTAAAGAATTAGGATATGAAAGCATATCATATCTAGGGTGGCAAATTCCAATAATTACAGATTCAAATTTTGGAGATGCTAATATAAAGAAAGTTCGGAAAGGAAAAGATTTTAAAGTCATTAGAAGAAAATAAAATTGTTGTAGTTGCAGGTTTTCAAGGAATAGACGAAAATAACAATATAACAACTTTAGGAAGAGGCGGATCAGATACAACAGCAATAGCAATAGCATCAAGCTTAAATGCAAATAAATGTGAAATCTTTACAGATGTAGATGGCGTATATGAAACTGACCCAAATGTAGATAAAAATGCAAAGAAATATAAAGAAATATCTTATGATAAAATGATAGAAATGGCTAATAATGGAGCAAAAGTGTTACATAATAAATGTGTAAAATTAGCTAAACAATATAATGTTCCAATAACAGTAAAATCTACTTTTTTAGAAGAAAGTGAAGGAACATTAGTAACAGCAGAAAAATCAGTTCATAAATTTTATGAAACTTTGAGTAAAATAAACCAAATAACAACAGCAAAAAAAGTATAAAACAGGGCATAGCAAGTATAAAACTTGCTGTGCCTTATTTCATGGAATTTACTAAAACAACAAAAAAATATAAAATATTACAAATATATTACATTTAATATATTTTCATGTTTACTATTGACAAAAAATGTAATTATAGGTAAAATATGTAAAATAAAAGCAAGTTGTTATACTTGCAAAGATAAAACAAACACAAAGGAGGAGAAAGATATGTTTATAGTACAAAACCTTGAAACCGTTGCAGGAGTACACACACACACACACACACACACACACACACACACACACA
>CANDIF010000021.1 GCA_947384775.1 uncultured Clostridium sp.
AAATAGTTTGAATACAATAATAAAAAAATAATAGGTAACTATAAAATTACAATTTAGGAGTGTGATTATATGGGATTTGATTTAGGTCATACAATTAGTTCATTATCAAAACTTGCATTACGAACAAAAAGAAAAATTGATAATGAAAAATCTAATAAAAAAGTTAAAGTATATGAATTATGGATGAATCATAATTATAGAACTTATGAGCCAACACCTAAAGGTGGTTATAAGTCATATATATTTGATGGTGTACCTGTAAAAGAAAGAAATTTTGACAGAATCTATCCTAGTAAATACAAAGATGAAATAGATAAACCCATTGGGGATGTATTTAGTGTTGAAGTTAGCTCTTTTATCCTTAATGAGAAAAGTTATAAGATTTTATATCCATATATAAAAAATGAAGCACAAATATTTAAAGTAAAATGTGAAAATGATAATTTATATGTAGTAAATATTACTAATATAATCGACTGTCTTGATTATGATAAGTCAGAAATAAAGCGTTTTCCATCTTCTGGTAGAGTTATGAGAGTAATTAAATATGTTTTTAAAATTGAAAAACTAAGGAACACAACTATTTTTAAATTACCAGAATTTCCAAAAGGAATATCTTATGTTACAGAAAATTTTAAAAATATTGTAGAAAAAAATAATATAAAAGGTTTTAAGTTTAAAGAATTATAATTCAAATTACAATCTATCGAGGAGGTAAAAATAATGGATAAGAAAAAAATAATAAACTGGGTAATAGCAATAATAGTTGCTATTGTGTACTTAACAGTAAGCATTATATTTAATACTTGGGCATATTCTTGGCTTATCTGGGTTGCTTATGCAATTTATAGATTTGTTGCGAAATAGACAAATTACAATTTGAAATGGGGTGTTTATGAATATAAGAGTTAATAATGTAAATCTTAATTATGAGGAATATGGAAGTGGAAAACCAATAATATTATTGCATGGTAATAGCGAATCACTGGATATATTTGATAAATTAATAAAGAATTTACAAAACAATTATAAAGTATATGCTATTGATAGTAGATGTCATGGAAAAAGTGAAAAAGTAAAAGACATTTCTTATGAATTAATGGCTAATGATGTTATAGAATTCATTAAATTATTGAATATTCAAAAGCCAATTTTATATGGATTTAGTGATGGAGGAATAATTGGTTTACTAATTGCTATTAAAGAACCAGAATTACTTTCAAAACTTATAATTAGTGGGGCAAATTTAAATCCAAATGTATTATCAAAAACAATGTTGATTTTCATAAAAACCACATACTTTTTTACCAGAAATAAATTATTTAAAATGATGATTCACGAGCCTAATATAACAAAGAATCAATTAACGAATATTAATATACCAACAATTATTTTAGCTGGGGAAAAAGATATTGTAAAATATGAACATTCAAAACTCATAGCAGATAATATAAAAAATAGTGTTCTGGAGATTATTCCAAATGAAAATCATGGAAGTTATATAATTCATAGTGAAAAATTATATGAAATTATAAAGAAATATTTGTCACACAAATTACAATAAGTAGAGTAGATAATAAGTTAAATTATCTGCTCATTTTTTATAAATATGACAGATGTATGTCGTATTTATATGATATAATATTTGAAGGAGGAAAATATGCAAGTAAATAATAGATTATTTGAAATAGTATATATACTAATGCAAAAGAGAAAGACTACAGCAAAAGAATTAGCAGATAGGTTCGAAGTATCTACAAGGACAATATATAGAGATATAGAAATATTAAGTGGAGCAAATATACCGATTTATGCAACTAAAGGAAAAGATGGAGGAATAGGACTTTTAGATGAATATGTACTAAATAAAACAATACTTTCTGAAGAAGAACAAAATCAAATTCTGTTTGCCTTGCAAGGAATGAAAAATGTAAAAGGACAAGAAGAAAAAGATATTTTGGAGAAGTTAAGTATATTGTTTAATAAAAAAATAAATGATTGGATTAAAATTGATTTTTCTAATTGGAATAATATACAAGAAGAACGATTTGATATTATTAAATCTGCAATTTTAAATAGGTATCTAGTACAATTTATTTATTATAATTCTAATGGAGAAGAAAGTAAGAGAATTGTAGAACCATTGCAAATATGGTTTAAAGATAAATCATGGTATTTAGTAAGTTATTGCAAATTAAAACAAGATTATAGAATATTCAAAATTGCTAGGATAAAAGAAATTAATATGTTACAAGAACATTTTGAAAGAGAGCTACCAAAAGGGCAAAAAGAAGAAAAATATAATTTTAAGAACATATCACTTGAATTAGAAATAAGTAAAGAAATGGCTTATAGAGTATATGATGAATTTGAAAATAGCGAAATAGTTAAAAAGGAAAATGGAAATTTTATTGTAAAAGTAGAATATCCAGAGAATGAATGGGTATATGACTATCTTTTATCTTTCGGAGAACATATAAAAGTTATAGCACCAAATAGGGTAAAAAATATTATAAAAGACAAATTAGAAAAAACTTTAAAAAATTATCTATAATATGACATGCAGGTGTCAAGTTATATATTGTATACTTCTAATCAAGAGGTAGATATATTATGAAATATGAAATTGTAGAAATTCCGAAGATATGCAAAAACAAGAAATTCATATTTATATTGCATTAGAAGATTAAAAGGAAAGGATTGAGATAAATGGCTTTTGATTATAAAAAAGAATATAAGGAATTTTATATGCCAAAAAATAAACCAAGCATTGTAAAAGTTCCTAAAATGAATTATATTGCAGTTAGAGGAAAAGGAAATCCTAATGATGAAAACGGAGAGTATAAACAAACAATAGGACTTTTATATGCGATTGCTTTTACTATAAAAATGAGTTATAAAGGAACTCATAAAATAGAGGGTTATTTTGAATATGTAGTTCCACCATTAGAAGGCTTTTGGTGGCAAGAGGGAATGAAAGATAGTATTGACTATAAGAATAAAGACAAAATGAACTTTATATCTATTATTAGATTACCAGACTTCGTAACAAAGAAAGATTTTGAGTGGGCGGTTCAAGAAGCAACAAATAAGAAAAAAGTAGACTTTTCAAAAGTAGAATTTTTAAGTTATGATGAAGGAAGTTGTGTTCAATGTATGCACATAGGCTCTTATGATGATGAACCCGCTACAATAAATTTAATGCACGAATATATGATAGAAAATGGATATGAATTAGATATTACAAACAATAGATTTCATCACGAAATTTATTTAAGTGATCCAAGGAGATGTGATGTAAATAAATTAAAAACAGTTGTAAGACATCCAATAAGAAAAAAGGAATAATCATGGAATTTATAGAAGCAAAGACAATACTACAAAGAGTAACACATGGAGAAGAATGGTTTGGAATTGATTATAATATGAATCTATACAAAGGTTGTTGTCATAAATGCATTTATTGTGATAGTAGAAGTAATTGTTATCAAGTAGAGAATTTTGACAGAGTAAGAGCAAAAAAGGATGGAATAGAAATATTAAATAGAGAATTAAAGTCAAAAAGGAAAAAAGGTGTAATAGGAATAGGTGCAATGTCAGATACTTATAATCCTTTTGAAAAACAATATGAAATAACAAAAGAAGCATTAAAACTGATTTCATACTATAATTTTGGAGTATCAATAGAAACAAAAAGCAATTTGATAGTTAGAGATATAGACATATTTAAAGAAATAAACAAAAAAGCAGATGTAATACTTAAATTTACAATTACAACATCAGATGATAATTTATCACAAAAAGTAGAACAAGGAGTATGTGTTCCTTCAGAAAGACTAAAAGCAATGAAACAATTATCAAAAGAAGGAATATTTGTTGGAACTTTATTAACACCAATTATTCCATTTATAACAGATTCAGAGGAAAATATCAGAAAAGTAATAAGATTATCTTATGAAAATGGAGCAAAATTTGTATTTTCAATGGGAGGAGTTACATTACGAGAAAATCAAAGAGAATATTTTTATGAGCAATTAGATAATACCTTTTTTAATCTAAAAGAAGAGTATATTAAGACTTATGTAAACAACTATTTTTGTTATCCACTAAATAGGAATTTAAATAAAATATTTAAAGAAGAATGTGAGAAGTATGGACTACTTTATAAAATGAATGATATAGTAAAGGCATATAAAAAAGAAATTAAACAAGAAGAACAATTGACTTTTATATAGAAAAGAGGAAGAATATGAATGAATATATAAATTTAACATTAGAAAATATTGAAAAGGAGCATATATGTTGTGCGATAGGAGATAAAAAACATCAAGTAGGTGTAGATAGTAAAAAAGAATGGATTAAAAATAAGTTAAAAGATGGACATGTATTTAGAAAATTAAATGCAAGAGGAAAAATATTTATTGAATATGAGCCAATAGAAACTGCTTGGATTCCTATTAGTGGCAAGAACTATGAATATATTTATTGTTTATGGGTTGCAGGCAGTTTTAAAGGAAAAGGAATTGCTAAAGAATTACTAGAATATGCAATAAATGATTCAAAACAAAAAGGAATGAGTGGAATATGTACGTTGACTTCTAAAAAGAAAAAACCATTTATTGGAGAAAAGAAATTCTTTGAACATTATGGTTTTAAAGTTGTAGATGTTATTTCCGATTATGAATTATTAGCATTAAATTTTGATGATAATGAAATTCCTAGATTTAATGATAATGCTAGACTTATGAAAATTGATAATCAAGAATTTACAATTTATTATAGCAATGAATGCCCTTATGTAGAATACGAAGTAAAAGAACTAACTGAATATTCAAAAAATAATAACATTAAAATTAACTTTATAAAAATAGACTCACTAGAAAAAGCAAAAAATGCTCCATGTATATTTAATAACTGGGCAAATTTCTATAAAGGAGAGTTTGTTTCAAATACTATATTAAATGCTAATTCATTTGAAAAGTTGATAGACTAACAAATTACAATTTTTTTAAGAGAAAGAAAATATGGGGATATCAATTAGAAAATGGAAATATGAAAAAATAGATATATTATTGAAAAGAATTTTTACTAGTAATAGTAAATCCAAATAGCATAATACTTGCAAATTTAAGTGTTATGCTATTTTAAGGTGCTTTAATTGAAAATAGTATATAAATAGCATAGTCTAAAGAAAAGACAAACAAAAGCTATCCTAAAATTTTTTCATAGTATCTTCTATGGCGTAAGAAAAACATTCTACATCTTCATCCGCATTAATATTAAAAGCAGAAAAACCAGTTTCAGTATCTTTGTAAATTGAAATTGAAATAGTACCAATCTTTTGACCATAAATTTTTTTATTTGTAATATTCAACATTCTAAATCTCCTTTCTACGCGAATTGTTCAAAACTATATCACATATAAAATGAAAAGTTTGTCGAAACTTGTCTATACAAAAAAATACTTTGCATATATTGTTTTGAACATATGAAATTAGAAAATTTTTACTGTTGAAGGTTTTAGGTAAATTTCTTTAGATAATAAAATGCGGGGAGGCGTGCATTGCGCTGCCTCCCCATTTGGGATGATTAGGACAGGGTCGTTGCCGTGGCCAAGATGACTTTCTTGAAAAGCTGAATGGGCAGGTCCTCAGTGTCACGGACAACGTCGATACGCACATCATACGGAATCCAGAAGGTTTCTGTACTGTTATAGGCTTTCACACACTCTAGTGTGAAAGTAATGGTGCCAATGTCTTTTCCTTTCTTCAAAACTTTGTAGTTGTCGCTGGGCCGGTCGATCATTGTAAGAGTGTAGCCATCCACTTGCAATGTGGGGAACAAGGTAGGAAACTTTGCCATAATCCTAGCATCCTTTCAAAAGATAGTTGCTACACACACATAGTGGTAGACTTATAATATAATTATAGCATTTATTTAAATAAAATACAAAAAAATATGTAGTAATTAGGAAAAAGTGAAATATTTTAAATGTATACTAGAAAAAATTATTGAAATAAAATTAATATATTATACATATAGATAGAGAAGAATTTTTGCAAAAATCGAAAAAATATTTACATAATCTGGAAAGTATGCTATAATATACTTGGAGATTTTATAAAAATAGGAGGATTTGAAAATGGAAAAAAATATTAATAATAAGAAAGGCGAGACTAGTAGTATAGTAAAAATAGGTATTTGTTTGGCTTTATTATTGGCAGTATTTTTACCAATAAAAGAAATTTTAATAGGAAATTCAAATAAAGTATTAGCTTATAGTAAGGATGAGTGTAGATACTTATCAGACACTCCACATGTTGCAGGACAGTCATCAGTAGGATGGGGAAGTATAACTTTAGACAAGAATTTAGATTCAAAATATAATAATGGGCTAATCACATTACTAATTGATGGACAGCAAAAGTCCTTTAATAAGGGGGTTAGTGCCCATGCAACATCAACATTAGTATATGATTTAAGTGAATATAATTATGATTATTTCAATGCATATATTGGAGTAGATGCTAGTAGAGGAAATGCTGGAAATGGTGTAAAATTTTATATTTATACATCTGTTGATGGAACAAATTGGGATTTAAAAACGGCAGAAACACCACAAGCAATGAAAGGAAATACTAATGCACAGTTAGTGAATATAGATATTAAAGGGGCAAAGTATTTAAAGTTGCATGCTCATAATAATGGAAATGCAGATGGAGACCATTCTGTTTATGCAGATGCAATGTTAATAAAAGAAGGATTTGTATTTGAAGAAAAAGAATTAGATTTTATTAAAACTGTTGAAGAGTATGACCAAATGATAAAAACTCACTATGGAGAAGAAATAACAGGAGAATATGAATTAACTTTACTACAAAGAGATTTTGTAAAAAAGGCTGGATATGATTATTTAGTTTTTATAGCACAAGATGACGAAGTTGAAGAAACTTTAAGATGGTTAATGACTAATGTAGAAAATATTAGAATGTATTTAACAGGTGGAGCTCCAGCAGGAACTTATAGTGCATCAATGAAAGTACTAAATGAGTTATATCACACTTATAAAGAAGATTTAAATAATAAAGAAGTAACCAAATATGGAACTGTGTATGGAGAATTGTATAAGAAGATGATGATTACACTTTCTTTAACACACTCTGCACAAGTAGCCTTATGGATGCAACCTAGTGAACCAACTAATCAATCAGACGCCGTAACACGTTATCAAATATTTAAAGATATGCATAAGAATGAATATTTTGTTGTTTCTCCAACCATAGATATTGCAGAATGGTTTGAAAAATATAATGTAGAAGATATGCGTTTTGTCATGAACAATATCATAGATGATGAAGAGATTTTATGGTTAAATAGATATACAAAGAAACAAATTGATGCACATCCAAATCAAGTATGGACTTATTTAACACCACACCCATATATGGCTTATGTATGGCCAAATTATGGAAATTCAGTATTCCATGATCCAGCTAAAAAAGAGTATTGGGATGAGAAATTTGGAGGAATATTCTCTGAATATGGAGTAACATATAGTTCAGATACAAATAGAAAAATATATAAAGTATGGATGAACTTTAGAAATGAATTTGGAACAGGAGCAGTTTGTGGAGGAATATCAAAAACTGGTTCAAATATTCGTACAGTACATGGTATACCAGCAGCCGTTATTGGTCAACCAGGTCATGCCGCTATTATTTATTATAATCAAAATGCAGAAGGAAAAGGATATTGGTCACTTGATAATGATGTAAGCGGATGGACTTTATCAGAAAAAGGCGAGAGAATGCTAATAGGATGGGGAAATGCATCTTGGAGTAGAGGGTATTCAGTAGTATATATGGCATTAGCACAAGAAGCCTTAAATGATTTTGAAAATTTCGAAAAATGTGAAAAATTAGTTATGCTTGCAGATGTATATAATGATGATTTAACTAAAAAAGAAGAGATTTATAGAAAAGCTTTAGAAGTGCAAAGTATAAATATTGATGCTTGGTATGGATTAATTACCACATTTAACGCCAATGAAAATAAAACAGAAAATGATTACTATGATTTAGCTGAAGAATTAGCAGAAAACTTAAAATGTTTCCCACTACCTATGTATCATTTAACCAACTTAATTAAACCAAAATTAACAAGTGTAGAAAATTCTTATAGATTTACACTTTTACAAACAAGAATTTTAGAAGAAGGAAAAAATTTACCTAATACATCAACAGAGGTACTTCAACCATCGCTTACAAGATTAGAAGCAAATTATTTATTAGGAAATTTGGATAAAACAATTGCAACATTCTCATTTGATGGAGAAGATGCAGGAAAAATAGTATTAGCAAGTAAATTTGATGGAGTAGGAGTACGTTGGGACTATAGTTTAGATGGAAAACAAACTTGGAATGAAGTTTCATTTACTGCTGAAGAAGAACATAAATTACAACTAACACAAGAACAACTAGATAGTATTACTTCTGAAAATGATATTTATGTTCATATAGTAGGTGTAAATTATGAGGAAAAAAATTTATATAAAATTGATATATTAGAACAAGGATTACCAGTAGTTTATAATAACGACTGGGAAAATAAAGTAATGGGCGTAACAAATGTTATGGAATGGAGATGGGAAGACAGTAACGAATGGAAATTATTTAGAGAAGAAGAACCAGACTTAACAGGAGACAAAACAATAGTAGTAAGATCTGGAAAAACAGGAGTTTATTTAATAAGTCCAGAAAGAACATTAACATTTACAACAGATACTGACACTCCACAAAGAAAATACATTCCTATTTCACACTTATCAATTCATGGAGTTTCAACAGAAGCTACTGCACAAGGAAGACATGCAACAAATGCAATAGATGGAAATATTAATACAAACTGGCATTCTGCATGGAATGGTAGTGATACACAAAAATACATTATTATAAAACTAGATGAACCAAAACACTTAACTGCTTTAGACTTTTTCCCAGTGGATGGAGGAAACGGAAAGATAAATAATGCTGTGATTTCAGTAAGTATGGATGGAGAAAACTGGATTGAAGTAGTTTCAGGAACAAACTGGCCATACAATATGAATATGAAAACTGTAGACTTTGAAGCAACAAGAGCACAATATATAAAGATAGTAGGAAAAACTACACAAAATAGTTTTATAGCAGCAGCAATGTTTAACCTATATGAAGATTCAACAATAAAAACTGTAGCAGAATTCTCATTTAGTGGAGAAAATGCAGGAAAAATAGTTATAGAAGATGGCTATAAGAATACAAATTGGAAATATAGCTTAGATGGTGGAGAAAATTGGAAAGACGCAAATTCAGATGTATACGCATTATCACCTGAAGAAATAGAACAAATTAATGAAGAAAATCAAATAAAAATCCGATTTGAAGGAGACGAGACAGAATACAATATTAAGATAAAGAAAGGTGCAACACCTAATAGAGGATATCTGAATGATTGGGAAAATAGAGTAATAGGGTTAACTGATGTTGAGACATTAGAATGGAAATTAGCAGGAGATTCTAATTGGATTTCTTATGAAGAACAAGAACCAGTAGTAATTGGAGATAAAACACTTTTAATTAGAGCAAAAGCTACAGGTATATATACTGCAAGTGATGTAGTAGAATATGAATTTACAGCAGAAAATTATCCTGAAACAGAAGTATATATTCCAATATCTCATTTATCAATCCATGCTTATTCAACACAATCTAAAGATCCTAATAGACCATTTTATGCTCCAAATACAATAGACGGAAACATTAATACAATGTGGCATTCAACATTTGATGAGAACATTAAAGAGAATGGAGAAAAAGCATATCTTGTTATAAAATTAGATGAAACTAAATATATTTCTGCTTTAGAATTTGTTCACAAAAAATATACAAATTTAGATCCATCATTTATTAAAACAGGAATTGTGTATGTAAGTGAAGATGGTGAAAATTGGGTTGAAGCAGGAAGACTAGAAGATATACCACAAGAAGAATTGGTATTTAGAAAAATTAAATTTAATGAAAGTGTTCAAGGTCAATATGTAAAATTTGAAATGGAAACTTATGATATGTTTGCATCAGTTTTAATGATAAATTTATATGAGGATACAACAAAACAAGAAAAACCAGAAGAACCTATATTTAAATCTGATAAATATATAATAGAAGAAAATTTAATATTAAGAATTGCACCAGGAACAACAGTTCAGAAATTTAAAGAAAATGTAGAAACAAATCAAGAACTAATATTTACTGATAAAAATGGAAATACTTTAAATGAAGATAGAAAAATAGCAACAGGAACAGCTTTAAAAGTTGGAGAAGGAAAACAATATACATTAGTCGTAATTGGAGATATGACTCAAAATGGAGAAATAACAATAACAGATTTAGCACAATTGAAATTACATTATATAGATAAAACTCCTTTAACAGGTGCAAGGCTAAAAGCAGCAGATATAGATGGAAATGGGGAAATAACAATAACAGACTTAGCACAACTTAAACTAATATTTATAGGAAAAAAAGAAATTAAATAAAAAAAACGATAAAAACAAGGAATACATCTCCTTGTTTTTATCAGAAAAGAAAAGGAAAATGCAAAAGCCCAAACCAAAAAAGCAAAAAAAATGAAAATTTTTCCAAAAAAGGTTTACATAAGCTGGAAAATATGCTATAATAATATTTGGAAGTCGCAATAAATAAAGACTTGTGACAAAAAGAGAAAAACAAAATTATGTAAAATTAAAAAAGAAGGGGAGAAAAAATGAAAAAAATAGTATCATTAACTTTAATTTTAGTAGTAATGATGACTCTAGTATCAAATGTATATGCAGCATCATCTTACAAATTATCTTTAGAGCCAAGCAAAACAGAGGTAAGTAAAGGAGAACAATTTACAGTAGATGTAAAAATATCAGAAATTCAAGACGAAAAAGGAATAATTGCATTAGGTGCAAAATTAGAATATGACGAAACAAGTTTAGAACTAGTAGAAATGCAAGGAGTAGGAAAATGGTCAAATCCTACATATAATGAATTAAATGGAGAATTTGCAACAGATAGAAACGGAACTACAATAGGAAACGAAACAGTATTTAGACTTACATTTAAAGTATCAGATAACAGTAAATCAAGTTTTGAAATATCATTAAAAAATATAGCAGCTTCAAATGGAGAATCAGATATTAAAGTAGAAGATATAAAAACAGAAATATCAGTATCAGGAAATTCATCAGGAAATATAATACCAGATGAAAACAATACAAATGATCCATTTATAAGCGTAGATGAACCAACACAAAAAGATGGACCAGAAAATAACAAAGTAGCAAACAATAACTCAATTGAAAATACAAACCAAGTAATACCAGATACAGGAAGTTCAAGTAGCATATTAGCAGTATTAATTGCAGTAGCAGGAATACTTTCAATAATATCATTTGTAAGAATGAGAAAAAATGAAGAAAGAGTATAAAAAAACTAGTTTATAATGAAATAAATACAAGACAAGGAAACTAAAAATTTCCTTGTCTTTTTATTATAATAATTGGAACAACATAGGCCAAGATACCACAGAAATAGACTTTTAAGGCAAATAGTGGTATAATAAAAAGGTAAACAATTAGTTTACATGCGTGATCCAAATAAAACTTTAGGAGGATGTATCATGGCAGTAAAAACAGTGGGTAACACCACAAAACCGGCGACTGAAACTACTCAGAAAAAAACGGAGTACAAGTTCCGGTACAAAGCAACGCATGACAAGTTCGACATAGCAATTGGAGCAGTGGTTTCTACAGTTATTCTCATTGTGCTGAACGTTATTTGCAACGTGACAGGAGTTCCCAGAGGATTCACTATAATTGGGAGCATTGCATATGTTGTAATTGAGTTGCTTGCTGTTGCAATCGGATACTTCAACATCTACAGAAGGAGCTTCAACGTTCTGACAATTAGAAAAGACGAAATCGTCTACTGCACAGGCTGGTTGTCCAAGAGAACCACAATGATTCCAGCTCACAAAATTCGTTCTTGCGGTAAATCTTGCACCTGGCTTCAGAAAACCTGCAAAACGATGAACATCGGAATCACTACAGCTGGAGATGGAGCTGAAATTTATTTTTGCAACATTGAGGCTGGGGAGCGTGCATACAAGTTGATCAGCCAAATGGCAAAAGAAAATGGCCGCGGGCACTAACGAAAACCATGGCGCGCATTGCACAGGGGCACTTGCTGGTAAAGCGAGTGCTTCCTGTGTTTTATTAAGTATAGTATATGCTTTAGAAGTAAAAACGGTGCTAAAAATGAACATCCACGTTGATCTACATACATAATCAAATAAATTATTTTTTTAAAAATATATACAAAATAAGAAAAGTATGATAAACTATTATACGAAAATTATTAGAGTAGAAAATAAATCGTTAAGACTCAGTAAACGGGAAGTTGTTATTGAGGCAAAAAGTTAAATTTGCGTATTTATTTTCGCATTCCGCTAATAAAAGATAATGGGAATAATTATATATTATCCTTTTCTTTTAGTGCGGAAAAAAGAGGAGGATTTTTTTATGAGCAGAAACAAGAAAATTATATTAACAGCAGTTTTATTAGCAATGCAAATTGTATTATCACGTTTATTATCAATACAAACTCCAATAAGTAAATTAAGTTTTGCTTTTGTTCCAACAATGTTGTGTGCAGTATGGTTAGGACCTAAATGGACAGTGCTTTTAAATGTATTAGGAGATTTAATTGGAGCAACATTCTTTCCGAAAGGGGCATATTTTGTAGGCTATACAATAAGTACAGCAGTAGCAGGATTTATTTATGGAATAATTTTATATAAGAAGGAAAAAGATTCATATAATGATTTGCAATTTGTTATAAGATTAACAATTTCTACAGTTTTAGTAGCTGTTATTGTAAATATGGGCTTAAGTACTTTGTGGACAAGTATTACAAATGGAAAAGCATTTATACCATTATTATTAACAAGAATACCAAAACAATTAGCTATGATACCTGTTCATATAATAGTTATTTTTGT
This sequence comes from uncultured Clostridium sp., assembly GCA_947384775.1. Taxonomy (GTDB): domain Bacteria; phylum Bacillota; class Clostridia; order TANB77; family CAG-508; genus UMGS1781. The sequence continues at coordinate 13,084 of CANDIF010000021.1, forward strand.
ACTTGAAAAGATTTTAAGAATACCTTTTGATAAGTATATAAGGAGTAATGATGATTAAGATAGAAAATGTTACATACAAGTATAAAGGTAGTAATTATAACGTATTGAATGAATTAAATTTTTCAGTTAAAGATGGAGAAGTAATTGCAATTATTGGTAAAAATGGTTCTGGAAAATCTACAATAGGAAGATTAATTTCAGGAATATCAAAAGTAAAAAGAGGAAAGATCACAGTAGATAATTTGGATATTTCTGAAGGAGAAAATTATGATGTCCTTCAAAATAAAATAGGCATAGTTTTTCAAAATCCAGAAAACCAAATAATATTTAATAACATATATGATGAACTTTCATTTTCACTTAAAGAGTTAGAAAAATCAGAAATCGAAAACAGAATAGATACTGCATTAAAACAAGTTGATATGCTAGAGTTTAAAAAGCAGGATTTATATACATTATCTTTAGGACAAAAGCAAAGAGTAATGATAGCAGAAATACTTGCAAAAAATCCAAAATATATAATTTTAGATGAGCCTACAACAATGATTGATAGCCAAGGAAAAGAAAAGATTTATGGAATAATACAGAGCTTAAAAAAACAGGGTTATACAATAATCTGCATAACTAATTTAGCAGATGAAATTCTATTAGCAGATAGAACACTAATATTAAGTGAAGGAAAGATTATCCATGAAATAGAACAAAAAGATTTAGTAGAAAAGGCACACATCTTAGAAGAACATGGAATAAAGCAACCTACTATTCTTAAAATTTTGACCAAGTTAAAAGAAAATGGAATAGAATTAGATTTAAAGGAATTTTCTATAGATGAACTGGTAAATCAATTGAAAGGAAAAATATAAATGAAGGACATAATTAACTTTATAGTTTTTATAATATATTGTACATCCATATTCTTCTTTCCAAACAACAATTTTATTTTAATATTTATATTAATCAATTTAGTTGCAATGATTCTAACATGGAAACATATAAAAAGTATAATTTTTGGAACATTAAAAATTTTGCCATTTGTTGTTTTAACATTTATATTTAATTATCTTTTAGATGAACTTATAAATGCAATATGGATAAGTATAAAATTACTTATAGTGTGTAACATGACAATGACATATTCAAAAACAACAACAGTTATGGGAATTGCAGAAACAATAAAAGCTTTATGTATTCCATTAAAGCTATTCAAAATAAATACAGATGAAATTAAGATGATAGTATGTATTTCTTTATCAATGATTCCAATACTTAAGAAAGACTTGACAGAAATGAAAGAAGCATGTAGAGCAAAAGGAATTAAGTTCAATGTAGAAAATATGAAAACGGTGCTATCAAAGTTTTGCTTATCAATGTTAATAAGAGTTAATCAATTAGATGAAGCTTTAATCGCAAAAGGTCAAAGGTATTAATAATATTGTAAATTTAACAAGAATGAAGTATAGATTTGATGTTGAGTTATAGTAAATTGAAAAACTATGTAAAATATAGTATAATAAATGGTAATAGAGGTTTTCTTTATTAGAAACTTTAATCCGGATGGCAGAAAGGAAAGTGACGATATGGAAGAACGGATAATCACAGTAAAAAAGGGCGAATAGCCGTTGGACCACTTGGTCGAACTGTCAAAAGAAAAAAAGACCGCATGGGTTTTCTTTGACAGCAACATTGTCAGTGTGCTGACGAAACAGACTGGCTACAAGACCGTGGTGGGGGAAAAAACACTTATTGGTGTAAAAGAAACTATGGGGGCTAAGCAAAATGCCTATCTTTGCCTTCACGAAACGATAGCAAATGAGCAGAAAGGTTGGGCTGAAGTCCTCGAAGTATCATCACCTGGTGTTGATTTCAAGGGAGCCATAGGAATCCCTGAAGTGATTTTGCTCTTGACAATGGAAGAGTAAAATACTGTGATGATGGTGGCGGGACATATGCGAAAGCGTGTGTCTCGCCTTTTTCTTAATTTTTTATAATTGATTTTTTTTAAAACTTAGATTATAATAAGAAAAAATAAATATGGAGATAATTAATGGAAGTAAGAAATAATTATAATGAATGTATAACAAATTTGGCTTGTTCTATTCAAAAGTATTTTGGCATAGAACCGAAACATAATACTATTGATTGTATAGATAAAATATTGAATGAAAAGCAACCTAAAAACGTGGTAATGATACTATTTGATGGAATGGGTGCAAGAATATTAGATAGAGCTTTAGAAGAAAATTCATTTTTCAGAAAAAACAAGTTAAAAGATATAACAACAGTATTTCCAGCAACTACAACAGCTGCAACAACATCTATCATCACAGGATTAAATCCTGTAGAACATGGATGGTTAGGCTGGAATATGTATATAAAGCCAATTAATAAAACTATAACATTATTTAAAAATCAAGTAAAAGGAACTGAAAAAGTAAGCCATAAATTTTTAGAAGTAAAACATATGCTTAAGATTGAAACAATTACAGAACAAATAAACAAAAACGGAAAATATAAGTCAAAAATGATATATCCATTTGGAGAAGATAAATATACAAACATTGATAATATGTTTGAGAAAATAAAAAAAGAATGTGAAAAAACTGGAAAAAAATATATATATGCATATAATGAAGAACCAGACGGAACGATGCACATGAAAGGGCCAGACAATAATATTACAGAAAAATTAATTAATACAATAAATAGAAAAACAGAAGAATTTTGTAAAAGATTAAAAGACACCATAGTAATTATAATAGCAGACCATGGGCATAAATTAGTTGAACCAATTTATTTAGATGAATATCCTGAAATATTAAAAATGTTAGAAAGAACCCCATCATTAGAACAAAGAGCTATTTCATTTAAAGTAAAGGAAAAATATAAAAATGAATTCCAAGAAAAATTCAGACGAACATTAGGAAATGACATGAAGTTATACTCGAAACAAGAAATAATAGAAAGCAAATTATTTGGATATGGAAAACCAAATGAATTATTTGAAGATGCATTAGGAGATTATATTGCTATTGCGTATGAAACGGGAAAATGCATAGTATCTAGTGGAGATGATGTATACATTTCACATCATGCAGGCTACTCAGACGATGAAATTTATGTACCATTAATTGTAATTGACAAATGTAGTTAAAAGATT
>CANDIF010000022.1 GCA_947384775.1 uncultured Clostridium sp.
TTTGTTTGTCCTTCAAATTGAGGTTCTTTTACTTTTACTGATATAACTGCTGTTACACCTTCTCTTATATCTTCTCCTTGAAGATTTCCATCTTTTTCTTTTAATAAATTATGATTTTTCGCATAATCATTAAATACTTTTGTCAAAGATCTTCTAAATCCTTCTAAATGAGTTCCACCTTCTACCGTGTTTATATTATTAACAAATGAATAAATATTTTCTGAATATGCTGACGTATATTGAAGTGCTATTTCTAATGGAAATTCTCCTTTTTTCTCTATATATATAGGCGTTTCATGCAATTTTTCTTTTGATTTATTTAAATATTCAACAAATGAAATTAATCCACCTTCAAAACAAAATTCTGCTTTTTTTTCTGGTTCTACTCTTTCGTCTTTTATATTTATTCTTAAACCTTTTGTTAAGAAGGCCATTTCTCTAAATCTATTTTCTAATATTTCATATTCATATTCTAGTGTTTCAAAAATAGTATCATCTGCATAAAATCTTACTGTTGTTCCTGTCTCATTTGAGTCTCCTATTTTTGTTAATGGCTTTACTGTTTTTCCTCTTTCAAATTTCATTTTATATATTCCGCCATCTCTTTTTATTGTAACTTCTGTCCATTCTGAAAGAGCATTTACAACAGATGATCCTACACCATGCAAACCACCAGAAACTTTGTACCCACTGTCTCCTCCAAATTTCCCTCCTGCATGTAATACTGTATATACTGTTTCTGCTGCTGATATTTTTGTTTTTGGGTGGATATCTACAGGAATTCCTCTTCCATTATCTTCTACTCTTATTACATTTCCTTTTTCTATAGTTATATTTATATTTGTACAATATCCTGCTAGTGCTTCATCTACTGCGTTATCTACAATTTCATAAACTAAATGGTGTAATCCTCTTGCTGAAACACTTCCTATGTACATTCCTGGTCTTTTTCTAACAGCTTCTAAACCTTCTAATACTTGTATTTGGTCAGCTTTATACTCATGTTCAAATTTTTCCATTTTCTTCAACCCTTTCAACTTTTGCTTTTTCAACTTTATAACTATTATATACCATATTGTCAATATCAAATTTTTCTGTACATGTTATTAAAACTTGATTATCTTTTATTCTTTTTATAAATCCTTTTACTCTTTTTTTATCTAATTCAGACATAAAATCATCTAATAATAATACCGGATAATCCTCTTTTTCATCATATATAACTTCTGCTTCTGCTAATTTTAAAGATATTATACTTGATCTTTGTTGTCCTTGTGATCCAAATATAGATACATTTTTTTTATTTATAAAAATATCAAAATCATCTCTATGAATACCTATTGAAGTATAACCTTTTTGTATATCATCTTCTTGTTTTATTTTCATTTTTTTCCTATACTCTTCTTCATTTGTAACATTACTTTTATATTTAATTTCAATATTTTCTTTATTATCTGTTGTTTCTAAATGGATTTTTTCTATCTTTTCATTTATTTTTTCTATAAATTCTCTTCTATAATTGAAGATTTTTATTCCTATTCTTATTAATTGCTCGTCCCATATATCTAAATTATTTCTATTTTTATTTTCATATTTTATTTGTTTTAAATAATTATTTCTTTGTTCTAGAACTTTATTATATTGACTTAAAAGATGTATGTATAATGGTCTTAATTGACTTATCATTATATTTAAAAATCTTCTTCTTTTTATCGGTTCATTTTTTAATATATTAATATCTTCTGGTGTAAATAATACCACATTTATTTTACCAACAATTTCGCTTGTTTTTTTCAGAACAATTTCATTTACAGAAAATATTTTTTTTTCTGCTATTTCTAATTTTATTTTTTCTTTTCTTGTATCTTTTACAAATATTATTTCTATTTTTGAATTTTCTTCATTTTCTTTTATTAATTCTTTATCTTTGTTTGTTCTAAAAGATTTTCCTAAACTACTTATAAATATTGCTTCTAATATGTTTGTTTTTCCTTGTGCATTGTCCCCGAAAAAATATATTTGTGCCTTTATATAAGTCAATTTCTGTAAAATCATAGTTTCTAAAATTTTGTAATTTTATTTTTTGTATATACATTTTTTTACTCTTTCATTCTTACTGGTAATATCATATAAATATATTTATTTTCAATTTCTTCTATTGGTTTTATTATACAAGGTGATATATTGCTTCCAAATTCTATATATACTTCTTCGTCATCTATTACTTTTAATGCATCTAAAAAGTATTTTGGATTAATTCCTATTTCTAAATTCTTTCCTTCTGTTTCTATGTACATTTCTTCTTTTGCATCACTTGTTTGATTCGTACATGATAATGTTATTTTTCCTATGTCTATACTTATTTTTACTGGGTATTTTTTTTCTTTTTCTATACTTGATGATGATATTAAACTTACCCTTTCTAAACAGCCTTGTAATATATTTTTATTTATTCTTATTCTTGTTTCCCAATTTTGTGGAATTACACTTTTATAATTTAAAAATTCTCCATCCAATAGTCTTGTTACTATTTTACAATTTTCCATTTCAAATATACTTTGATTTGTAGATATTCCTATTTTTATATTGTCATATGAATCTGACAATATTTTGTTTACTTCATTTAATGTTTTTCCTGGAATTACTGCTTTAAAGTCTTTTGTTTCTTTTGATAGTATTTTACTTACCCATCCCATTCTAAATCCATCTATTGCTACTATGTTTAAAACTTTATCATTTACTTCAAATAAACATCCTGTAAATATTGGTCTATTCTCTTCATTGCTTACAGCAAAAATTGTCTTTTTTATCATATTTCTTAAATCTATTTGTTCCATTTCTAATGAATTTTTTATATCTATTTTTGGTAATTCTGGAAATTCTTCTGGATTCATTGTTGATAGCTTATATAATGAACCTTCACATTCTATAACTAATAATTTATTTTGATTTATTTCTATTTTTATTTCTGAATCTGGTAACCTTCTTATAATTTCACTAAACATTGTTGCATTTACTACTGTATTTCCCTCTTCTTCTATTGTTGCATCTATTACAAATTCTATTCCTAATTCTAAATCATAGGTCGTTAATTTTAATTTATCTGAATTTGTTTGTAAGTATATTCCTTCTAATATTGGCATTGTTGTTCTTGTAGGTACACCCCTTACAACAGCATTAATAGCTTTTAATAGTTTTTCTCTTTCACAAATAATCTTCATGGCTTGTCTCCTTTTTTATTATATAATTAAATATATTTAGTAATAGTATTAGTATGTGTTGTGGATTCTGTGGAAAAGTATGTTTATAATAAATTTCCCTAAGAAAATCCTTTGTTGATATCTTTGTGGATAATTTTAAATTTTGTTCACAGGCTAAATTTTTTTATGTGTAAAAGATAATTATAAACAGTTTTTCCACAAGATATTCACAGATATCTATGGATAACGTATCTAGCCTTTCCGTAAGTAAACAATAAATTTGTTTAAACAAAAATACGTTCTACAAAAAAATATTCAAAAATGTTTGAGTTTTATTTATTTTATGCTTGTTTTTTATTTAATACAATTTTTTTAACACTTTCCACAACTAATTTTGTATTTTGATCTTCTTTTATGCCTTGCTCTATTTTTTTAAATGCATGCATAACTGTTGTGTGATCTCGCTTTCCAAAAGCTGCTCCAACTTTTGGAAAAGATTCATTTGTAAGGATTCTACATAAATACATTCCTATTTGTCTAGGAAATGTTATATTACTTGATCTTTGACTACTTGTTAAGTCTTTCATTGTTATATCAAAATAATTACATATTACTTCTTGGATGTATTCAATTGATATTACTGAAGAATTTTGCCTTATTATATCATTTATTGCTTTCTCAGCCATTTCAAAAGTTACTGGTGTGTGTGTTAAAGATGCTTGTGCTACTATTTTGTTGAATACTCCTTCTAATTCTCTTATATTTGAATCTATTTTTGCTGCGATATTTTTTAAAATATCATCATCTATTATTGCATGTTTTTCATCAGATTTCTTTCTTAAAATTGCTAGACGTACTTCATAATCTGCCATTGAAACATCTGCTAGTATTCCCCATTCGAAACGTGATTTTAATCTATCTTCTAATAAAGGTATATCTCTTGGTGGTTTATCACTTGATAGTACTATTTGTTTTCCACTTTCTCTTAAGGTATTAAAAGTATGAAAAAATTCTTCTTGCAATCTATCTTTTCCTGCAATAAATTGAATATCATCTATAAGTAATACATCAATATTTCTATATCTATTTCTAAAATTATCCATATTGTTATCTTTTAATGAATTTATAAAATCATTTGTAAATTTTTCTGATGTGACATAAAGTATTTTAAAATCTTTGTTATTTCTTAGAACTTCGTTTCCTATTGCATGTAGAAGGTGAGTTTTTCCTAAACCAACGCCTCCATAAATAAATAATGGATTATAGGCCGTAGCAGGTGATTCTGCAACAGCTAATGATGCAGCATGTGCAAATCTATTATTATCTCCAACAACAAATGTATCAAAGGAATAATTAGGATTTAAATATGTTTTAGAATAATTAATGTTTGAAAAAGTTGTGTTTATATTTTTTTCTTGTGTATCACTTGAATCTTTTAAAATAATTGAAATATTACATTGTTTTTGCAAAACAATACTAAATGCATTTTCTAGTAAATCTTTAAATCTTGATTCGACAGAGTCTCTTTTAAAAGAATCGTCTGATATTAATATAACTTTATTATCTTCAATTTTACCTATCTCTAAAGGTAAAATCCATGTTTTGTAAGATAATTCAGATATTTCTCCTTTTAGTAATTCTTTTGCTTCAGATAATATTTCATTTGATTTGCTTTCCATTGTGAATTAAAACCTCCAGTATTAAACTTTGAGAAAAAATAAGTGATTAAACCTATTTATATTAATGTTAATATATCAAAAAAGAAAAAATTAATCAATAAAAATAAAGAAAAATATTATAATATTTAAAAAAAATTAAAAAAAACTTGACAAATACAGGCTTTTTAAGATATAATTTTAACACTTATGAATTAATTTTAGGAGGTTTTTTACAATGAAAATGACATATCAACCAAAAAACAGACAAGAAAAGAAAGAACATGGTTTTAGAAAAAGAATGAAAACAAGAAGTGGAAGAAATGTTTTAAAAGCAAGAAAAGCAAAAGGAAGAAAAAAACTTACTGCATAACTTGAAAAAAAATGAGTGATAAAATTGAAAAAAACAGTAATGTTAAAAAAGAATTATGAATTTAAAAATGTATTAAAAAGAGGAAAATGCTATAGAGGAAAATGTATTAATATAGTTATACAAAAAAATCACAGAAATATTAATATGTTAGGTATAGCAGTTAGCAAAAAAGCAGGAAACAGCGTTACACGAAATCGAATAAAGAGATTAATAAGAGAAAATTATAGGCAAAAAGAAGATATAATAAAAATTGGAAATAATGTAATAGTTCTATGGAATAATAAAAACAATTTGGAAGAGAAAAGTTTTTATAAGATAAAAGAAGATTTTGACGAAATTATTAAAAAGTCAAAATTAATGGAGTAGAAAAAGTGAAGAAAGTTTTATTAAAAATAATTGAAATTTATCAAAAACATTTTTCTCCTGTTTTAGGACATTATGGAGTACATTGTAAGTATATTCCAACATGTTCTGAATATTCTAAACAGGCTATTTCAAAATATGGAGCTTTTTATGGTATTTTTTTAACTTTTAAAAGATTTTTAAAATGTAATCCTTTTTCTAAAGGGGGATACGACCCAGTTAAATAGGGAGGATAAATATGATTAACTTTTTTTCTAATATATTTGGTTATGTTTTAAACTTAATATATGGGTTAGTTAGTAATTATGGTTTGGCTATAATTTTATTTTCTGTTTTAATTAAGATTATAATGATTCCATTATCAATAAAACAGGAAAAAACAATGAGAAAAAATCAAAAAGTTCAAGAGCAGATGAAGATTATACAAATAAAGCATAATGGAAATCAAGAAAAAATAAATCAAGAAATGATGGAGTTATATAAAAAGGAAAAAATAAATCCTTTCGGGGGATGCTTTAGTATAATAATTCAATTTATTTTGCTTTTTGCTATGTTTTATTTAGTAAGAAGTCCTCTTACATATATGAAAAAAGTTAATAATGATGTAATAGAAAATCAAAAAGCAGAAATAAGACAAGAACTTGGGGATAATAGCATAAGTTCAAATTATCCTGAAATGAGTGTAATTAAGTATATTAAAGAAAAAGATTTGAAGGATAATGAAATGTATATAAATATGAATTTTGTAGGATTAGATTTAAGTAAGGTTCCACAAGAAAACATTAACGATATAAAAGTATTTATTATACCTGTTCTATATGTTATTTCTTCAGTAGTTTCTATAAAAATATCAACAAGTATAAATAACAAAAAAGAAAAAGAAGATAATGACAAAGATAAAAAAGAAGATCCTGCAGAAATGGCAGCTCAAATGAATAAAAGTATGTCTTGGATGATGCCTATTTTATCTGTTACAATATCTTTAATGGCACCTTTAGGACTAGCTTTGTATTGGCTTATAAATAATATTATAATGATAGCTGAAAGATTAATTCTAAATAAAATATTCTCTAAGGAGGAAGAAAATGCCTAAAAGTATAATAGTTGAAGGAAGTACAACAAAAGAAGCTATAGAAAAAGGGTTAAAAAAATTAAATGTTTCTAAAGATATGGTAGAAATAAAAAATCTTGAAGAAGAAAAGAAAAGAAGTTTTTATAGTATTTTAGCACCACGTGTTGTAAAAATAGAAATGACATTGAAAGAAAATTCAGAGAAAAGCAAAGAAAATAAAGATATTATAAAAAAGAAAAGTATTAATAAAAATATTATAGAAATAGAGGAAGCCTCAAAAAGGGTTGAAAAGTTTTTAACGGAGATTGTAGATAAAAGAAATAAGATTGATGTATCAATAAATGATTTTGTCATAAATATAAATATTGATGGAGAAGAAATAAATAATTTAATAGGCTATAGGGGTACAACAATAAATGCCTTACAAATTTTAGCAAGTTCTGTTGCAAATAAGAATGTTTCTTCAAAAATAATGGTAATTTTAGATATTGGAGAATATAGAAAAAGAAGACAAAAAACATTAGAGGAATTAGCTGAAAAAATTGCAAAAACGGTAATAAGAACAAGAAAACCTATAACATTAGAACCAATGTCTGCTTTTGAAAGAAAAATAATACACACAAAATTACAAGATAATGATAAAGTAAAGACTTTTAGTAAGGGAGAAGAACCTCATAGAAGATTAGTTGTTTCATTAAAATAAATATTTAAAAGGGCAGATTTTATATCTGCCTAAATTTATTTAAAACGGAAAGGATTAGTATATGTCAACAATAGTAGCAATTTCAACTGCACCAGGATTAGGTGGTATAGGTATAATTAGAATGAGTGGGGATAAATGCTTTGAAGTATTAAATAAAATTTTTAAAGCAAGAAATCCTCAAAGAATAGAAGATATAGATGGTTATAAAATGAAATATGGAAAAATTTTAAATCCAGAAAATAATATTATAGTAGATGAAGTTTTAGTTTCTTACTTTAAAGCACCAAAAAGTTATACTTCTGAGAATATGTGTGAGATAAATTCTCATGGTGGAATTATTATTTTAAGAAAAATTTTAGAACTTTGTCTTTCTAATGGAGCAGTTTTAGCAGAGCCAGGTGAATTTACAAAAAGAGCTTTTTTAAATGGAAGAATCGATTTAACTCAAGCAGAAGCAATTGTTGATATGATAAATGCCAAATCTTCTAAAGAAGCTCAAGAATCAGCAAATCAATTAGAAGGTTATTTATCAAAAGAAATTAATAAGATAAGAGAAAAAATTTTAGATTTGATGGTAAATATTGAAGCTAATATTGATTATCCAGAATATGATATTGAAGAAATATCATATAAAAATGCTGAAGAAATTTTAGAAGAAATAAAAGAGAATCTAGAAAAACTTTCAAATAGTTTCGAACAAGGAAAAATTATTAAGGAAGGTATAAAAATATCTATTATAGGAAGTCCAAATGCTGGAAAATCTTCTCTTCTTAATAGAATCTTGAGAGAAGATCGAGCTATTGTAACAGATATCGAAGGAACAACAAGAGATTTGATTGAAGAACAAGTTATTATAGAAGGAATTCCATTTATCATTATAGACACAGCGGGTATAAGAGAGACTAATAATAAAATAGAACAAATAGGAATAGAAAAATCTAAAAAAGTTGCTGAAGAAAGCGATGTTGTAATTGCAGTATTTGATAATTCAAAAAAATTAGATGAACAAGATAAAGAAATTTTAAATATTATAAAAAATAAGAAAGCAATTATTATTTTAAATAAAATTGATTTAAAAGATGATAATAGCGAAATGCTTACGGAAGCTCAACTTTCAGACAAAAATATTATAAAAATATCTGCTAAAAATGATATTGGAATAGATAAAATTTATAAAGAATTAATAAAAATGTTTAATCTAAATGAGATAGATTCTAATAATGATGTTTTAATAACTAATGTAAGACATAAGAATTTAATAAATAAAGCATTTATAGCAACGCAAGAATCTATAGAAGAACTTAAAAAGATGGAACCAATAGATATAGTATCTATAAAAATAAAAGAAATTTTAGAAAATTTAGGAGAAATAACAGGTGATAATGTTTCAGAAGACTTAATTAAAAGTATTTTTTCTAAATTTTGCTTAGGAAAATAGAGGTGTTAACTAAAATGAATTATAATGCTGGAAACTATGATGTAGCAGTAATAGGAGCAGGACATGCTGGATGTGAAGCAGCTCTTGCGTGTGCACGCAAAGGACATAAAACTTTATTATTTTCAATTACTTTAGAAAATATTGCAAATATGCCATGTAATCCTAATATAGGAGGAACTTCAAAAGGACATTTAGTAAGGGAAATAGATGCACTTGGAGGAGAAATGGGAAAGAATATTGATAAATCTTTTATTCAATCAAAAATGTTAAATAAATCAAAGGGACCTGCAGTGTATTCTCTAAGAGCTCAAGCGGATAGAAAAAAATATCAAAGAGAAATGAAACATACACTAGAAAAGCAAGATAATTTATTTATAAAACAAGCAGAAGTAATTGATATAAAAGTAGAAGATGGTAAAGTTTGTGCTGTTGAAACAAATATAGGTGCAATATACAATGTAAAAGCTGTTATATTAGCAACAGGAACTTATTTAAAAGGTAAAATATATATAGGGGAGGTTAGCTACGAAAGTGGACCAGATGGAGTTTTTCCAGCAAATAAATTATCTGAATGTTTAAAAAATTTAGGGATTAATATTGTAAGATTTAAAACTGGAACTCCAGCAAGGGTAAATAAAAAAAGCATTGATTTTTCAAAAATGACTATACAAGAAGGAGATAAAGAAATTGTTCCTTTTTCATTTGAAAACAATAATCTAGATATTGAACAAGTTCCTTGTTATCTTACATATACTAATGAAAAAACGCATGAAATAATTAGAAAAAATTTACATAGATCTCCATTGTATGCTGGAAAAATAGAAGGAACAGGACCAAGATATTGTCCATCAATAGAAGATAAAGTTGTTAGATTTAGCGATAAAGAAAAACATCAAATTTTTATAGAACCTATGGGGCTTGATACAGAAGAAATGTATGTTCAAGGTATGAGTTCTTCTCTTCCTGAAGAAGTACAAATAGAAATGTATAGAACAATAGCAGGACTAGAAAATGTTGAATTTACAAGACCAGCATATGCAATAGAGTATGATTGTATTGAACCATCACAATTAAAACTATCATTGGAATTAAAAAACATTAAAGGAATGTTTTTTGCAGGTCAAATAAACGGAACTTCTGGATATGAAGAAGCAGCAGCACAAGGAATAATAGCTGGTATTAATGCAGCACTTCAAATAGAAAACAAAGAACCTATAGTATTGCATAGATCAGATGCATATATAGGAGTTTTAATAGATGATATTGTAACTAAAGGCACAAATGAACCGTATAGAATGATGACTTCTAGAGCAGAATATAGGCTATTATTAAGACAAGATAATGCTGATATGAGATTAACAGAGATAGGTTATAATATTGGTCTAATATCTAAAGATAAATATGACAAATTCTTGAATAAGAAAGAAAATATAAAAAATGAAATAGAAAGATTAAGAAATACGATTATAAAGCCAACAAAAGAAGTTAATCTATTTTTAAAAGAAAACAAATCTTCAGAAATAAAAAATGGAATAAAATTGATAGAACTATTAAAAAGAACAGAACTTACATATAAAAATTTATTAGAAATAGATAAAGAAAGGCCAATTTTGGATACAGCAGAACAAGAAGAAGTTGAAATAGAAGTAAAATATGAAGGATATATAAAATTACAATTATTACAAGTTGAAAAATTTAAAAAATTAGAAAATAAAATCTTACCAGAAAATGTAGATTATTTAAATTTAAAAGGAATAAGTTTAGAAGCAAGACAAAAATTAAACAAATTTAGACCAAATTCAATAGGTCAAGCTTCAAGAATTTCAGGAATTTCACCAGCGGATATATCTGTTTTACTAATATATCTAGAACAAAACAAAAAAAATTAAGAAAGGTAAATATAATGAATTTTTGTGAATTTGAAAATGAATTTAATAAATATTCTAAGAAATTAGACTTTGAAGTATCAACAAAACAGAAAAAAGAATTATATGATTTTATGGAGATGCTAGTAGAAAAAAACAAAGTAATGAATTTAACAGCAATAACAGACAAAAAAGAAATTATTTTAAAGCATTTTATAGATTCAATTATAATTAAAAAGTATATTATAGAAAATGAAAAGATTATTGATATAGGAACAGGTGCCGGATTTCCAGGAATTCCATTAAAAATAGTACAAGAAAGAAATGAGTTCGTACTATTAGATTCTTTAAATAAAAGGATTAATTTTATAAATGAAGTTATAGAAAAAATAAATTTAGAAAAAATTAAGGCTATTCATTTGAGAGCAGAAGAAGCAGGTATGAATAAAGAATATAGAGAGAAATTTGATTTAGCAATATCAAGAGCTGTCTCTAAATTAAATGTTTTGACTGAATATATGTTACCTTTTTTAAAAATTAATGGGAGATGTATTTGCTTAAAAGGACCGAATGTAGAAGAAGAGATAGAAGAAGCTAAAAATTCTGTTAAAGTATTAGGTGGAAGAATAGAAAAAATAGAAAAAATGTTTTTACCAGAAACAGATATTGGAAGAACTGTTATTATTATAAGAAAAATAAAAGAAACGCCAAAACAATATCCAAGAAAGGCAGGGACACCAAGTAATAAACCATTATAGAATGTTTCACAAAAAACAAAAAGAGCAAATAGTTGATAAATAGGGCTTTTACTGTCAAAAAAGTGATTTCTAGCAGTAAAAATTTTGATAAAAAAACAGTAGAAATTTGTTATATTATATTGACTTTTTTTATAAAAAATTATATCATTGTAATGTTATATTTGGGAGGGATTATTTTGAGTAAAATTATAGCAATTGTTAATCAAAAAGGAGGAGTTGGAAAAACAACAACGGCAGTAAATTTAAGTGCTACTTTGGCCCAAAAAGGTAAAAAAGTGCTATTAATAGATGAAGATCCTCAAGGTAATGCTACAAGTGGATTAGGAGTTGAAAAGAGCAAAAAAAAGTCTATTTATGATATTCTTGTTAGTGAAACTACTTTTGACGAAGCTATTTTAAAAACATCCGTAAAAAATTTATTTGTATGTCCTTCAAATATTAATTTAGCAGGAGCAGAAGTTGAATTGGTAAATATGATTTCACGTGAAACAAAAATGAAAGAAAAATTAGAAGAAATTCAAGATAAATTTAATTATATTATCATAGATTGCCCACCATCTTTAGGATTATTAACTATAAATGCTTTGACAGCAGCAAATTCAGTAATGATACCAATACAATGTGAATACTACGCACTAGAAGGCGTAGGACAACTTATGAATACTGTAAATTTAATAAAAAAACAATTAAATAAAGAACTTTATATAGAAGGTGTAATTCTTACAATGAGTGACACAAGAACAAATATATCTAATCAAGTTGTAAGCGAAGTTAAGAAATATTTCAAAGAGAATGTTTATAAAACAGTTATACCAAGAAATGTTAAATTAAGTGAAGCACCAAGTTATGGTATGCCAATAAGCGTATATGCGCCAAAATCCAAAGGCTCTAAATGTTATGAAAAATTGGCAAATGAATTATTGAAATCTAAGAAAAAATAAACAAAAAGGAGGACAAGAATTTGGCAAAAATGACAGGATTAGGAAAAGGTTTAGATGCATTATTTTCAGGTAGTGTAGCAGAAGAAGAAAAAATAAAAGAAGGCGAAAGCATAATCAATTTAAAGGTGATTGAAGTTGAACCCAATAAAAATCAACCAAGAATAACTTTTGATGATGAAAAAATAGAAGAATTATCAAATTCAATAAAAGAATATGGAGTAATTCAACCCATAATAGTAACAAAAAAAGATAACTTTTATCAAATTGTAGCAGGAGAAAGAAGATGGAGAGCATCAAAAAGAGCAGGATTAACAGAGATTCCAGCAATTGTAAGGGATTACACTGAACAGAAAAATAAAGAAATAGCTCTTATAGAAAATATTCAGAGGGAAAATTTAAATCCTATTGAAAAAGCGAGAGCTTTGAAGGAAATAATAGAAAAATATGGAATGAAACAACAAGAATTAGCTGATAAATTAGGGGTAAGTCGCAGTGGAATTGCAAATACCATGAGAATACTTAATTTAGATGAAAGAGTTATAGATTTAGTTTTAAAAGGAAATCTGACAGAAGGACACTGTAGAAGCTTACTAAGTATAGAAGATAAAGAAAAACAATATCAAGCAGCTTTATATATAATACAAACAGGAGATAGTGTAAGAGAAGTCGAAAAGCAAATAAAGGTAAAAAAGAGCAATGGAACAAAGGATTCAAGCAGATATGAACCAATATATAGGGAGATAGAAGATTCTTTTAGAGACTTTTTTGGATCAAAAGTTAAATTGAATGCGGGTAAAAGGTCTGGAAAAATAGTAATACAATATAGTTCAAATGAAGAATTAAATAGAATATTAGATAAAATAAAATAAAAAATTATGTAAACAAAACTCCTTATAAAATATAAGGAGTTTTTGAATATAAAATAAATTTATGAAAAAAATAATATATAAAAATAGCTTTAAATTTACAAAAATACTTGACTTTTAATGTTTTGCATGTTAAACTTATATTTGTTGTTAGCACGGAGAGGTGGTCGAGTTGGTTTAAGGCACCAGTCTTGAAAATTGGCATGGGTTTGTAGCCCATCGTGGGTTCGAATCCCACCCTCTCCGCCATAGAAGGTAAAAGTGAAGGATATGTGTTTCACACAAAATTCACTTTTAATTTTTAATGGAGATTTACCCAAGTGGTTGAAGGGGACGGTTTGCTAAACCGTTAGGGTTGCGTAAGTGGCCGCGAGGGTTCAAATCCCTCAATCTCCGCCAAAAAAACATTGAAACTTTTTTCAATGTTTTTTTTCTTGTAAAAAGGAAATTTATAAATATAACATTATAAAAAATTAAGCCCAAAATTAAAAATAAAAGCTTTTAAAAATAAATCAATGTAATATCATAGCAAACACAATAAAAAGCCTCAAAAGCAAATTTAAAAAGAATTAAATTTATGTAGTTCTAAAAATGTGGACGAAGTAATATTATTAAAAAGAAAAGAGGTATATTTATGAAAAATAAAAAAATAAGTATGTATATAAGTATAATAATTATAATTTTAATTATTTTAGGATTAGGATATTTAGTATATATCAATGTAACTGGAGAAAAAGAAAATAATCAAATAAAAGAATTTATACCAGAAGAAGAAATAACAGATGAACAATTAAGGAAGACTAATATAGAGTTATATTACCTTGATAAAGATACTAATATGATAGAAAAAACAATAAAACAAATAGATGCAAAAGAATTAATTGAAAATCCTGCGAAAAGAATTATAGAAGAGTTATTAAAAGAAATAAAAGATGAAAAGAAAATAAATGTAATGCCAGAAAATACTAAAATAAATAATATATTTATCGAAAAAGGAATTGTGTATATAGATTTTTCAGAAGAGTTTACAGAAGTAGAGGATGTTGAAAGAGCAAAAAACATAATAGAAGTTTTGAAGAAGACAATGTCACAATTGATGGAAATAAAAGGTATGAAAATTTTAATAAATAACGAAGAAAATTGCAAATTTAAGGCTGAAGAGATAGATTTTAAAGAAGAATTTATAATAAACAATTAAAAAATTTATTATAACTAAAATAGGAAAATTATAATAAATAAAAAATAATTTATAATAAAAACAGAACGTATTAAAAGTTAGTTTTTAGAAGGGTTTTAAAAAAAATAATTATAAATTAAAATCAAATAAACTTGCGAAATAAAAGAATAAATATAGAAACTAATATATAGAATGTAAACAAAATATATGATAAAGATAAAATAAAGAGATAAGATAAACAAGTTAATTAAAGAAAATTTATTATAGAATAAAAATGATTAATTGTAGCAAAAGAAAGAAAAATAGAAAGAAATAAAACATATAATAAAATGTATTAAATAAATTATAGCAAAAGATCAAAAGAAATACAGGAAAATAAAATAAATACAAAAAATAAATAAAAATATACGAGCAATAAAAAATAAACAAAATAATTATAAAATAAATAGAAATATAAAAAAAGAATAATAAAATTATAAATAAAGAGAGAAGAAAAATTATATAAATAAAAAGATAGTTATTATTATAGCAAAAATAAGATGAGAATACATTAATTAAAAAGATGACAAAAAATATATGATAAAAACATAAGTAAAAGTAAGAAAAAAAATAACAGCAAGAAGAGAAGCAATAAATTATGTAAAAGAATAAAATTACATATGAAGTTCAGAGGTGATAGATTAAAAAAACAAAGAACATAACTAAAAAGTAGACAAATAGTAGAAAGAAATAAAGAAATTGATGTCATAAAAAGCATCGGATAAAAGGAAAAGCTCGAAAAATGGCACAAAGGGGGAAAGCAATATAAAACGAAGGCTAATCCATAACCAAGAAGACAATAATGGTCAGAAAAAATACAAAAGAGAAAAGGACTTAAAAGATAAAAAATGATGGATAAAATTATTTTTTGAGAACAAATATTTCTATGAAAAAAGTGCAAACAAACATGTTCTGAGAACACAAGTTCCAAAAACAAACGAGTGTAAAATAAAAAGAATAAGGTAAAATATGGAAAAAATAAAATAAATAATAATTATTTATAATAATGAAAAAAGAGAGAATAATTATTATAAAATAAAAATACAAGAATTAGTAATTTTATAATAAATAAAATAATAAAAATAAATAGAATAAAAAAGGAAAGAGTAATTAATATTTTTAAATAATAAAATAAATAATTTATATAAAATTGATAATAAATAAAAAAAATTAATATAAACCAATAATAAAAATAAAAAAAATATTATAAGACTCAATTAAATCAAAAAATAAAATT
>CANDIF010000023.1 GCA_947384775.1 uncultured Clostridium sp.
ACCCATGTCTCCGCCGTGAAAGGGCGATGTCTTAACCGCTTGACCACGGGGCCTTTTATTGGTGAGCCATCCGCGACTCGAACGCGGGACAACTTGATTAAAAGTCAAGTGCTCTACCACCTGAGCTAATGGCCCATAATTCACTAATTTGAATTATAGTAGCAGTTGTTTCTTTCAACAACTGCTTTTCTATAATACAACATTTTTCTCGTTGTGTCAAGACTTTTTTTGAAATTTATTTATATTATTTTTCTTTTGCTGCTTTTACTAAACCTACAAATAATGGATGTGGTCTATTTGGTCTTGATTTAAATTCTGGATGGAATTGTCCTCCAACAAAGTATGGATGTTCTTTTAATTCTACCATTTCTACTAATTCGCCATTTGGTGATAATCCTGAACATATTAAACCTGCTTTTTCCATTTCTTCTCTATATTTATTATTATACTCAAATCTATGTCTGTGTCTTTCATCTATTTGTTTTTGTCCATATAAATTATATGCTTTCGTTCCTTCTTTTAATACACATGGATATGTTCCAAGTCTCATTGTTCCGCCTTTTTCATCTATTTCTTTTTGTTCTTCCATTATGTGTATTACTTGATTTTTTGAATTTTCATCAAATTCTTCTGAATTTGCATCTTTTAATCCTAATACGTCTCTTGCAAATTCTACTACTGCCATTTGCATTCCTAAGCATATTCCTAAAAATGGAATATTGTTTTCTCTTGCATATTTTATTGCTGATATTTTTCCTTCTATTCCTCTATTTCCAAATCCTCCTGGTACAAGTATTGCATCAAATTTTCCTAGTTTTTCTTCTGCTGTTTTATCTGTTATTTCCTCTGAATCTATATATCCTATATCTACTTTTACATTATTTGCAAAACCTGCATGTCTTATACTTTCTGCTACTGAAAGATATGAGTCTTCTAATTTTATGTATTTTCCTACTATTGCAACTTTTACTTTCTTTTCATCAAGATTTCTTATTTTTTCTATCATAGCTTCCCATTCTCTGTTGTTTGGTTCTATTTTATCTAATTTTAAATGTTTGCATACTTCTCGTGTTAATCCTTCTTCTTCTAACATTAAAGGCACTGCATATAAATTATCTACTGTTTTATTTTGTATTACATCTTCTGGTCGTACATTACAATGTAATGCTATTTTATGCTTCATTGTATCATCTATTGGAAGTTCTGATCTGCATACTAATATATTTGGTCTTATTCCTAATGATTGCAACTCTTTTACTGAATGTTGCGTTGGTTTTGATTTTAATTCGTTTGAACCTGCTATATATGGCAATAGCGTTACATGTATGTATACTACATCTTCTGGGTCCTTTTCTATTCCTACTTGTCTTATTGCTTCTATAAATGATAGTCCTTCTATATCTCCAATTGTTCCACCTATTTCTGTTATTACTATATCTATGTCATCATTTTCAAATTTATATATTCTTTCTTTTATTTCGTTTGTAATGTGTGGAATTACTTGGACTGTTTTTCCTAAATATTCCCCTTTTCTTTCTTTTTCAATTACACTTGAATATATCCTTCCTGTTGTTACACTTGAATTTTTAGTTAGATTTTCATCAATAAATCTTTCATAGTGTCCCAAGTCTAAGTCTGTTTCTGCTCCATCATCTGTTACAAAGACTTCTCCATGTTCTATTGGGCTCATTGTTCCTGGGTCAACATTTATATATGGATCCATTTTTTGTATAGTTACTTTATATCCTCTGTTTTTTAATAGTCTTCCTAGCGATGCTGCTGTTATTCCTTTTCCTAGCCCTGATACTACTCCACCTGTTACAAATATGTACTTCGTTTTCATACTACCTCCTACAAAAAATAAAAAAGATTTAAAAAATTCCCCGTTTTTTGAGGTTTTTTTTAAATCTACTTTAATAGTATAACATTATTTTACATTTTTCGCAACTATTTTTTAAAATTTTGTCTAAATTATTTCATGGACTGGTTTCTTACCAGTCCATATTTTAACTTTCTATCTGTTTATTCCATCTTCTTCCATTATTTTAATTGCTTGTTCTTCTCTCGTTTCTTTTATAACTACTGATTTTGCTTCAACTCCTAAAAAATCTAAAAATTTCAATAAGCTTTCCTTTGCTTTTTTTATTCTATCTCTAGTCTTACATTCTATTTCTATACTATTTGGCATTGGTTTTCTTCCTTTGCTTACTACTACTGATCTATCTTGCCTTATTATTGTTCCATCTTCATTTTCTATACTATTTCTAATAGTTTCTATTATACATTTAGAATTTGCATTTGGAATTTGTATGTTCATTCCCGGATGTTCACTATTAAACTGTTCTATTAATTCTGGTAATGATTTGCCTGTAAAGTCTATAGTCGCATATCTTTCTCTTTCTACCTGCATTACTCCGTTTATCTCTTTTCCTTTTCACTATTAATTCTTGTTTCTTTTTATCTAAATATTGTCTTATACATATAGATATCCCATTATCACTATTAAAATATGTATCCCTCATTCTGTCTGGCATCACTGCTCTAAAGTTTTCTCCAAAGAACGGTATCATATCACTTAGTACAAAGACATCTCCTGGTTTTAATTTTATTTGTCTATCTGCATTGTCTAAACTCAGTATATCTGTTGTATCTAATATTCCACCTCTTTGAAAAGCTTGTTGAAATTCCTCTGGTTTGTCTTTAAATTGTTGATATATACTACTAACTGTATTTAGCATGTCTATATCATTACTATTCGTTATTACTCTTAAAGCTTCCTCCCACGCTTCTTCAATATTATCTGGGTGTCTTGCAAGAGCTTCATTAAACTTTTTTACTATAAATACTGTTGACGCATTTTGCATTTCTTTTTTCTTTACATCTATTACTCCTTTTGTTCTTAAACCTTTTACATATCCTATCATTTCATTTAATATATCCCATGTATCTTGCTCTACATCATAATATATTTTTCCATCATTTTGATTTTCTTTTACAGTGTTTGCTATGTTTGTTATTAATTCTCCAAAGTTTTCTTTACGTATTAGTTTATCAAATTCTTCTATTCTTCTACGTATTACTTCTTCTCTTTCATATCCCTTTCCTAGTTTTGCTGTTGTTTCATCTTTCCATTTTTTACTAAAAAATCCTATCGGAAGATCTACTTTTGTTCTTGCTGTTCTTTTTAGAATATCTACTATATCACTTACTCCATAACATATTTTATCCGCTTCTCTTGGAAGTTGTACTACTGTTCCTTCTCCTCTACTTTCACTATTTGTTCTGCTATGTTCTTCTATTGACCTTTTTATTTTTCTTTTATTTTCTGATATTGCTCTTTTTATTCTTTCTGGATCATACTCTTTTCCAATTGATTTTGCATATGTAGCTATTGCTTCTGTAATTTTGTCTTCATCTGATGAAATTATTCTTTCTATTACTTCTCTACCATTTATTTCGTGTGAAAAGAATCCATCTAATGATCCTAATAATGCTTCTGCTGGATGTGCCCCTGGTACATGCCCTATATCATGCACTAGTCCTGATGCCATACATAGAAGAGTATTTTTATCTTTTTCTGGGATTTCTTTACTTCTACTTATTAATCCAGTTATTAACATTACTTGTTCTGAATGTGACATTCTATTTGTTATTGCTTGGTCTTCTCTATAGTAATTTTCATTTAAAAAGTTTATTAATTTGTATTCTATTTCTTGATAATCCATATCAGAAAAAAAGCACAAGAACATATCTTCTAGCGTTTTTATCTTCCCTGGATTGTAGTTTTCTATTCTTTTTATTGCTGATATTTTTCTCATTAAGTATTGTGGATCTTTAAAATTAGTTAAATCTAAATTTGGTGGTAAGTCTACTCTATAATCATGTATTATTTGTCCTTTATGCTTTAGCTGTTCAAACTCATTTGTTCCAATTATATCACTAAGCATAGCACATATTGTAAGTTCTTCTAAACTCATGTTTTGCTTCTGTTCTATCATCTCTTTTATTGCTCTTGAATATTTAGATAGTGTATTTTTTTGTACATCAAAATTATGAATTATTGTTTCATATATTTCTCTTAATCTTTCTGGAGCTCCCGAAATTAATTCAAACTCAATTTCTTCTTTCATTTTGAAATGATCGCCGTTTTCATCTTGTGCTTTTACATCATCAAAGGCAACTTCAATTTTACTTCCGTCTTCCCCTATAATATTTATTTTATTTCTATTATTATTTACTTTTGCCGCAACGTCTAAATTTTCTGGTAATTCTAAATCTGGATATTTCTGTCTTAAAAAGTTTATTGCATCTGGTAGTTCTACTTTTCCATTTTGACTAATATACTCTTCTGGAATTTCTACTTCGAATTCTTTTCTTTCTGTGTATGCTTGTACTGAACTTGTTGGTACCTTATATGTAATATATGTTTTTCCCTCAACATTTCTTATTCTCAAACTTCTATTATTATTATAAAGTTCTTTATCTGGAGTATCATAATATGTATCTTCTTGTTTTTGTCTTCTTATTTCTCCCTCTATTTTATATCCATTGTCTGATAATACTCTTAATAACTGGTTTCTATTTATTTCACGTAGTGGGAGCAATTTTAATTCTCTCTCATTACTCATATTAATCACCTCATATATTATTAATTATAATGTATATTCCAAATTTTATCAATTGCTTTATGATGTATAGCAAACAAAAATTGAGGTTTTTTAAAACCTCAATTTTTATATTATTTATTTATTTCTTTTAATAATTCTTCAACGTCTATTCCATGTACTTCACATGCTTCTTCTATTGTTTCTGCTTGTGATGCTGGGCATCCTAAGCAATGCATTCCTGCTTGTAGTAAGATATCTGCTTTTTCTGGTGCTGTTTCTAAAAGTTCTCCTATTTTTGTTGTTCTCTCTATCATTTTTTCCTCCTAAATAATAATATAAATTTTATTTCCGAAAATATTCTAACACATTTTTTTAAAAAAGTATAGACAATTTTGTAAAATTATAGTAGAATGATAAAAATTTGAAAGGTGGTGAAACGTGTTAAAAATTTAATTCATATTTTCTTTGCATCTTTTATTATTAATCTTTTTATAACATTTTATTCAATTTATTTATTTTTCGAAATGAAAATTTTCCACTCATTACAAGGTTCTAAATTAAAAATTAAAAAAATTTGACTTTAGGAGGTCTTACTTTGAAATTAATCTTTAGAATAATTTTTATTCTTTTGTTTACGTTAGTTTTATTTACTTTTATGTTTTATTATTTGCATCCATTATTTTTTGAAACTTCAGTAATAATTCCATATTCAATACGTTCTTTCGATATTTGCATAAAAGCTCCAAATGCTTGGAAATATATAAAACTTGCATATTTAATAACATTCCTTTATTCGAGCATTTTATTTTCCAATATATTTTTTAATTTACTATTTAAAAATAAGTCTTTCAAAATTCATAAAAAGAAAAGCTCAAAAACTCATTTTGATTCTAATTCTTCTTTAAATTTATACGTTGGTACTAATTATAAAAATGAACCTGTTTTTATAAACGAACTTGCCTTATATCAAAACATTTTAATAACTGGAACTATTGGCAGTGGTAAAACAAGTTCTGCAATGTATCCATTTACTAAGCAACTATTAGATTATAAATCTTATGATGATTCTAAAAAGCTTGGAATGCTAATATTAGATGTTAAGGGTAACTTTTATAAACAGGTTGCTAAATATGCTGAAGAATGTAACAGACTTAATGATTTGAGAGTTATAGAGTTAGGTGGAAAAATTAAATATAATCCACTTGATAAACCTAATTTAAGTCCTATAGTTTTGGCAAATCGTTTGAAAACTATTCTTACATTATTTTCTCCCAATAATAGTGAATCATATTGGTTAGATAAAGCTGAAATAGTTTTAGCTGAATGTATTAAACTTTGCAGATTATATAATAATGGTTATGTTACTTTTGTTGAATTACATAAGCTTGTTAATTCAAGTCAATATTATGAAGAAAAACTATTATATTTAAGAAAGGTCTTTCAATCTGGCAAATTATCAAAAAGTAATGTTTATAATTTATATTCTGCTATTAGTTTTTTTGAAACTGAATTTAAAACTTTGGATTCTAGAGTTCTTTCTATTCTAAAATCTGAAATCTCTCGTATGACTACTACTTTTATTTCTGATTATGATATTTTAAATACATTTTCTCCTGAAAAAGAAGATTTGAATTTTAATGGCTTTAAAGAAGTTATTGAAGATGGTAAAATTGTTGTTCTAAATATGAATATTGCTATATATAAGAATTTATCTAAACTTATTGCTGCATATTTAAAGTTAGATTTTCAATCTGAAGTTTTATCACGTCTTTCTAACAATACTCCTAAAACGTGTGTGTTTATATCTGATGAATTTCACGAATATGTTACAAATACTGATGGTGACTTTTTTGCCCAAAGCAGAGAAGCTAAATGTATTAATATTGTTGCAACACAAAGTTATACTTCACTTTTAAATTCTCTAAAAATAGACTCTACTGTTAGAGTTATTGTTCAAAATTTGATTAATAAATTATGGTTTAGAACTGATGATATTTTTACAATAGAAGATGCTCAGAAACAAATTGGTAAGGAGGATAAAGAAAAAATTTCTAAAAGTATTTCAGAAAATGCTCAAGAAACTAATTTTAACTATTTTACAAATTCTCTTAATTCAAAAAACTCTAATCTTTCTGAAACTATTAGTACACATATTAATTTTGACTTTGTTTATGATACTAATTTCTTTACTCAAAATTTAGAAACTTTTTCTTGTCTTGCCTTTCTTTCAGATGGTTTTAAAATTATGCCTCCTCAAAAAATATGTATGAAACCTTATTTTTTAGAGGATAAACATAGTTTTAAAAAATCAAAATATAAAATTATTTAGGAGGTTTATATGAAAAAATTATATTATCTTTTTTACATTATATTTTTAATAATAATTATTATTAATTTCTTATCTATTACAAGTTTTGCTGCATATCCAAAACTTGTAAGTACTATAACCAATGCCTTTGATAAAGTTAAAACTTGGTTATTAAATATTGCTACTCCTGCAGCAGCTGTTGCTGTTGGTACAGGTGTTTTTATGAAAAAATTTAGTTTTGGAGATGAAGAAAGATTACGAACTGGAAAAAGGCTTATTCGTGGTAGTTTATTTTCATATGCTTTTATATTATGCATAGATTTAATTCTTTCTGCAATTAGGCTTTTAGTTTCTTATGATGTAGGAGGTGAGTAATATTAGCTCTTCTATTACTGCTCAATTAATTGCAACCTTAAATACTGTATTTTCTAATTTACTTTCTTCTATCTATAATGCAATCTCTTCTATACTTGATGATTTGGCATTTGTTGATTCTTCTATTACTTCTGATTTAAACCCAATTATAGGAGATAATTTAGGTTCTGGAATTTTACTTATTTGTAATTCTTTGATTTATGGTTTTTTAATTTATTATGCTATTTCTTATTTACTTTCTCATCTTACTTTTACTCAAGTTGAACATCCTGCTCAATTTCTTTTTAAACTCCTCCTTTGCTCTCTTGCAGTTAATGGTAGTCTTGCTTTTTGCAGTTTTTTAATTCAGATTACCTCTACTATCTCTAGCTCAATAAATATGATTGGAGAAAGCATTTTTCACACAGAGATTTCTTTCATTTGCTTAATAGATGCCTTAAATCCACAGAATTATTTTTTAGAGGGATTGTTTAATCTTTTTAGTTTTGATGGACTTCTAAAGAGTCTAATTTCTATTAGTTTTATAACTCTTACTATTTCATATTCTATAAGGTATGTTATGATTAAAGTTTTTATTTTAATTTCTCCTTTTGCTATAATTTCACTTATTAATAGCAAATCTAGTTGGTTCTTTAAGTCTTGGCTCAAAAACTTTCTCTCTATGCTTTTTCTCCAAATTCTTATTTCTCTGATTTTAGTTGTGTATTTTGCAATTACTTCACATGAAAACACTATTATTAATCAATTAATTCAATTTGGAATAATTTTTACTTTAGTAAAAGCAAATTCATTTTTAAAAGATTTTATGGGTAGTCTTTCTTCTGATGTAAATTTCGGTAGTGTAAGCATGTTTAGTATGTTTAAAGGGGGTATTAAATAGGTGAAATTTATTATTCCACAAAATTATAATTTTAAAAATAGATTGTTTGGTTTTATGGACTATTCAACAGCTATATTTAATGTTATTTGGATTTTGATAGTCTTTTTAATTATTAGTTTATTTCATGTTTCATTAAATATCAAAATTGGGATTTTTATAACTTTATATTTTCCTCTTTTGCTATTTAGTGTTTTTGGATTTAACAATGAAAGTATTGTTTATGTAATATTTTATATGTTTAAATTTATAAAAAATAGACGAGTTTACTTCTTTAATAAAGATTGATTTTCCTTCTACACAACAATAACTCTTTCAAAATATGAAAGAGTTATTGTTTATTACTTATTTTTTCTTAAATACAAATAATTTACTTAAAACATAATTTGCTACGATTTCTATTACCTGTGTTACAAGTACCATTATTTCAGCGCTTCCATGTAGTAATGTTACAAAAACAAACATTAATATAGCACTTAATGCCCATGTTGTTAGTCTTGATCCTACAAACTTTGTCGCTTCTTTTAGTTTATTAGTTTCTTTACTTTCAAATACAAATTTTCTATTTGTAAAATAGGCAAACGTCACTCCTGCTATCCATTTTAGAGTATTTGCAATTTGTACTTGAAACCCATTTTCTGCATCTAAAAAAGTAAATATTGATATGTAAAAAACTATTAATGATATTACTGTTGTTAATCCACCTACGATTAAATAATTAATTATTTCTTTATATTTAATATATATTTCTTTTATTTTTTCCATTTTTACACCTTTGTTATTCTATATTTATTTTTTTATCAATTACATACTCTGGTCTTCTTTTTGTTTCATCATATATTCTTCCTATATATTCTGATAAAATCCATACTGAAAGTAGTTGCACTCCAGCGAAGAATGTTATTGCAACCATTAGTGATGTCCATCCTTCTGTTATGTTATTCCATGAAAATATAAATGAAAGTAATGCATATATTAAAATTATGAAAGAAATAAATATTGATATTATTCCTAATCCGCCTAGTAATTTTAGTGGCTTAGTTGAAAAGCCAATAATACCATCTGCTGCAAGTTTTAACATTTTCTTTAAAGGATATTTTGTTTCTCCTGCAAAACGTTCTTTTCTCTCATATTTGAATGCATATTGTTTATATCCAACCCAACTAAATAAACCTCTTAAAAACTTGTTATGTTCTGGCATTGAGTTTATTGTATCTACTACTTTTCTATCTACTAATCTAAAATCTCCTGTGTTTTTTGGTATTTCTACATCTGATAATGCATTTAAAGTTTTATAGAACATGCTTGCTGTAAATAGTTTGAATTTAGATTCTCCTTCTCTTGATTTTCTTTCTCCATAAATGACTTCGTTTCCTTCTTCCCATAACTTTAACATATCTGGTATTAATTCTGGTGGATCTTGAAGGTCTGCATCTATAATAAGTATTACATTTCCTGTTACTTCTTTTAATCCAGCTGTTACAGCTGCTTGATGTCCAAAGTTTCTTGCAAATGACACAATTTTTACATTTTTGTTATCTTTTGCTATTTCCATAAGTAGTTCTAATGTTTTATCTTTGCTTCCATCGTTTACAAATATTATCTCATATTCATAACCTTCCAAATTTGTTACAACCTTTTCTAGTCTTGTGTAGCATTCATTTACAACTTCTTCTTCATAATACATTGGTATTACTATTGATAATTTCTTCATCTTTTACCTCCATTTTTAATATGTATTGTTTACATACTCCGCATCTATGTCTTCTTTAGTTCTTGTCATTTGTACATCTTTTATCAATTTGTAGTCATCTCCTAGTAGTGCATTATTATAAAAGTCTGATTTTTTCCTAAGTTCTTTATCTACATAGTCGTATCCAAGTTCTTCTACTAAAGTTTTTTCTCCAGAAAATAGATTTGTCCCTAATCCTAATCTTTCTCCTTCTATTTGAACTCCCATACTCGCAAGTATTGTTGGATACATATCCATTGTTGTAAACTTTCTATTAGTAGTATTTTCAGGTTCTATAGCTGAATTAATTATAGCATTGTAAACCGTTCTTTCGTATTTTTCATCTATGTGTTCTGCATAAAATTCACTTTGCATTCCTAAATGATCTCCTAGTATAACTATTGTTGTATTTTCATAAAAATCTTGTTCCCTTAACCAATTAACAAAGTCATTTGTTAATTTTGATGCATATGCATGTACATTTTCGTATTTATTTTCATATTTATTTTCTGCAAGTGTGCTTAAGTATCCATCAACAAAATGCGTATCTGCGGTATGTATAATTAAATTAAATGGTTTTTCTTTACTTGCAAGTTCTATTGTTTCTTCTTTTGCCCATTTGAACAATCTGTCATCTTCAAAACCCCACCACACTTTTTCATTTTCAGTCATTTTTCCTGTTGCTATGGCATAATTCAAATCGAAGATTTTGTATTCTCCATTAGTTATAAAGTATTGTGTTCTGCCTCCAAAATTACCATCTGAACCCATCATTATTTCTAAATTATACCCTTCTTTTTTTAAGATATCTCCTAAGGTATATGCATTTTCTAAATATTTTCCGCTTCCTACATATGAATTACTATTTTTTAATGTTGCTGGTGTAATTAATGGAATACCTGCTGTATATGCAACTAACCCTCCTGATGTAAATCCTGTTCCATATGTAATGGTGTATCCTCCTATTTTTTCATTATGTGAAAAATTTATATTTTCTGTTGCTAATTGTTCTAATTCTGGGATAACAGAGTAGTTCCATCCTCCTCCATTTTCTTTAGAGCATAGTGAATTTTCTAAGCTTTCTACTGATATTATAATTAAATTTCTCTTTTGGTGTGGAAATTTAATTTCTACATTACTTCCATCAACATAATATTTCTCATAAAAATTTGTTTTTTGTAGATTGTATTTTACAAATGTATTTATTTTGAAGCCATACACTGTAGTTATCAGTGCTAATACAAATATTACTGTTGTAAATATAATTCTGTTATTTGATGTTATTTTTATTGGATATATTTGTACATTCTTTTTTTCACCTTTAATTTTCAAATTTATATATTTAGGTTCTTTTAAGTTTCTTATTATGAATGTTACTAATATAAAAAATAAAATTATAACTGCTAAAATATTATGTTGTATCACTTCTTTCACTACACTTGAAGATGTTCCTTGGACTCCATGTAAAATATAATATAATATTTGGTCAAACTCTTGGTCTGCATATTGTTTTGAATAATAAATTGAACCAACTATCATTACTGAAGATAGAAATAATACAAATAAAATTACAATTATCCCGATTTTCTTTTTCATTTGGATTTCTACTCCTATTTTTAGTTTTATTTTAAATATCGTTTTATTATTTCATCTGCTATTCTTTTGCTTGCTTTTCCATCTCCATAAGGATTTGAAGCTTTGCTCATTTTTTCATAAGTTTCTTTATTGTCTAATAGTTCAGTTGTTAGCTTGTATATAGTTTCTTCATCTGTTCCTGCTAATTTTAGCGTCCCTGCTGTTATTCCTTCTGGTCTTTCTGTTGTATCTCTCAATACTAAAACTGGTTTTCCAAGTGATGGTGCTTCTTCTTGAATTCCTCCACTATCTGTTAATATTATGTATGACTTATTTATAAAATTATGAAAGTCAATTACTTCTAATGGTTCTATTAGTTTTATTCTTTCATCATTTCCTAAAATTTCGTCTGCTACTTCTTTAACTTTAGGGTTTAAGTGTACTGGATATACTACTTTTACATTTTTATGTTCGTCAACTACTTTTTTTATTGCTCTAAACATGTGTCTCATAGGTTCTCCTAAGTTTTCTCGTCTATGCGCTGTTAATAATATTAATTTATCGGTTCCTATCCAATTGAAAATTGGATGTTCATAATTTTCTTTAACTGTTGTTGCTAATGCATCTATTGCAGTATTTCCTGTAACAAATATATTATCTGGATTTTTTCCTTCTTTTAATAAGCTATTTTTACTATTTTCTGTTGGTGCAAAGTGCATATCCGCCATTACTCCAACCATTTGTCTATTCATTTCTTCTGGGTATGGAGAATATTTATTCCATGTTCTTAATCCTGCTTCTACATGTCCAATATCTACTTGATTATAAAATGCTGCTAATGCTCCCGCAAATGTTGTTGTTGTATCTCCATGTACTAATATTATATTTGGTCTTACTTTTTGTATAATATTTTCTAATCCAATTAATGCTCTACTTGTAATATCACTTAGGGTTTGTCCTTGTTGCATGATGTTTAAATCATATTCTGGAGTAATTTCAAATGCTTCCAATACTTGGTCTAGCATTTGACGATGCTGTGCTGTCACGCAAACTGTACATTCAACTTCTTCTCTTGATTTTAGTTCTTTTACAAGTGGTGCCATTTTTATTGCTTCTGGTCTTGTTCCAAATATTGTCATTACTTTTATTTTTTTCATTATATTCTCCTTATATAATCTTTTTATTTATTGAACATCACTAAAAACATGAATTTGAATAGTTTAAACTGTCTAAATATTCTCTTTGGTTCTTGAAATAATCTATACAACCATTCTAAGCTACATTTTTGTATCCATTGAGGTGCTCTTTTTTTTGTTTTACTTATTACATCAAATGAGCCACCTACTGGCATTAATATCTTTATGTTCTTAAATTCATCTGCATGTTTTAAAATGAACTTTTCTTGTTTTGGAGATCCTATTCCTACAAACAATATATCTATTGGTAAACTCTTTAGTTTCTCTACAATTTTTTCTTCTGTTTCATATCCATTATCTGTTCCAATAATTTTTATCTTAGGAAATTGCTTTTCTAATTCTTCTTTAGCCTTATTAGCTATGCCTTCTGCTCCACCATATAAATATATTCTGCTAGAATACTCCTGAGATTTTTCACAGATTTTTAACATTAAATCTATTCCAGTAATTCTTTCTTTTATATTACCTTTTTTCTTCTTTGATGCCCATACTATTCCACTTCCATCTGGAATTTGATATTTTTGTTTATTTAATTCTTTCTTTAATTCTTCATTTTTATAATTTGTTGTCGCAATTTCTGGATTAATATTTACAATAAATAATTGTTCATTATTTGAATAATCTTTAAATATATTTTCTAATAATTCTTGTGAATTATATGTAGATACATTAAATCCTAAAACTTGTTCTTTTTCCATTTTCCTACCTTTTCTCGATTTTTTATTTTGTTTTTCGTAAAGTTTGAAATAATTATATAATAAAAAATACAAATAATCAACTTTTCGGGATTTTATATTTCTCCTAGAAAATGAACCTAAATTGTTAAACTTCTGTCTAACAATTTAGGTTCACTTCGTTTTTAGCTTTTATTCTTGTTATCTTCTTCTTTTTATTGTTTTATATTCATATACTGCAAATACTGTAACTGCAACTACTCCAACTACTGCTATTATTATTAATTGATACTTT
>CANDIF010000024.1 GCA_947384775.1 uncultured Clostridium sp.
TTTTCTTTATATAGTTTTTCATAATCTATCATTAGTTCATCTAGGAATTCGTCTACTTCTTCTACGTTATATCCATTTACCATTTGTTTGTAAAATTTCTTATTTTCTATGTCCAATGGTGTTATCATAACTCTTCCCTCCTATTTCATATATATGCACTTTTTCTCTCCTATTTTAGCCAAGATACAGATAATTTGTTCTTTAGTTCTTCTCTTGCAAGTTCGCTTGCTATATCGTAATTTGCTGGTGCAACTAAGAATATTGAGTTAGAAACTTTTTGGATATGTCCATCTAGTGCACGAACAGAGCCACTTAAAAAGTCAACTATTCTTCTTGCAACATCTTTGTTCACATATTCTAAGTTAACTATTATAGATTTTCTTTCTTTTAAATAGCTACAAATCTCATCTGACTGATCGAAACTTGTTGGTTGTGTTATAACCATTTTTACTGATTGTGGTTGAGGCATACTAACTATTTTATTTTTTCTTCCAAAAAAACCTTTATCTTCTATTATTTCTTCCTCTTCGTCTTCTCTATCAGAAGTATATTCGTATACATCATCCTCTTCTTCTTCATTTTCATTTCCTAATCCTAAAGCATCTAACATTTTACTTACTATTGCTACAGCCATTTTTACACCCTCCTAAAATATTTTCCTTGGTAATCTTTTCATAATATATTATATATACCGCATCACTTTATATTTTGTCAATAGTTTTTCTTGTTGTAATCAAAATGTAATATTTGTGTAATATTTTGGAAATAGAATTATTCTCCATAATATGCTTTTTTGTATAGTTCTTTTATCTCCTCAACTGTTGGATATTTTGGGTTTGCACCTGTACATTGGTCATCATGTGCGTGTTCTGCTAAGCTGTCTAAGTTTGACATGAATACATTTTCATCAATTCCACATTCTTTTATTGATGTTGGCATATTTAAGTCTTTCATTAATTGTCTTATTGCATTTATTAAATTATCTACTGATTGTTCCTTTGTTTCTCCTCCAAATCCAGCTATTTTTGCAAGTTTTGCATATTTTTCATCTGCGACAAATTTTTCATATTTAGGGAATATTGTAAATTTTGTTGGTAATTCGCTGTTGTATTTTATCACATATGGTAATAATATAGCGTTTGCTCTACCATGTGCAATATGGTATTCTCCTCCTAATTTATGTGCCATACTGTGATTCAATCCTAAAAAAGCATTTGTAAATGCCATACCTGCAATGCAACTTGCATTATGCATTTTTTCTCTGGCTTCTTCGTCCTTTTCCCCATTTTCATAAGCTCTTTTTAAATATGTGAATACTAAATCTACTGCTTGCATTGCTAAACCATCTGTGTAATCACTTGCCATTACTGATACATATGCTTCTATTGCATGTGTTAAAACATCAAGTCCAGTATCTGCTGTTGCTGTTTTTGGTAAACTTAGAACAAATTGTGGATCTATTATTGCAACATCTGGCTTTAATGCATAATCCGTTAATGGATATTTGATATTTCCATTTTTTCTGTCTGTTATAACTGCAAATGCTGTTACTTCACTTCCTGTTCCTGATGTTGTAGGGATTGCAACAAATTTTGCTTTTTGCCCTAAATTAGGGAATTTTACAACTCTTTTTCTTATGTCCATAAATTTCTGTTTTAATCCATCAAAGCTACTTTCTGGATGTTCATAAAATAGCCACATTCCCTTTGCGGCATCAATAGCTGATCCACCACCTATAGCAATTATTACATCCGGGTTAAATTCTCTCATCTCTTCTACGCCACGCATAATTGTTTCAACATCTGGGTCTGGCTCTACATCTGAGTATATTTTTGAATGACAATATTGTTCTCTCTTTCTTAAATAATATAACACTTTATCAACATATCCTAATTTCATCATTGTTGGGTCTGTTACTATAAATGCTCTTGTTATATCTCCCATGTTTTCTAGATATTGTACTGAATTTTTCTCAAAGTAGATTTTAGGTGGAATTTTAAACCATTGCATATTAACTCTCCTTTTCGCTATTTTTTTCTTATTTATTAGATTAACTGTTGATACATTTGAAGTTGTACTATTTTTTCCATAAGATCCACATCCTAAAGTTAAAGATGGAGTATTTGTATTGTATATATCTCCTATTGCCCCTTGTGATGATGGTGAGTTTACAATTATTCTTCCTACCTTCATTTCTGTTCCAAATCGTTCTATTATTTCTTCATTTTGACTGTGTATTATTGCAGAGTGTCCTAATCCTCCAAGTTCTAGCATTTTTCTACATTTTTCGAATCCTTCATCTGTACTATTTACTACATAATATGCAAGAACTGGTGATAATTTTTCTTTTGATAATGGATAATCTGCTCCAACATCTTGCAACCTTGCTATCAATATTTTTGTTCCATCTGGAACTTCTACTCCTGCATTTCTAGCAATCCATGCAGCTGGTTTTCCTACTACTTCTGCATTTACTGCTCCTTTTTCTTTGTTTATTACATAATCAGAAACTTTCCAAGTTTCTTCCTCATTTAAGAAATAGCAATTATTCTTTTTCATATATTCTTCAAATTGATTTGAAATTTCGCTATCCACTATAACAGCTTGTTCAGATGCACAAATCATACCATTGTCAAAGGTTTTTGATAACATTAAGTCTGTACATGCTCTTTCTACTTTTGCTGTCTTTTCAATATAGCAAGGAGCATTACCTGGTCCAACACCTAATGCTGGTTTACCACAACTATATGCAGATTTAACCATTCCTGCACCACCAGTTGCTAATATTAACGAAACTTTTGGATGGTTCATTAATGCTGTTGTAGCTTCTATTGACGGATATTCTACCCATTGTATACAATCTTCTGGAGCACCTGCTTTTATAGCTGCCTCTCTTAAAATTTCTGCTGTTCTTTTTGAACATTGTTGTGCTGATGGATGAAAACCAAATATAATTGGGTTTCTAGTTTTTGCACAAATTAATGATTTAAACATGGTTGTTGAAGTTGGATTTGTAACTGGCGTTACACCTGCAACTATTCCTACAGGCTCTGCAATTTCTACATATCCTTCAAGTTCGTTTTCTTCTATAACTCCAACTGTTTTTTCATTTTCTATAGAATGCCATATATATTCTGTCGCAAACATGTTTTTAATTATTTTATCTTCGTATACACCTCTTCCTGTTTCTTCAACTGCTTGTTTTGCAAGTTCTCTATGATGTTCTAATCCTGCAACAGACATAGCCTTTACAATTCTATCAATATCTTCTTGGTTTAATTTCATATATTCATATAAAGCTTTATCTGCCTTTTCTACTAAGTTATTTATCATACCTCCAATATCGTTTTCATTTTCCATTTTTACCATTCTCCTCTCTTGTATTTTTCATCATAAATATCTTACTATTAGTTGCCAAATTTTTCAATAGCATTTTTTGTTTTTTTATAATTTTTGTTATATTAGTATTTCCTAAAAATTGAAAATTATTGCCATTTATGCTATAATTGTTAGTGGAGGGCAAAAAAATGATTAAATTAGTTGCAAGTGATTTAGATGGAACTATAATAGATAAAAACAATTTAATATTTTCTAATAACTTCAAAGCATTTGATGATTTACACAAACACAACATGAACTTTGTTGTTTGTACTGGAAAAACATATCCAATTACAAAAAAGATGTGTTCTGAAATCAATGCTAAATTTGGCATATTTGGTAATGGAAATCTTATTATGGATTTAGAAAATGAAAAAGTTTTATACAAAAATCTTTTATCTATTTCTGAAGTTCTTTCTTGTATTGATGTTGCTAAGGAACACAATATGCATGTTCACATATATACAGAAACAGAAGTTATTACTGAACAATTAAAATACCTGGATTTAAGAAATCATAACTTGCAAAATTCTCATGAATCTGGCTTATCCTTTAAAACAGTTGATAATATTCGTGATTATGTTGAATTAAACAATCCTGAAATATTCAAACTAGTAATATCTGATGATTTTTCAACAAAATCCATTAAAGAAGAACTTGAAAATAAGCTGGACTTATCTATCACTACAATAAGAAAATTTGGTGAATATAAAGATTTTATTATAGATAAAGAATATGAATACTTAGACATAACTTCTAAAAATACTAATAAGCAAGTTGCTTTAGAGTTTTTAGGTAATTATTTAAATATAAAAACTGATGAAATGCTTACTATAGGAGACAATTTAAACGATTTTGATATGATACAAAAAGCTGGAATAGGTGTTGCAGTTGCAAATGCTTATGATGAGCTTAAAGAAGTTGCCAAATATACAACTGTAAACTCTGTTGATAAAGGCGGTTTTGCAGAAGCTATTTATAAATTTGTTAAATTTTAAGAGGCTTGATTTTTATCTTGAATCAAACCTCTTTTTTCTATCCCATTATTTGATTTTTTATTTTTCTATATTGTCTCATTATCCTTTTTTTGTTTAACATTCCTTCTGAATATAGCATCCATACAGTAGCAGTAGCAACCGTTCCAATAGCAATCCCTTTTATAAATTTCATATCTTATCAATCCCTTTCTTTTTTATAATCTATTATTCCTTTTATTTAGAATTTTATACTGTTTTACTAGTGAATATATTTCATAAATTGCAATAGCACTTAAAAAAACTCCAAAGTATTTTTTTAGAATACTGACTTCCATTTTTAAAGAAATTGATGCACCTATAATCGCCCCCACTATTCCTGAAAAAGCTATTATTATCCCTGTTTTCCATTCTATGATTTTTTCTTTTATTGAAACAATTATAGCTACAATTGATGTTGGTATAAAAAATATTAAATTTGTAGCTTGTGCTACATGCTGCTCTACTCCTAAAAATAGCGAAAGAACTAATATTAATATTGTCCCTCCACCCATTCCAGTACCACTAATAACACCTGAAATTAATCCTGTAATTATCTCCCACATCTTTCTTCCTTTCATTAGATAAATAATCTTACTGATGTATATATTAGAAACAAAATAAACACTATTCTTAATACTTTTGTAGATAATTTTTTTAGTAGTTTAGCACCTATAAATCCACCCACAATTCCACCTATTGCACATTTTACTCCTATATTCCAGTCAATATAATTATTTTTTCCATAAAAAAATCCGCTCGTTATAACCATTGGCAATATTGCAAAAACCGATGTTGCTCTTGCTTTAGCATCTTCTATTCTAAATATGTGTATTAATGCAGGAACAACTATCATTCCTCCTCCGGCAGCAAACATTCCACTAATAAATCCTGCAATTACTCCAATTGCGAATTTCTTTAAAAAATCAGTGTATTTTTTTAATTTTCTATTTTTAACTATAATGTATTCCATAATAATAGTATTGTTTTAATTTATATATTTATACTTTTTAATTGTTTTTACTACTAGGCAACTTTTAATTACGTTTGTAGTTATATTGATTTAATATTATGTAATTTTAAAATGAAAAATGATAAAATATGTCAAAATACTTACTTAGAAGGGAGTTTTACATATGATTAAAATTAAACTTTCTGATTTATTAGGAAAACATAAAATGACACAAAAGGCTTTAGCAGATATGACTCATATTCGCCCTGCTACCGTTTCAAAAATGTACTATGAAGAAGTTAAAAGAATTGATATAAATCAATTGAACAATATTTGTAAAGCATTCAACTGTGAAATTTCTGAGCTTTTAGAATTTATACCAGATGAAAAAGAATAAGCATTTAGCTTATTCTTTATGTTGGATTCCATTACTATCTATATTATAGCTCTCTTTGTATATTAAATCTGAAACTGTAATTATATTATATCCCTTTTCTTTAATTTTAGATATTATCATATCCAAACTATTTGCAGTATTTTCTGTTCCATTATGCATTAAAATTATGCTTCCATTTTCTAATTTGGGTTCTATTTTCTCCCACATTTGTTCACCTGTTAAAGATTTATAGTCTAATGTATCTATTGACCACTGAATTGTTTCATGATTATTATCTTTTGCTGCCTGAATTACAGTGTCATTATATTCCCCATATGGACCTCTATACAAATCACTCGGTTTTCCTGTTATTTTCTGTATTAAATCTGAACATTTCTTTATTTGTTCTACATTCTTATCATAGCTTAAATTGTTTACATGTGGATGATTATATGAATGATTTGCAAGTTCATGCCCCGCTTCATGTATTTTTTTAGCCGCTTCTTCATTTTTTTCAATCCAATCTCCAACCATAAAAAAAGTCACTTTAACATCTTGTTTTTTCAAAGTTTCCAAAATTAAATCTATATCATCCGCATTCCATGCGCAATTTATCGTTAGTGCTACATTGGGTTCATTTGTATCTACACTATATATTGGTAATTGTTTCTTTATACTTGCTGTTTCTACTGTTTTATCTGGCATTTTTGCAAATAATGTAGTCATTAAAAATAATGTAAATACTGTACATACAGCTACAAATACTGAAATCACTTTATCTTTATTAACAACAAAAAACATAAAAAACCTCCTAAAATATGCTAATTAATTATATGCATATTTAGGAAGTTTATGTTTATTTATTATTATATTTACTCAGTAATTTCTTCATTTGATGCTACTTTTGTTTCTTCATAGTCTGTACTATATTTATCAAAAAGCTTCTTCGTTATTGGTATTGTAACTACACTAGCTCCTATCATAATTCCCCATATTGAATACCAAGATTTTCTTGCTTCATCTGCAGCATCATCTAAAATTTTATCTGTATATGTAGTACCATAAATAGATTTTGCCATTCTATATTCAGATGAGTTTTTTACCTCATCAACTTCTGATTTAACACAATACATAAAATATAATATTGACAAAAGCGCTATTGCTATTACTGCAATTATTACATATTTAGTATAAAACTCTTTCATATTTTTCTTTACTATATATTTTTTACTTAGTCCTATACATGTTGCTATTACACCAACTATAATTGCTAAAGCCATTGCTACTCCTCTTATTAATACAATGTTTTCGTAATTATTTGCTTTGAATACTATATCAGTTATTACTAAGGCAATGATTAATATTGCTATATAGTTTGAGCAAAATCTCTTTGTAAAAGTTCCTGGTTCAATTACTTCTCTTTCTTTTGTCTTTTTCATTTTTATATCCCCCTTCTTTTTATTTATTATATTATATATAATTACAGATTATTTTTCAATATAATAATTTATCATTTTATTTTCATTTTTCTTAATTCTTGTTTTTGACTATCTGTTATTCTATATGATTCCATTGCCTTTTGTATAGCTTTGTTATATGTCCACTTATCCATTTTCGCGTTTTTCAAATATTCTAATGTCTGATTATAATATTTAACAAGTGCAATTGATATTGCCCATGCCTTAGCCATTTTTACATAATATTCATCATTTGTTATATCATCAAATATCTCAAAGTCTTGACTTAGATATTCTTCTT
This sequence comes from uncultured Clostridium sp., assembly GCA_947384775.1. Taxonomy (GTDB): domain Bacteria; phylum Bacillota; class Clostridia; order TANB77; family CAG-508; genus UMGS1781. The sequence continues at coordinate 7,478 of CANDIF010000024.1, forward strand.
CAATATAATATCCTAGAATCATTACTAATCCAAATCTTACTTCAAATTCTTTATCTGATTTCAGATACTTCTGTAAAAACTCCCAAACGCTTTCCTTATTTTTATTCGTTATTTTTAATCCACCACAAAACACATCACATACAGCCCAGTTGTCAATTTTGGGAATAAAACTTTCTATGTATTTTAATACTTTATCTATATCTTCTTTTTTATTTAGTCCTATTGATATTCCTTTTATCATTATCTCTTCATAATATTCATCTTCTACTTCAGTTAAAATCTGTTCTAGAGTATATTCCTTATTCAATTTTTTTGCATACTCTCTTAGAACTGGTATTCTTACTCCCATAATGTTTTGTATTCCTGGACATAGTTTGGAATGAAAATCTCGATACTTTTCATCTACCATTTCTTTTATATCTCTTTTTACTTTTTCTTTTAGTTCCATATTTTCTCCATTATATACATATTTTTTTATTTAACGTTTCATTGTCATCTCATTATTTATTTCTATCATCTTATCTCTACCTTTAATTTATTTTACATTGTATAACTATTGATTGTCAATATTTATAATTCCAATCTAGTTTATCTAATTGTTAATTAATTGGTTCCATGTAAATGTTCATTTTTTTAATTTTAAGTATATTTGAAATTAAAAAATCGAATATTCAGCAAAATGGAATAGTCTTTTATAACAATTTAGCCTATTAATAGTATTGACTTAAACATTTATTATGTTATAATGTTATTTCATATTATTTTAATTACATCATAAAATCATTTTTATGGGAGGCTATTTATGGATCGTTATGAAAGTGCAAACAAAGCAGGAATTCTAGGAATTTTAGGGAATCTCTTTTTGCTTATAATAAAAGGATTTGCTGGTTTTACTTTTAAAAGTCAAGCTATGATTGCTGATAGTTTTAACAGTGCCGGAGATATCTTAAGTTCTTTGTTTACTTTTATTGGTAATAAAATTTCAAGTAAACCTGGAGATAATGATCATAATTTTGGGCATGGAAAATCTGAATACATATTTTCTTTTTTGATTAGTATTTCAATGATAATTGTATCAGCAAAATTGTTGTTTGATTCAGTAAGTTCATTAGTAAATCATAATACATTAGATTTTTCTATACTATTAGTTATCGTTTGCGTGGTTACTATAATTGTAAAATTTGCTTTGTTTTTATATACAAGATACTTGTTAAAAAAAGAACATAACATTTTAATAGAAGCAAATAGCAAAGACCATTTTAATGACTGCATTATAACTACTTGTACTTTAATTTCTATCCTATTTTCTCTTGTAGGAATCTTCTGGATGGATAGTGTTGTTGGTATAATAATTTCATTTTATATATTCTATACTGGCATTAAAATTTTCCTTGAAAGCTATAATGTTTTAATGGATATTTCTATAGATGAAGATACTAAAAAAATCATACTAGATATTACAAATAAATATGAAGATATAAAAGAAGTTGAAAGTATTTATTCAACTCCTTCTGGATATAAATATATTGTTATTATAACTATTTCTGTTGATGGTAATATGACTACTTTTAATAGCCATACATTAGCAGATAATTTGGAAAGTGATATTAAAAATTTAGATAAAGTTTCTAATGCAATTGTACATGTAAATCCAGTTTAACATCTTTCCTATAAAATCTGCTCCACCAAAACTGGATATTCATTTTTAAAATTTTAATACAGTCGTTTAAAAATGAATATCCACGTGGAGCTACATAATATAAATAATTAATATTTTTCATCAATCTAATACCTTTTTACTCTTTTAAATTTAGTCTGTATATAGTCCTCCAGTTTAACCATAAATTCATCTGGTGCTATTTCTTGTTTAGCTACCATGTCTAGACCTTTTTCCCAACTTGCTGTTAATTTTGGATTAAGCATATCTGGCATTGAATTGTTTACAACATCATATATCGCTTCTCCCTTTTCTGTTGGAGTTATAATCTGTGTTTTTGTGTTTATTTCTATATGCTTTATCTTTTCTAGTTTTTTTATTATTTCTGCTCTTGTTGCACTTGTTCCTATTCCTGCTCCTTTTATTTGCTCTCTTAGTTCCTCTTCTTCTATTAGTTTTCCTGCATTTTCCATCGCTAATATTATTGAACCTGAATTGTATCTAGTAGGAGGTGTTGTTTCTGCTTCTTTTATGCTAATTTCTTGTACTTCTATTTCTTGTCCTTTTTTTAATTCTTTTAAAGTTTCATTTGCTTTACTTTCTTCTTTTGATTTCAACACTTCTAAATATCCTACTTTTGTACATATTTTCTCATTTGCATAAAACGTTTCATTTTCGATATTTACAGTTACATTAACCTTGTTAAATTCTGCTGCTGGATAAAATATTGCTAAAAATCTTTTTACAATTACCCTATATATTTCTCTATGTAAATCTGGTAATTTTGCATAGTTTTCAAAGCCTTGTCCTGTTGGAATTATTGCGTAGTGATCTGTTATTTTGCTATCATTCACATATTTTGTTTTAGCTAGATTATTTGTAGGATACTTTTCCCCTATCATTTTTGTTATATATCCATTTATCTCTCCATCACTTTTTAAATTTTTAGCTAGTCCATTTAAGTTTTTGGAAATTTCCTTTGCTACTGCGGTTGATAAAACTCTCGCATCTGTTCTAGGATATGTAACCAATTTTTTTTCGTATAAACTTTGTATTATTTCCAATGTTTCACTTGGCTTTATTTTAAACCTTTTAGTACATTCATTTTGAATTTCAGCAAGATTAAAAAGGAGTGGTGCATTTTCTTTTTGTTTTGTTTTTTTCATTTCAGTAATTATTGCTTTCTTCCCCTTTAATGTTTCTATAAATTCTTTTGCTTCTTCTTCCTTTTTTAATCCAGTTTCATTATATAGCTTAGGAGATTCATATAAAATAGATTTTTCGTTTACTTTCCACTCTCCTGTAAAACTATTTTCTCCACCTAAAAACGCATTTACTTTATAATACTTAGTTTTTACAAAATTTCGTATTTCTCTTTCTCTTGAAACTATCATTCCAAGTACACATGTCATTACTCTTCCTATTGAAATAGATGCTTTTTCTTCATTTATTTTTTGTGCTAATTTTCTACCATAAATTATACTTAATAATCGTGAAAAATTAATACCTATTAAATAATCTTCTTTTGCCCTTAAATAAGCAGAAGCAGACAAACTATCATATTCTGATAAGTTTTTTGCTTCTTTAATTCCTCTCAATATTTCTTCTTCTGTTTGTGAGTCTATCCATACTCTCTTTTTTTCCTTATTTTCTACTCCTATCATTTGGTCTACTAATCTATATATATATTCTCCTTCACGTCCAGAGTCAGTACTTACATATATAGTATCAATATCTTCTCTTGTAAGTAACCCTTTTATAATATCAAACTGTTTTTGCACATTAGGAATTACTTCATATTTAAAATCTTTAGGTATAAATGGTAAAGTCTCCAATCTCCAAACTTTCAACTTCTCATCATATTTTTCAGGATAAGACATAGTAACTAAATGCCCAACGCACCATGTTATAACCCATTCTTCATTTTCAATATATCCATTTTTTCTATTAGTTCCAACTTTTAAAACCTTTGCAAACTCCATTGCAACAGAAGGTTTCTCTGTTATCAGCAGCTTCTTCATTTACTATCTCCTATTTTTTTATATACAATTACGTAGCTCCACGTGGATGTTTTGTTTTTCATGGCGTGCTTTAGTCGAGCCTGAAAAACAAAATCATCCAGCAAGATGGAGCGGATTTTTATATTCTTATTACACATAATAATTGTTTTTTCTTCGAAAATCGGGCGATTAAAATCGCCCATATGTTTTTATATTTTGTTTGTCTGCCTTGAAATATTAAGCAATATTCCTACCAGACATAAAAGGATTACAAGTGATGAGCCTCCATAGCTAAAAAATGGAAGTGATACTCCTGTTACAGGCATAGAAGAAGTTACAACTGCAATATTTATAATAGCTTGTGAACCAATTAATGTCGTTATACCTGTTGCTAATAAACTTCCAAACATATCTGGAGCTTTCATTGCAATTATTATACCTCTCCAAATAAAAGCAGCAAATAATAAAATTACTACTAAACAACCTATAAAACCTAGTTCTTCTGCCAAAACTGCAAAAATATAGTCATTGTGAGGCATTGATATGTATTGGTATTTTTGATTACTATTTCCAAGACCAACTCCAAAAAGTCCTCCTGAGCCTATTGCATATAACCCTTGTATAATTTGCCACCCTGTATCTGTTGGATCTGCCCATGGATTCATAAAAGCCATTAATCTTTCTAATCTATATGCTCCTATTCCAAATTTTTTAGCAAGAATATATAATGCTCCTCCACCTAATGCTACTCCTGCTCCTCCAAATATAGCAAAGTGTGAAAATTTGCAACCCGCCATCATCATCATTACAGCTATTGTTAGTATAATAATTACTGATGCACTAAGGTGTGATTGAACAAATAATATAATAGCTATTGGTATTGCTAAAAAACATATTGGTCTAAAAAATCCTTTTACCAAACTTTTTAAATCATCCTTTGTTTTTGTTAAATATGCTGCAAAAAATACAATCAATCCTAATTTGGCTACTTCAGAAGGTTGAAGACTTCCGAAAATCGGTATTTTTATCCATCTTCTTGCTCCATATGCTCCAAATCCTAAATTAGGTACAAGTACTAATAATAATAGTACTATTGAACCAAAATATGCAAGTTTATAAAATTTTGCATATACTTTATAATCTATTCTTGATATTATTAGCATAGCTACTATTCCTAGTACTGCTGCTTTTGCTTGGCTAAATACATACGTGTAACTGCTAGAACTTTGTGATAACGCTAGTGGTGAGCTTGCTGAAAGTACCATAATTATTCCCATTCCTAATAATAGTAAAACTACTATAAATAATGCAAAATCAAATGGTCTTTTATTATAATTAGTTTTCTTTTTCTTCGTTTGCTTCCCCATCGTTTCCTCTCTTTTCTCTTTTATTTTATATTGCACATAATCCAATTATGCAAAGCATTAGTGTAAATATACAAAATACTGAAACTACTTTATTTTCCTTCCATCCTGATAATTCAAAGTGATGATGCAATGGTGCCATTTTAAATAATCTCTTTCCTCCTGTTTTTTTAAAGTATAATACTTGTAATACTACTGATACTGTCTCAATAACTGGTATCGCTGCAATAATTAATAGAATCAAAGGCATTTGTAAATATAAAGCTATTGCCGAAATTACTCCTCCAAGTAGTAATGAACCTGTATCTCCCATAAATACTTTTGCAGTATTTAAGTTAAATATTAAAAATCCTAAACATGCTCCTACAATTATACTCCCAAATACTACTATTTCTTTTATGTCCAAAATAATTGCAATAACTGTTAAACATGTTGTTATTATTGCCGAAACACTTGTACTTAACCCATCTATTCCATCTGTTAAATTTACTGCATTTGTTGTTGCAAGCATTACAAAGATTGCAAATGGTATATATACTATAGCTGGTAATGCTATCTGATATTTCAAAAAAGGTATTATTGTTATTGTATTTAGATTTACACCTTTTAGTAAATATAACACATACAATACTGAGATTATAAGTAATCCTAACATTTTACTCGTTGGTTTTAATCCCTTGGTATTTTTTAGAACTAACTTTTTATAATCATCTATAAAACCTATCATTCCAAATCCTATTGTAATTAATAATAATGGAAATAATTTTCTACCTATTTCTGGTTCTCTTGCAGAATAATATATATAACCTCCTATTGTTCCAATAATAATCCCCATAGCGATTATTATTCCACCCATTGTTGGAGTTCCTCTTTTTCCCAAGTGACTTTGAGGACCTTCTTCTCTTTCCATTTGTCCTACTTTGAGTTTTCTTAATATAGGTATTATAAATATTGCTAGCATTACTGTTGCTACAAAAGACACAAACAGTATTCTTGTTTGAAAATACAATTATATTACCTCCTTTATTATTTCCCTTTCATCATAGTGT
>CANDIF010000025.1 GCA_947384775.1 uncultured Clostridium sp.
TGTTTGAAAATACAATTATATTACCTCCTTTATTATTTCCCTTTCATCATAGTGTCTTTTTTCTCCATTTATTTCTTGATATGTTTCATGTCCTTTTCCTGCTAGAACTATTATGTCATTTTTTGTTGCCATGTCTATTGCATATTTTATTGCTTCTGTTCTGTCAACTATAGTAATATATTTTCCCTTCGTTTTTACAGCTCCTTCTTCTATTTCTTTTACTATTGTCTCTGGATTTTCTGTTCTTGGATTATCTGATGTAATTATTGAAAAATCTGCAATGCTTGTTGATATTTTTCCCATTATAGGTCTCTTACTTTTGTCTCTATCTCCTCCACATCCAAATACAGATATTACTCTTCCTCTAGTATAACTTTTTACTGCACTTAATATACTTTGTAAACTTTCTGGAGAGTGTGCATAATCTATCATAATAACTAAGTCCTTTTTATTTGGCACTAATTCGCTTCTTCCTGGTACACGTATGTTTAGCAAAGCTTCTTTTATTTCTTCTGCAGTTACTCCTAATTCTACTGAAATACAAATTGCAGCCAATGAATTATATACACTAAATCTTCCAGGTATTCCTGTTTTTATTCTTTCATTTTTTCCATTAATTTTCATTTTAAAATCTACACTTGAATTAGTTATTGTTATATCTTTTGCAATGTTATCTGCTTCATTGTCAACTCCATATGTTTTGATTTCTTTTTCTGGCAATCTTTTTAGCACTTTTCTGACATGAAAATCATCTGAATTTATGAAACTTTTTTTGCTCATTTCAATTAATTTAAGTTTTGCATTAAAATAGTCTTCCATATCCGGGTGTTCTTGTGCACTTATATGATCTTCTGAAAGGTTAGTAAATACTGCTAAATCAAAGTCTATTCCATCTACTCTATGTAATTTTAAAGCCTGTGAAGAAACTTCCATAACTACTGTTTCAATTTCTTCTTGAACCATTTTATAAAATAATCTTTGTAGTTCTAAACTTTCTGGTGTAGTTCTTGAACTTTCCCCTAAGTTTCTTTCTCCTATATAATTTTCCACTGTTCCTATTAAGCCTACTTTTTGTCCATGTTTTTCTAATATAGATTTAATCATAAAAGTTGTTGTTGTTTTGCCCTTTGTTCCAGTTACTCCTATTATTTTCATTTTTCTTGAAGGATTTTTATAAAAGTTGCAAGCTACTTTTGCTAATGCTATTCTTGTATTTGGTGCAACAATAATTGTTACATCATCAGTAAAATCTTGTTTATTTAATTTTGCATCTTCTTGTACCATAACTACTTTTGCCCCGTTTTCAATAGCATTTTTTATGTATTCATGTCCGTCTGCCTGAAAACCTTTTATTGCTATAAACATTCCATCTTTTTCGACTTTTCTTGAATCACATTCTATTGATTTTATGTCTAAGTCTAAATTTCCTTTTGCTTTTAAACCCTCTATCCCTGAAATAATAGCTTTTAATTCCATAATATTTCCTCCAATATTTTATTTTAACACTTTTTTACCAGTTATATTATAATATTTTTTTCTTTATTTGTATAGTTTTTTTAAAAAAAATATACATTTTGTTATCTTATGAGAACTTTATATTTGTATAATAAAATATATTTTTTTGCGTAGACAAATAGAACAATAATCTTTTATTAAAAGAAAAAGGGGGCCGCGGGGACAAAGTCCCCGCGGCTTTCGTAATAATCAAAATATGCTTTTCTAATAGTATATATGGTTTCCCGCATTTTCTCGAAGGTTGTTACTCGCTTGCCATCAAACAGGTTTGTTACTTCTTCTGGAATTATAACCGAATCGTCATAGCCATCCAAAAATACTTTTCGTAAAACTCTCTGGGATTAATAGGTTATGGTATCAATCCTCGCTTCATTCTTTTCTAATGTAATCTTCTGGAACCATCTTCCTGAAATAGTATATCCATACAAGATGATTTTGTGGTCCCTTGTTTGGTACATCGAAAAATTCGTCAGAGAATCCCAGGTCGAGCCAGTATCCATATGTGTTTTTAAGGAAAGGTTCCATTCCCCCTCGTTGTATTCCAGGTGTATTGCGTTTCCTCTGAATTCGTATTCCACATCATACCCGTGGGCTTCTGCATAGTCAAGATCTTTTTGTACAAACACTGGAAGTTCCGAATCCCATGCTTCTTTCCTTCCAACCGGCTCAGGATCCATGGGAAAAATCAACCACCCAAGGTTTCTTGTGATTGTTTCCTCATGTACGTGGAAACATGGTTGGCTAATAATAGGTACAACGACGCAAAATGAAATAAATATCAGAATTACTCCGATGCAAAAGGTCTTTAGGCGTTTTTTTAGCATTTCCATTGTTGCTTTCTCCCATTTTTAGTTATTATGGTTCTGTTTTTATACGATTTAAGCTGTTTTCCCTCCTTCATGGAAAATTTATTAGATTATTTAATTATCACATCATCCTTTCTTAAAGTAAAAATTATCCTACCTCAGATTTTCAGTTCTGCTAAAGCATGACTTATTTATTATAGCAAGTTTTATTTGATTTTTCAACTCATATACTCAGTGCTTTTTAGAATAGTTAATAAAAAAACAAACAGAACCTAAATCTTAGGTTCTGTTTTTAGTTTACATTGATTTTTTCTTTATAATACTCCGTTATTAGTTCGTCCAATTCTACGCTTAACTTATATGTTTCTTCGTAATCTGCACCGTTTATGATACTTTCATTTAGTTTTTCTCTTAGTTTAAGGATTTTGTCATTTAGCATATGCATGCACTCTCCTTTTTTTCTTTTTTATTCAACTGTTACTAATAAAATACCATATTTTTACAATAACGTCAATATAAAAACAGCAAAAACTTGAATTTTCAGCCAACTTTCGCATTTCTTTTTTTCTTATATTTCAATAAAATTTTTCATTTTTTGTTTTTATCTTTTGCATTATGGCAATTTTTTAGATTTTGCGACATTTTTTTCTGATGTATTTTTGTAAAATATATTGTAATTCCCAAAATTAATATTATTAATGATAAAACTTGCGAAATTCTTATATTTCCTAACATCAAACTATCTGTTCTTAGTCCCTCTATTATCATTCTTATAAATCCATATCCTATTAAATAAATACATACTGTTTGTCCTGAAAATTTTCTGTTTTTTATATTTATTAAAATTATAAATAATATTAAATTACATATTGATTCATATAAAAAAGTAGGATGTACTTCTATATACTCTCCAAATTCATAGATTCCCATTCTCCAAGGCAAGTTAGTTTGTGTTCCATATGCCTCAACATTAAAGAAATTACCCCATCTTCCTATTGCTTGTCCTATTACTAAACTTGGCACTATATAGTCTAGTAAGTTAATAAAGTTTATTTTTCTTTTCTTGCAAAATACATAACAAGTTAATATTCCTCCTATTATTCCTCCATATATTGCTAATCCACCACTTCTAAATTCTAACATAGATATAGGGTTTGATATGTAATCATCTAAACTAAATATTATATAATATGTTCTTGCTGAAATTATTGATATTGGAATTACATATATTGCTAAATCTATAATATCTGAAAAGCTTATATCAAAATATTTCTCTCTCATTTTTAAAACTAGTAATGCCACAATCATTGCTGTAACAATCATTATGGCATACCAGTATATTTCTATTCCAAATATTGAAAAAGCAACATCTGAAATTTTTAAATTCAAATTAAACAATGGAAATGTAACAGTTTTCATTTTTATATTTTCTCCTTATTTTAATCCTTCTTTACTATTGATATAACCATGTTTTCCTCTTTGAATACATCTTCTAAAATTTCTTTTGCATACTCTATCGTAACTTGATCATATACTTCAATATATTCAAAACTATTTATTCCTTTAAAATAATCTGAAATAAACATTCTCGCAACTTCTGAAACATCATCATATTCTCTTACATAATTTCCATATATCATTTTCTTTATTCTATTAAAATGTTTTTCGTTTATTCCATTTGTTTTTATTTTTTCTATTTCTTCTTTTACTTTCTCCATAACTATTTTGGGATCAGTTCCTTGTCCTGTAATTGCTATATGTGCAAAGCTTTGTGAAAATTCATATTCTAAATATACTTCTTTTGTTAATTTTCCTGTTTCATACAATTCTTTATATAATTTTGAACTTTTTCCTATTATCATGTTTAAAAGTATTTCTATTGCTATATGTTTTTTTACTATATTGTCTTTGTTTTTTATTTCTCCACTTAAATTTGTATCTTTAATTCCTATTACAAATATTGGCATACTAACTTCCATATTTGCTGTTTTTTCTTTTGCTACTATACTTTTGGGTTCTTCTGGCAAAATTCTTTTTATATCTCCTTGTGCTTTTTTAGGTTTTAATCTTTTCTTTATTTCCTCTAATAGTTCTTCTGGTTCAAAATTTCCCGCAAAACACATTGCCATATTTGATGGATGATAAAATGTATTATAACATTTATATAGTACATCTTTATCTATCTTGCTTATTGATTCTATTGATCCAGCTATGTCTATATTTATCGGATTATTCTTGTACATATTTTGAATTGCATTCATATATACTTGCCAGTCTGGGTAATCGTCATACATTCTTATTTCTTGTCCAATTATTCCTTTTTCCTTTTCAACATTTTCATCTGTAAAATATGGATTTTGTACATAATCCATAAGTTCATCTAATGCTGGCATAAAGTTATCTGTACATTCAAACAAATATGCTGTATGATCTACAGTTGTATACGCATTTGCATTAACGCCTAGGGCAGTTAATGTATCTAAACTATTTGTTCCATTTTCTTGTTCAAACATCTTATGTTCTAAAAAATGTGCCACCCCGTCTGGTATACTAGTTTCTTCTTTATCTCCTGGTGCTATAAATTTATTATCTAATGAGCCAAAATGCGTTGCCCACATTACATATTTTTTCTGCGTTGTTTTTTTGGGTACAATCATTATTGTTAGACCATTTTCTAGTTTTTCTATATATAATTTTTCTTTTACTTTGGAATTTTCTATAATTTGCATTCTTTTCCTCCTAAATATTAATTTTTCAAAAAGTAAATTGTATTAATACTTATGTTATTTGCAATTTCCTGTATTTCTTGTTTTGTTACTGAATTTATTTTGTTTATATATTCTTCAAAATCTGTCAATTTACCTGAGATCTCTTGACCAAAATAATAGGTCATTTCTGAATCTTGTTCATCAGCTACTGTTTTTATCCCTGATACCATGTAATTTTTGCTATTTTCTATATCTTCTTCTGAAAAGTTTCCATTTTTCATATCATCTAATTGTTTTTTTATTATTTCTACAGCTTTATCATAATTCTCTATTTCAATACCGCAATTGATAAATATATTATTTTTTTGTCTTATATAATTTGACCTTGCAGTATATGCTAAACTCGCTTTTTCTCTTACGTTTTGGAATAGCTTAGATGTTGCACTTTCTCCGAAGTATTACATTATATAAGCACATTGCATATTTTGAATCTGGTTTATTATAGTTTATATCAAGTCCCATCACTAACTTTCCTTGTTTTATATCCATTGATTCACTTAAAATTGTTTCTTCTTTTTTAGTTTTTTTCTCTGTTTCCTCATTATTTATTATATGTGGGTCTTTTCTTCCCTCCAATTTTTGAAGATTTTCGTTTTTCCTAAATATTTCTAATATTTTATTGCTATCAAAATCTCCTGAAACAAATATATCAATTTTACAATTTTCTATTAATTCTTTATAATGCATATACAATTCTTCTGATGTTATTTTTTCTAAGTCTTCTATATACCCATATTTGTATATTCCAAATGGTTCGTCTTTGTACATTTCTTCTATACATCTATTAAATGCATATCTATCTTTATTATCTATTTTTCCATCTATTAATCTCTTAACTGTTTGTTTTTCTGTTTCTACATACTCTTCTTTAAATTTATCTTTTTCTACTAATGGATTTAGTATTATATCTAGTAATAAATTTATTGATTTCTCTAATAAATTTTCTTGTTGTGGCAAAAAATTATCGTTTAACGTTTCTAAGTAAAATTTAATTATTTGATTATCTCCTATTTTATCTATTCCCGCATCAATATCCGCTCCATACATATTTTCTAGTTCTATACTAATTTCTTCTTGTGTTTTCAAATTTTTCGTTCCTCTTTTTAAAACTGCTGGTATCAATGCATTTTTTGTAACACTTTCTTTTTCTAGTGGTAAACTTAAGAAGGTTGCTATTAAATTTGTTTTAAATTTTGATGTTTGTATTAAATGTATTTTTATATTTTCTTTTAAACTTTCTATTTTATAAGACATTCTTTAACCTCCATTTTTCTTTATCTATCTTTCTCTTTTTATTGAATTTTTATACAAAAAACGGAGGCTAACTTTGTCTAACCTCCTATTTCTATGTATTAAAATTTTCTCTTTCTAGCTGCTTCTGATTTTTTCTTTCTCTTTACACTAGGTTTTTCATAATGTTCTCTTTTTCTTACCTCTTGTAATACACCATTTCTTACACATTGCCTTTTAAATCTTTTCAATGCGTCCTCTATATTTCCATTATTAACTTTAATTTCTGCCATTTTGAATTTCCCTCCCCTCGCGATATGCTTTCCTTTTGTTGGGATTATATAACTTGATATATTATATAGGAAAACTTGTTTAATGTCAATATTTTGTAGAAAAAATAGTGTATTTTATATATTTTTTAGTCAATATTTATATTTAGTTTATAAAATTCGCTTCATCTTGTAGGATGTTAAACTTTTTAAAATCCTGTTTTTGGTAATTCTTGCTCTTTAGGAGTATTTGTAAATGTTATTTCTAAGATTTGATTGTTTTCTATTATCTGCAAAGTTTGTGGTTTGGCATCTCTTAAAAAATGTTCTGGTGTTTCATATTCATATATTGTATATTCTCCATATGGCAATTTTTCTGTTACTACTGTTCCTGCTTCATCTGTTGTATATATTCCTACATTTTCTCCTTTTTCATTTAATATTAAAAATTTAGTATTTGCTATTGGTGAATTCTCTGGTAAATTTAGTATTTTACTATATTTATTAGATACTTTATTTATTTTTATTTTTCCATATTTTCTAGTGTTTTCAATAACTACATCTGTTATTTTTTCATCTTCTAGTTCTATGCTTCTCATCTCTTCATTTAGTACATATTCTTTTGGAGCAGAAATCTCTTTCATTGTATAACTTTCATCTATTGGAAGCCTCTTTGTTACTGCCTTTCCATCTTCATCAGTAGTAATTGTATCTACTAATTCTCCTTTGCTATTATAGATTTCAAAAATGACATTTTGTATTTTAATTTCTTTGTTTTCACTATCAATTTTTATAACTTGAATCTGACCTTTTTTCTTCTCATTTTCAATAATTAATTCTTTTATTTTCAGTTCTTCTAAATTAACTTTTATTATATCTTTATTTAATTTGTAATTTTCTTGTGTCTCTACTTCTTTAAGGTAATATGATTTACTTATTCTAAGCTTATCTGTAATAGCTTCTCCATTTTTATCTGTAATTAATTTTTGAACTAATTTATCATCTTCATCATATACTTCAAATGTCACTCCTTCTAGCTTTATTTCTTTATTATCTTTATCAATTTTTACTATTTTTATTTGTCCTTTTTTTACTTCATTTTCAACTTTAATTATGTTCTCTCCTTCTTTTAATTCTATGACTTGTGGCATATTATTCAAAGAGTATTCTTCATTTGTTTCTATTTCTTTTAATATAAGTTTTTCATAATCTCTAATTGGATATTTTGAGGTAAATGCTTCCCCTTCTTTATTTGTTATTATTGTTTCTAGAATTTTTCCTTTCTCATCAATTACATTAAACTTAACATTTGGAATTTTTATTTCATTATCATCTTTATCTTGTTTTATTATTTTTACTTGACCCTTTTTTAATTCATTTTTGATTGTAATTTCTTTTAAATCATCCCATTCTATATTTATTTCTGTTTCTTCTGCCATGTTATACCATTTGTTTGTATTCTTTTCAATTATTTTATATTTTCCTGTTCTTAAATTTTCGATAAGTATTTCTCCATTTACATCCGTCTTATATGTTCCTATTATTTTTCCTTGTTCTTCTGAATATAAATCAAATTCTACATTTCCTAATGCAATTTTATTGTTATCTTTATCTACTTTTTGAATTTTTACACTACCTTTTTTATGTTCATTTGTCAATATTTTTTCAGTTATTTTATTATATTCTGTTCTTATATCTATCGTTTCAGAAGATATTACATAATTATCATTACTCTTTATTTCTTTCAGTGTATATGTATTTTGATATAATTCATTAAAAATTAAAATTCCATTCGAATCCGTTGTGGCTTGTCCTATAACATTCCCATTGCTATCTGCCAATTCATATATAGTTCCACCAATAGGTTCATTTGTTTCTCTATCTACTTTTATTATTTTTATACTTGCTGTATTTCCCTTTGAAGTAAAGTCTATATTTCCTGTATCTACTACTGTTATCGGGTTTGTTGTTATTGCATAATTTTGCAATTTTTCATCATATGTTTTTCCAAAAAATATAACATGAGATTTTGTATTAACTGTAGCCGATACTTTTCCTTTTATATCTTCATTTTCAATTGAATCTTTTGGTATTCTAACTTCAAAAGTCTCTCCTCCGATAAAATTTGCTTTGGTTTCACCATCAGCATTTGTAATTTGTGTTCCTTCTGGGAATCCTTCTATAGTGGGATTATATGATTTTACTCCGACATTAGATATCACTTTATACTTTTGTATATAATACATATCTTTTAAACTTATACTTCCCTCTTCACGAATCCAAGATGTAGGTTCTTTATATGTATCACTTCCATTATCTGCTTCATCCACTAATCTCTTCATTAAGTCAACTGTTCTATTTCCTATATCATCAATACCATAATAATTGTTTATATCTGTTCTCTCTAATGGATTACTTGTATATTCTCCAACCACATGGTATATCGCCATTTTAGTTGCTTGATATGCATAGCTGTTATTATCTACACCAAGTTCTTCTGCTGTATGATTTGGATATCCTGCAACAATTACTCTCCAAATCTTATTGTATAATTCCTTATTTGCTAATATTTCTGAAACATTTACAGTTTGTGAATAATGATTATCTGCACCTTTATTTCCTCTATTTAAACAATATGCAGGATAAAATTTTTCTCCTTCATAATATCCTACTAAATCTGTGGCTATCGCATAACCTCCTCTTTCTGAATTTCTTACATGGCATTCTACTGACCCATATCCCGTTAAACTTACGTCTTTTCCTAAATTGCAAGTTTCTGCTTTCGTAATTGGACATATACTATTTATTAATATAATTACTATAAATATTATGCTTAAAATTTTCTTTACTTTCACTTTAAATTCCTCCTATTTTACTATTTGCACTTTTATATTTCTTTTGCTCTTACACATAATCTTTTTGCTTGATTATTTTTCACACAAGTGATTAATGTTATTATATTTTCCTTAGTATTTTCAATTACTGACCAATCTGTACTTTCTATTACTTTATTTTCATATACTGCATATTTCTTTGTTCCTAGTTTAGTTTTATAAATAATTTCATCTCCATTTTGTAACTCATTTATTCTCTCAAAATAGTGTGCATACCTTGAACGATTATGGCTTGCTAAAGCAACATTTCCATTCCATAAACTGCTTTCCTCGAAATGTCCTACCGCCACCTTCAATATTTCCTGACTACTGCCTTCTTTAACTGGTGCAATTATTCCAAGCTTCGGAATTTCAAATATTCCTATGATATTTTCATTTGTTTCTAGTTCTTCTTTCGTAGCAATTTCAATTTCATTTTGATTTATCCTGCTAATTACTTTCTCTGCCTTTTCTAATTCTATTTTTTGTACTATTTTATTACTCAAGTATTCTATTGTAATAACTGATAAAAATGTCACTATGAATATTATTATCAAAACTACTTTTGACTCCTTCAATATATCAACCTCCCTATTATGCATAAAAAATAAATCTTCAATTTTATAATATTTAAGAGTGTATTTTTTACATTTTTAAATTTTACAATTTAATAATTTTGGATTTTTTTAAGAACTTAAATTCTTTGAAAATTTTTTAGGCAATAGAACTTGCCTTAGATCTATATTAGTTTTATCACAATTTTTTAGGTTTTGCAAGAAAAATCGTATGTCAAGATTCGACAAAAGCTGACAAAGACACAGAAATACCAAAGTTTCTGTGTCTTAAAATCACATATTTTTATATAAATTCAATTTTGCCATTTTCAGCTGTCACTTTTATTTTGTTTGCTATTTTTCCATCTATTATTTCTTCAGCAATTCTATCCTCTAATAATGTTTGTATCGCTCTTTTCAATGGCCTTGCTCCATATTTTACATCTGTTCCAGACTTCACTATTAAATCCTTTGCCTTTTCATCTATCTCAATTTTTATATCTTTTTCTTCTAACCTTGTTTCTACTTGTTTCAATAGAATTTTAGCAATTTGTCCTAGCTCTTCTTCCGTCAATTTTTGAAATACTATTATCTCATCTATACGATTAATAAATTCTGGTTTAAACTCCTTTTTTAATTCTGCCATTACATCTTTTTTTATTGTCTCGTACTCTTTTGCTTTTTCATCTTCTGTTCCACTAGAAAAGCCTAAAGTCTTTTTTTCTGTTATTTGTCTTGCCCCTAAATTCGATGTCATAATAATTACTGTATTTTTAAAATCAACTACTCTACCATGTGAATCTGTTAATCTTCCATCATCTAATATTTGTAATAATATGTTTAGTACGTCTGGATGTGCTTTTTCTATTTCATCAAATAATATTATCGAATATGGTTTTCTTCTGACTCTTTCTGTTAGTCCTCCCGCTTCTTCAAATCCTACATAACCTGGCGGTGATCCTATTAATTTTGATGTCGAATGTGCTTCCATATATTCAGACATGTCTATTCTTATAATCGAATTCTCATTTCCAAATAATATTTCCGCTAATGCTTTAGAAGCTTCTGTTTTCCCTACCCCTGTTGGTCCTAAAAACATAAATGAACCAACTGGTTTTTTAGGATCTTTTAATCCTACTCTGCTTCTTCTTATTGCTTTTGACACTGCTACTATTGCTTCGTGTTGTCCTACAACTCTTTCGTGTAACTTTTCTTCCAAATTCTTTAGTTTTTCATTTTCATCTTGTGTAATTTTGCTTAATGGAATTCCTGTCCATTTGCTTATTACTTCTATAATATTTTCTTCCGTTATTTGTCTTAAACTTTTACTGTTCTTGTCCATCCACTTTTGCTTTTCTTTCTCTAATTTTGCCTTTTCCCTACTTTCTTTATCT
>CANDIF010000026.1 GCA_947384775.1 uncultured Clostridium sp.
AAAGCTATTAGTATAATACCATTTTGTTTATCTTTGCAAATACTTCTCATTTGTTTTTCTTCTTTTTACATAATATATTATGTGTATTTGGTTTTATTATAATATCTCTCTATATAATAATCAATGAGAAAAACAAATTTGTAATGTAAATATAATGTATATGTAATATAGTTGTAATATTACTTAATTTGTTTTATTTTTCTTTTTTACACAATTTTCCCATCTTCTATTTGTATAATTCTATCAGCCTGTTTTGCTATCTCTAAGTTATGTGTAATCATTATAATTGTTTGTTTGTATTCTTTATTAGTTTTCTTCAATAATTGTATAATTTCATTACTTGATTTTGTGTCCAAATTTCCTGTTGGTTCATCTGCTAATATTATTGTTGGATTTATCATTAATGCTCTTCCTATTGCAACCTTTTGCTGTTGTCCCCCTGATATTTCGTTAGGTAGATGTTTTCTTCTGTTCTCAATTCCTAAAAATGTTGTTATCTCTTTTAGTTTTTTTCTATCTACTTTTTGTCTATCTAATTCAACTGGTAATGTTATATTTTCTTCGACATTCAATGTTGGAATTAAGTTATAAAATTGATATATAATACCTATTTTTTGTCTTCTTAATATTGTTAAATCTCTTTTCTTCATTTCATATATACTTTTATCATAGAAATATACTTTTCCTGATGTTGGTTTTTCTAATCCTGCAATTGTATGTAATATTGTTGTTTTTCCGCTTCCAGATGGTCCAATTATTGCAACAAATTCACCTTCTTCAATTTCAAATGATACATCATCTATTGCTTTAACTTCAGCATCACCCTTTCCATATACTTTTTTTAAATTTTCTACTCTTAATATTTTCATATTCTTTCTTCCTTTCTTTTATTCTTCTTTTATCATTCTTGTTGAACATAAAGTTATTAGCAAAGATATTACGAACATTACTGCTATAAATATTCCTATACTTACATATGGGATTAATAATTTATTTAACACTAATACATTTTCCATTCCTTTTATTATCTTATATATTATTGGTATTGATAATATTATTGATATAACTACTGCTTTTGCAAATACATATATACATTCATATATCAAGATTTTCTTGACATTTCCTTTTGTTGCTCCCATTCGATATAAAACATTAAAATCTTCTTTTCTTTCTATCAAACTCGCATTCATTATGTTTGCTGTGCTTACTATTCCTATTGCTACTATTGCTGTCATTATTACTTTTAGTATTAGTTCTATTATACTTATGTACATGAGTTTTTCTTGGTTATCTAATGTATAATATTTCACATAAATTTCATCTTCTTCAAACTTATCCATATAGTTTTTAAATTCAATAACGTCATCACATTTGATTTTTATTTTTACTTCAAAGCCTTGATTATTCCAGAATTGCAATGTTTCCTCAGAGTTATACAGTATTTTATAATATTTTCCATATGTCTCCTCCTTTAACTTATCATACATTTCCATATTAATAAATAATGTTGGTTTTTCTCCAAAGATATCTGTTTTAAATTCTTTAAAACCATCTATTAATTCATTAGTAAAAACATACTTTTGGTCCAATAACTGGGATTCTACAATTGTATAATCCCAGTTTTCTTCGTCAATGTGGATTGGAACTACAATTTTTAGTTTAATATTTAATTTAGGATTAAGTACTTGATAATATTTATAAGTATAATTATCTGGATTTGAAAAATAAGATAAATCTGTTTTTAGCACATTGTTATATATAATAACATCTCCTTCATTTGCTTTAAGTTTCTTTATATACTTTTTATATGTTTTTCCATCTAATGCTACTATATTCATCTCTATACTTTTTTTCCCATCAATATAAGTAAGAATTTTTCTGTTACTAAACATAATAGAATTTGTAGGTTCTACTAAAGTCTCTATTCTTCGATATCTGCATTCTATATATTCTATTTTTTTATTGTATTTTGTCTCATAATTTTTTAAGATAGTTTTATAGTCTATTTTTTGAACTGGTATTCCTAACTCTTTAGGAGTATCCTCAGTATAAAAACTAATTTCTGCATCAACATCATATTCTGTTACCAAATCTGCTGTTTCCTTTTCATATCTTATATATGTGCTAACTGAAATAAATATAGTTATATTTATTATTAGTAATATCATTATTAAGGTATATCTACTTTTGTTTCTTCTGATGTTTTTTATTGCTACCTTTCCCTCTGTTGGTAGAATTCTTTCGAGTATTGTTTTTCTTTTTTTATTCTTTATTTCTTTGTTATTTCTAATCCCTTGAATTACTGATGTTGAACTTGCTTTTAAACTTGGAATTAGTATTGAAAAATATATATTTATAACTATAATTCCTAATGCTAACATTATATATTTTATATCAAATATTAATCTAAAGTAGTACCCTGCTCTATTTAAAATATTATTAATACTACTTAAAACTATATTAGAAAGTAAAACAGAAAGCATACCACCTGCAATTATTCCTATAACACCCATCATAATTGCTTCTTTAAATATCATTTTCAGAACTTGTCCTTCTGTTCCTCCTACGCTATTCAATATTGCATATTCTTTTTTTCTTTCGTTTATTGTTATTAAGAAAGCATTGTATAATATGATAATAAATAATGCTGATAAGGCAATTATTAATGTAATTATCATGAGTGTTATTATATGGGAATAATTTATTTTCATTAAGCATTTTAAATTATCATCTTGCATATTTATATACAAGTCAATATATCCATGAACTGTAAGTAACTTTTTGTTAAATTTGCACATATCATTAATCGTCTTCGCTTCTAATTCTGTTAAATTTAGTTCTTTAATTATATTGTCTGTATATTCACATACTTCTTTTATATCTTTATATTTCAAATATACACTTGAGTTTTCTCCTAATTCATAAGAAGAATCTACTTTTTCTAATGGTGCGTTTTCATTTTTTTTTATATATATTTTATCAATATATTCCTTGTTTCTTATTCTTTCAAAACGTTCTGCTGATAAGTCTTTTAGGATAACATGATAGTCATTATATTCAGTATCAAAATTCTCAGATACTCCATTTCTTATACTAGACACCAATAACATAGTAGTTAATATAAGTGTTGTACATAAAATCAGCGAAATTATAGTGTACATAGTTCTTTTATTGTTCTTTTTTATGTTATTTAGTGCTAGTTTTGTTTCTACTTTCATAATTTTCTCCTATATTTTTATAGTACCAATTCTATCATACATAATCTTTCTTATCAATTTTCTATTCTTCTTTTATCATTTTTGTTGACCATAAAGTTATTAATAAAGATATTATAAACATTGCTGATATAAATATTCCAATACTTCCATATGGAATCAATAATTTATTTAACACTAATACATTTTCCATTCCTTTTATTATTTTGTATATTATTGGTATTGATAATATTATTGATATAACTACTGCTTTTGTAAATACATATATACATTCATATATCAAGATTTTCTTGACATTTCCTTTTGTTGCTCCCATTCGATATAAAACATTAAAATCTTCTTTTCTTTCTATCAAACTCGCATTCATTATGTTTGCTGTGCTTACTATTCCTATTGCTATTATTGCGGTCATTATTACTTTTAGTATTACTTCTATTAAACTTATATATATAAGTTTATATTCATTTTCTAAAGTATAATAATCTATGCCAAAATTAAGATTCTGTTCTTCATTTATTTCTTCAATATAGTTTTTTAACTCAATAATATCATCGCATTTTATTTTTACTCTTAAATAGCCATCAGTGCTTTCAAAAAGTTTTGGTGCTTCTTTCGTTAATTTATTATATGTTTCCATATTCACAAATAACGTTGGATTATTAGCATATAACCATGATTTTACTTCATTATATCCATCTATAATTTCATCGGTTAAAATACATTCTCTATCTAACACCGTTGTTTCAATAGCTTTATAATAGTTGTTAGCTAAATCATTTTCATTATCCTCAACTCTCGTATCTATAAGAGTCAGTTTTATATTAGCATTCGGATTAATTGCATGAGAATAATTGTATTTATATTCTCTTTCATTTTTAATATTATTTGTATATAATACATTATTATAAATAATAATATCTCCTTGTTTTGCATGTATTTTTTCAATATATTTGTTATATGTGTTATCATCTAGTGCAATTATAATCATCTTTAGGCTTTTTGCATTTTCATTATATATAGTAACTCCAGAATTGTTTACTATAGAACTTGTTGGTTCTACCAAAAAATGCTTATAGGTTGTAGCTTTGTATTCTATATATTCTATTTTTTTACCATATTTAATTTCATAATTTTTGAATATATTTTTATAGTTAACATTATTTGAATTTATATTTTCTTCTGTAATGATTGGTATTTCTGCATCAACATCATATTCAGCTATTACATTAGCAGTTTCTCTCTCATATTTTGTATATGTAGTAACAGAAATAAAAGTAGTTATATTTATTATTAATAGTATCATGATAAGCGTATATTTACTTTTATTTCTTCTTATATTTTTTATTGCTACCTTTCCCTCTGTTGGTAGAATTCTTTCTAGTATTGTTTTTCTTTTTTTATTCTTTATTTCTTTGTTATTTCTAATCCCTTGAATTACTGATGTTGAGCTTGCTTTTAGGCTTGGGATTAGTATTGAAAAATATATGTTTATAACTATAATTCCTAAGGCTAACATTATATATTTTATATCAATTATTAATCTAAAGTAGTATCCTGCTCTATTTAAAATATTATTAATATTACTTAAAACTATATTAGAAAGTGAAACAGAAAGCACTCCACCTACAATTATTCCTATAACACTCATCGCAATTGCTTCTTTAAATATCATTTTCAGAACTTGTCCTTCTGTTCCTCCCACGCTATTTAATATTGCATATTCTTTTTTTCTTTCGTTTATTGTTATTAAGAAAGCATTGTATAAAATAAAAATAAATAATGATGAAGCAATAACTATTATGAGAGTTACCATAAGACTTATTATTGGAGAATAATTAAATCTTGTCATGCATTTAAGATTTTCTTCTTGTATTTCTATATTTATATCAATAAGACCATTCATTGCAAGCATTTTTTTGTTAAATTTGCATATATTGCCAATCTCTATAATTTCTAATTCAGATAAGTTTAATTCTTCAATTATATCATCTGTATATTGACATACTTTGTTTATATTATCATATTTTAAATATATAGTAGAATTTGCTTTTAATGAGACTCTAGAATTTGCTTTTTCTAATGGTGCATCTTCATTTTTTTGTATATATATTTTATCAATATATGTTTTGTTTTTTATTCGTTCGAAACGTTCTGCCGATAGGTCTTTTAGTATAACATGATAATCATTGTATTCTATATTTGAATTTTCAGATACTCCATTTCTTATACTTGAAACTAATAACATAGTAGTTAGTATAAGTGTTGTACATAAAATTAGTGAAATTATAGTGTATACTGTTCTTTTCTTGTTTTTATTCATGTTATTTAGTGCTAGTTTTGTTTCTACTTTCATAATTTTCTCCCTATTTTTAATATTTTTATAAAAGGGAGCCCAGCTGTTGCCAAGCTCCCATAAAATAAGCTACGAATGTGCAGAACAATTGTGGGTTAAAAATTTATACTTTATTCATCTTTTGACTTATTTCCTCATGCTTTTACGGCAGGAAGATAACGTATACTCCGTATGTTCCAAGCATTTCAACCGATTCCACACTCAATGTATAATCTCCCGCCGGATAAGAAGTTGCATAAGTAGTTGAACTCCAATTTCCATTTGCCGTCGCCGTAAAGGTCCTGCTCTGATTGGTATTGGCATTGTTCGTAAACCTAAATGTAACTTTCTTCCCCGACGTGCCAATGGTATTTCCCACAAGCTTATACTGGACTGTGCGTGTAGATTCGGAAAGGGTAAGGCTAAATTTAAGAACTCTGTTTTTCTGAAGCCACACGCTGGAATCATTATAAATATCCGGTACATCCTCATACAGGACTACTCCATCGCCGTGAAGAACGCTTGAGTTTCCGCCCACCGCAGGGGTCTGTTCTGCCGCCATGGCAGAAGTGCTGATACTGATCAGCATCGCAACCGCCATAATAGCAGCTGCAATCGATTTAAGATGTTTACGCATGTTGTTGTCCTCCTAAATAAATAGATTGCACATTCGTACTTATTTTCAACTAAATTGTACTACAAGTAATATATTACCATAGTGTTTTTGTAGTTTTGTGATTTTTTAGTACAATATTTTTCAGCTTTTTATGATAAATTATGACAAAAAGTGATAAATTGTGATAAAATGTGATAATTGTTTTGTGCGTCTTTTATTTATTTTTCTTCTATACTTATTCTATCACTTTTGATTTTTTCTTTTAATTCTGTTGCTCTATATGAAATAACTTTATATTCGCTTTTTCCATCAAATTTTATTTTTATTGCTTTGGTATAGTCGTTTTCTGATTCTCCATGTTTTTCCTCTATTATTAAACTTGCTTTACATTCTTTTAGTGTTTTAAATGTTGTCATGAATCCTATTCCGCTTCCACCTGTTTCTTTATGTGTAGTTGCTCTTTCTAATCCTAGTTTCTTTAGTGTTTCTATCTCAAATTCTATTCCACTATCGTATATACTTAATTCATAACAGTTTTCTTTTGTTCCTAGCATTACCAGAATACTCCTGTTCTTGTTTTTGCTAAAATTAATTGCTATTATTGCATTTCTTATATGGTCTCCTATTAAAGTTTCCAGTTTGTTTTTTGGTATTATCTCATTTACCAAATGATTTGTATTTCCGTTTATATGTAATTTGAAATCTATTTTATTTTTTACACATTCTGCTTGCATATATTTAAACATATCGTCTATTTCTGGAATGTTTGTTACTGGAAGTTTTGAAATTCCTTTTATCTCTTCTAAATTTTCAGAGTATTCTTTGCTTAAATCATTTATTCTATCTAATATTCCTAGTTCTTCGCCAGCTTCTACTCCTAAGTTCTTTACTTTTAGTTCTAATACTCTTTGTCTGTTATAAAATTCATGATTTATTCTGCTTATCTCATATTTTTCTTTTGATAACTTTTCTATTTCTTTATCTTTTTCTTCCAAATTCTTTTTATAATTTTCTAACTCTCTTTTAAGTAAACTTTGCTTATAGCATAAATTTAATATTTTCTTTATAGTAATTATCATAATTATTCCTATAGCAATCAAAGAAATAAAAATACGTTTTGTTAATTTGTCTTCATAATAATTACCTAATAAGCAATATATTAGTAATATTATCGCACTAATTAAGCACATACTCATATCTATATAATCATTTTTCTCTTGCTCTTTTAGAAATGCAAAACCTCTTCTAAATTTCTTTATTTTAAAGAAAATAATAATTAGTATTCCCTGAATAGTTTGCAACAAAATGCTATTTGCAATATAATTTTCTATGTTTAATATTTTATGGGGAATAAACGAAAGTAAAACTGCAAAACCAAAAGTTATTGCATATATAGCTATCGCAATAAATATAATTAACATTGAATAGCTCATTTTATACTTGTTTAATATCTTGTAATAAAAACAAATCAAAATATAAATTATGCTTAAAGCAATTTTAGAATCTATATGTTGCTTTATCATTATATATGTTGCTGATAAAATCAACGATTCCAAAATAATAATAAATATGTACTTAATTTTCAACTTATTATCTAGCATTTTTATTGATATTATATTTGTAAATATTACTAATAAAAACGCTTTCATTACTGTATTTATTAAATCTACATTCATAGTTTCATATTCCTTTTATGCTATATATTATACAATTAAAAAAAGCAGTAATCAATATTTTTGATTACCACTTTTTAAAAATTATAAACCGAACCAATATCTTACCCAATCCCAAAAGCTCATATTATTCACCTCCACATTGTTTTTCTATACTAAAAAAATATCACTTATACGTTGTTGTATAAGTGATTTATGGAAGTTCATTTATGTTATTTTTTGTTACTTTTTGGTTCTTTTATAGTTGTTTTCGTATTTTATCTGCATAGTAGTATATAAATTCTGTTGGCGTTGGTATTCCTGTTTCATAATTTATTCTTGCTGTATAATGTGTAGTTAAATCTTCTATAGGAGATACTCTCCAAGCATGTATTATACAATTTTGCATTGCTCTGCTAATTGTACTATTATTTTTCTTGTATTTTTTAGCTAAGTATTGTACTGTTGTTATTTTTGATGATGTTTCCTTTTCTTCTATTACATATTTAATTGCATCATATAGATATCTTCTTCCCTGAAGATGATTACTTACTCCTATTAAATCTAATTCTCTATTAATTTTTGAGGATATTTGGTTTCCGCAAATTTCATTTTGTTCTGTGTTTTCTCTCTTGCTGCTTGTGTATTCTCCTAGTAGTAATAAGGTATTAATTACTTTTTCTTGTGAATACTTGTCTTGCTTTTTGTAAAATATAAAATCTACATTATTCTTATGTAAAAATTCATATACTGAGTCTGAGCATATATTTGTTGTTACAATTATCTTGGGTCTATTTTTTAGATTTAATTTATTAAGCTCTTCTAAAAAGTCAAATCCTGTTCCTTCACCTTGGTTTAATTCTAAATCTAATATTATTCCTTCTGGTGTATATGTTTTAAAAAGTTTCATTGCTTCTACATTTGAATTAGTCATTGCAACAAAACCAATATCTGTTCTTTTTGTTGCAATTTCCTTATAAATATTACATTCATTTACATCATCTTCTATTAGTAATATCCTCATTTATTCACTTCTCCTTCTATTTTATTTCCCCTCACATTTTATCATAGTTTATCATTTTTTGTCATCTTTTTTCATGTTTTATCATTCGTATTTATCACTATATAATTATAATATACTGTTAAAATAATTCTATAGTAAATTTTAACTAAATTTATGCGAAAGAATGTGAATCTTATGAAAAAGGAAATTGGTAAAAGAATTAAAAATATTCGTGAAGAAATGGGTATGACTAAAGAAGCTTTTGCAAAATCTTTAGGGGTATCTGGTCAATATCTTGGTATCGTTGAACGTGGTGGCAGTTGCCTTTCTGTTGATAAACTAAAAGTTCTTTGTGATTTTACAAATTTATCAGCTGATTATATTTTATTTGGTAAAGATGATGCTATTGTAGATAATACAAAAAATTTTTTATCCGATTTTACTTCAGATCAGATACAAACTGGCTGTAATATGTTGAAAGAGCTTGCCAATTT
Organism: uncultured Clostridium sp.; assembly: GCA_947384775.1. Lineage (GTDB taxonomy): Bacteria > Bacillota > Clostridia > TANB77 > CAG-508 > UMGS1781. The sequence continues at coordinate 9,313 of CANDIF010000026.1, forward strand.
AATTAAACCACAGTAATATTTTTCGAATACATTACTTTCATTTGAAAATACTATATTGACTTTATGCTTTTCCTTTGTTAAAATATTTTTATAAATATTCTATTAAAGGAAGAGTTTTCGTGTTAAATAAAGTATTAAAAAAAGCAAAATTAAAACATACAAATTTAGATTATAACCAAATTTCAGAGATACAAATTAAAACAAAAAACTTGCAAAATGAATTGGATTCATTTAATAAAGAAAAAGAAATTATTCAAAGCAAGTTTGATTTTATTATACCTGATTATTTAATAGATGAGATTATAGAATCAAACCGTAGCAAATTCTACGTTAATTTAAGACATTTAATAAATTGTGCTATTATTAACGGTAGAATTTCAAAAGAAAATGGAACTATATTAAAAATGTTTTATTCTTAAAAACAGGTGAAATTTTCACCTGTTTTTTTATTATTACTTACACTCTGGTGTGTGTTCTTCTTTACAACATGGTTTGAAATCTTTGCACTCTAATTTTACACCTTTTAAGCATTTTCCATGACGTTTTCCTTCTGTACATATTTTGCAATGTCTAACTTTATTTGCCCAAATTTGTATTTCATAGTCTTTATCTGGACATAATGGTCCAAATACGAATTCTCCATGTTTATCAGTAAATGTGTGTGATACTGGCTTTCTATCTGTCTTATCGCATTCGTAAGATACTTCAATTAGTTTTACAACTGCATCTTCAACTGGTTCTTTGTAACAATCTTTTACTATTCCATAAATAACATTTCTATTATCTTCTGGTAGATTTATTTCTAAGTCAAATTGTTTTCCTTTTTCTATGAAGCCATCTACTTTAACTACTTCGCATTCCTTTTTGTCTTCAAATTCCATTTATCTTTTCCACCTTTTCTTTTTAAATTTAGTAACTTAAAATATTTCTCATTACTAATATTATTATATGTTTTAAGAACAGATTTTGAGATTAATTTTTTGAAATCATTCTAATTATTTGCATAAATTTAAGGACGTAAAATAGTTTTACGTCCTCTGTAATAATTAATCTAAATATTATAAAAATATGTTGCCTCTAGGTCTGCTTCATGTAATAGTAATGCTAATGGATATTTCTTAAATGCCTG
>CANDIF010000027.1 GCA_947384775.1 uncultured Clostridium sp.
CTCTCTCTCTCTCTCTCTCTCTCTCTCTCTCTCTCTCTCTAGAGTATCAACGGTTTCAAGTTTCATTCTCTTTTTCCTCCTAAGTTTTTTACTTTTTATTTACATCACAATTATAGCATAGTGAAAAAAATATGTCAATATATTTTTTTACTTTTTTTCTTTCTACAAAATTAGTCAATCATATGTCACATTTTTTACTTGTCACCACTTTAGATTTTATTCCAAGTTTGCTGAATTGTTCCTGAACCCATTATATAATTTCTTATTTTTACATAGTCTGTTGCATATACTGAGTTATCATTATTTACATCAGCTGCCATTAAGTATGCTCCTTGAAGAATTGTTTTTCCCATAATATGATTTTTTATTGAAACGTAATCTGTTGCAAAAATTTTACCATTTCCATCAACATCTCCTTTTATTACAACGGTATAGTTATAGTCTGTTTTGTTAAATCGTAGTGTTACCTTCATATTAGTTGCAATAATTCCGCTGTTTACTTCCATTCCTTGTGTATTTTTTATGCTAACTAATGTTACTTTAGGATGACTTGAAAGTAATGTTCTTATATAATCTATATTACTTTCTGCTGCAAACCCTACTATATATTCTTCTTTTTTAGATAATCCAAATAATTGTAATACTTCTTGTTCTGTGATTTGCGTATCGGGTGTTTCTGTTGTTCCTTCTATTTTCACTTGACTTTCTAGTCTCATTATCTGCGTACCTACTACTATATCTGCATATATTACTACTTGTCCATTAGCTATTCCTTCAACTTGATTGTTAATACATCTAGCTATATTGGCATCACTTGATAATATTGAAAATATTATTGTTTTCTGTGGATTAGTTGTTAATTCATATATTATTTTTTCATTTTGCTTTATTGTTAATTGTTGTGGTGCAGATACTGCTACTATTCCTTTGCCTAGCTCATTTGCTTGTAATGCATTTAAGTTGTGAAGCATATCCGCATATCCTCCAACAAAATCAGCTCTATTGCTTTTGTCGTAATCATAATAAACATTTTCTGGAAGATTATATATAGAGTCACTTATACATTGTACTCCTATAAATCCTCCACATTTTTCTCCTGTTGTTGTTACATTTCCATTTGCATAACAATTTTTAATTATTGCATTTTGATTTAGTCCTATAAATCCTCCTGCATTTTTTTCTGAATTTACATTAACAGATGAAGAGCAATTCTCTATTATATCCCTATTATCTGCATTTCCTACAAATCCTCCTGTAGAGCTTATACTATTAATTGCTGAAGCAACATTATTTAAATTTCCAGATTTTATATGTATATTTTTTAATGTACTATTTTGAACAACACACGCAAACCCACCAAGATAATCTCCATTACCATTACAATTAATATTTTCTATATTTAGATTTGTTATTATTGCATGTGTATCGTATTCTCCAACATTTTTAAATACACCTGTTTTCTCTGCATTTATATTTGATATAGTTTTATTATTTCCATCTAAAATTCCATTAAAATCAATTTGAGGATAATTGCTTACATCTTTAAAATCTAAATCTTCTGTTAATTTGTAATATTTATTTTTTGTGTTTTTTTGTAATAAGTCTAAATATATATCTACACTATCAATTATATATGGGTTATTTTCTGTTCCATCTCCATTGTATTCTGGAAATTTAACATTAAAAGTAACTGTATTTGCTGTTTGTCCTGTTACTTCTATAACTATTCCTGAGTTAGTTCCATCTGAATAGTATATAGTTCCAGCATCAAAGCCCTCTTTTTTCTCTTCAAGGCTTTTTCCTAATTTTGTACGATTAGTATTTAATGTTGCTTCTGATAAGTTTCCTGCTCCATTACCTAAACCAGTTTCCCCTGGTCTAAATACGAATACATGATCTCCTTCTCCATGTTCTCCCGGATCTCTATTCCCTGAAAATTTATTGTTTTCATTTACTCTATAAACAATTATACCACTTTCATCTGCTGAAGAAGTATCATATGTAATCTGTTTTTCATGATATTCTATTACAAAAAATTCTTTATCTCCATCATCTATTTGAACTTTTATAGCTCTTTGTTCATTAGGGTCTACAAATTCTGGTTTGTTTAATGTTATGTTGTTTGTTGTTTTATTAATTACTGGCAGTTTTGCATGCCAGTTTGTTTCGTGATAATATTCACTTATAAAATATGTTAAAAAATTTTGTGGATTTGAACCTATAGCTGTTCCCATAATATCATAAAATCCTATTGGTGTTCCTTTAGCAGGAGAGAAACGATATAAATCCAAAAAGCCTAAAGTATGTCCAAATTCATGAATAATTGTTCCATAAGTACCTTTATTTAAAGAAAATAATCCTGCTTCTTTTGTATAGTCATATGTATAAAGTATATTGTATAATTGAACTTTTTTGCCTAATATAGTTTCTTTAACTGCCTCGTTATTTCTCATATGTGACCATAATAAGTCTCCCCATCCAACAATTTCATTGCCCTCTATAAAGAATGAAATTGCATCTACTATTCCATCATTTTCACTATCAAGGTCCTCTGCTGTAATGCCCTCACTTGTAACTTGATTTGCTATATATGCCACTGCATTGTCTACCAGCTCTGTTTCTCTATTTTGTAATTCTATTTCATTTTTATATCCTATTGGATTTTTATCACTATATCTCAAATAATAACCAATTGGATTTTTATCTTCATAAGTCACTACTTTTCCATCTTTTTTAGGAAAAATCTCTGTTTCTATTGATAAGTTTCCATAGCTCTGCATTTCATAATATTTTTTAAATGATGGAACTAAAATTTTTCCTTTTACAGTGTCCATTTCAAAATACTCACTATTAAATATCTTTTCAGCATTTTCTACACATTGTTCATCATCTAAATGATTCATCACATTTGTATTACTATCACTAAATTTAACAAATACAGCTAAATTTTTAATTGACTTCTTTGTAGCTTTTGCATTTAACTTTGTTCGAGAATTGTTATTTGTCTGAATTCTATATGGAGTATTATATGTTGTAATATTTTGCACATCATATGCTTTTATACTATTTTGTGTAGCAAAGGCAGTATAAATATAGATAAATAAACATATTAGCATTATCTTATTTTTTTTGATTTTATTGATTAGTTGATTCATCTACCTTTTCCTTTCTTTTTTTGAATATTACTATAATTAAAACTATAATACTTAATCCTAATATTCCGCTAATACCATAAATAATCTTTTTTTGATTATCAATTTTCTTGATTATTTCATTATATCTTTCATTATTTATTGGAGAAAATCCACCATATAATTGTAACGTTCCTTCTGTAGTTTCATATAAATATTCTACCTTTTCTCCTTTTTCGTTCATAACAACTAATAAAATATAATTTTCTAATCCTTCTTTAAATTTATATCCTTTAACTTCTGTTTCAGCTATTATAATACTTGAAAATTCAAAACCTTCTTTTTCTTCGTCTAAATCAATTAGATAAATATTCTTGTCGGCTATTTTCATTGGCTTAATTTTACTAAGAATGCTATTTTGTTCTTTATCAAATAAATAAAAATTTTTTTCTTCTTTTTCATTCATAGCATAAACTATTGAAAGTGCTTCACTTGAATACACAGTGATAGTATTTTCATCTATAGAATGCTCACTTGCTACAAATCCTTCTGGTATTTGTAAATTTTTCACATTACTAAAAATTCCAATTTCATTATCGTTATATTTAATGTATGCTTTTGGACTTTCTGCTACATAAGCAGTAATTTTGTATTCTTTTTGTGCACCATTTTCAGCAGTTACTTTAATTAAGATTATATTATCTCCGTTCTTTAAGTTCAATTTCTCCTGTTCCTGCTAAAGTTGCTTTAGTGTCTGCGACATTTGCAGTAATATTTATTTTACTTGTACCTGCTGGTAAATTAACCGCATATTCACCAACATTTGCATCAAAATTTGGCAATAGCTCACTATTTTCTATTGCTAATGAAGCTAATAAATTATTTGAAGATTTTTTGTCTACTTTATTTGGCTTTGTTACAGGTTTGTTTGTAGTTGTTGGCGATTGTCCAGAATTTGTAGATGTACTATTTTCTTCATGTATTGTAACTGTTGTACTTCTTGAGCCTGGTGTATATTCATTTGCATCTGGATCTGAAAATCCAGGAGTTGGAGTTGCCGTTACTGTTACACTTCCACTGCTTCCTGCTGTAATAGTTACTTGTGCATAATTTTGTTCTACCCAAACACTACTTGTTGATGCAGTTCCATTGCTTACACTAATATTAACTCTTCCTATACATTGTCCTCCTATAGAAACAGTAAAACTCTCATTAGGTTTTACTTGTTTTTTAGAACTACTAATTCCAAAACTTGCTGCATTTACTGGTGTTGCTCCTATTATTATCATAAAAAGCACTATAATTGTTGGTACTATATATTTCTTCATAAATTTTTCCTTTCATTACACATATCTATTTACAATCTTATATCATATTTTGCTTAAGAATACAATTACCCATTTGTTATATTTATATAACATAAATATAATAAACAAGGAAAAGCAGAACATAAAATTCCTGCTTTTCCTTGTTTTCGATTTAACTCCAATTGTCAGTTACTCGTTCTGTACACGATTGCAGAGTACGGCATTAAAATGTCTTTGCTGCCTTCTCCAATTTGATAGACTTCTTGCCAACCAGCCATATTGAAGTGTTTTGCTGGGTTTTCTTGTTTGCTATCACTCCTATTCATTGTTAAAATCAGTGTCCCTTTTTCATTTTTTCTGACTTTGAGAATTGTAAACGGAGATACCATAATCTTCACTGTTTCAGCATCTTTTAAAATATCTTTATGTTCTTTTCTAAAGATGCCCAAACCTTTGTAATGGTCAAATAGTACCGGAAATTCATGCCATTGATATGGCTTTCTATTATGTGGATCTTTGTATCCAGTCATTGATAGTTCTGTTCCATAGTATACGATTGGAATACCTTCTTCAAAATACTGCAGTAAACTTGCAAGCATTAATCGTTTTTTGGCTAGTTCCAAATCAAAGCTTGCATCCATTTCTGCTTCCCACTGTCTAAAACCAAATGTATCAAATTCTTCTGGTTTTCTCCATGGACCTTCAATGTCCCAAATTCTACCTTCAAACGGATTTTCCAACATTCCTTCAGCAGTAAGCATATTAACTGCCCTGGGGGTATCATGTGTATCAATAAAATTCCACAAAACGCTTCTAACTGCTTTTGGATATTGGGATAACTCTTGCCAAGTATAGTTTAAGTGTCCTTCATTTCCATATCGTTGCCATCTACAAATAGCATCAGAGAATGGATAATTCATCACGGAATCCACTTGATCGCCATAGATTTGAGGATTTTCTTTGTGAGTAGCCAGATCCCACATTTCACTGACAATTAGTGCTTCAGGATTAATACTTTTTACCTTCCTCCTTAAGCGTCTCATAAATTCTGCTGGGAAATTTTCTCCCAAATCCAGTCGAATTCCATCAGCTCCCATTTTCAAATAAAATTCACATACCTCTAATACATACTCTTGATAATCTTTATTGTTCTTATCGCACTGAGGTAAGTCTTTGAAGCCAAACCATAAAATAGGATTACCATTTTCATCCCATTCAAACCATTGATGAAATCTTGAATTCGGATTTTTTAACGCTTCTTGAAAAAATTTGCTGTTAATTCCCATATGGTTGAACACAAGGTCCACACAAATGAGTTTTCCTTTTGAGTGAGCTACATTGCACAGATTTTTAAAGTCTTCCCAAGTTCCAATCCATGGATCAATAATCCGTTGATCTCCAACATCATAATGGTGAGATGTTTGTGTGTATGAGATTGGGCTCAAATAGAACAAATCAAAGCCCATACTGCCTAAATAGTCCAGTTTAGAAATGATTCCCTTCAGGTTTCCTCCATAGAAATACGAATTTCTGTACTCTCCATCTTCATCTGGCCACCAATTTTGGGTAATATCATTCCAGTTCTTCAGAATTCTTCCCGCAATTGGCTCTGCTGGTGTGCCTTCACGAAAGAAACGGTCAACAAAAATCTGGTATCCAGTCCTCCCTTCGAAACGTTCTGGCACATAATCTTCGTACAGTTTTTTCACTTTGATTCCTCCTTATTTAAAGAATAACCATTCATATTTTGCTTCATGCTTTTTACATTCGTTAGTCTATACTAGCATTCACTTTATGTCAATACATTTTTTATAAAATTTACATTGTACTATAAAAAAATGGAAAACCCCAAGGAAATTTCTTTGGGGTTTTCCATCTCCTAAGAGCTTTACATTTTGCTCTTTTGCTTTTTTATCGGTACTCTATGCGGATTTTCTCTCCGTCTGGATTCCAGCGTCTTGCGATATAGAGTACAGTCCAATCTGACAATCTTGCAGGATCGACCGCAAGGTGTACGATTTTTCCCTCCTCTTCTTTAAATACCGCTTGTCTTGCTCCAGACATTACATGGTCTACGCTTTCTTCGAACAAAACCTTTATTACCTGGTTCATTCGATTGAGGTTCCAGAAAACAATTACCCTCTTGTTCTTGGGCATCTGGTTTGTTGCTCTCTGGTAAATTGGGGGTAGCTGGTCTTTCGCTAACGTGCTAATGTCCATGATGATCTTCCCTTTCTTAACCGAATTTCCAAAAGCTCTTCTATTGCATTTTTCATGCTCGCTATTATTTTATTCTATTTTATGTAAATTGTCAATTGTTTTATTTTAATACCTTGCAAGTTTTCTAGTTTGCATATGGTACAATATTAATTTTATTCTTCACCATTTTGCAATTCTATTAAAAGTGCATCTAAATATAGCTTTTTCTCTTCTTCTGTAAATATTATATTATAAACTCTCATAACTTTTTACCTCAAAATCACATATATGTTTAATTATACCATATTTCGACATATTCTTTACCTTTTTAGCAAGTTCTACTGTAAAAAGCTTAATATTTTAGGTTTTTCACATAATAAAATAGTAAGTCTAATATTTCATAGACTTACTATTTTGTTAAAATTTTATAAATACTCTAGTTTAGTGGTTTCATCGTTGGGAATAATAATATATCTCTTATTGATGCACTATCTGTTAGTAACATTATTAATCTGTCTACACCTATTCCCATTCCTCCTGTTGGTGGCATTCCATATTCTAATGCTTGTACGAAATCATCATCCATATCATTTGCTTCTTCATTTCCAGCATCTTTTTGTCTTACTTGATCTAAAAATCTTTCATATTGATCTATTGGGTCATTTAACTCTGAATATGCATTTCCATATTCACGTCCACCTATAAACAATTCAAATCTTTCTGTTAATCTTGGATCTGATGGTTTTCTCTTTGTTAATGGAGATACTTCAACTGGATAGTCATATATGAATGTTGGTTGAATTAGTGTTGCTTCAACTTTTTCTTCAAATGCTAAGTTAATAACTTCTCCTCTTGACATGATTCCTTCTATTTCTAATCCTAGTTTCTTTCCTACTTCTGTTGCTTCCTCATCTGTTTCTATTGTATTAAAGTCTACTCCTGTTATTTCTTTTATTGATTCAATCATTGATAATCTTTTCCAATTTGGTGTTAAATCAATTGGAGTTCCTTGATATGTTATTTTTGTTGTTCCTAATACGTTTTGTGCAGTTGTTGCAATTATTTTTTCTGCCATATCCATCATATCGTGATAGTCTTGATATGCTGCATAAAATTCTATATTTGTAAATTCAGGATTATGTTTGATTGAAATTCCTTCATTTCTAAACATTCTTCCCATTTCATATACTTTATCAAATCCACCTACTATTAATCTTTTTAGATATAACTCATTTGCTATTCTTAAGTACATGTCCATATCTAATGTATTGTGGTGTGTTATGAATGGTCTTGCAGCAGCTCCTCCTGCTATTGTGTTTAGTATTGGAGTTTCTACTTCTGTATATCCCTCTTCATCTAATATTCTTCTTATTTCTTTTATTATTTTTGTTCTTGTTAAAAATGTTTCTTTTACTTCTGGATTCATTATTAAGTCTACATATCTTTGTCTATATCTTAACTCTGTATCTTTTAATCCATGAAACTTTTCTGGTAATGGTCTTAAAGATTTTGTAAGTAATACCACTTCTTTTGCATGAATTGATATTTCCTCTGTTTTTGTTTTGAATACAAAACCTTTTATTCCTATAATATCTCCTATATCATATGTTTTGAAAGCTGAATAGCTTTCTTCTCCTAAATCATTTATACTTACATAACTTTGGATTCTTCCTTGCATATCTTGAATATGGCAAAATGATGCTTTACCCATTATACGTTTGGCTACAATTCTCCCTGCTACTGAAACATCTTTTCCATCTAGCTCTTCAAATTGTTTTTTTACTTCCTCACTATTGTGTGTTCTGCTGTATTTTGTGATTTCAAAAGGATTTTTACCTTGAGCTTTAAGTTCTTCTAGTTTTTCCTTTCTTATTTTGATTAAATGGTTCTCGTCTACTACTTCGTCCATATTCATCATCCTTCCTTGATAAAATTTGCATATATTATATATCAAAATTGCTTATTTGTAAAGGTTCATCACCTATTTCTTTAGGAATCTATTATTGTGAATGAAAACAGCTCCACATGGATGTTAACTTTTTAAAAACCGATTTTGAGCGTTTTTTCTAAGTTTAACATCCATCAAAATGGAGCAGACTTTAATAAATTTTATTTAATTATTCCTTTTTCGATTAGTTTCTTTAACACAATTATATACATTGCATGTGACCAACTAAAGCCTATTGCTCCTGCTGGTTCCATTTTTTCATTGTTTATTTGTTCTCCTAAGAAACCATGTTTTGAGCTAGTTTTTGTTATTAAGTCAAAACATTCCTTAGCTTTTGTTTTTTCTCCTGCTTCAATATAATAGTTTGCCATCCATAAAGTAGTCACAACCCAAGGATTTCCATTCATATACTGATCTCTTTCAAATCTTGTATATGCTCCTGTATATGTTCTTAAAGTCATATTTATTCTTTCTACTGTATTTA
>CANDIF010000028.1 GCA_947384775.1 uncultured Clostridium sp.
TAACAGCAGTTATATCAGTAAAAGTAAAAGAACCTCAATTTGAAGGACAAACAAAAACAAAATTAGGAAATAGTGAAGTATCAGGATTAGTTCAAACAGCTATGACAGAAGAATTATCAACATTTTTAGAAGAAAATCCAGCAGTTGCAAAAGCAATTTTAGAAAAATGTATAAGTGCATCAAGAGCAAGAGAAGCAGCTAGAAAAGCAAGAGAACTTGTTAGAAGAAAAAATGCTTTAGAAGGATCAACATTACCAGGGAAGTTAGCAGATTGTTCAGAGAAAGATGCATCTCTTTGCGAAGTTTATATAGTAGAGGGAGATTCTGCTGGAGGAAGTGCAAAGCAAGGAAGAGATAGAAAATTTCAAGCAATTTTACCATTATGGGGAAAAATGTTAAATGTAGAAAAAGCAAGAGCAGATAAAATATATGGAAATGATAAATTAAATCCTGTAATATTAGCTATAGGAGCAGGAATAGGAGCAGATTTTGATGTAACAAAAATTCGTTATGGAAAAGTTATAATAATGGCAGATGCTGATGTTGACGGATCACATATAAGAACACTACTATTAACATTCTTTTTTAGATATATGAGACCACTAGTAGAAAATGGAAATGTTTTTTTAGCACAACCACCATTATATAAATTATCAAGAAAAGGGATGCAAGATGTATATTGTTATACGGATGAACAATTAGAAGAAAAACTAAAAGAACTTGGTAGAGATAACATGAATATACAAAGATATAAAGGTTTAGGGGAAATGAATCCAGAACAATTATGGGAAACAACAATGAATCCAGAAACAAGAACATTAGTACAAGTTACAGTAGAAGATGCAATAAAAGCAGATGAAATTTTTACAATTTTAATGGGAGATGAAATTGCACCAAGAAGAGAATTTATAGAAAAAAATGCAAAATTTGTAAAGAATTTAGACATATAAAAAAATATTTTATAAAATCTAATAGCTCGGCAATGCCGAGCTATTATCGATAAAGCTCATATTAATCTTCAGCTAAAACTAAAATAAATAACTTTTTCACCTGATGCATATTGCTATACAAACAAGCAATTAGCCACTTATTTTAATCAGTTGCTCGACTATAAAAACACCAAAAGAGACTGAATTCCTCCGCAAGGGAATAAAATCAATCCCTAAACTAAAGAAAAATTAGATATTAATATAATCTTAGTTCAGCTAAAATATATATAATTTGATAATATAAACAAAGAAAAACAAAATATTATCTACATACAAATATTTTAACCTTCAGCTCCGACAAATCATAACCCAAACGAGCTATAAAATATCTTTGCTCGAATTATATAAAACCTTAAGAGACCTCATATAACTCTTAACTCAACTAATAAAAACCTTATGACATTATTATAAGCAATTCAAAAAAATATATACAGGAAATATATGGATAAAATGTCGAAAAATAGCAGAAAATGACGAAAAATTTTTATTGACAACAAAGCAAAAATAGTATATTATATAAAAATAATAAGGAGGTGAAATAAAAATAAAACAAAAATCGGTACAAAAATGGCTGCCATATGAAAAAGTCCTCGAAAATGGAATAATAAAAATGAAAAACAAAGAATTTATTAAAATATTAAAAGTAGAGCCAATAAATTTTAATCTAAAAACTCTTTTAGAAAAAGAAAGTATATTAAATTCTTATAAATTATTTCTTAAAACATGTAATTTTGATATTCAAATTTTAATTCAAAGTAATAAAGAAGATTTATCTGAACACTTTTCCAAATTAGAAAAAAATATAAAAAAAGAAAATAAAAAAGTCCAAAAATACTTAAATCAATATATTATTTTTATTCAAGAATTCAATAGAAAAAGAAAGTCATCATCAAAGAATTTTTATATCATCATAAAAGAAATTCCAGAAAATAAAAAAGAAATTTCAAAAATAGAAAAAATATTATGTGAAAATTTAAATGAAAAATATTTTAAAATAAAAGAATGTCTAGCAAGATGTGGAAATATTGTAAAACAATATGAAGAAAAAGAGGAGGTAGAAAAAATAATAAAATCTTTTCTAAACACAAGAAAAGACTTAAAAATAATATGAAAAAAGAAGAAAGAAATATTAAAAACGGATTTTTCAAAAAAGAAGATGAAATTGCACCAGCCTATATAAATACAAAGAATCCAAAATACATAGAAATAGATAATATTTTTTATTCTGGGATAATATTTGCAAATTATAACAGAGAAAACACAGAATTATTATTAAAAAAAATAATAGATACAAATATAAATATGAGTATATCTATTTTTTATGAAAAATTAGATTCTTATAAAACAATTAGAAATTTAACATATCACATAGCAAATGTTGGTGTAGATTTAAAAGAGGGAAAAACAGGTGCAACAGATGTGGAAATAGCGGCATTTACATATAATGATGCAAAATATATAAGAAAAGAAATGCAAATAAATAATGAAGATGCATATTTTTTGTATATTTATTTAGAAATATTTTCAAAAGATGAAAAAGAACAAGAGTATTTATTAAATAAAATAGAAGGAATTTTACAAAGTGAAGGAATACAAACAAAAAGAGCAAACTTTAGACAAGAACAAACATTATTATCAAGTTTGCCTTTTATGATAAATCATACTGATATAAAGAAAGCTTCTAGAAGAAATGTTTTAACAAGTGGTTTAATTGGGACATATCCTTTTTTATCTTCATCTATTTTTGATGAAGAAGGTATTTTTTATGGTACTAACATCTATAATAATTCTATAATTTTTATAGATAGATATGCAGAAGAAAAATATAAGAATGCAAATATGTGTATTTTTGGAACAAGTGGTTCAGGAAAATCTTTTTTTACTAAATTACAGATATTAAGATATAGATTACTTGGAATAGAACAATATGTTATTGATCCAGATAGAGAATATACAAATATAGCCCAAAATTTAGAAGGAACAGTAATAAAAATAGGAGCTTCTGCAGAAACATACATAAATGTTTTAGATATAAGGCAAGAATCAATAGAGGATGAAAAAGGCTATTTAGCAACGAAAATTAGCAGATTGATAGGATTTTTTAATTTGATTTTTGGAAGTCTAGATGAAGAAGAAAAAGCAATATTAGAAGAAAAAATAATAAAATGTTACGAAAAAAAAGGAATAACATTTCAAGATGAAACACTATATAAAAATGAGAAAGACAAGATAAGTATAAAACCAATATTTAAAGAAAGTAAAGATATGCCAATATTAGAAGATTTGTATAATATTTTAGGAGAAGAAGAAAGAACTAAAAAAATGCAAATAAAATTAAATCCATTTATAAAAGGCTCTTTAAATTTTTTTAATAATTATACTAATATAAATTTACAAGATAAGCTAATAGTAGCAGACATATATGAATTAGGAGAAGAAAACTTAAAATATGGACTATATCTCTTTACTGAATTTTTTTGGGATCGTATAAAAAAAGATAGAAAAACAAAAAAAGCAATATATTTAGATGAAGTATGGAGATTGATAGGAGTAACATCAAACCGTCATGTTGCAAATTTCATATATAAAATTTTTAAAACAATTAGGAAATTTGGAGGAAGTAGTATAGCCATAACACAAGACATATCAGATTTATTTAGTTTAGAAGAAGGAGTATATGGAAAAAGCATAATAAATAATTCAAGTAATAAAGTATTTTTCTCTTTAGAAGAAGAAAACATATCAATATTAGAACAATATACAAAGTTATCAGAAAAAGAAAAAATTGAAATAAGGTCATTAAAAAGAGGAGAATGTTTAATATTTGCAGGAGATGAACATCTTTTAACAAAGGTAGAATGTGCAGAATTCGAAAAAAATTTAATAGAGGAAAATAATAATGAAAATAATAACAGCAATAACAAATGAAATATTAAATGAAAGGATAAAAAAATTAAATAAATATGAAATAGTATGTAAAGATATTCAATATCAAGAAGCTTTATTAGAAATATTAGACAAAAATAAAGATATCAATTTTTTAATAATAAGTAATATTTTAGAAGGAGAATTAACGTTTTTCGAACTAATAAATTTAATAAAATATAAAAATGAAAATATAAAAATAATAGTAATATTAGATAAACAAAATGACAATATAGTAAGATTTTTAATAAAAAAAGGAATTACACAAATATATATAAATAATAAAGTGACAGCAGAAGAAATTATTCAAAATTTAGAAAAAAAACAGAATGAGGAAAAAACAAAAGAAAATATTGAAGAAAGAATCTTTCAAAAAATAATAAAAAAAATAAATATAAAAAAGAAAAATAAAGAAAAAATAAAAGAAAAAAAACAAATAAAATATACTAAAAAAATAGGAATAATAGGAGCAAGAAAAACAGGAAAAACCATAATTATGATTTTAAGTGCCATGCAATATGAAAATAAAAAAATATTATTAATAAGTTACGAAAAAAATGATTTAAATATTATTTTAGGAAAAAAGAAAAACAAAAAAATACAAAAATATAATAAAAACATTGATTTTGCAAATATCGATAATTATGAAGAAATAACAGAAAATGAAAAAAATAAATATGATTACATTTTTTATGAAATAGAAAAAGCAGAAGAAAAATGCATTAAAAATTTTGATAATTTAATATTAATAGTAGAACCAAATTTAATAGGAATTAAAGAAACAAAAGATATATTAGAAAAACTAATAATAAAACAAAATATAAATAAAGAAAATATAAAAATTATATTTAATAAAATAAATATTTTTTCAATAAAAAATGAAATATTGAAACAAATATTTTCAGATTTTAAAATTATAGGAAGAATAAAAAATAGTAATTATTACACATATTTAATAAATAAAAATTTTATGGTGAAAACTAAAGAAATGAAAAAAGAATACAAAAAAATAATAAAAGAATGGAGTGAATAGCAAAAATGGATAATGAGATTTTTAATAATATTCTGGAAGAAGGAAATAAAACAATTCAAAGAGCAAAAGAAATATTGGAAATACAAGAAGAAAATTTTATAGAATTTCAAAATAATTTTTTAAAAAGTAATTTAGGACAAGTAATAAATGCAGGAATAGATATAGGTTTACAAGCAGTATTACCAGATATAATAGAAGATGAAGTAATTGCAGTAAAAGATTCTCTAATTACAGAAGGATTTTCTGCTGCAATAGATACAGTAATTGAAGAATCAATCAATTTGGGAAAAAGTGCAATGGGAATAGTAACAGGAACTTTTGAAAATGTTTCACAAATAAGAAAAGCAGTAGAAAGTGGTGGTTTAATAGATTCAATTTCAGAAATATTAAATTCTGGAATAAAATGGATGAAAGAAAAAGGTTATGTAAAAAAAGAAACAGCAAATGCAATTAAAAAAGGAAAAGATAAAATAATAAAAATAGTAGATAAAAATGTAGGAGAAGAATTAGATAATCAAATAGAATCCATAGAAAAAATAAACGGATACATAGAAAAATGGGAAAAATATTACGAAGAAAAAAATTTTTCAAGTATGGAATATCAATATAAGAAAATACAAGAAAACTTAAAAAAAGTAGTGCCATTAGAAGACACTCTTATTAAAGCAAGAAAAGTAGAAAACTTGCATGAATTAATAAAAAGCAAAGGAAAAGATTTTAATTTATCCGAAGAAGAAAAAGAATTGGCTAAAATGTTAGTTAAATAATATAATTAAAAAAATACACATAAAAAATCAGTTCCATCTTGCTGAATATTAGACATTTTTATTTTTATGCGGTTGCTTAAAATTTAAAAGTGCAACATCTATGTAGAGCTAAATAATAAACGTAAATGAATTAGTTCTATAATATAGAAATTTATGCAAAAAAAAGAACCCAAAATTCTTGCAAAATTTGTTTTATTCATATATAATATGAAAAGAAAAATAGATAGAAAAGAGGAAAAATAATGGATAAAGCAGAGGAAAATATTATACGAAGAGATATTGAAGAAGAAATGCAAACAGCATATATTGATTATGCAATGAGTGTTATAGTTGCAAGAGCTTTACCAGATGTAAGAGATGGTTTAAAACCAGTACATAGAAGAATTCTTTATACTATGCATGAAGACGGATTTACACCGGATAAACCATATCGTAAATGTGCTACTACTGTTGGAGACGTGTTAGGAAGATATCATCCACACGGAGACTCATCTGTTTATGATGCTTTAGTTAGAATGGCTCAAGACTTTTCTTTAAGATATATGATGGTAGATGGTCATGGTAATTTTGGTTCCATAGATGGAGATCCACCTGCAGCATATCGTTATACTGAAGCAAGAATGTCAAAACTTGCACAATATATGCTTACTGATATAGATAAAAACACAGTAGATTTCATGCCAAACTTTGATGATAGATTACAGGAACCAACGGTGTTACCTGCACAAATTCCAGCATTACTTGCAAATGGTTCATCAGGTATAGCTGTAGGTATGGCAACAAATATACCTCCACACAATTTAAGGGAATTAGTAGATGGAATTATAAAAATAATAGATGAAGATAATGTATCTGACGAAGAGTTAATGAAAGTAATAAAAGGACCTGATTTTCCAACAGGAGCAACAATACTTGGAAGAGAAGGAATAAAACAAGCATATACAACAGGTAAAGGAAAAATAACATTAAGAGCAGAAACAGATATAGAAGAAATGTCTGGAGGAAAAAGAAGAATAATAGTTTCATCATTACCATATCAAGTGAATAAAGCTAAATTAATAGAACATATCGCAGAATTAGTTAAAGAAAAAAGAATAGAAGGAATTTCTGCAATAAGAGATGAATCAGATAGACAGGAAAAAGTAAGAATAGTAATAGAATTAAAAAGAGATGCAAATCCACAAGTTGTTCTTAATTTATTATATAAAAACACACAAATGCAAGACACATTTGGAGTTATAATGTTAGCTTTAGTAGATGGAGTTCCAAAGATTTTAACATTAAGAGAATGCTTAGATCATTATATAGAGCATAGAAGAAAAGTAGTATTAAGAAGAACTCAATTTGAATTAGAAAAAGCAGAAGCAAGAGCACATATATTAGAAGGATTAAAAATAGCATTAGATAACATAGATGAAGTAATTAATATAATAAGATCTTCATATGATAATCCAAAAGAAAGATTGATGGAAAGATTTGGATTCTCAGAAATACAAGCTCAAGCAATTTTGGATATGAGGTTAAAAACATTATCAGGATTGCAAAGAGAAAAGATAGAAGAAGAATATAATGAATTAATGAAATTAATTGCATACTTAAAAGAAATTCTATCAAGTGAAACCTTAGTATATTCAATAATAAAAGATGAATTATTAGCAGTAAAAGACAAATTCGGAGATGACAGAAAGACAAAAATCGTTGCAGCAGAAGGTGAATTCGAAATGGAAGACTTAATAAAAGAAGAAACAAATGTAATTGCATTAACACACTTTGGATATATTAAAAGAATGCCAGTAGATATATATAAGAGTCAAAAACGTGGAGGAAAAGGAATTACAGGAATAGCAACTAAAGAAGAAGACTTTGTAAAAGAAATATTTACAGCATCAACACATGATACAATATTATTCTTTAGTAACAAAGGAAAGCTATATAGATTAAGAGGATATGAAATACCAGAAGCAGGAAGAACGGCGAGGGGAACAGCAATAGTTAATTTATTAAGTTTAGATGCAGGAGAAAAAATATCAACAATAATACCAATTCAAAATTTTGCAGAAGGTAAATATTTATTATTTGCAACAAAGAACGGATTAATAAAGAAAACAGGATTAACAGAATATAACTCTGCAAGAAAAACAGGATTAT
>CANDIF010000029.1 GCA_947384775.1 uncultured Clostridium sp.
TACAGGAGGATTTAATTTACAAATTGCTTGGTCAACAGGGTATGTAGCAGGAGTTAACAATTATAATTATTGCAGCACTACGAAAAATAGATAAGAAAACTGCTCCGGAGTATGCAAAAACATTAACATTCGAAGAATTTGTAAGATATATTAATATGTATATAAGAAGAATCAAAAAAATAATAAAACGACCAGAAAGCATAGCAGAATATATAGATGATGAAGAATTAGCAAATAGGATTAGAAATCACATAGAAGTTACAATGTATAAAACTTTGTTAAAGTGCGGATTTTCAAAAGAAGATATTGAAAGAGAAGGGCTGCTAAAGAAATATTATAATCCAACAGAATTACAACAATATTTGAAAAATAATACAGAAGTTGGAGAATATGGATATTCAATATTCAATGGAATAAACACACCACCGGAAAATTGCAGAATAGAAGATTTACCACCAAATGTAAAAAACATTAGGCTTTCTTCAGATGGAATTCCATCAAAAGTATTAAATAATAGTAAAGACTTAGGTCAAGTAATAAGAAGATTAGCAGCAAATGATCCACTAAGCATAAATGAGAATATGTCAATAATACCAGCACTAAGACAAAGTAGGAGAGACAATATACTTGCAATTGATGATGCATCAGCAGTTATAATAAACATAGGATATGAAAAAGAAAGAGATGATGAAAAATAGAAACTAGTTATAGCAAATTTAAAGCAATAAAGCAAAAGGTAGCGGCTGAGATAGTAGAAAAAAAGTCAAAATTTATAGCAAATGTATTTTATGTAGAAAGTATTGAAGAAGCAGAAGAGAAGATAAAAGAAATAAAGAAAACATATAATGATGCAAGACATAACTGTTTTGCATATGCAATAGAAACAGGAAATGATGGAGTCGCTGTAAAATACAATGATGATGGAGAACCAGCAGGAACAGCAGGAGCTCCAATGTTAAAACTTGTGTTAGAAAAAGGATTATCAAATATATTAGTAGTGGTTACAAGATATTTTGGTGGGATTTTGTTAGGTACAGGAGGATTAGTAAGAGCATATACAGAAGCGGTAGAACAAGCTTTGCAAAAAACAGAATTTATTGAGAAAACAAAAGGATATCAAGCAAAAATACAAGTTGAATATAATAATTTAGAAGCACTAAAATATTATTTAAAGAAAAATAACGTAAATATCACTAATATAGAATATTCTGATATTATACAGGTAGAAATAGATATAACAAAAGAGCTTTCTGAAAAGATGTCAAATAATTACAATATTGGAAATTTTAAAATTATAAGTTACAAAAAAATAAAAGAAAAATTCGTTGAAATATAAAGGAAAACTGACAGAATTGGAAAAAATTTCCAAAAATCTATTGCATTATTGATAAAAAGGTAATATAATGCATTTCGTAAATATTTTACAAAGTCTTTTTTATAGGAGGTAAAA
The DNA here is from genome assembly GCA_947384775.1 of uncultured Clostridium sp. Classification (GTDB taxonomy): domain Bacteria; phylum Bacillota; class Clostridia; order TANB77; family CAG-508; genus UMGS1781. The sequence goes on from CANDIF010000029.1 coordinate 1,451, forward strand.
AGGTGAAAGACAAAATTACAATTTTAATCGCTGACGATAATGCAGATTTTACAACAACATTAGTAGACTATTTAGAAAAAGAAAGCGATATGGAAGTAATCGGAATTGCAAAAGATGGAAAAGAAGCATGTGAAATGGTGGCAAATACTCAGCCAGACATATTATTACTAGATGTAATAATGCCATATTTAGATGGGTTAGGAGTATTAGAAAAAATTCAAACTATGAGTTTGTCAAAAGTGCCAACATGTATCATGTTATCCGCAGTAGGACAAACAAAGATAACACAAAGAGCAATAAGTTTAGGAGCAGAATATTATGTAGTAAAACCTTTTGATATTGAAGTTCTAGTAAAAAGAATAAGAGATATAAAAAATTATGAACCAACACCAACATCAACAACAGAAAATTGTTACATTATGAGAGAAGCCAAATCGAGATATATAGAAATAAATGAAGTAAATAGAAAAAGTCAAGAAAATTTAGAAGCATTAGTAACAAATGTAATACACGAGATAGGAGTACCAGCACACATAAAAGGTTATCAATATTTAAGAGAAGCAATAATGATGGTAATCAATGATATTGATGTAATAAATCAAATAACAAAACAATTATATCCAGAAATTGCAGAAAAATATCACACAACACCAAGTAGAGTAGAAAGAGCAATAAGACACGCAATTGAAGTAGCATGGAGTAGAGGAAAGAACGAAGCAGTAGAAAATATATTTGGATACACAATTTCAGCAGCTAAAGGAAAACCAACAAATTCAGAATTTATAGCAATGATAGCAGATAAATTAAGACTAGAAATAAAGAGTGCATAAATTTTTTTACATATAGTTTTGTCTGACTGAAAAAACAAGAAAAACTTATCTGTAAAAGCTATGGATTGTTGTGATTTGAAACCTATAAAGGGTATGAAAATACATATAAAATAGGTAAAAAATCGGCACAGAAACCAATAAATGAATATGAATTAAAGCAATAAACTTTTCTACTTTATTGGTTCATGTTTTGAATATTTAAAAACATGAATTGATAAAGAAGGAAGGTTTATTTTTATGGAACAAATTGATTATGATGTAGACGATTTAAGAAATAATTATCAAAGGTATTCGCCTCTAGCAAATTTAAAAAGGAAATAGAGAGGGGAATGATTATGAGAATGATAACAGAAGCGGAACTAAAGAATATATTAAAAGAATACCTAGAAAAAGAAATAATTGTAAAAATAACAGGGATTATAAGTGCAGGAGTAGTAATAAACAAGTATAAAATTATATAAATTTTTTGCGGAAACACCACACAAATGATAATATAAAATAATTACTAGTAAAATGCGGAAATATATGATAAAATAGTCACAAAAAGTACTAATTAGGAGATGTAGGAATATGAAAAAGAAAATTTTTATAATAGCAGGACTAATTATTGTATTCATTACTATTATAATAATTAGCTTAGCACAAAATGAAAAAGATGATGATTATAGAAGTAATAAGTCGAGAAAAAGTAATATATATGCTGCTTTATATAGAAATGGAACTTTAGTATTTAACAGTAAAGATAAATTTGACGATAACAAAGTTATTAAAGAATATGGAGATATAAATAATTATAAAGATTCTAGATATGGACAATATACTCCTTGGCAAAAAGATGCAGATCGAATTTTACAAATAGAAATTGTAGATGAAATATATCCTGAGAGTACAAGGTACTGGTTTTTTGATTGCACTAAAATAGAAACTATTGATTTAAAAAATATTAATACATCTAACACGAAAGATATGGGGAGTATGTTTTGGAACTGTGAAAATTTAAAGGAAATAACTTTAAATAGCGATTCTTCAAAAGTGACAGATATGAGTTATATGTTTTATGGATGTAAAAATTTGACAAAAATAAATTTTGAAAATTTTGATACTTCAAGAGTAACTAATATGAAATCGATGTTTGCCTATTGTGAAAGCTTAAAAAATCTAAATATTGATTACTTTGATACTTCGAATGTTGAAAATATGAGTGGAATGTTCCAAGCATGCGAAAACATTGAAACACTAAGCTTAAAATATTTTGACACTTCAAAAGTTGAAGATATGGGAGGAATGTTCGCATTTTGCAGAAAGCTAACTACTTTAGATTTAAGCAATTTTGACACATCTAACGTAACTAATATGACAAGTATGTTCCAGTCATGTGAAAAACTAAAAAAAGTAATTACAAAAGGGACAAAACAAGAATATCCTGAAGGATCTTCAATTTCATTAGTTGGATTTAATACATCCAAATTGAATAAGATGGTAGCTATGTTTGAAAATTGTAAAAGCGTACAGTATATTTTTTTACTAAACTTAGACACATCTAATGTAACAGATATGAGTGGCATGTTTGAAGGATGCAAAAATTTAAACAAAGTCTATGTAGACGAGAAATGGAAAACTGCAACTAATAATGAAAACATGTTTCAAGACTGTAGAATAAAAGAGGTTACTATGAAAGACTAAAAAATAAAACCGAAAAATATGAGATAAAAAAGAGAATGAAGTAATAAATTTTGAGTATTGCTTCATTCTTTTTTTAAAAATAAATAAAAAAATGTAAAACTTATATGTAAACTATGGAAAAATGTGAAAATATATGATAAAATGGTATAGCCAAGTACAAAAGAAAAGAAAATTATGTATAGGAGGAGTTATGGGTAACGAAGTAAAAAAACAAAAAGCAAATGAAGAATTGGAGAATGAAGAAATACAATTTTACAATTTGGCTCCAAATGAAATAGACGCAGAAAACGTTTATTTAAGGGCACTAGATTATGCTATGCAAGATATAAATATTCATAATATTGCAATTACAGGAAAAAATGGAGCAGGAAAAAGTAGTGTAATTAAAACATATGAAAATTTACATCCAGAACATAAATATGTAAATATATCTCTAGCAGACTTTAATAAGAATGGACAAGACAAAAATCAAATTGAAAGAAGCATCCTAGAACAATTCTTTTACACTATAAATTCTAATAAAATACCAAACTCAAAATTTAGAAGAATTAAAAAAATACAAAAAAAGAGTACAATAAAAGGCATTGCAAAAATATGTTTATTAATAGTACTTTTGGTTATAGCAATATTTTTAATTACAAATCCATTGGAAGAAAATTTGCCAAGAATAATTGAAAAATATTTTTCAAATCTAAATCAAGCTATAATAACAATTAGTTCAGCAATATTAGCAGTTACAATTGTAGTATACATATTATATAAATTGTACGAGAAAATTTTTGTAACAACAGAAATGTCTAATTTAAAATTAAAAAAAGAGAATATAGAATTAAATAAAGATATAGATACAGGTTCAGTATTTGACAAATACTTAGATGAAATTATATATTTCTTTGAAGTAACCAAATATGATGTTGTAGTAATAGAAGATATTGATAGGTTCGAAAACTGTAGCGAAATTTTCACAGAACTAAGAGAAATGAATAAGATAATAAATGATTGCGAAACAATCAACAAAAAAGTTAAATTTATATTTGCATCAAGAGACGATGTATTTGTTGAAAAGGAAAGAACGAAATTCTTTGATTTTATAATACCAATAATACCGGTTATAAATTCAAGCAATTCTAAGGAAATACTAATAGATAAGCTACAAGAAAATAGCTTAGAAGGAATATTAGAATCAGAATATATAAAAGACATTGCATGGTATATTGATGATATGAGAACATTAAATAATATTATTAATGAATTTAATATATATAGACAAACTATAAATCTTTATAATCTAGTTCAAGAAAAACTATTTTCAATGATATTACTAAAAAACTTATACCCTAGAGAATTTGCAGAATTGCAAGAAGGTAAAGGAGTAATATACAATATTTTTAATAAAAAAGAAGATAGAATAAATAAAATAAAAAGAATAATAAAACAGAATAATATTAATGTAAAAGAAGAAAAATTAGAAGCAATTGAAGAAAGCTCAATAGGAACACTAATAGATGAGTTTGGAATAGAAACAGTATTAGATGATTACGAAAGGGAAAACGAATTTATTACCTATTTAATAGCAAATCAATATATAGATGAAGACTACAATGAATATATAAACTACTTTTACGAAGGAACATTAAGCAGAGAAGACAAAGAGTTTATAATGGCGATAAGAATTAAAAGAGATATGCCATATGACTATCATTTAGTAAATATCGCAGAAGTAATAGAAACAGTACCAACAAAAAGCTTTAGCAGTAAATACATATTAAATTTTGAACTAGTAGACTTTTTGCTAGAACATAAAAAAGAATATAACGTAGAAATAAATAAATTGTTTTCACAAATGCAAGATAATAATGACGAAATAATAGAATTCTGCACAAACTATATTGAAAGAGGAAAAAATGTAAAAATATTTATATTGGAAATGTGCAAGTATTGGAAAGATATGTGGAACTACTTACACTTCAATGGAAATGAAAATACAAAAAAAGTGTATTTGTACAATATTATAAAATATGCAGATAGAGAAGCAATTTTAAAAATTAATGAACTAGGACTATTAAAAGAAGGAATAGAGGAAGAATCAGACTTTATCAAAATGTTTGAAAGCAAAGAAGAAATAGAAGCAGCAGAAAAAGCCATCACATTGTTAAAAATCAAATTCGAAAACTTGAGTGGAGAAGAGCTAAATACAGCAATAGGAGAGTATATTATAAACAACAACTGTTACTATATAAATGAAAATACAATAAAAACAATACTAAAAAGCAAATATAAAATTAGTGATAAAGATATAAAAAATAAAAACTACACATCAATTATAGAAACAAAAAACAAAGCAATGGCTGAATACATAGAAGAAAACATTAATGAATATGCAACTAATATACTTTTAAGCAAAAATATATCAATTAATGATAACGAAAATGAGATAATAAGAATACTTAACAATAAAAAACTCCAAGCAGATATAAAAGAAGAAATAATAGAAAAATTAACTACAACAATAACAGATATAGAAAAAGTAGATAAAGGAGTATGGGAGATTTTATTAATAAATAACAAAATTTACCCATCATGGAATAATGTAATAGAATATTACTACGAAAAAGAGGAATTAAATGAAGAAATAATAGAATATATTAATCAAAATGCAAAGAAACTATCAAAAACAAAAATTGAAGATGCAGATTCTTTTGCAGAAGATGTTCAACAAGAATTTTGTGCTGATGCAATAGAAGAAGAAAGAATTTCAGAAGAAATAATAAAAAGCTTAACATCATTTACAATGGCTTCAGAAGTATTAAAAGTAAATTTAAGTAACTCAAGAGTAGCAGAAATGTTAAAAGGTGAAATGCTACCAATTAATATCAAAACATATAAACTAGTAAGAGAAAATTATAAAGAATTATTACCCAAATATGTGGCAGCAGAGCCAGAATTTTTCATAAAAGAAAGAGAAAAATTAGAATACGACAAAAACGATATAAAGGGAATATTGGCAAATAAAAACATTTCCAAGGAAGAAAGACAAGATATAATTGTAAAATTTAACGATTTAATTACTTGTAATAATGAAGAAGATGCTAAAATGTATTATGATTTAGTAGGAACTACAAAAAAAGGTAATTTAATATCAACAAAACTATTAAAGAAAATGATAAAATATTTAGATGAAGAAAAAGCTTTAAAACTAATCATAAACAATGCTGATAATTTGGATGAAAGAAATATAACAGAATGTTTGAAACTATTAGGAGAACCATATAATGGAATTCCAACAAAGGCAATACCAAAAATAAAGAAAACAAAAATAACTGAAGAGTTTATGAAAATAATACAATCTAAAAACTTAAGCTATATATCATCAATAAGTGAAAATAAGGGATATTATACAGTATATAAGACAAGAAAATAAGCAATCTAAAAACAAAAACTTTTACAAAAAAATGTAAAAGTTTTTGTTTTTACATGATAAAAAATACACATAAAAAGTGAACCAAAAAAAGATGTAAAAAAATAGACGAAAAAAAGTAAAAAAAGTATTGACATAAAACAATAAAAATGTTATTATAAATAAGTACCTGATTTATGAAGACACAATTATATAGAATATATATAATTAGTAATAAACGAGGCAAAAAAGAGGAAGCAGAAAATTACTAATTTT
>CANDIF010000030.1 GCA_947384775.1 uncultured Clostridium sp.
CATTGGTAAAAGAAGGAGCAGAAGTACATGTAGTTATGACCAAAAATGCAACAAATTTTATAAATCCAATAACATTTGAAACATTAACTAATAATAAATGTCTTGTAGATACATTTGATAGAAATTTTGAGTTTAATGTGACACATGTATCATTACCTCAAAAAGCAGACGTAATGCTTATAGCACCTGCAACTGCAAACGTTATAGGAAAACTTGCAAATGGTATTGCAGATGATATGCTAAGCACAATGTCACTTGCTGCAAATTGCAAAATCATTATCGCACCTGCGATGAATACACTTATGTATAAAAATAGAATTGTTCAGGACAATTTAAAAAAACTAGAAACTTACGGTTTTGAAATTATTAAACCAGCTGTTGGAAGACTTGCATGTAATTCAGTTGGAGAAGGAAAGTTGCCAGATGAAAATATTTTAATTGATTATATAAAACAAGAAATTGAATTCCAAAAGGACATGGAAGGGCTTAATGTACTTGTAACGGCAGGACCAACTGTTGAAAAAATCGATCCAGTTAGATATATTACAAATCATTCAAGCGGAAAAATGGGATATGCTATTGCAGAAATTGCAACAAAACGTGGAGCAAATGTATTACTTGTTTCAGGAAATACACATATAAAGCCACCTATGTTTACAAATGTTTTAGAAGTAGAATCAGCAGAGGATATGTATAATGCTGTTATAGGGAATATGGATAAATACGATATTATAATTAAAGCTGCGGCTGTTGCAGATTATACAGTTCAAAATACAAGTGATGAAAAAATCAAGAAAAATGATGATAAACTAAATCTTGAACTTATTAAAACTAAAGATATTTTGAAAACTATAGGAGAGAAGAAAAAAGGTAATCAAGTGGTCTGTGGATTTTCTATGGAAACAAATAATCTAATAGAAAATTCTCAAAAAAAGTTGATTTCAAAGAAATGTGATATGATTATTGCAAATAATCTAAATGATGCTGGAGCAGGTTTTGGAGTTGATACCAACAAAGTTACTATAATTACTAAAGATAATATTGAATCTCTTGAGACTCTTTCAAAAAAACAGGTTGCAGTAGAAATATTAAATAGAGTGTTAGAACTTTATAAAAATGGAGAAAGATAATGATACTAGGAATCGATATAGGTAACAGTAATATTGTTATAGGTTTAATAGATAAGCAAGGTGTAATAAACAAGGAATGCTATGAAACAAGCAAAGAAATACAATATGAAGAATATATAAGAAAAATAATAGGGAGTAATAATATAACAGGTATTATTATTTCCTCTGTTGTACCTAAAATTAATGAAATTATAGAACAAACAGCTATAAACATTTGTGGAAAAACTCCAATTTTTGTTAATTCAGAGCTAAACTTAGGTATTACTATAAAATATGATAATCCACAAAAACTTGGAGCAGATTTAATAAGCGTAGCAGTTGGGGCAGTAGCTAAATATAAAGGTCCAGTTATTGTAATTGATATTGGAACAGCAACAACCTTTTCTGTAATTAATGGAAACAAAGAATATCTTGGTGGAATGATTGCACCAGGTCCACATACATCAATGAAAGCATTAGCAAGCATGACAGCTCAGCTACCTGAAATAGAATTAACAACTACAAATAAAGTTATTGGGACAAACACTATTGATTGTATGAAAATAGGAATTACGACAGCACATGCAGCAATGATAGATGAAATGCTTGAAAGAGTTTTGAATGAATTAAATGAAAATGAAGTTAAAATCATTGCAACAGGTGGAGGAGCTAAAAAGATAATAGACATGTGTACACATAAAATTATTTGGGATGAGAATATTATTTTTGACGGTTTATATGAAATATATCAAAATAATATTCAGTGTTAAAGAAGAATAAATTATCAAAAACGTCCAAACCTTCATAAAATATATAATAGAATATATTTTATGGAGGAATTTTTATGGCAAAAATAATTGTGTTCAATAATGACACAAATAGAATGGAAACATACTATAGAGGAGAAAATGAGGCAATGCCTTATAATGCAAATAGAAGTTTAACAGTAGGAGAATTCAGAGGATCAAGTGGAAGTCCAACATTATGGACAACAAAAAGAGCAATGCAAAGCTGGAATGCAACAAGATATTTATATGGAGCACCAATACCAGTAGGATTTGCATTTAAAAGACCATGGGAAGGAGGACATTCAAACCAATCACAACATTATGCAGGAGTGGCTTTTGATGTAGCTCAGGCATTGAGTAATGATGAAAGAAATAGACTAAGAAATCTAGCAATAGAGTCAGGAGTATGGTCATATGTAGAACCAGCGCGATTAACACCTACTTGGGTTCATTTTGACAAACGCTTTCGGTAGACCAGCCTGTAGCACAGGGGGATTTCCATTAATAAGACAAGGAAGTATTAGCACATATGTATTAATTGCACAAGACGACTTGAACACACTAGGATATAGAACAGGGGGACTAGACGGAATATTTGGAGGACAAACAAGAAATGCAGTAATAAGCTATCAAAGAAATTTAGGCTTAGCAGCAGACGGAATTGTTGGATGCGATACTTGGCGTTCATTACAAGAAGATGTAGTAGGAACAGGAAGAACAAGTACAACATTAGATTAACTAGTTTTAATAATGAAAGACTCCCACCATCTGTATTTATAGATGGTGGGAGTGTTTACAACTTAAAGTAATTGAATTAGGAAATCGAAGTTGTTACCAGTTGCAAAATTAGAGATTTCTTCTTTTACTTCACTTTCATATCCTTTTGATTTTGCATAATACAAAAACATCTCTTCAACTGCTAGCATTTGAGTTTCTTGCACAGAATCATCTGTAGAATCACTATAGGTATTTAAAACGGAAGTCATCAAATCAAAAGGTGTGAGAGTCAGTGAGTCATAGGTTTGATTAGGATAATGCTTTTTCAAAGAGTTATTAAAGTCATTTCTTAAATTAGAAACATTCGTGGAGAAAAAATCATTTTTTAATTTCTCTTCTCCATAGCAAATAGATACTAATTTAGCCACATGTGTTTCGTACTGATAAGTTGGATTCGGGGCATATTTCGTTGAAAAATAATTTGTTACACCTTCACTAAGGGATTGTCCGAAAATGTATGTATCGTTTAGTGTGTAACGGAAACCTGTGAATTGACCGTTATCAGTTAAATAGTGGATAAGCTCGTGAGCAATACCTCCTTTCGCATCTTCAATATTAACATAGCTTAAAAAATCAATGTAGATGCATCCTTTTGAATACTGACTTGTAATGTTATCATGAGGGTGAAAATGTGCAATGTTGGGTCTGTTTTTCTCTACATCATACAATTTGGAGATATCTTCAAAAACTGAAAAGACAAAATCTCTATCTTGTTCTTTTACAGGTGTTGTAGAATCTCTACCAATATCGTCCACATCATATGAGCTTAAGAGGTGAAGTGTAGCTTGGACGTTGTTACAATACCGAGGCTGCGATGCTGAGGTGCAAGTGCGTGAATAGAATAAAACAGCCAACAAGAGGATAGCAAGTGTGCAAACAATATTTCTTTTTTTCATCATTTTTTCCTTCCTTGATGTATAGATTTTTTTGTATGAAAGCTAAGTAAGAATTAGTATTACCTAGCGAAAAATGAAAAAGAATATATAAAACGGTGTAAAACCATGCATATACATATAGTATAACATACTTTACATAAAATGTGAAATTATGGATACAATATTATCCTACAAAAAATAGTATTTTAGAGGTGATATGTTTGTTTATTCCAGATAATATATATTATGAATCTAATGTAATAAATTATAAATTAGGAAAAGAGTTAATAGAAAAATATAAAAACGAAAACGTCAATTTAATAGAAATTGAAAATCATAACAATATAGAAGAAATGAGGAAAAAGGAAAATTCAGAATTTCCAAAAATGAAAAGAAACATTATCATAGGCATAAGAAAAACCCATAAATTTGTGCCTAATCACAAAACATCAGACTTTCTAGTTCCATACACTTCATCTGGTTGCACAGCAATGTGCATGTATTGCTATTTAGTATGTAATTATAATAAATGTGCATATTTAAGACTATTTGTTAATAGAGAAGAAATGCTGGATAAAATTATTAAAACTTCAGAGAAATCAGAAAAAGAATTGACATTTGAAATAGGAAGTAATAGTGATTTGATTTTAGAAAACACAATAACAGGAAACTTAGTATGGACAATAGAAAATTTTGTGAAAAGTAATAAGGGATTTTTAACATTTCCAACTAAATTTGATATGGTAGATCCGATTTTAAATTTGGATCATAAAAATAGAATAATTATAAGAATGAGTGTTAATCCACAAGAAATCATTAATAAAGTAGAGTTTGGAACATCAAGTTTAAAAAATAGAATAGAAGCAATAAATAAATTAGCAAAACACGGATATAAAGTAGGAATTATTATAGCACCAATTATATTAATAGATAATTGGCAGAAATACTATCAAAATCTAATTAAAGAACTAGCAGAAAGACTAGATAATTCCATAAAAGAAAAAGTGTTTTTTGAAATGATTTTTATGACATATAGTTATATTCATAGCAAGATAAATGAAGAGGCATTTCCAAATGCAATAAAATTATATGACAAAAACTTAATGACTGTAAGAGGCAGAGGAAAATATGGATATAAAAAGGAAGTAAGAGAAGAAGCAGAAAAGTTTTTAAGAGAACAGATGAAAAAATACTTTCCTAATAATAGTATAGAATATATTGTATGAACAATCTTGATTATTGCAGAGAAATATAGTATATTAGAACATAAGAATAAAAGATAATAAGGCGGATTTTGAAATCCGCCTTTATAAAAATGGGAGGAATTATGAAAAGAATAGTATCAATACAAGATGTATCATGTATTGGAAAATGCTCGCAAACAGTAGCATTACCAATCTTATCAAGTATGGGAATAGAAACTGCAATTTTGCCAACTTCAATACTTTCAACACATACCGCATTTAGAGAATTTACTTTTAAGAATTTAACTGATGAATTATACAAGATAGTAGAACATTGGAAGAAACAAAATTTTCAGTTTGATTTAATATACATAGGATATACTGGTTCAGAAGAAATTTTAAATTTTGTACTAGACTTTATAAAAGAATTTAAAACAGAGAAAAATATTGTAGTATTTGATCCAGCAATGGCAGACCATGGAAAATTGTATTCAGGAATTGATAAAAACATTTTTTCAAAAATAAAAGAAGTATCAAAAAAAGCAGATGTATTAAGATTAAACTTAACAGAGGCTACATTCTTGCTAGATATGGAGTATAAAGAAAAATTTACACTAGAGGAAGCTAAAAAGATAGCAGAAAATTTACAACAATTAAATGGAAAAACTACTGTTATAACGGGAATTGAGAAAGAAAACAAAATCGGAGCAATTGGATATGATGGCATTGAGTTTTACAGCAATTTTGAAACTAAGTACAATAAGAGTTACCATGGAACAGGAGATATTTTTACAAGTGCTCTAGTTGGAAGTTTATTAAGAGAAAAAACATTAGAAGAAGCAATAAAAATAGCAACAAAGTTCACAACAGAATGTGTAAGAATAACATATGAAGATAAAAATGGAATTGATTATGGTGTGAATTTTGAATTAGCTATTCCCTTTTTGCTTAAACTATTGTAAATTATGCCATTTTATGATATTCTTTAGGGGTATAAAAATAAAAGGAGAGTGGTTTATAATGAAACAATATCAAGAAGCTGCAAACTATATCAAAGGAAAAATAGGAAATATTGAACCTAAAATAGCAATAATACTAGGATCTGGATTAGGAGTATTAAGTGAGGAAATAACAGAGAAAATAGTTATTCCATACAAAGAAATACCTAACTTTCCAGTATCAACAGTATCAGGACATGCAGGAGAATTAATAATAGGAAAATTACAAGGAAAAACTATTATTGCAATGAACGGAAGATCACATTACTATGAAGGATATGACTTAAAAGAAGCAACATTCCCAATAAGAGTATTTAAATTATTAGGAATAGAAGATATGATATTAACAAATGCAGCAGGAGGAATAAATGTAAACTATAAACCAGGAGATTTCATGATAATAAATGACCACTTAAGCTTTTTTGCAGAATCTGTATTAAGAGGAGCAAATATAGATGAATTCGGACCAAGATTTCCAGATATGAGTGAAGTCTATAAAAAAGACAGAATTAAAAAGCTAGAAGAAATAATAAAAAAACATACAGGAAGAGTAAATGTTGGAGTATATGCATATATGAAAGGCCCAACATATGAAACACCAGCAGAAATAAGAGCATTAAGAACACTTGGAGCAGATGCAGTTGGAATGTCAACAGTTCCAGAAGCAATAGTTGCAAATCACTCAGGAATGAAAGTATCTGCAATATCATGTATAACAAATATGGCAGCAGGAATATTAGATAGAAAATTAACACATGATGAAGTAAAAGAAACAGCAGACAGAGTAAAGATGACATTTAAAGAAATAATAAAAGAATATGTTACAGTATTATAATTTATATTAAGAAAAGGAATGACAATTATGAAAGTTATATTATTACAAGATATTAAAAACGTAGGGAAAAAAGAAGAAATTATAAATGCAAATGATGGATATGCAAGAAATTATTTGTTCCCTAAAAAGCTTGCAATTGAAGCAACAAAGGACAATTTAATGAAACTACAAGCCAAAAAAACATCAGAAGCAAACAAAAAACAAGCAGAAATAGAGGAAAATAAGAAAATTGCAGAAAAATTAGAAAAAATGACTTTAACTATTAAGGCAAAAGCAGGAGCAAATGGCAAAATATTTGGAGGAATAACAGCAAAAGAAGTTTCAGAAGCAATAAAAAGCGAGTGCAATATAGAAATAGATAAAAAGAAAATAGTGTTAAAAGAAACAATAAAAAACCTAGGAGAATTTTCAGCAGA
>CANDIF010000031.1 GCA_947384775.1 uncultured Clostridium sp.
AATGATGTTTTAGCTGTAGGAGAAGAAGCAAGAAGAATGCTTGGGAGAACACCAGGAAATATAGTTGCAACAAGACCATTAAAAGAAGGTGTTATATCTAATTATACTGTTACAGAAAAGATGCTCAAAAATTTTATTGGAAAAATATCAAAAAAGAATTTTTTTGCTCCAAGAATTATGATATGTATTCCTTCACAAGTAACTGAAGTTGAGAGAAGAGCTGTAATAGATGCAGCAACACAAGCAGGAGCAAGAAGAGTATATTTAATAGAAGAACCAATTGCAGCAGCAATAGGTGCAGGAATTGATATATCAAAACCATGTGGAAATATGGTAGTAGATATAGGACGGAGGAACCGCTGATATAGCAGTTATTTCATTAGGGGGATCAGTTGTAAGCACATCAATAAAAGTTGCTGGAGATAAGTTCGATGAGGCAATAGTAAAATATATAAAACGAAACCATAATATGATGATAGGTGAAAGAACAGCAGAAGAACTAAAAGTAAACATTGGCTGTGTATATCCAAAAATGCAAGAAGAAGAAATGGAAATAAGAGGAAGAGACCTATTAACAGGACTTCCAAAAACGATAGTAGTAAACTCAACAGAAATGTTAGAAGCCTTAGTAGAACCAGCAATGGCAATTGTAGACGCTGTACATTCAACATTAGAAAAAACACCACCAGAATTATCAGCAGATATTAGTGATAGAGGAATATATATGACAGGTGGAGGTTGTTTAGTAGATGGACTAGACAAGCTAATACAAAATCAAACAGGAATAAATGTAATGATAGCAGAAGATGCAGTATCATGCGTAGCACTAGGAACCGGAAAAGCATTAGACAACCTAGACACACTAGACGGAAAAGCCAGAAAATGAGTGTAAAAAAACATTATATATGTAATTATTTTGGAATATATGTACGAAGTAGCTCCACGTGAATATTCATTTTTAAATTTTTAAACAACAGTATTAAAAATTTAAAAATCGAATATCCAGCAAGATGGAGCGGATTTTAAGATAAAGAAGCTAAGGAATAAATAAAATTTAAACCTTAGCTTTCAATTTATATAAATTACAAATACTACAATCATTACAAACAAAAACTCTATCATCAAAAATCAATTTCAAAGTATTAGTAAAATCATCCTCTTTATCAATAATGTGAATATACAACTTTTTAGGAAGCAAAGTTAAAAGTGTATTTAAAGCTAAATCATTTGAAGAAAAGGAAATATCAGATAAATACTTAAAACTATTCATCGTTGTATCTGGTTTAATAATTTTTTTTGAAGAGTTAAGAAGAATAGACTCTTCATTTTGATAAATTAAATGAATTACATCACAAGTAGACTCAGAAGAGGAGATATATAACTTAAGTAAACTAATAAATTCGTGATATTCTCTATCAATAATAAATTTATTTACGCACATATCGACAATAGAATCTAAACTTTTAATGTAATTAGTTAGCCTAAAATTAATAAAACCTTCTAATATTAAAGAATGTTCGCAAGATAAATATTCAAATAAAGAATTTGAAATAATAGATATTGAATTAAGAGAACCAGCAAAATCAACATTATTTAAGCATAAATTATAGATTGCCTTTTTTTCAGATGTGGAAAAATAAAAATAATTAGAGTTGATTAAGTTCTTTATAATTTTAGGTTCATAAAAATCTATAATTGTATATGCAAGAATTGTTGAGATGTTTTTTAGAAATTCGTCTTTATGTTTTCCTGTATAGTGGATAATAATATTTTGATATAGTTTGAATTTGTAAATTGATACATATATATTGTTCATATCAAAGTATTCTAATTCTTTTAGTAAATAATTTATAAGTTCTTTATTGTTTGTTTTTATGCAGAATGATTTCAAGAAAAATACCTCCATTACACATATATTATCTACTAAAAAGCTTTTAGCTATTCATATAATATGTAATAAAGTTATTTTTGGTTACTCTAAAAAGAATATATAAAATCCGCTCCATCTTGCTGGATATTCGATTTTTTAATTTTTAATACAGTTGTTTAAAAATTAAAAAATGAATATCCATGTGGAGCTATTTCGAAAAAACATTACAAGAACAAAACAAAAAAGCCCCTTTAATAAGGGGGCTGGCGTTCGAAGAACGACTGGGGTTCTACTAAATCAATACAATGCTAATATTATAGAACGATTAATAATAAATCATATAATTTATTTCTGGGAAAATGCAGTCTTTTTCTTGAATGTCTTTTAAGAAGTTTTCGTCTATTGTGTCTGATTTAATTTGTTCATATAATTTTGTAAATCTTCCTATATGGTCTTTTATTCTCTTTTTTGCATAATCTACCATTGTTCCATTGGTTATTATAAATAACCAGTCACTGCTTTGTGCTAAAAGTAATTCTCTTGCACATTGGTTTAATGCTTCTTCTTTTAGTTCATTTTCTTCATTAGGGAAGGTATGTGCTAATTCTACCATTCTGTCTCCTGCAACATGTAAATGCCTATGAACATAGTCATTTGTTTGATTTAGCCATACTTCATTATATCCATTTGCTCCCCAACTAGAAAGACAAGGAGAACAAACTTGAATTTCTGGGAATTTATCAATATATTCCCCAGGTGTGATTAACTTGAAATTTCCATTATCGTAATAAATTTTTTTAAATAGAATGTATAACCAATATGGTCCTTCATACCACCAATGGCCATATAATTCAGCATCATATGGGCAAACTATTATAGGTGGTTTTGGATTCATAATACTTGCTAAGTGGTCGATTTGTTTAACTCTAGAATCAAAGAAATGACCTGCTTGTTTTTCTGCAGAATCTTTTGCCCATTGTAAATTGTAATAATCCTTAAATTCGCCTTTTGATGTTATTCGATGATATTTTATACCAGTATTAACTCTAACACCGTTATGGGCAATATATGGCTTTATATAGTCATAATCGGCATCATATCCAATATCTCTATAAAATTCTCTATAATTAAAATCTCCGGGGTACCCATTAATAGAACTCCATACTTGTCTAGAACTTTCAATGTCACGACCAAAAGCAACTACACCACCAGGAGAAACAATAGGGGCAAAGGTGCCATAAATTGGTGCAGGATTTGCATATAAAATTCCATGTGATTCAGTTATAATGTACTCAATACCAAAGTCTTTTAAATATTTATCTGCTTGTGGAACATAACCACATTCAGGTAGCCAAATACCTCTAGGTGGACGACCAAAATACTTTTTGTATGTTTCAACACCTACACCTATTTGAGCTTTTACAGTATTTTCATTTACATATAATATTGGAAAGAAACCATGTGTAGCACCACAAGTTATAATTTCTAAAACTCCAATATCTTGAAAATGTTTAAATTGATTTATTAAATTGCATTCATAAACGTCTCTAAATAAATGTAAATCATTAGAATATCTATCTAAATAGTACTTAGATAATTCATTAAGCCTAGAGTCATAAGTAGTTCGTATAACTTCTTTTTCACAAAGTTCAATATGTTTTTCTAAGTAATGTATGTATTTTTGATGTAATAATTCATTATCAAGCATATTTAATAAAGGGGGAGTAAGTGACATTGTTATTCTAAAGTCAACTTTTTCCTCCTCTAATTTTTTAAAATTAAGAAGCAATGGTATGTATGTTTCAGAGATTGCCTCAAATAACCATTCTTCTTCTAAATAATCATCGCTTTCTGGGTGATGAATAAAAGGTAAATGTGCATGTAGTATGAAACTTACGTAACCTTTTGGATTTGTCATCAAAATCAATCCTTTCTCACAAGAGCCTAAACAAAGAAGCCATTAATTCTTTGGATAAAAACTTAGACCAGAACCTGAAGAAGTAGGATTATTCATGGCATCTATTAAATCTTCTTCTTTATAAATTTCTTTATATACATCGTAAATATTATATATTTTATTAATCTTTTCCATAAAAGAAAGAGTTGCAATATCTTTAGAAAACTCTTGATTAGTTTTAACATTTCTAAAGAATAAATTTCTAGTATTTGGTTCAAATAAAAATTTATCATTTGGAGCTTCTATAACATTAGATGAAGAAATATATACATAATCATTAGGAATGGAAATTTCTCTAGAAGCTTTTTTTCTTCGACCAAATTCAATTTCATAATCACAATGTGCATCAGATACATGAAAATACCAGCTATTTGCAAAATCATTAACTTCTATTTCAAAATAATAGTTCATTGTTTTGTTGTGAATAATAAGAACTGGATAAGTATCATTAAAGAAATATTCTCCAAATTCTTTAACATACTTTTCTCTATCACTATCTGAAATGTCCCAATAAACAAATAAAGTATTTGGCGTTTGAGCCAAAATCTTTACAACAGTCTGATTATATCTATATGGTAAATCATAATACTCTGAGATACTTGGAGAAGTTTGTTTCTTTGCCGTAGGTTTTCTCTTAGGAGTAGTAGATGTTTTACTTTTTGAAGATTTAGAGACTGTCTTTTTTGCTGGTGCTTTTGAAGTTACTTTTTTGCTAGACTTTGCAGGAGTCTTTTTTGTAGTTGGTTTTGCAGTGGTAGATGTTTTTTTAGCTGTAGACTTTTTAGTATTTGTAGTAGCTGAAGCAGTCTTTGCTTTACTAGGCTTTTCTACAACTTTTTTTGTGTCTTTGGCTACAGATTTTTTTGCAGAAACTTTTGAAGAAGTAGTCTTTTTTACAACTTTTTCTACATTCTTAGACACAGTTTTCTTTGCTGTAGTTTTTGCTTTTTTGGATTTATTTGTAGAAACAACTTCAGAAGCTGCAACTGCAACTTTACCAACACTTTTAGTCTCTTTCTTATTTGTAGCTTTTGTAACCCTTGGCATTATAAACCTCCTTAGTAATAATTACTTCCTATATACTATATCAAAACAAAAATAAATTCAATAGAAAACTGGAAAATAATGTAAAAAAATATTTATTAATAAAACATTTTTTGATATGAACAACTTGCAGTTTGTCTTGCTCTTGCAGACCGCTCCATCTTGCTGAATATTCAATTTTTAAAATTTTCTCTCACAAACTGTGATTTATAAGCCTAAAGAAAAAAACAGGATTTTCAAAATCCTGTTTTTTAATGATTGTTATTTGCTTAAAGTTCTAGGGCTATCAGCAGTTCCGCCATCTCGAGAAATCTGG
>CANDIF010000032.1 GCA_947384775.1 uncultured Clostridium sp.
AATTAAAATAATACTACTTAAAATTTTATTTTTCATATAAAACACCTCTTAATTATTATTTTTTATGCCTTCTCAAATTTAAGATCAGTCCAATTATTAATAGTATAATTGCAACTGCAAATATAACTATTAATATATCCTGCATATTCTTTATATTATTATGTTCTTCTATCATTTTTTGAGTTTGATTTTGTTGTTCTATAACAGGTGTTTCTGCTGTTTCTTCTTTCTCATCTTCAAGTTTAGTTTCTATTACTTCTCCATCTGCAAGTGTTATGCTTCCTATAAATTCTGTTCCACCAAGTAAATTGTAACTATCTTCATAAGATACCCAACCTGTACCATTATTCCCCCAACTTGTTCCCCAAGTGTTTAGAATTAACCATGCACCATCGTTTTCAGGTTTCTCATATACAAAATTATCTTTTGAGTAATTGTCATCCCAACCTATAATTGTTACTGCGTGAAGATTTCCTGTATATTTTTCTTTATGATATATACCACCTTTATAATCACTCCATTGAACATCTCCCTCTAATGTTGCAAGTACTCCACCATATTTTTGTATATAACTTTTTACTGTTGTACTATCTTCTTTATTAATTCCTCTTAAATATTTAAAATTATTTATTACTGCCTTTGATTTTACAGATTCAACTTTTTGTTCAATATTGCTTATTTGTGAAAACATTTGATTAGGAAAATCACTCTCTAATACAAATATAGTATTTTCACTTTCCCCACAGTAACCATAGTATGCTTCTGATAAATTGTAATTAATTCCTTTAGTTTTCTGTAAGTAAGTTTCTATCATTTTTGTTTTTGCATAATGATAACATGCTGGTCCTTTGTCTGAATTACTTGATAATTGCCTTTGTGGAATTATACTTATTTCATTTCTTAAATCATATTTAGTTGGTATCTCCCCATTTGTTGCATAAACTATATTAGAAACTGCTGTAAATATTAATATTACTAAAATAATACTACTTAAAATTTTATTTTTCATATTTACTACTCCATTCATTTTTAAATCATTTACTACATTATACTACAAATTTCGACATAATCTTACTTGAAATATTTGGAATTACATTTATTTTATCTTCTTGGCTACTACTGCAAACCTTCCATCTTCTGTATGGTATGAACAAGTAGATAAAGTTAATAATTGCTCTCCATAAGTTGCAGATTTTCCTGTATCATATAAACTAGCTTTTTTACTTTCTTCTATATATTGATTATATTCCACTTCATTATTGGCATTAATAAAATAATAATATCTAAATACATTTTGTTCATCTTGATAATATACTCTTGATAGAAAAGCTGATATTATTTCATATTGGCAGTCCTCATCTATTGTTGTAAATCTTATTGTAGGGTGTTCTTTATAAAAACTTTCTTCTTTGTATTTCAATAAGTCTTGAAACATTGTTCCATTCTTGTTATTGTGTCCGTATAGTAATAAGTTACTGCTTGGGATATTCCAGTCATAGCTCTTGTCTAAAAATATTGACCCATCTTTTGAATATTCTTTTGTATATGTATGTTCCATATAATATTGATTATCTGTTCCTTGTAATACTGGGAAATTGATGTTTGTTCCTTCTATTTCTATCCAACCTACAATATCCTGATTTTCTTTTTTTAATTCTTCTAATTGTAACATTCTTTCCGTTCTTTGTTCTGTTACTTGTTCCTCATCTATCTTTGTATCTTCTAATATATTTTTGCCCTTATTTTTATTCATATTATAAAAGTAGTATGCAATGGCAGAAATACTAATAATGAAAATAATAATAAATATTATTTGAATATAATGTCTTGTTTGTTTTCCATGTTTACTCTTTTTTCTACTCATCTTGTAACACCTTCCTTTAAGTTAATAATAGGGCAGAGGTTTAAAGTCTGCCCTATGTGAAATATGTACTTTATACTATTTTGTTTCTTTTCTTCTAAATGCTATTATTCCTATTGCAGATATTATTGTTACAGGTATCATAAAGTAAATACTTGCTATTGTTCCTGTTTTTGGGGTATCATCTTTTTTTCTATCTGTTGTATTATTTGTGTTTGTTGTGTTTTGTGTAACTTCTTTTTCTGCTAATACATAAGTTGAGAAGTGGTCTGTTTCAAATGTTGCCACATCTCCATTTACTGTAACTGTATATTCTGTCTTATCTCCATTGTCAGCTACTCTATATACAACTAAATTTGATTTATTAAATTCTGTTGGTACTGGAATACTAATTTTAACTTTTCCATTAGGTTGAATTTTTACTCCATCTGATAATAAATTAATATCAAATACTTTGAATTTACTTATATTTGTTAATGCTGTTTTTACTGTATTATAAGTTGTTCCTTCTGTTATAGGTGCTACTTCTAATACTGTATTTGATGGTATTACTCCTTCTGATGTTTCTAATTTTATATTTGTTTCTGTATTATCTAATGTTATTTTAGGAGTTGTTTTTACAATAAGATAAGATTCATCATATTGTGTATCAGTTGAAATTGTGTAAATATTAGGTATATTTGAAAATGCTGTATTACTATTTGCTCCTTTTTCAACTTTAGTTATTCTATTAGCATATTCTGGATAATATTCTTTTACTGCATTAATGATATAATTATTTAATTCACTATCTGCAACTGTGCTAGGAACATTTATACTTGGAGCTGTTACTTCCCAGCCTATATTTTTTATATTATATACAAATCCATTTTTTAAGACTGCTACACATACTTGCATTCCCATATTTAAACAACCATCTGAACCACCTTGAGGAGTATATGTTATAATTTTAATTGAATTATCTGTTGCATATTTACTATAATACTTATTTAATAGTTCTTGCACAAAATCTATTTCATTATTTTCAAGTTTCTTCATAAAGTCCATATTAGTTTCATAATATTTAGGACTTTCTATTTTTATATTTTTTATTGTTTGTTCATCTGATGAGTTCTTTTGATTTGAGTTACTATATACTAATGAAATTGTTTTTTGTTTACCACCAATACTTATTATTCCTTTATAAAAATTAGCATAATCAGTTGGATAACTAGTATCAGAAATATTAATATCAGCTACTGAAAAATTATTTTGTGTTAATATTTCTTTAATTTTATTTTCTATTGCCTGTGTTCTTTTTTCAAAAAAACATCCATCTTTAATTGTCATTGCTTCTAATTCTGTAATATCTAATGTTATTTCACTAGGTATTACATCTAACATTTCTTGTAATTCTTCCTGTGTTGCTGCATTTACTGTATTCATATTGAATACACATATTGCTAATATCATAATGCCTAATGCTAGTAATAGCTTAAATCTAGCTTTTGTCTTTAACATACTTTTTCTACCTCTCTTTCGAACTTATAATATTATGTTTGACAATACCCCATATTTCGACATAATATTATATTCATTGAAATTATATCATAACATTTTTTAATTTTAAATAGTTTGGCTAAAATTTATCTCAATATATTGAGATATTATTTTAAAAATAAAACAAGATTATTAACAATGGTAGGGGATAGGGGAATTTTAGTCATATAATAACTTGTGTATCTCTAGTTTACTATATTCATTTTGTATCTGTAACATTTCTTTGATTCCATCTTTAAATATTTTCCCATTTTCCTTTGTTAATCTCTCGTTTATAACTGCTAAATTTATCATTAAACAAAAATGCTTATAATCTTCATTTTCTACTATATCCATTATTACATATCTTGGTATCTTAAATCTAAAATGTTTTTCTAATTTTTGTTTAAGTAATTCTATTTCCTTTGCCTTTTTCTCTAGTTGTATTTTCTTTTGTTCCAATGTTGAATAATTACTTAAAACTGTCTGCATAATATAAAAAACTCCTTTCATGCTCCATTATAACACAATATCTCAATATTTTGAATATTTTATTGCAAATCATCTCAATTTATTGAGAGATTTTGAGATAATCTTTTGCTAAAATTAAATCAAACTTTGGAAGGATGGGGGATATATGGATTTTTCTGATTTAGTTGCAGTTAGATTAAAAGAGTTAATGACTGAAAAAGATATAACAACTTATAAACTTCAAGACTTAACAGGTGTTTACAATTCTACAATTTCACAGTTCTTAACTAGAAAAACCAAAACAATAAGACTTGAAAATTTATTATTATCTGTGAAGCTATTGGCATAACTTTATCCGAATTCTTTGCAGATGAAAGGTTTAAGGAAGCTGAAGCTAAAGACTGGCTAAAAAATAAAAAAGAGAAATAGCTGATTTTATAGTAATATCAATTATTTCTCTTTTTTAGTTATTTTAATTTTCTTTACCTAAACCTTCAACAAATAATTTAGTTGCTAATGAAAATGCAAACTCAAATACTTGTAATTCTATTATTCCACTTTTTATATTTTCATGTTCCTGTATATTATCTAACAATTTCTTTTCATCTTTAGTTAGTGTTATGCACAATTTAGTATAATTAGTGGAAATATCTTTACTTATTTTTGATAATTCATCTGTTTTATGATACATTTCTTCTCTGTATTTCCAATATAATTCTTGTATTTGTTTTTTATTCTTCATCTTTTATAAGCTCCTTTTTTACTTCTAATTTTAGTCCATTTCCTAATATATAACCAAATATAAATAAATGTAATTCTAATTCTTCTGTCATCAAACCATTTAAGTTATATATTTGTTGTGTAATTCTTTTTGTTCATCTGTAAATGTTGATTCCAATTTACTTGAAATTTCTATATAGTCATTTCTTATATTTTCATATTTAGGAGTAGGCTTATATAAATCTTCTCCAAAAGTATCAAAAATTAATTTTAATGTTTCAAAATTTTTTAAACTTATTTTATCAATAAGATTTGTTTCAAATATTTCATCAAAATGTTTTATATAATCTTTTCCATTGTTCATTGTGCATCTCCTTTCCTAGAATTTAATTTAAACCATTTTAACTTTTGCTATATCAAATTATA
>CANDIF010000033.1 GCA_947384775.1 uncultured Clostridium sp.
AATGTAGGGAAGTTTGCAAATCAATGTAGGGAAGTTTGCAAATCAATGTAGGGAACTAAATATAAAAAATCCAGTATTTATAGGGGTTTGCGGACACCGAAAACAAGTATTTAAAAACAAGTATTTAAAATATATTTAAAACAAGCTAACTAACATACGCGCGCGCGCGCGTGTGTGCCTAATTTCTTTTCCATATTTTTACTATTCATTCTGTTTACGGTATGTCAAGGGGCTTTCACGGCATATGCTCCCTCCCTTTGGTCAGTCCGCTATTCCATGTTCCCCTTGACATACCTAGTGGAGTGTGTATATTCGGCTATGCCGATAACGGGAAACTGAAAGAAAAAATCTTTCAGTTCCCCGTTACCAGCAACCCGATTATACACACTCCACATATTTCAACATTTTTGTTAGCTATTATTTCTATGGGGGTTCTACCCCCATACCCCCGACCTCCTCCAAGAAACTGAATTTATTAATACGTCTTTAAAAAATAATATATATTTTAACATTTATACGATTATGTTATAATATATCTTGCTACCACCCCTAGACAGGTGCAGAAAGGGGGCGTGCCGACATGGATATATTTTCATCGTTTTTATTTTCTGTTATGGCGGGTATAGTTTGCCACTATATTTGCAAATGGTTGGACAAGAAAAAATAATTAGTCGGTAGTCAACCTAGGGCATAAGCCACCCTACCAAAACGGAATAGAAAACCCCAGTAGTTGCAGCTACTGGGGTTTTTGTGTGCCTACACGGACACTTTCATCGTTTTTTGCCTACTGGCATTATAACATATGCTATCAGCGTTTTCAAGTATTCCCTTTTCTCTCTTTTTCATGCTCTATAAAATAATTATGGATTTTTTTTATCGCTTTTTTGAAGAATATTATATTTTACAAGTAAATCTTCAATCGCTTCATCTAAAAGTTTGGTAGTTGGTATTCTTGTTTTGTCTGATAATCCTTTTAATTTTTCATATAAATCATAATCTGTAGCGGTTGACCATTGTTTTCGTCTTTTTTTATTTTCCATTCCATCACTCCTTTTCATTATATTTCACAATTATTATATAAGATTAATGAAATATAAATCAATATAGTGATATGTATATAAACATATTGACAGATAGTGATATATCATGATATTCTATACAAGAAAGGAGATGATAGAATGTATGATAAAAGCTGTTTAAATCGAATAAATTGGGAAAATATCTTAAGTTTTATTATGTATGGAGTCGAAGATGAAGAAGAAAAAATTTTTATTATGAAAAGTGATTTATTAGAACAAATTAATAATTATCAACAAAAATGTAATGAGGATATTAAAAAATTCGCAAATACTATTCAAAAAAGAAAGTTAGAAGAAAATGAATTATCAGAATTATTAATTGATGAATTATCAGAAGACTTAGTTATAGATCATGGAAAACTAGAAGACACCTTTTTAAAATTTGGATTAAAGATTGGGTTTTTATTAGCAAGTCAATTATCGTATTTATAATTTTTAGTTTTCGGGTATCGGCATAGCTGAATATACACATTCTACTAGGTATGTCAAGGGGAATATGGAATAGCGGACTGACCAGAGGGAAGGAACATATGTCGTGAAATTCCTTTGACATACCATAAATAGAAAAGTATTAAGTAAAAGAGAAATTCATTTTTCATCTACTCATATCATAATCAAATTGCTTATTTTTTTGAGTTTTTTGTTGAATTTGATTGTTTAAATCTGGGAGTTCCTCTAATATTTCATTAATTTCCTTTATCTTTCTCTTTAAACTCTCATTTTCTTTTATCAATTGAATATGCTCCATTTGTTGTTTCATAGGCATTTTTTTTGTCTCATTCAAGAGTTTTTCTGCTCTCTTTTCCGCTCGTTCTGCTTGTTTTAACTTTTCTTGGCTTTCATTCATCATTTTACTAATCTCATTTACTTTTTGTGCAGTCGCTTTAAGATTTATAATATCTTCATAGCTAATTCCTTTAATGCCTCCAGTAATAGTTTTTTTAAAATTAATTTTGTTGACCTCTTCCAAAGATAATAACTTGCCCTTTAAAGCGTTTATTTTGCCCTTTAAAGCGTTTTTTTCTACTAGCATGGTACTTTTATCCACCGAAAGCATTTTAACGTCATTTTGGAGCGTTTTAAGCGTTTTCTCTAATTCTTGAAATGTATTCTGATATTCTTGTTCTATTTTTTGAAATTCTTTTGCCTTTTTATTACTTTGAGAAAGTAATTCTTGCATTCGTTCTAATTCGTTTCTATTTTGTTCTTCTAATGTTTTGGCTTTTAATCCTTGTATAGTAAAATTTCCGTTTTCTGTTGCCCCATTTAAAATATTACATTCAAAGGTATACTCATGAAGCTTTAATAATCTTTCCTCTATAAATTTTTGTAAATCTGTATGAAATGTTTGTAAATCCTTTTTTGTAATTAATTCCTTTGCTGAAACTTTCTCTTTTTTCTTCTTTTCGTCAAACACTACAGGAATAAAAGCATAGTGTAGATGAGGACTAATTTCATCAAGATGAACATACGAAGATATGACATTTTTTTCTTGAGGATCGTATCGGTTCTTTAAAAACTCATAGCAAAGTTTAAAAAAATCTTTTTGGTACTCTTCTGGGAGTTCTTTTGGTGCAGTGATTATCCAACTACACATAATATTTACATCTTTTCTTTTTAGACACTGCACTTGTTCTATTCTTTCATGGATATATTTTAACTGATGTCGATGTGGAGCAAGATTATAATTCAATTTTGATTTACTGGTATCAATATCCTGATTACTAAATTTTATGTAATCGCCCTTTTCATCTTTTGCTCGTTCAAAATGTTTAAATAAGTGACCGACTGCTCCTCTAGTATATTTTGCAACATGAGCCATTAAGCTAGACCCCTTTCATACCAAATTCCTAATGATAAATTTTAGCTACAGTGTAGCCTAAAATTTATCAAAAGTCAATTGGTATAGCAAGTTATACCAAAACTGCT
Organism: uncultured Clostridium sp.; assembly: GCA_947384775.1. Taxonomy (GTDB): domain Bacteria; phylum Bacillota; class Clostridia; order TANB77; family CAG-508; genus UMGS1781. The sequence goes on from CANDIF010000033.1 coordinate 3,009, forward strand.
ACACAGTTGTTGGAAACTTGCCAGCCGTTCCCGCTGGACACCCTTTGTTTGCTTTATTATTATGTAGTTGGATCGGATTTTTTCTTTCTTGTTCCAGTTGCTAAAAGAAAAATTTTTTACTCTGTACCTATTAAACTTTTTAAATAGGCAAAACGATGTGAAATTTTGGTTTTTTCAGCTCGCATTTTCATTTCATCATATTTGTGCATTAAGTAATCATAACATTTTAAATCCTCAGAAATGATAGAGTAGGGTAAATATTCAAGCATAAGATTATACAAGACAATAATTTCATTTTCTGAAAATTCATTATTGCAAGCCTCACACAAGAATTTTATACGTTTGTTATACAGTCCCTCTGGTTCTTCAAGTTCCTTTTCAATTTCTTTATTTTGCTCAATAAATCTATCCAGTGAAAGTTGATCTTTATAGTCTTTATTTTTTTGAATAATGAATTTAAGAAATAAGATTTTACCACCCTTGCCTTTTTTTCCATATGGTTCGTATGTAAATTTTATGTCAGTATTTTCTGCTAAAGCCTGTTGACAAGCGTCAAGCACTCTATTTTTAAAATTGTCAAAACGAGGATATTCTTTTTTATCTATTCCTAAAAGATTTCTCAATTCTTCAATTGATAATATACGTATACCTATTTTTTCATATTGCTTTAGTATCTCATACATTCGCAATTGATTAGAACTTTTTAAACGTAATGCGTTCCATAACTGGTAAGAAAAAAATTTATCTTTAAATTCAAACATGAGGGGTAAGGCTTCATCATGTGCGTCAATTTCAATATACCATTCAGCATTATCATTAATATCTATCTTACAGCACTTGAAAAGTTGAAAACCAGTATATCCGCCACGTTCAGTAGGTATATTCACAACCTTACTTAAAAGGCTATTTGTGACGGTTTTCATATAGTCAATATTTATTCTGCCTAATTCCATAATTGCCTTAAAATCGTCAATCGGAAAGCGTACAATCCTTGTTGATATATCTAATGGATTAATTTTACTTAAATAAATGCTGAAAAATCTAAGTTCTTGTAGTGTCATGCTATTTGAGCGTATCTCATTAAGTACATTTCTTTTTTTTACAAGATAATTTTCTTTAATAGTTGCCATAATTTCCACCTCCATAAAGCTATAATAACAAATTTCACTACAAAAATCAATTAATGTAGGGAAGTTTGCAAATCAATGTAGGGAAGTTTGCAAATCAATGTAGGGAA
>CANDIF010000034.1 GCA_947384775.1 uncultured Clostridium sp.
TAGGGAAGTAAGAAATAAAGACTAGGGAAGTAAGAAATAAAGACTAGGGAAGTAAGAAATAAAGACTAGGGAAGTAAATTCTGAAAGTCGCATAAATAAAGGGTTTGCGGACACCGAAAACAAGTATTAAAAATAAGTATTAAAAACAAGTATTAAAAACAAACTAACAAACAAGGAGAAAAAATGCCAAAAAAACTAATTTCATTTATGAAATTTATAGACTAAGATCCATTCCACTTAAATCAAATACAAGGGTAAAATACACTCCCTACGGTCGCCCTTGTATTTGATTTATTTTGTTGCTGTCATTTCATTGCATGAAAAAGAGAACTATCGTATTCGATAGCTCTCTCTTTCATTTCATTTCATTATAGCAACAAAACCGTTCCATTAACAAATTACAATTTTACACTTTCTTCCCTCCCCCTCCGCCCCCAAAGGGGGAACGCAATCCCCTAAGAACTATCTATAAAATTTCTTTCCCAGTATCTCTCATAATAAAACTTCCCTTAAAATCACTATTTAAAACATCAGCAATTTCGATTAATTCCTTTTCTGAAAAATTATCTCTTTTCATCTTATCACTAAGATTTGATTTTGATGTTTCTAACTTTTTTGCTAAATCTGTCATTGTCATATCTCGTTCAATAAGTAAAATTCTTATTTTTTTAGCCATAGACATAATTATAGTCACCTCCAATATGGATAATATACGTTAAAAAAAGGATTAAGTCAAAATACAAGAATACATATAATGATAATAAAATTCACTTATATATTGATTTATTACGTTTTAAAGCATATAATATACGTTATAAAACGTAATAAAATTATTTTACATTAAGGAGGAAATAAAATGTGTTTGAATAACTATTTAGATCGACTAAATTGGAAAAATGTTCTAAGTTTTATTGTATATGGAGCAGAAAATGAAGATGAAGAAGAAACAATGCTAAAGAGTAATTTATTAAAACGTATTAGTGATTATGAAAAAAAATGTGGTAAGGATATTACAGAGTTTGCCAATTCTATTTTTCAGCAGAAAGAATTATCTCAAACAATAATTGATGAATTATCTGAACAGTTAATTATTGATTATGGAAAATCAGAAGATATTTATTTAGAACTTGGTTTAAAAATAGGTTTTTTATTAGCTATTCAATTATGGCATTTATAAAGGACTAAATAATGGTATCAAGAAGAAAAAGAATTTACTAATTTTGCTTGGTATCTTAAACTTATTAGTTTATCAAAGCATAAATTACTAAGATAAAAAATCCCTTGAATCCAATAAAAAAATTCAAGGGGTTTTTATCTATTCATATCATAATCAAATTGCTTATTTTTTTGAGTTTTTTGTTGAATTTGATTGTTTAAATCTGGGAGTTCCTCTAATATTTCATTAATTTCCTTTATCTTTCTCTTTAAACTCTCATTTTCTTTTATCAATTGAATATGCTCCATTTGTTGTTTCATAGGCATTTTTTTTGTCTCATTCAAGAGTTTTTCTGCTCTCTTTTCCGCTCGTTCTGCTTGTTTTAACTTTTCTTGGCTTTCATTCATCATTTTACTAATCTCATTTACTTTTTGTGCAGTCGCTTTAAGATTTATAATATCTTCATAGCTAATTCCTTTAATGCCTCCAGTAATAGTTTTTTTAAAATTAATTTTGTTGACCTCTTCCAAAGATAATAACTTGCCCTTTAAAGCGTTTATTTTGCCCTTTAAAGCGTTTTTTTCTACTAGCATGGTACTTTTATCCACCGAAAGCATTTTAACGTCATTTTGGAGCGTTTTAAGCGTTTTCTCTAATTCTTGAAATGTATTCTGATATTCTTGTTCTATTTTTTGAAATTCTTTTGCCTTTTTATTACTTTGAGAAAGTAATTCTTGCATTCGTTCTAATTCGTTTCTATTTTGTTCTTCTAATGTTTTGGCTTTTAATCCTTGTATAGTAAAATTTCCGTTTTCTGTTGCCCCATTTAAAATATTACATTCAAAGGTATACTCATGAGGTTTTAATAATTTTTTCTCTATAAATTTTTGCAAATCTGTATGAAATGTTTGTAAATCCTTTTTAGTAATTAACTCCTTTGCTGAAACTTTCTCCTTTTTCTTCTTTTCGTCAAAAACTACGGGAATAAAAGCATAATGTAGATGAGGACTAATTTCATCAAGATGAACATACGAAGATATAACATTTTTTTCTTGTGGATCATATCGATTTTTTAAAAACTCATAGCAAAGTTTAAAAAAATCTTCTTGATACTTTTCTGGAAGTTCTTTTGGTATAGTGATTACCCAGCTACATATCACATTTACATCCTTTCTCTTTAAACATTGTACTTCTCCTATTCTTTCATGAACATATTTTAGTTGATTGTGATAAGGAGCAAGATTATAATTCAAGTTTGATTTACTGGTATCAATATCCTGATTGCTAAACTTTATGTAATCGCCCTTTTCATCTTTTGCTCGTTCAAAATGTTTAAATAAGTGACCGACTGCTCCTCTAGTATATTTTGCAACATGAGCCATTAAGCTAGACCCCTTTCATACCAAATTCCTAATGATAAATTTTAGCTACAGTGTAGCCTAAAATTTATCAAAAGTCAATTGGTATAGCAAGTTATACCAAAACTGCTACACAGTTGTTGGAAACTTGCCAGCCGTTCCCGCTGGACTCCCTCTTATAAGTTTTTTTCAGTAAAAGTAATTTAACTATTTATGAAGCTAGATTTTTGACAATATATCCAAGATTTTAATAAATATTATTCAATAATTTCTGCTTCTAAAATTTTTTTTAAATAACCAAAACGATATGTAATTGTCGTATAACTAGCTCTCCAATTCAATTCATCATACTTTCGCTTTATATAATCATAAACTTCTGTATCTTGTTCTAATAATCTGTAAGGAAGAATTTTAAGAAGTAAGTCATAAATAATTTTTATTTGAGGGATAGAAAATTCATTATTGCAAGCTTGACATAAAAATTCAAGTTTTCGGTGAAATTGTTGTTCCACCAGATTGATTTCTTGAGGTTGTTCATCTAAATTTATAAATTGTTCTAAAGAAATTGGATTCTCGTAATTTTCATTGTGTTGTATAGTGAATTTTAGAGTTAATATTTTACCACCACGCCCTTTTTTGCCATATGGCTCATAAGTAAATTTTATATCTGTATATTTTTCTAAGGCTTCCTGACAACTATTTAATACAAAAACTTTAAAGTTATCAAATCTTAGATATTCTTTTTTATCAATACCTAGAAGTTCTCTAAGTTCTTCTACCAAAAGAATTCTTTCACCAATTTTTTCATATTGTTTTAAAATTTCATACATTCGTAGATGATTAGTACTCTTTAAACGTAAAGCATTCCATAGTTGATAGGAAAAGAATTTATTTTTAAATTCAAACATAAGAGGTAAGGCTTCATCATGAGCATCTATTTCAACATACCAATCACCATGTTCATTTGTATCTACATTACATTTTTTAAAAAGCTGAAAAGCAGAATATCCACCTCTTTCATTTGGAATATTGACAATTTTAGATAAAAGATTATTTGTTGTATTTTTTAATTGATTAATATTTAACTTTCCAAAGTCCATAATTTTTTGAAAATCTGTTAAAGAGAATCGAACCATACGAGTTTCTAATTTATCAGGATTAATTTTACTAAGATAAATGCTAAAAAATCTAAGTTCTTGTAAAGTCATATTATTAGCTCGTAATTCGTTCAATATATTTCTCTTTTTTATTATATAATTTTTTTTAATTGCCATGTTTAAATCTCCTTATATATTAAAAATTAATACAAGTTTATAATAATTTACTAGATAAATCAATATATCTAGTAAAAAAAGTGATTTTTAGAAATAAAGACTAGGGAAGTAAGAAATAAAGACTAGGGAAGTAAGAAATAAAGACTAGGGAAGTAAGAAATAAAGA